>JAHEGO010000068.1 GCA_024645045.1 Sphingobacteriaceae bacterium
TTGAACCAAACTACCGAAGAGGGTGCAGGTGCTGGTACATACAAAATTAACATTGTTCCAGCAGCAGCTACAGAAGATAGTATCCGTGGTACATACGTTGGTGCATTGGTTCGTTTAAACCAAGCAGACCGTGTGACTATAAATGGTAGTTATGCGGGTTCAGGTAACTATTTAGTTTTCATTAACAAAAGTAAAACCTCAAACACAGGTGATTTACAAATTTCGGACGGTGGTTCTACAACAAATGGTTGTCAAAACATTACCGTTAAAAACTGTACGTTTACTGCACCGTTTATCGCTAGAACTTCTACTGCAATTACAAACGTAGGTATTTCATTATCTGGTTCTGGTGGACCTGTTTCTGGAGGTGGATTACACGATAATGTAACCATTGATAGTAATATATTTACGGGTGTTTACTATGGTATTTATGCTGTAGGTAATAACCCAAGAGAATACCAAAACTTAAAAATAAGATGGAATAACATGGGTTCTGTGGATAACAGAATTGGTCGTGCTGGTATATATGTTGCTGGTGCAAACAAAGCGTTAATCTTCAAAAACACAATTTTTGGTATCAAAACATTAGACTACTATACTTGTGGTATCAATATTGCATCTGGTAACTTTACCAATTCAAGAATTGATGCAAACGTAATTTATGATATAGCTTACACTGCAACAAGTGGTGGATGGCAATCACGTGGTATGGATATTGCGCAATCTGCACCAAACGCAAACGATACCATTGTAAACAATATGATATCGGGTGTACGTTCAGATGGTTATAGTTCTATGTCATATGCCGCTTGTGGAATGTATGTACAAAATGGATCAGGCTATTTAATTGCAAATAACTCGATTAACTTGTACGGTTATTCTAACAGCACAACAATGACTACACAGTCTGTAACTGCTGCATTCCACGCAACCGCTACTCCAAGTAAAATTGATTTCAGAAACAACCTTTGTGTAAATAATTTAAATAACCCAAATTCAGCTGGTCAATCTACTGCATTCAACGCAGCGGCTTGGTTTGCGGGTTCGGTTACAAATGGTGGTCAGGTAACGGCTTTAGATAACAACAACTACAACGTAGATTTAAACCCAAGAGGTTTCGTTGTAGCAGTAGGTTCTCTATTCTACCCAGATATGACTACTTATTCATTGGCAACAGGTACAGATAAAAACTCTTTCTCTGATATACCTCGTTTTGTCGATTCAAACAACTTACATATCAATGCAGGTACAACAGGTACTTTATTAGAGTCACATGGACAAAACATTGTTGGTATCAATAGAGATATTGATGGTCAAGTGCGTCCGGGTCCAACAGGATCTACAAATGGTGGTGCAATTAGATCAGATATTGGTGCAGACGAGTTAGACGGTGTGTATTTAGCTGACGTTTTTGCTCCAACTGTATTAATTGACTCTATTTCTCCAGCAGTTAATGCTTGTTCACAAAAAGCACATACTTTTTACTTTACAGTATATGATTTAGGCGGTGTAGATACTGCTCAAGTTCTATATACTGTAAATGGTGTTTTACAAACGCCTTTCTTGGCAACTAAAACAGCACAAAGTAAATACCGTGCGGTTATCCCTGCTGTTGCACCAGGTTTACCTGTAAAAGTGTACATGTTTGCAAAAGACTCGGTAGGTAACAAAGCAACTAAATTGTACAAAACATACACTGATGCGAAATTTAACTTTACAGCAACTACTAATGCAGATACTATTGCTTTAGGAAGTACAGTAGGTTTAAATGCCAATATGCCAAATACCACTATTACCATGAGTGGTAGTACAGTAATTTCTTCAACAGGCTATCCAAGTCCATACAATACAACTTATTGGGGTAACAAAGAGCAGTTCTTATATACTGCTGCTGAGTTAACTGCTAAAGGTTTTGTAGCTGGAAAAATTACAGAATTAGGATTGCAAGTAGGAGCGGTTACTACAACATTACCGTTAACTAACTTTACCATTTCAATGGGTCATACAACCAATACAGCAATGTCTGGTTTTATTACTAGTGGTTTAAACACTGTATACATGAACCCATCATATACAATATTACCAAACCAAGTAAATACGCATACATTCCAAACACCATTTATTTGGGATGGAGTTTCGAATATTGTGATTGAAACATGTTTCAATAACTCAAACTGGAATGGTTCACAAACTATTTACTATTCAACAACATCAAACGTTTCTTGTGTGTACAGTTATGCGGATGCTGCAACAGTTTGTGCTAGCCCTTCATCAGCTTATACTTCAGCAAACAGACCTAACTTTATCATTAGTCAACCATTACAAGCTACCTATAACTGGACTTCTAGTGCTAATGGTGGTTTACAAAGCACAAACATCATCAACCCTAATGCAATTCCAACAGGTACTCCAGGATTGTATTCTTACATTTTAGCTGCAACTAGCAACGGATGTACTTGGACTGATACTATAGATGTTCGTGTAATTACGGCTGTTACTCCTTCAGCAAGTTTCCGTACGGATACAGTTGCGGGTGTTGCAGGTGCTAAACCAACAACCATCAATGTAATTAACTCGGCTACTAATTATCCAAATACTTGGAATTACACAATTACGCCAAACACTTACATTTTTGTAAACAATACCACCGCTACAAGTAAAGCGCCTAAATTGCAATTTACTAGAGCAGGTGTTTATTCAATTAAACAAAAAGTTCAAAATGCCGCTGGTACAGACTCATTAACAAGAACAAACTATATTAGCATTTCACTTAAATATTGTGATGCAGCAGTTTCATATGCCGGATACAATTACCTTTCAGCTGTTGGTTTAACTTCAATGAATGTAACATCTGGTTTAACTGCTTTACCAGCATACAATAACTTTACAGATTCAAGTTCAATTTTACCAGCATCTTTAGTTGCAGGTAGATCGGATACTGTAAAAATTAAATTAGCTGCAGGATCATACGGTTGGACTACAAGTAATGCAACAGCAGCTTGGATTGATTACAACAAAAATGGTCAATTTGAAACATCTGAGAAATTAGGAGAAATAGCCATTGCTGCCGCAGCAAATACGGGAACACTAGTATTCAAAGTACCTTACACAGCTGAATCTGGTATAACCAGAATGAGGGTACGTACAGATGCTTACAATACAACAGGTGTTAGTGCATGTGGAACGAGTAGCTATGGCGAAATCGAAGATTACGCAGTTAATATTGCTCCAGCTCCTTTAATGGCATTGAACCGCACTAAAATAGAACAAGACACAGTAGCTGTTTTACCAGCAACAACCAATGCAGTTGTATTGCGTTCGAAAGTAATTGTGACTGGTTATACCAACCGTTTATCATTGACTTCATTGACAATGAACACAACAGGTACTACAAACCTAGCAGATATTACCAGTATCAAAATTTACTCAACAGGTAACGTTGATACCTTTAATACAGCAACTCCTATTTATACAGCAACACCAGCTGCTACTGTTGTAGCACCAGTGAACGTATTATTAGAAGGTGATACCAACTATATCTGGGTAGCTTATGATGTAGCAAGTGCTGCAGTCATAGGAAACTCAATGGATGCAGCTATTACCTCAATGACTATTGGCGGTACTGCAGTAACACCTACAAATTCATCGCCAGCAGGTGTTAAAAAGATTTTAAACCAAGCAACTGTGAATACCATTGTAGGTTACCAACCTTTCAACGCAATTCCGGTTTATGCTGGAACAGTTGATAACCCAGTTATTGCTGCAAAAATTACCATGAACAATGGTGTAATTAGTAATTTAACAGAATTGAAATTTGCTTTAGCGAATACTAAGTTAACATCAGTAACTTCTGTTAGGGTAATGTACACCGGTAATGATAGTACTTATACAAGTATGAAAAAGACACAAGTTGGTATTGTGCCATTGTCTTATTCAGGAACAATTACCTTTACAGATAATGTTAAATTAGCAACAGGCAACAACTATTTCTGGTTAGTAGCTACTATGGCTAATTCGGCTTCAACAGGTGATACCTTAGATGCAACATTTGTAAGTGCAAAAGTTCAAGGAAGTACAATTGCTTCAACTTTAGTAGCACCAACAGGTGTGCGTAAAGTTTCTGCATTTCCTATAACAGGTTGTACTTCAGCGGCAACTATTACAAATGACGAAGATATTGCTTATGTTAAGATCGGCAACTTTGTGAACCAAAGTACACCTACCTTGGCAATTACAAGTAATGCAGCATCTACTAATTTATATAGCAACTTTGGTAGTTTACCAGGTTTAGTAATGCAAGTAGAAGTGCCAATTGCTTACCAAGTGAACATTGTAAACTCTTCAACTTCATTGTACAATACTGCGGTTAACATTTTTGTTGACTTAAACCAAAATGGTACATTCGATTTACCAAAAGAACGTATTGCTAAAAAGTATATGTCAAGTGTAATTTCTGATCGTACCATGATAGGTAATATGAAATTACCAATTGGAACAAAAGGCGGTAAAACAGTATTAAGAATTGTAGCTTCAGAAACATCTGTAGATACAACTACTGCATGTGCTACTTATAGCTATGGTGAAACCGAAGATTATATCGTAACGGTATTACCTGCGCCTCCTGGAGATTACTTTGCACCAATTATTTCAAATGTTACTTTAACCCCAGATTCATCTTGTACAGCAATTGCACATACAATTTCTGCAACAATTAAAGATACAACTGGAGTAGATAGTGTTTGGATTAAGTGGACTAAAGACGGAAATGCACAAACAGATATTGTGATGACTCACGTAGGTGATGTATATTCTGGAACAATTCCAGCTCAAGGTAAATCAGTAGTAAGATTTAAATTATTGGCACAAGACAATAGCCCAAGAGCAAACGAAAGCACCACAAAATCTGATGTGTACCGTGACGAATACTTGAAAGCTGCATTAAATGCAGGTCCTGATGGATTCGTAGCTGCAGGTGGAAGCTACCAAATTGATGCCGCTATCAAACGTGAGCCAACATTCGGTACTTCACAATATAATACCATGGTATACGGATTCTATAGATATTATGGCGCAATGAAATACCAAGAAATTATTACAGCAGCAGAATTACAGGCCAAAGGCTTAACTGCTGGTGTAATTAATACCATTGCTTGGAATACAACCGGTACACAAAGTACAGATACTATGTTAGACTTTACAGTAAGCATGGGTAATACTTCACAAGGAGACGTTGCTTCAAGTTATATTACTTCAGGTTTAACACAAGTAATTAATCCAAGAAAATTTGTACCAGTAGCAGGTGGTTTTGCAAAATCTGCAGTACCATTTAACACTAACTTTGTGTGGGACGGAGTATCTAACATTGTAGTTTCATGGTGTTGGTCTAACAATGATGGTGGAACTGCATCGTCATCTACTAACCCTTATGTATATTATACTTCTGGTTACAGTTCAGGTATTGCTAGATACTACTATATGGACAACGTATCGTCATCTACTGCATGTGGATGGAGTACAGAAGGTTATTCAACTACTGCTAGAACAGACATTATGTTGAAACAATCTTTACCATATACATATAACTGGACACAATCAACTAATGGTGGTTTATCTGCCTTGAATATTCCAAACCCAATTGCAACACCAACGGGTGGTGTAGGTTCATACCAATATGTAGTAACAGTTGGTGATGGTGCTTGTACTGCAAACGATACAGTAATGGTAACAGTATTACCAGTTCCAACTGTAGACTTAGGTACAGCAACAGGTTTAATTTGCGGAAATACACCAAGAATATTAGACGCTGGTAACCCAGATGCAGCTAGTTACAGATGGTATGTAAACAATGCAATTGATCCAAACACTAACAGAACAATGGTTGCAAGTGCAGCTGGTATGTATAAAGTAGTAGTTACAGACAGAGCTGGTCAAACAGCTGTTGACTCTATTAACTTAACATCTGGTGCAGCATTTACATTCAACATTGGTGCTGATACCCTAGGATTATGTGTGGGTGGAACTAGAACATTAGATCCAGGAACTTACCCATCATACTTATGGTCAACAGGTGCAACAACTAGAACATTAGCAGTATCAACTACAGGTATTTATTCATTAACTGTATCAAATGCTGGTGGATGTATTGCATCTGATACCTTCAGGGTAGTTTCAGTTGCTCCAACAACAGTTAACTTAGGTGCAGATCAAGCAATTTGTACTAGTGCTCCATTGACATTAGATGCAGGTAACGCAGGTGCAACTTACTTATGGTCAACAGGTGCAACTACAAGAACAATTCAAGCTAAATATGCTGGAACTTATTCAGTAAGAGTAAATACAGTAACAGGTTGTACATTATTTGACACCATTGCAATTACAAACTTACCAGCTCCGTCTGTAAGTATAGGTCCTGACTTCCAACTATGTCCAGGTAGTACTTCTATCTTAGACGCTGGTAATGCAGGTAGCACATTCTTGTGGTCAACAGGTGCAACTACACAAACAGTTACAATTTCATCAGCTGGTACTTACTTTGTAACAGTAACAGGTGCTAACGGTTGTGCTACAAACGATACAATTGTAGTAACTCCTAAAACAGCTCCAGTGGTTAACTTAGGTGCAGATCAAAATATCTGTACAAGTGATACTGTTACATTAGATGCAGGTAACGCAGGTGCAACATACTTATGGTCAACTGGTGCAACTACTCAAACAATCAGAGTTAGTTTAGCTAATACTTACTCAGTAGCAGTAACCAATGTAGGTGGATGTACAACTAATGATGCAGTTGTCATTACTAACAAAGCAGTTCCTAATTCAACATTCACTACACAAGTAGTAGATACAACTAAAGGACAACAAGTTAAATTCACTGCAGTAGCTGCAGCTGGTACAAGCTATGCTTGGAACTTCGGAGATCCAACAAGTACATCAAATACTTCAAGTTTATCTACTCCTACACATTTATTCAGTGCTCCAGGTAACTACACTGTAACCTTAACTGTAACAAATGTGGCAACAGGATGTAAATCAGTAACTCAAACACAGGTAACTGTAACAGGATTTGCGAATGACTTTGCAAAAGCATTCAAATTAGTTGCAGCACCTAATCCTTTCGCTGGAAACACTAAGATTAACTATGAATTGCCAAGCAATGCAAATGTTACCTTAGAAGTATACGATATGATTGGTAGAAAAGTAAGCACTATCGCTAACTCAACTTACCAAGAATCAGGTGTACATACTTATGATTTCTCTGCAGGTGATAATCAAAATGCAAGTGGAGTTTACATGGTTCGTTTAATTGTAGACGGTCAAGTAGCAATCTTGAGAGTGATTGATATCGCAAACAGATAATCGTTAAAAGCATAAATTTATAAGGCGACCTAGGAATAGGTCGCCTTTTTTGTTTTTAGCATTTTTATCTAAAAAGAAGTTTAAACAGATTTAAAAAAACCATAATCTATTTTTTTTCTAGTTAAAATTTTTGAATTGCATTAGAAATATGATTATATTTATTATCAAACCATTTATTATGAAAAAACTTTTACGTTATTTTTTAATTGCTACTGTTTTATTAACCGTTAATTTAATAACAAGCAAAAGTGCTCAAGCGCAATATTGTACAGCACCACATACATCGGCTTCGCCTTGTATTTCAAATGTAGTATTTGCGAGTATAAGTAATAACTCTGGTGCTTCTTGTGCTGTTCCATCATATACGAATTATCCAAGTAGTACATTTACCGCAACACTCATCAAAGGATTGACTTATAATATGAGCGTTGTAAGTACAGGGACCAGTGATAACAAGGTTTCTGTATGGATTGACTTCAATCATGATTTTGTTTATGATGCTTCAGAATGGACACAAGTATATGCTGTTGGACAAACAGGAAACATCAACATTACAGTTCCAACAAATGCTGTATCTGGACAAACAGGGATGCGTATTCGTTCTAGGCTAGCATCATCTCCGAATGGCGCAACAGATCCATGTACTTCTTTTGGTGGTGGAGAAACAGAAGATTATACCGTAACTATTATGGATAATTCACCATGTACCACCCCTCCAGTGGCAGGAACAACAGTTGCTTCTTCAACTTTCATTTGCCCAACGGTAAATTTCAATTTGAGTTTAACAGGAAATACATTCGGTACAGGCTTAACATATCAATGGCAAGTTTCGGCTGATAGTTTAAATTGGACAGATATTACAGGTGCAACAAATGTAAGTGCAACTTCTGCATTGGGATTAGTGCCTGCTTACTATCGTTGTAAATCTACTTGTTCTTCGGTAAGTACTTATTCTGTACCAGTAAAAGTTAGACCAAGGCCACAACTGGCTGCAGGTACATATACGATGAACCCTTCTTTATCTTCATCAGCAACTAACTTTACTTCATTTGCAGATTTTATTGCTTCTGTAAATTGTGGAGTTACTGGTCCAGTTGTATTAAATGTAAAAAAAGGAACTTATGTGGGTTCGCTCAGTTTTTTAAATGTAAGTGGAACTTCTGCAATTAATACCATTACTATTAATGGTGCAAATTCTAAATTAATAGATACTTTGATTTCAGGAAGACCAGATTATATTTTACAAATTAGAAATTCAAATTACATCACCATAGACAGTATGACTTTTGAAGCTCATGCAAATTCTACTAAAGGTTATGTAGTATCGATGGGTGATTGTAATTATAATACTATTAAAAACTGTAAAATTATTGGTGACCAAACTGGAACAGGTACTACATTTGGAGGCATAGTAATTTCTGGTTCAACTACAGGTTATACTACTGCTACCACTGCGAAATACAATAAAATTTTAAACAATGAAATTTCGGGTGGATATTTTGGTATTGTAGCGTATGGAAGTACAACCATTGCAAACATGATAGGAAATCAAATCAAAAATAATATCATTCGTGATTTCTATACTTACGGCACTTATTTTTATGGACATGATAGTTTACAATTTGTAGGAAATAATATTCATAGATTAAACAGATTGGTTACATCTTCTGGTTATGGTATTTATGTTGCTGGTGCAGGTCAACAATTATTAATAAAAGGTAATCGCATTCACGATTTATTTAATACGCCTACTGGGACCTCTGCTTTTTATGGAATTTATTTAAGCTCAACTGATGGTACAATTGCTAAACCTAATTTAATTATCAATAATGCATTGTACAATTTAAATACAAATGGTTCGCAATATTGCTTTTACAATACTGGTTCAGATTATTGTTTGTATTACAACAATACTCTTTACATAGACAACCCAAATGCAACTGCTGGGTTGATTTATGGTTTTTATCAAACAACATTGGCAACAGGAATTGAATTAAAAAACAATATTTTTTCTATAAGCAAAGGTGGAAGTGCTGCAAAATATGCTTTGTATTTTGCAACTGCTACAACAATTCCCTCAACTAATTACAATGATTTATATGTAAACACAGCGGTTGTAGGTACTGGCGTGAACAACATTGCATACCATTCTGCTGCTCAAGCTACATTAGCAGCTTGGAAAGCATATTCTTCAGGAGCATATGATCAAAACAGCGTAAGTGTAGATCCAATTATTGCCAATGCGTCAATGGGTAATTTAAAACCAAATGCTGTTGCATTAAACAATACAGGTACAGCCTTAACTTTAGTTGCTGATGATATTACTGGAGCTATTCGTTCATCTACACCGGACATTGGCGCTTATGAGTTTTCACCAGCAAATGATGATGCTACAATTACAGCCATTGTATCACCAAAAGGTGTTTGTCCAGGTTTAGCTACGGTTAAAGTTCGTGTTAAAAACATTGGATTGACAACCTTAAATACTGTTCAATTAAATTGGTCATTGAATAATGTATTGCAAACGCCATTAACATTTACAAGCCCAATTTTAAGTAATACTGATACAGTAATTACAGTTGGTACGTTTAACGTAACTGCTAATACAGTTTATAATTTAAAAATTTATACTTCATTACCTAACAATGGTGCTGATGCAAATCCATTAAACGATACAGTTGTTTTAAATAATTTCAGATCGGGATTAACAGGGACATATACTGTAGGTGCTACAGGTGCTGATTTTACAAGCATTTCAGCGGTTGCTGATTTGTTGAGCGCAAATGGCATGTGTGGGCCAGTAGTGATAAATGTGAATCCTGCGTCGGGTCCTTATGCAGGATTTACTTTACAAAACATAACAGGATTATCTGCAACAAATACTTTAAAAATAAATGGAAACGGTGCTGTAATTAATACAACTACCAACGGTATCAATTTATATAAAGTAAATTATACAACCATAGATAGTTTTGTGGTTAACGTAAATGGCGCATCTGGAATTGGTATTAATTTAAGAGAAGGTGATTATAACACCATCAAAAGAAATAAAGTTATCATCACTCAAGATAAAATTGCAAGTTCATATTCGGCGTTTGCAATGAGCGGTAGTGCTTCGTCCGCTACTACAGCTGGGCGTTTCAGGTATAATACTATTGAAAACAATGTTTTCATTGGTGGGTATTATTTATTTACTATTTATGGAAGTTCAACCGATTTAACATCAGCGGTTGGAAACGTAGTGCGCAATAATAAATTATTAGACACTTATATTTATTCAGCATATCTGTTAGGAACAGATAGTTTAATTTTTGAAAACAATGAAATTGCTCGCCCAACAAGATCATTAAACGTTACCACTTTTTATGGTACATATATTGGAGCTGGTGCAAGAAATGTGAGTTACCGCAACAATAAAATACACAGTCCTTTTCCAATTGGATATACAGGTACTGCTACATCTTATTTAATGTATTCTGCTGCAGATGCAACGGTAGGTAATGAAAATATTTTTGCAAACAATGCTGTTTATAATATTGGAGGTTCTGGAACGGTATATGGTATATATAACCCTGGATCAGATGGCACATGGTACTTTAACAATACCATTGATATTGCTGGATCAGGTGCTGGAACGGTTTATGGTGTTTATCAATCAACTGTTGCAACCAATTTGCAATTTAAAAACAATACCATTAATATTAATAGAGTAAGCGGCACAGGTACTAGAATATTATTGAATTTTGCTACAACTACCAGTGCTATTATTTCTAATTACAATCACTTGAATGGAAATTCCGGTGTTACTTACGGACAATATGGAACAACAACTTATGCAAATTTAGCTGCATGGAAAACTGCAAACTCAGCAGCTTTTGATCAAAATAGTGTGGACGGCGATCCGTTATTTAATTTAATAAAATTAGTAATTCCAAAAACGGGTTCTCCTTTGTTAGCTGCAGGTACTCCAATCTCTCAAGTTACAACTGATATAAAAGGAATTGCTAGAAGTGGCTCAAATCCTACCATTGGAGCCTATGAACAAGGTGGAGATTTTTCTGGACCAAGTATTAAATTTGCACCTATTTTAAATACTGTTAGTACTACTAATTATACTTTAAATTCATTTGCAACAATTTTAGATTCAGCAGGTATTGATACTTCACTTTTAAAACGCCCACGCTTATACTATAAAAAATCTACAGACTCTAACACTTATGCTGGAAATACTTCGGCTGCAAATGGTTGGAAATATGTAATTGCAACTAATAAAATATCGCCTTATAATTTTGTAATCGATTACAGTTTGTTAAGATCGTCAGTAGTATTAAACGATCAGATTCAATATTTTGTGGTTGCACAAGATAATACTGCTGCGGTGTCTACCAATGCTGAAGTTCAATTTAGTACAGATGCAAATAGCGTAGCGCTTACAAGTAATAACTTCCCATTAATTGGAACGCCACATAAATACCGAATTGGCACAGGTGTTTCAGGAACCTTATTGGTTGGAACGGGTAAGACATATACTAGTTTAACAAAAGCAGGTGGTGTATTCGAATATTTAAATAATAATTTATTGGCAGGTAATGTGCATATTTTGGTTACTTCTAATTTAACTGAAGATGGAACCAATGCATTAAATTATTACGCAGAAACTGCAGGAAGTGGATATAAGATTACAATTAAATCAAATATTGATACACTTAGAACTATTGCAGGTGCTTATGCTGGAGGATTAATTAGAATTAATGGAGCCGATAGGGTAAGTATTGATGGAAGTTATAATGGTATTGGTTCTTATTTATCTTTTGATAACAATACAACTGTTTCTGGAAACGCGACTATTCAATTAATTAGTTTAGGAAATAATGCAGGAGTTGAAAACTTTAATTTAAGTAATTGTAAAATTATTGCTGGAACAGGTGCAAATTCAATTCCTATTCATATTGGTGGTTTAAGTTTACCTTATTCAGCAGGTGAAAGCAACAAGAACATAAAAATCACTAACAACACGATTATTAGGGGTTCTGTTGGACTTTATGTCGGTGGCGCTACAGCAACTCCATCAGACAGTGTTATTGTCTCAGGCAACAGCATTGGAGGCGATGTAGTAGCTGATCAATTAAGATTATATGGTATTGTATTAGATCAAACCAAAAACAGTGCTATTTCAAATAATACAATTAAAAATATCATTAATACTGCAGCACAGCAAGCATGGGGTATTGCAATTTATAGTGGTTTTAAAAACGGCATCATTAATAATAATAAAATTGAAAAAGTTGCATCGGGCTCAGGTGCATTTGGCGGAAGAGGAATTGAAATCCGTACCAATAAACAAAACGAAAACATCAGCATCACCAACAACTTTATTGGTAATATGACTGGTGGTGGATCGCCAAATTTAAATTCAACAGCCAATGTAGGTATCAGTATTCGAAATACAACTGGATTAAAATTGTATTATAATTCAGTAAGCTTATCTGGAAATATTGCACAAACTACTGGTAGCACACCAGATGTAAGTGCTGCGCTACACTTAGGCTTGGGCGCGGGATCGCTTGATATCAGAAACAATTCATTCAACAACACCTTGGCTAATACATCAGACACTTCTTATGCATATGCATTGTATTCTGAAGTTACCGATACAGCCTTTACTAACTTTAATTACAACAATTTTTATGTTTCTGGCTCGCAAGGAAAATTAGGTTTCTTAAGTACAGATTTATTGACTTTAGCTGATCTTAAATCTTTAACTAATGGAAATAATAATTCAGTAAACAATACACCTAATCATATTTCAGGAATTAATTTACATGCACAAGGAACTGGCTTGTATCAAAAAGGAACCAATATTGTAGGAATTACAACTGATATAGATGGTGATGCTAGAAATATAAGCACACCTTGTATTGGTGCAGATGAGTTTTTACCTCCAGCAAAAGAGCTGAAAGTATTGAGTATACTCTATCCTTCAGCTACCGCACTTTGTGGTAATGCTACAGATAGCATTGTCATTGCTGTTCAAAATTTAGGAACCGCAACGCAAACAAGTTTTACAATGGGTGCGCAAATTAAAGGAGCAATTAATACTTCAATAAGTAATACGTTTACCGGTTCTATTTTACCAAATCAAATAGACACCATTACGATTAAAAACTATAATTCAACTCTTGCTACAGGAGCAACTGCAATTAAAGCTTATATAAACCTAACTGGAGATATAGATGCAACAAATGATAGTGTAAGCATGAACACTGTTATTTATGCAGTTCCAGCACCACCAACAGTAACTGTTTTAAAAGCAAGTTGTGCAGGTGGTAGTGCAATATTGCATGCCAATTCTACGGCTAGTATTTTATGGTTCAATACTCCGTATGGAGGTACTGCGATTGGTAAAAAAGACAGTTTAATAACTCCTGCAATTACTGCACCTACTACATTCTATGCAGAAGCAACAACTTCTACAATGGTGAAAAGTAGTTTAGGGCCATTAAACACTTCAATAGGTGCGGGTGCATTAACTAACTTATATACTTACCAGGTTTTATTTACTGTAAACAATACCATTAAAATAGATTCTATAGCAGTATTTCCGAGTGCTTCTGGAGTAGTTGGTATTCGTATTAGAGACGGTGCAAATACTACTACGCTTTATACTTTTAACTTTACCATAACAGCAGTATCTGGAGCTAAAGTATTTTTGCCATTAAACTTGACATTGCCAGCCGGTAATTATCGCATAGATGCAAACACCGGAACAACAAATGTTAACTTATTTAGAAATACAGCAGGTGCTAGTTATCCTTATGCTAATCCTGGTAATAACATAGTGTTAACTGGTCATACTTTTACAGGCTACCCACAGTATCATTATTATTTTTATGATTGGAAAGTTAGTGTTGGACAATCTGGTTGTCCTTCAAGCAGAGTACCTGTAACTATTTCGCCGGTTTCTCTTCCTAGTGGTTCTGGATTTGCTAAAGCAGCTCCATACCAAGGAGTATACAATGCCGGTACCATTTCAAATGTTGATGCAGCATGTATTTTAGATACCATGACATATTCATTTATTCCACCAACTGGTTTTAACGCCGCTGATTTTGGAAATACATGGACAGTTAATAATGTTACAGTTAAAACTTTAACAGGCGCAAACCCTGTTGGAGCAGTAAACATAAGCGGATTAAACGTTCGTTATATTGCTGAATCTTCTGACAAGGATAGCACATTAGTTTTCACAGCTTCTGTAAAAAATAACAGCACAGGTTGTGATACTATAATTCGTCGTTACTTAAAAGTATTTGCTAGTCCTTCTGTTAATTTAGGTGCTGATATTACAATATGCGAAGGTTCTAATTATTTATTAGATGCCGGAAATGCAGGTGCTACTTACCTTTGGAGCACCGGCGCAACCACTCAAACCATTCGCGTGAATACCGCAGGTACATATATGGTAACAGTAACGAATGCTGCAGGTTGCGACCATACCGATGCAATTGTAATAACAACTAACCCACAACCTATTGTAAATTTAGGTGCAAACATAAATTCATGTGTTGGTAATACCATTACACTAGATGCCGGAAACGTTGGTAATACTTACCTTTGGAGCAATGGTTCTGTTTCACAAACCATTCAAGTAACACAATCTGGAAATTATCATGTAGCGGTAACAAATACTTTAGGTTGTGTAACAAGAGATACTATTTCGGTTAACTTTAATACTGCACCTGTGGTTAATTTAGGTATAGATAGGGCAATTTGTGCTAATGATGCAATTACATTAGATGCCGGAAATGCAGGCGCTACTTACCTTTGGAGCACAGGGGCAACTACTCAAACAATTGTAGTAAGTGCAGCAGCAACTTACTCAGTTACTGTTACGAATAGCAATGGATGTAGTAGTACAGACCAAATTATTATTACACATAAAGCAACACCAAATGCACAAATAACAACCAGTGCAGTAAACTTATTGAATGTACAATTCAATGCAGTTATTGCAGCAGGTCAAACTTATAGTTGGAATTTTGGTGATCCAAATAGTCCTTCTAATGTTTCTTCTTTAGCAAACCCTGTACACACCTTCTCTGCAGCGGGACAATATTTTGTAACCTTAACGGTTACTAATGTAGCTACAGGTTGTAGCGCTATAAACACCGACACCATTACCGTACAAGCGGTAGGTGTTAATAATATCAATGCAAAGATTTTCAATTTACAAGCAGCACCAAATCCTTTTAGTGGCAGTACGAAACTGGCATTTAATTTACCTGTTGCAGCTCAAGTAAGTATGGAGGTATATGATTTATTAGGAAGAAACATTGCAACAATTATTGAAAAAGAAAACCTTACAGCTGGCGCGCATTCGGTGTCTTATGTAAATGAAGACCATAGTAATGCAGCTGGAATTTATTTGGTTAAATTAACTGTAAATGGCACAACTGCTATTATTAGAATCAACGATATAGCAACCAAATAATTCAATACATTTTAAGGCTCCAATAGCAATATTGGAGCCTTTTTTGTTTATCATTGAATGATAATTTCCCTATTTTTGTTTTATAAACAATTGATATGAGCCACAACATAGATAAAATTGACGTATCCATTTTGCAATTAATGCAACAAGATTCTACAAGTGCAATCAAAGACATTGCAAAAGAAGTGGGTTTGAGCGCAACGCCAACCTATGAAAGAATCAAGCGTTTAGAGGCTGACGGATACATTCAAAAATATGTTGCCGTATTAGATGGTCAGCAATTGGGCTTAGACATTGAAGTATATTGTAATGTTACTTTGAAGGAACAAAACAAAGAAGCTTTGCTTGGTTTTGAAAATGCCATTGCAGCATTACCTGAAGTGTTAGATGTAATTGGATTATCTGGTCAATATGATTATTTAATTAAAATTGTTTCTCCAAATATTCAGGCATACAATGATTTTTTATTAAATAAATTAAGTGGCATTCCAAACATTGCGCAATTTCATAGCAATATTGTATTGGGTAAAATTAAAACCAATACACCATTACCATTGGATCATTTGAAATAACCTATTTCTTTTTCCAAAGCGCTTGAATCTGATCTGAACTTAAGGTTTCTACACCTTTTATCCCGCTCTGAGCCTTTAAATACATACCATTGGCTACTACCATGGCATCTATGGATTTATATTTCTTCAATGGTCCAATCATCAAAATTTCAAAAAACGGCATCAATACCAATGCTATTTTTTCTGCTAATCGAAATTCTTTTCTAATTCCTTTTAAGAAAGAAGGTTGAAAAATAAATGCAGTTTCAAAATTCAAATTTTTAATGGCTTCTTCTAATTCACCTTTAACGGCACTGTAAAATAGTTTAGAGTTTTGATCAGCACCAATTGCACTAACTAATAAAAATTGTTTAGCACCATTTTTTTTCACTATTTGAGCTAGTGTTAAAGGATATTCAAAATCTACTTTTTTAAATGCTGCTCTAGATCCAGCTACATTAATTGTGGTTCCAAGGCAGCAATAAATATCGTCTGCAACGAGTCGATCTTGGTAGTCTGCAAGTGTATCAAAATCTATGACTAAGTTGTCTAGTTTAGGGTGCGCAAATCCAATGGGTTTGCGGCTAATAGCGATTACTTTATGGTAAGCATTTTCATTTAATAAATAGCTTAAACAAAATTTTCCAACCAAACCAGTTGCACCTATAATTATTGCTGTTTTATTTTCCATCGAATGTTCTTTTAGCTAAATAGTAATCTTCTTTTGCAGTCATTTCTGTTTTTTTAACTTTACTTTTGTCGGTATACCCCATTAAGTGTAATGCGCCATGAACCAACACCCTAGACAATTCGTCAAATACATGTACCTTAAAAATACTTGCATTTTCAATTACACGATCAGTACTTAAAAATATATCACCAGCAATGACCTCTTTTTTTTCTGAATGATCAAAAGTAATGATATCGGTATAAGTGTCGTGTTGTAAGTAATCTACATTAATTTGGTGAAGGTAATCATCGTTGCACAATATGTAATTTAGCTCACCAATTTTAAAGCCCTCTGCTGCCGCAACAGCCTTTAACCATTGCTTTAGCGCACTTTTATGTTTGAGCTTATAACTACTTTCTTCGTTAAAAAAATGAATAGCCATTTTGTTTATTTGGGTTGAATGTTAATTAATTTATCGAAATAAGAATTTACTTTTTCTTTGTAATAAGGTTTGAAATTAGGCGGAACTGTTTTAATTAAGTCAGAGGTTTTCTTCTTTTCTTTTTTAAACTCTTCGAATTTAATATTTGGAGTAATTGCGTCTGATTTGCCTTGTTCCGCTGCTCTTTGGTTGTCTTGCTCTCTTTCCTTAACTGCCTTTTCTGCCTCAAGCAATCTAGACATAATTTCTTGTTGTCTGTTAATGGTTTGTTGATTGATATTTTTATTGTATAAATCTGTTTCTGTTTTTTCCATTTCTTTTTTGAGCTGAGAGAGCTCTTTTCCTTTTCCACCTAAACCATTTTTTTCCATTTGTTGAGATAACTGATCCATGGCACTGCGGATAGCTTGTTGTTGTGCAGCCATTTTAGCCATTTGTTGCGACATTTGCCCTTTTCCTGGCTTTTGACTAGGTTTCATGCCACTTTTCAGTTGTTCAATTTGTTTATTCAGCTCATTCTGCATTTTAGAAAGGTTGTCTCCTTTTCCTTTTCCTCCTGGTTTTTTACTTGGTTTTGAACCCGGTTTACCGCCGTCTTTTTTGCTTTGACTTTCTTTTTGCATTTGCTCTAAAATTTCTGAAAGCAACACTGCTAAATTATTTATAGAAGTCATGGCATAATGTTGGCGCATACTTGCAAGACCAGTATTTCTTGCTGCTAAAGCTGCAATACTTTGAAGCATATTCAAGCTAGCCTTACCTGTTTCTTTATTGACGATTGATTTTATCTGAATTACTTTTTTACTTAAAGCAAATAAACTGTCTTCAATCATTTTCATTTCATCATTCAATGTACGCTGTGTCTTAGCCAGGTTAGTATATTGAGGATCATTGATGTTTGCATCTTTAGTCAAGTTTAAATTCTTTTCTTGTGCAAATGATAACTGAACTAAATTGTCTAAAATTTGTCTGAGTGCGCGCATATTTAAATCAAGTTCTTGCGCTTCTCCTGCTTCTTGCTGTTTTTTCATTTTATCCGCAAGCGCTTTCATTTTATCCGCAGCACTTTTTTGTGCTGCACTGGCTTTATTACTTTTATTATTATCTAATTCGTTTTTACTTTTATTTAATTCATTTTCTATTTCATTTAATTCATTTTCCGGATTTTGAATTTCACTTTTATCGCTTAACTCTTCATTCTTTTTCATTAAATCGGCAAAATCTTTTTTCAAATCTTGGAAATCTTTGTTCAATTTATTTTGTGCATCTTTGACAGCAGGAATGTCTGGTTTTTTATCTGTAAGTTGCTCATTAATAGATTTTTGTTCTTCAGAAAGGGTGTTTAATCGATCAATGTTTTCCTTGGTTTTTTGTTCTACTTCGAGTTTTTTAAAGAGTTCAAGCATGCGGTCCATTTCTTTAGCCATTTCTTTATTGTCTAACTGCATTTTTTGAATAGACTCTTGTGTTTTCTCTTTATTATTTGTGTTTAATAATTTTTCTAATTCTTTGATGAGTTCTTTGGTTTTGTTGTCTAATACATTTTCAAACATTTCATCAATTTGTTTTTTCTTATCAATTAATTCTTGATCAAACTTTTTAAAATCTTTGTTGATTTCGTTGTTGATTAAATTTTGTTCTTGAATTTCTTTTACTTCTTGCGCAAGCTTTTTTTGATCAGCTAATAATTCAGCAACTTCTTTTTTTTCTTCAAAAGATAATTCATTTTTATTGCGCAATTTCTCATTGAGCTTTTTAGCTTCTTTTTGAATTTTTTCTGCTTCTTTAATAGCAGAAGCAATTTTATCTTTTAGTGCTTTATTGGCTTCATTTTCTTCTTTACTGATATTAGCTACACTGGGTAATTTGAAGCTAAACAATTCAGATTTACTTGATTTAGAACCATTTACCCCATCATTATCCCATATTTCAAAGTAATAGCTTAATTCATCTTCTAGATTAAGACCTAATGCTTTTGTGTTGATATGATAGAAAAATTGTGTGCTTGTTTGTTTTGGTTCAATCGCAATTGGTAAAAATTTGTGCACTACATTTTTATCAGCTTTTCGAATGTCATAATGAAAATAAAGTTTGCTTAAGCCATAGTCATCTTTTATGATACCACTAAAAAAAATATTGGCGTTGTTAGTAGAATCTTTTGACAGTGTAACTTGTATGCTAGGATATAAATCTGGAATTACATCAATGTTATAATTGATGGGTTCAGACAAATAATTATTTTTACTTTTCGCTTGAATAAAATAAGAAAGGTTTTTAACCAACTTCTTACTTATGCTACTTTCATTTGCTATTACATTAATATGCTCTTGTTTTTGATTGCTTCCAAAAACAATAGATTGTGCATGTGCTGAATAGAATTTCCATTGTAGTTGACTACCTTCTGGCACCGATAATGTTCCTGTATTAGCTTGAATTTCAGCTTTTTTATTCAAATAAGCTGGAAAATGAATGTGCAAGTCGAACTTAACAATTGAAGGGTTAGGAACAACTGTCAATTTATATTCTTCTGATTGATACCCCAATGCAGTAAAATAAAACACAGCAGATTTTCGAATATTCGGAATGCTAAATTCGAAATTTGTTTGATTTGTTTTTTGAAGTTTATAAGAATTATTGTTGACAATAATTTGAATGTCTTGGGGAATTGGATCGCCTGTTAAATTCAATTTTATATTTACATCATCACCTTGTTTATACGTTAATGGTGTTTGTATTAAATGAAATTGAAAACTTGCAGGTTGAACATATTTAGTATTGAAATGTAATAATCTACTCGTTCCTTGTGCAATAAATTTTGGCTGTAATACAGCAATTAACAACAGTATACTTAATGGAATTAACAAGTAGGGTAATTTCTTTTTGTTTTGTTTAAAATCAATTGCTTTTACAAATGGAATTGGTTTTAATAAATTGATTTTTTGATCAATACTAGCTAACAGTAAATCTGTTTGATTATGAGCCTGATTTGCTTGTTCGTTGAGTTGTAAAACATTGATTAATTGATCTTTAACGTCTGAAAAATGTTCTGATATCAATTTTGCTGCAGCTTCATAATCAAGCGTTTTTCGTATATGAAGAACATTTAAAATTGCTTTTATAAGCCATTTGTTTAGCAATAATGCGATGGATAAAATATATACTATCCAAATTGTTTTTTTAATCGTCGGTGTTAAATAAAAATAATATTCTAAACTATTGATGATTAAAAATGAAATGATGGCAAAACCTAAAAAATAAATAACTCCTCGTATCAACTGTTGTTGATGATACTTTTTGATAAACTCATCTAGCTTATCAATTAAATTGTTATAATTTTTTGATGAATTATTAATAGCCATATTTATCTTTCCAAAGATGTATTAGGGTTTTCCTAATTTCGTTTTCTTTTGGATTATTTCCTGGTTGATAAAAAACACATCCGCTTATTTCCTTTGGAAGAAATTCTTGATTGATAAAATTACCTTCATAAGCATGTGCATATTGATAGTCTTTACCGTAACCAATTTCTTTCATTAACTTAGTTGGTGCATTCCTCAAATCTAATGGTACCGCTAGGTTTCCCGTTTCTCTTACCTTTGCAAGTGCCATATCGATGGCTAGATAAGAAGCGTTACTTTTAACACTACTCGCCAAATAAATAACTGTTTGTGATAAGATTATTCGAGCCTCTGGCATTCCAATGGTATTCACCGCTTGAAAACAATTGTTGGCAAGTAGTAATGCATTAGGATTTGCATTTCCGATATCTTCTGATGCTAATACAACCAATCTTCTTGCAATAAATAATGGATCTTCTCCACCTTCAATCATTCTTGCCAACCAATAAACACTTGCATTTGGATCGCTTCCTCTAATTGATTTAATGAGCGCCGATACGATGTCATAATGTTGTTCGCCCGCCTTATCATATAATGCAATATTCTGTTGAACAATTGACATTACTATTTCATTTGTTATGACAATTTCTAAATTAGGAATAGATTGTACAACCAACTCGAAAACATTTAATAGTTTTCTTCCATCACCACCTGAAAGCCTTAGCAGGGCTTCGTATTCGTCAATTTGTATTTTCTTTGATTGTAGGAATTTATCTTCTTTTATTGCAATTGCTAACAATGCAATTAATTCTTCTTTTGTTAGGTTTTGTAATATATAAACTTGACACCTCGATAATAGTGCTGAGATTACTTCGAACGAAGGATTTTCGGTTGTGGCGCCCACGAGGGTAACAATACCTTTTTCCACTGCGGCTAATAAAGAATCTTGTTGTGATTTACTGAAGCGATGAATCTCATCAATAAATAATATTGGATTCGCAGTGCCAAAAAAACTTTGACTTTTTGCTTTGTCAATTACCTCCCGAATATCTTTTACACCAGAGTTGATGGCGCTTAATGCATAAAAGGGTCGTTTTAATTGTTGTGAAATAATATGAGCGAGTGTGGTTTTTCCAACTCCAGGTGGCCCCCAAAATATCATCGAAGGAATATTACCAGACTCAATGGCATTGCGCAATACAGCTCCAGCACCAACTAAATGGGATTGCCCAATATAGTGGTCTAAATTACTAGGCCTTAATCGCTCTGCTAAAGGAATTGACATTATTGTTTTCGATAAAGTGAAAATATTGTTGGTCGTTTATGTAATTCTGGTTTGTTCTTTTTCCAAAACTCAACTTTAGCTGTTTTAATCATTTCATTTGGATCGGTAATGTCTGTAGCAATCGCTAAATAAGTGTCGGGTTTACAACTCTTAATTACTTCGTCAAATAATTGATTATTACGAAAAGGCGTTTCCATAAACAATTGTGTTTGGTTATTTCTTTCTGCTAATCTTTCTAAATCTTGAATTTTTTTACTTCGCGCTAATTTATCGATGGGCAAATAACCATTGAAAGTAAATTGTTGTCCGTTGAAACCAGAAGCCATAATGGCTAACAAAATAGAAGAGGGGCCAATTAGTGGAACTACTTTAATTCCTTTTCTATGTGCCTCTGCAATAAGCTCTGCGCCTGGATCTGCCACACCTGGACATCCTGCTTCTGTTAATATACCAACAGATATTCCAGTCGTTAAATCTTTAAAATAATTGGCTAAGGGTTCTTGGTCTTTTTTATTGTAAACCAAAATATTTAATTGGTTTTGCGGTATGGTAATTTTTGCTGCCTTTAAAAATGCCCTTGCCGATTTTTCATTTTCTACAATAAAATTTTGCAGTGAATGAATAATTGAAATAGTTTGTGGCGGTAAAATATTTATTGGATCTGTTTCTTCTGATAAGTATACAGGTATTAGGTATAGCGTTCCATTCATTTTATTTTTTATTTACTAAGTTCAGCAATCGCATGTTTTAATCTTTCAAATGATGCTAAAATAGTTTCTTCATTTGCTGCACCAACAGACAATCTAAACCATGATGAATGTTTGGTTAATCCAAATGCTGAAAAAGGAACCATAGCCAATTGCGCACGACTTAATATGTATGAAGTGATGTCCATGCTATTCTCCAAAACCTTTCCATCAGCGGTTTTCATGCCTTGAATCGCTACTTTTACTGTTAAATAAATTGCACCCATCGGTTCAATTGAATCAACAGGTATTCCTTCATTTTTTAATTTTTGAAAACCAGTATGAAGCGCATCTAAACTGCTTTTAATTTGTGATTTAAATGGAACCATGAAACGATCAATGGCTACATCATCTTTTAAAAATGCAGCTGTTGCAATTTGTTCTGCTTTAGGAGCCCAAGCACCTACATGGCCTAAAATCGCTTTCATTTTATCTACTACTGCTTGTGGTCCGAAAGTCCATCCCACTCTTACGCCTGTGGCTGCAAACGATTTGGAAATACCATCAATGTAAATGGTATAATTTCTTAATGCAGGTCTTAAATGAATAGGGTCATAATGTTTGTGATCTCCAAAAGTTAAAGTCCAATACACTTGATCATACATGATGTATAATGGTTTTTCATCCGGTTGTCTACTTTCGTTTTCAGCAATAACTAAATCGCAAATTTCTGCTAAATCTTTTTTGGTAAACATTGTCCCTGTTGGGTTCAAAGGACTACACAAAGCCAATAAAGATGCGCCTTTCAAGTGTGGTGCAATATCTTTAGCTGTTGGCATGAAATTATTTTCAGCTGCAGTTTCAACCATTACAGGAACCGCACCTGTTAAATGACAATAATGATTATTATTCCAAGAAGGAATTGGAAATACTACTTTATCTCCTGGATCTAATATGGCTAAATATGTAGCATAAATTAATGGTCTTGAACCACCGGCTACTAAAATTTCATCGGTGCTGTAATTCAAATTTCCTTTTGCTAATAAAAAATCTGAAATAGATTTACGTAAGGACATTTCACCATTTGCCGGAGGGTAATTGGTATTGTTTGCTAAGTAAGCATCTTTGATGCCTTCTTGTAATTCTTTTGGAATGGGATAATGATTGGGGTCAAAATCGCCTATGGTGAGGTTACATATTTTCGCACCATTTCTAATTAATTCATTTACTTCATTACCAATTTTGATAATTTCAGAGCCAATTAAATTGGCAGCCATATTTGATACTTTCATTCCCTTAAAATTTGCCCTAAAGATAGGAAAATCCCGCGTTTTAGCTTTTAAGATTTCTAAACATGATTTGCACAAATGGGCTAAAGCATAAAGAAATTAACATATCCACAATATTTTATGGAAATATCTGTGCTAAAGCATTGTAGTTTAGAATATTTAGGCTATCTTTGCCCTCCCTCAACGAATGAGGGAAAGTTAAAACAATATAAATCAATTAGTTAAAGACAAAATGAATACGTTAAGTTACAAAACTGTCTCTGCTAACAGCAAAACTGTTACTAAAGAATGGGTCGTAATCGACGCCAATGCAGAGATTTTGGGGCGCCTAAGCTCTAAGATAGCGTTTATCTTAAGAGGCAAACACAAGGCTAATTTTACCCCACACGTAGACTGCGGTGACAATGTAATTGTTATCAATGCAGACAAAGTTAGGTTTACGGGCAACAAATTCGAAGAGAAAGAGTATGTTTCGTATACAGGATATCCAGGTGGTCAGAAATTTATTTCTCCTAAGGATTTAATGGCAAAACACCCTACTCGTGTGGTTGAAAAAGCAATTCGCGGTATGCTTCCTAAAAATAAACTAGGAAACAAAGTGTTTAAAAATTTACATGTGTACGCGGGTGCTGAGCATCCTCATGCTGCACAAACACCTAAAACCATTAAATTATAATAGAGATGACGACTATAAACACCTCGGGTAGAAGAAAAACAGCCGTAGCCCGCATCTATTTAGTAGAAGGAAACGGTGCCATTATTGTTAATGGTAAAGATTACAAAGAGTATTTCCCAACTCTTCCGCTACAATTCATTGTAAACCAATCATTACAAGTTACAGATTTACTAGGTAAATATGATATCAATGTAAACGTAATGGGTGGTGGTATTACAGGACAAGCAGAAGCAGTGCGTTTAGCGATTGCTAAAGCGATTGTTGAAAAAGATCCAGAAAAGAAACCTGCATTAAAAGCGAAAAGTTTAATGACACGTGATAGCCGTATGGTTGAACGTAAGAAACCAGGTCGCAAGAAAGCAAGAAAAAGATTTCAATTTAGTAAACGTTAATTTTTGGAGGACATTATACAATGGCACGCACTACATATCAAGACTTATTAGACGCGGGTGTTCATTTTGGACACTTAACGCGCAAATGGAATCCAAAAATGTCTCCATATATTTTCATGGAGAAAAATGGTATTCATATTATCGATTTGAACAAAACTTTAGTTAAAGTAGAAGAAGCTGCTTCAGCTATCAAACAAATCGTAAAATCTGGAAGAAAAGTTTTATTCGTTGCGACGAAAAAACAAGCTAAGGACATCGTTGCTGAACACGCAAGATCAGTAAATATGCCATTCGTAACCGAGCGTTGGTTAGGTGGTATGTTAACTAACTTTGCTACTGTACGTAAATCTATCAAGAAGATGACGAACATTGACAAGTTCACTAAAGACGGTACTTACGACATTCTTTCTAAGAAAGAAAAATTAATGATCTCTCGTGATCGTATCAAATTAGAAAGAGTATTAGGTGGTATTTCTGATTTAAATCGTTTACCTGCAGCTTTATTCTTAATTGATGTTAAGAAAGAGCACATTGCGGTAACTGAGGCAATCAAATTAAACATTCCAACTTTTGCAATGGTTGATACTAACTCAGATCCAGGAAATATTGATTTCGTTATTCCTGCAAATGATGACGCAACTAAATCAATTTCTTTAATTACAGGTATCATTACCAAAGCAATTGAAGAAGGTTTAGAAGAGCGTAAACGTGAGCGTGAAGAAGATGCTGAAAAAGAAGGTGCAGCAGCAAAAGCAGCAGCTGAAAAAGAAACAGCAGAGAAACCAGTTAGAAAAAGAAAAACAGAAACAGCAACAACAGCTGAATCAACTACTGAGCAATCAGCAGAATAATTAAATAGGTTAAAAGGGGAATTGTTTAAGGGAAAACCTCCTTTGTACATTCAACTTTTAACCTTTTTTTATGAATTAATTAAAATCAAAAAGATATGTCAATAACAATTAGCGCAGCTGATGTAAATAAATTAAGATTACAAACAGGTGCAGGAATGATGGATTGCAAGAAAGCTTTAACAGAATCTAACGGTGATTTTGAAGCAGCAGTCGATTACTTAAGAAAAAAAGGTGCTAAAGTTGCAGCAAGTCGTCAAGACCGTGATGCAGCGGAAGGTGCAGTAATTGCAAAAACAACTGCAGATGGCAAAAGAGGTGTAATTATTGAATTAAACTGTGAAACAGATTTCGTTGCAAAAAATTCAAACTTCGTAGAATTTGCTAATGCAATTGCTGATTTAGCAATCGCGAATAATCCAGCTAATATTGATGAACTTGTTTCATTGTCATTAAATGGAGTAAAATTAGCAGATGCAATCATTGACCAAACTGGTAAAATAGGTGAGAAAATAGGTGTTTCTAAATATGAAGTAATGTCTGCTGAAAAAGTTGTTGCTTACATTCATGCTGGAAATAAATTAGGTGTATTGGTAGCGATGAATTCTGATGCTGCTGGTAAAGCTGATGCTGCAGGTAAAGATGTTGCAATGCAAATTGCAGCGATGAATCCAGTAGCAGTAGATAAAGATGGTGTTGATGCAGCTACTATCGAAAGAGAAATTGAAATTGCAAAAGATCAAATCCGTGCAGAAGGCAAACCAGAAGATATGGTTGAGAAAATTGCAATGGGTAAATTGAATAAATTTTACAAAGACTCGACTTTGTTAAACCAAGAATTTGTAAAAGACAGTTCTAAATCGGTTTCACAAATGTTAAACGATATCGAAAAAGGCTTAACAGTTACCGCATTTAAACGTGTGGTGCTAGGAGCTTAAATTATTTATCCCCCCGTTCAACAACGGGGGGATTTTTTTTGCGCTTTTTTTTATTATTCTAGTCAATTCAGTCTTATCTTTGATAAACCTAATTAGAAACAACCAACATGAAATACAACAGAATTCTTTTGAAACTAAGTGGAGAATCATTAATGGGTTCGAAACAATATGGAATTGATACTGCTATGGTTCACCAATACGCAGTTGATATTAAAGAAGTTGTAGAGAGTGGAATTGAAGTAGCAATTGTAATTGGTGGCGGAAATATTCACAGAGGGTTAGATGCGGAGAAAGGTGGCATGGATAGGGTTCAAGCTGACTATATGGGAATGCTTGCTACTGTTATTAATAGCATGGCATTACAAGATGCATTAGAAAAAGTTGGTGTAAAAACCAGGTTATTGTCTGCAATTAAAATGGAACAAATTTGCGAACCATTTATTCGCAGAAGAGCCATCAGACATTTAGAAAAAGGAAGAGTAGTCATTTTTGGTGCAGGTACCGGAAACCCTTATTTCACAACAGATACAGCGGCATCATTAAGAGCCATTGAAATAGAAGCGGATGTAGTTTTAAAAGGAACGCGTGTAGATGGTATTTATACAGCAGATCCTGAAAAAGATCCAAACGCAGTTAAATTTGAAAAAATAACTTTTACAGAAGTTTACGATAAAGGATTAAGTGTAATGGATATGACCGCATTTACTTTATGTCAAGAAAATAATTTACCAATTATAGTTTTTGATATGAATACCAGAGGCAACTTTAAAAAGTTAGCTGATGGTGCAACAATCGGTACTTTAGTGCATGCATAAAAAATATTATTATGGACGATAGATTAAAAAAATTAATTGAAGAAGCTAAAGACGCGATGTCTAAAGCAGTTGATCATGTTGAAAATGAATTGACAAAAATCAGAGCAGGTAAAGCTAGCCCTCAAATGTTAGACAGTGTTCATGTAGATTATTACGGAACACCAACTCCCATTGCTCAGGTTGCCAATGTAAACACTCCAGATGCTAGAACCATTGTGGTTCAGCCTTGGGAAAAGAATTTAATTTCTGCAATTGAAAAAGCCATTACAGATGCAAACTTAGGTTTGAATCCTCAAAATGATGGTGTGGTCATTAGATTAGTTATTCCTCCACTTACAGAGGAAAGAAGAAAAGATTTAGTAAAAAGAGTTAAAGCAGAAGGCGAAGCAGGAAAAGTTGCTGTCAGAAATATTCGTAAGGATGTTAATGAAAAAATTAAAAAGCAACAAAAAGAAGGTGTTTCAGAAGATGACGCCAAAACTGCAGAAGCGGAAGTTCAAAAAGTAACCGATTCTTATATTGTCAAAGTGGATAAACACATTGAAGTAAAAGAAAAGGATATCATGACTGTTTAATGGAGCTTTCTCTCGGATTTTCACCTTGTCCAAATGATACATTTATTTTCGATGCCATGTTGCATAAGAAAATAGATACCGAAGGAATAACTTTTATTCCTGTTATTGAAGACGTGGAAACCCTTAACCAGAAAGCATCTCAGCAGGAATTAGCCATTACCAAATTAAGTTACCATGCATTTGCACATCTATTAGATAAATATATTTTATTAGATGCTGGAAGTGCTTTGGGTTTTGGTGTTGGACCTTTGTTGATTTCAAAAAATAAAATCGAAAACATTTCTGAAAAAATTGCTGATTTAAAAATAGGTATACCTGGAAAATTAACGACTGCAAATTTTTTATTGAACATTGCATTTCCACAAGCAAAACAAAAAGTAGAATTGCTTTTTTCTGAAATTGAAAATGCGTTATTAAATGAAGAAATCGATTTAGGTTTAATCATTCACGAAAATAGATTTACCTACGAAGCAAAAGGTTTACATAAAGTCATTGATTTAGGATCTTATTGGGAAAAAGAAACCCAAAGTGCTATTCCATTAGGTGGCATCGTAATGGCGCGTCATTACCCAATTGAAATTATTCAAAAAGTGAATAGAATAATGGCTAGAAGCGTCGAATTTGCTATGAAAAACCCACTTTCTTCTGCTTTATTTGTTAAAGAACACGCACAGGAAATGGAAGAATCGGTAATGGTCCAACACATTCAACTTTATGTCAATAAATATTCCTTAAATTTGGGAGAAGAAGGAAAAAAAGCCGTTACCACATTGCTTGAAAAAGCAGTTGCTCAAGGTGTAATTCCAAACATAGCTCATTCAATTTTTATCGACTAATGATTATTGTAACAGGTGCAGCAGGTTTTATTGGAAGTTGTTTAGTTCAAAAACTAAATGCAGCTGGCTTTACAGATATTATTTTAGTAGATGACTTTACTAAAGTTGAAAAAGAAAATAATTTAACTGGTAAAAAATTTAGTCAAAAAGTTGACAGAAATATTTTTCCGCAATGGCTTGACGAAAACCATCAACTCGTACAATTCATATTTCATATTGGTGCCAGAACAGACACCACCGAATTTGATAAAGCAATACTCTGGAAGCTCAATACAGACTATACAAAGACACTTTGGAATGCATGTATTCAATATGGCTTGCCCTTTGTTTACGCATCTTCTGCGGCAACCTATGGCTTAGGAGAGTTTGGCTATGATGACGATGAAACAAAGATTAACCAACTCGTTCCTTTGAACCCTTATGGAGAATCAAAAAACGAATTTGATAAGTGGGCGTTGTCACAAGCAAAGCAACCTTATTTTTGGGTTGGGTTGAAATTTTTCAATGTATATGGTCCAAATGAATACCATAAAAACAGAATGGCTTCGGTTGTGCTACACGCTTTTCATCAAATTAAAAATACTGGCGGTTTAAACTTATTTAAATCGCATCACCCAGATTTTAAAGATGGTGAACAAATGAGAGATTTTGTATACGTAAAAGATGTGGTAAATGTTTTGTATTTCTTTTTACATCACCGCAAAGATTCTGGTATTTATAACTTAGGATCTGGAAAAGCAAGAACCTTCAAAGACTTAGCTGCAGCCACTTTCAAGGCATTAGACAAAAAGTTTAATGTCAATTTTATAGATACACCTGCCGATATCAGAGATAAATATCAATATTTCACAGAAGCTAAAATGCAGAAATTAGTAAACATAGGTTATGACACTCCTTTTCACAGTATCGAAGAAGGGGTACAAGATTATGTTGCGAATTATTTAGCTGAAAATAAATATTTATAAACCGTATTTATCTATTAAATAAACCAAGGAGCTGATACTTGCTGCTCCTAATTCTAATTCTCTTTTATTGACTGCTTCAAAAACATCGGTTGCAGCATGGTGCATGTCAAAATATCTTTGTGAATCTGGTTTGAATGAAATTAATGGAACACCTTGATCCTTCAATGGCCCTATATCTGCACCTCCGCCGCCTTTACGAATATCATATAAACCATATTCTTCTAATAAATTTTTCCAACTTACAATCTTTTCAATTTGTGTTTTGCTTGCATCTATTGAAAACCCTCTTGGTGTAAAACCTCCTTCGTCGGACTCAATTGCAATGAGGTGTTTTTCTTTTTTCAATGCAGCTTCTTTAGCATAAGCAACTCCACCTCTCAATCCATTTTCTTCATTGATAAACAAAACTATTCTAATGGTATTTTTTGGTTTAATATTTAATTTCTGAAAAGTATTTAATATTTCCATTGATTGCACACAGCCAGCGCCATCATCATGCGCCCCTTCTGCCAAATCCCAAGAATCTAAGTGACCGCCTATTAATATAATGTTTTCGGGTGTTTCAGACCCTCTAATTTCAGCAACTACGTTATAACTTAACACATCCGCTTTTGTTTCACAATTAGTTTTCATCGAAAACTTCAACTTATTATTTGCTTTAATTTGATCGGATAATAAGTTTGCACCGAAGGTGCTAATGGCAACACTTGGAATTTTTGGATAAGTAGTATCATAACGCATTGCTCCGGTGTGCGGATAATCATCAATTCTTAAATTCATAGAACGAACAACACAGGCAACTGCACCATATTTTGCAGCTTGACTTGCACCTGATCCTCTTTGATTAACAGCACCACCATAAGCACCAAAAGTTTCAATTTTAGTAGGATCCATGGCTCTGTTAAAGAAAACGATTTTACCCTCAATGGCTTTTCTTCCAAGATTTGCAAGCTCTTCAAAGCTTTTAACTTCAACAACTTCAGCGACTATTCCGTTTTTAGGAGTTTTAACTGAACCCCCTAATGCACAAATTTGTAAAGCAATATTTTTACCGTTTACTTGTATAGAAGCTGATTCTTTTTCGCCCCTAACCCAACAAGGCACCATAGTTGGTTGTAAAAAAACACTATCGTATCCTGCTTTAGTTAATAATGATTTGGTAAAATCGATGGCTTTACTTGCACCTGTCGAACCACTTAAACGTGGTCCAATTTGTTTACAAAGAAATTCCAGATTTTGGTAACAACTGGAATTCGTTAAACTAAAATTGTAGATATTTCTAATGATTGCAGAATCGTTTGATTGTGCATTCACATTAAAAGTGCTTAAAAATAGCAGGAAACAAAACAGGGTTTTTACTTTTTTCATATGACAATATATAAAAAAAATAAAAACCCTATTGATGGATTGTTAATTATAATACGATCTCTTCTTCTTTGCTATTGTAGAAGTGGAACTCTAAGTAGTGATGAGCACTAACGCCCTTTACTTTGATCCATTTTTTATATTTTAAAAACCATTTGAATCGTTGAGAAATGAATCCCTTTTTCAAATAAGCTTCAATAAATGGATGAACAGTTAATGAAATGGCTTTTTCATTTTGTTCATTTAATATAAAATTAAGGTTGTTTTCTATTTCATCAAGCAATACAATACTTGCTCTAATTTCACCGCTTCCGCCACAGCTTGGACATTTTTCTACAGTTACAATGTTCATTTCTGGACGAACACGTTGACGCGTAACTTGCACTAGTCCAAATTTGCTTGGAGGTAAAATGGTATGCTTCGCACGATCTTCGTTCATCAATTCTTTCAAATGATCAAACAAGATTTTTTTATTGCTGGCTTTATGCATATCGATAAAGTCAATGACAATAATTCCACCCATATCGCGAAGGCGAAGTTGGCGTGCAATTTCTCTAGCAGCTTCCATGTTAACCTGTAAAGCATTCTCTTCTTGGTTAACTTCAGCTGTATTTCTATTACCACTATTTACATCAATTACATGTAAGGCTTCTGTATGTTCAATGATTAAATATGCACCACCTGGAAGGTTAACCGTTTTGCCAAATAAGTTTTTGATTTGTCTATCAATTCCGAAATGGTCGAACATAGGTTCTTTACCACGGTAATGTTTAACAATTTTATCTTGTTCAGGTGCAATTTGATGAATATATGTTTTTACTTCTTCAAAAATGGTTGCATCATTGATGTGTACATTGTTGAATGAAGCATTTAACATATCTCTTAATACTGTCGAGGTTTTGTCAATTTCACCAAGCATTCTTTTTGCAGGTTCTGTTGAAACAATTTTAGCACTTACCGTATTCCATCTTTCCACCAACTCATTTAAATCGGTATGTAATTCGGCAACGCCTTTGTTTTCAGAAACTGTTCTAATAATTACCCCAAAGTTTTTAGGCTTGACACTCTCAATGATTTTTTTCAATCGATTTCTTTCGCCAGCACTTTTGATTTTTTTGGAAACAGAAATGACATCGCTAAATGGTACCAATACCACATAGCGACCCGCGAGCGAAATTTCCGCACTTAGTCTAGGACCCTTTGAAGATATGGGTTCTTTGGCTATTTGAACAGGAATAAGCAGGTTTTTACCTAAAATTTCGGTAATCTTTCCACTCTTATTAATATCACTTTCTAATGGAAAGTCTGAGATATTAATTTTTTCGTTTTTAGGAGCTGTACGAACGCGTTTGGTGTATTTTAATAACGTTTGGACTTGAGATCCTAAATCGAGGTAATGTAAGAACGCATCTTTTTCGTACCCTACATCAACAAATGCAGCATTCAAACCAGGCATAATCTTTTTGATACGCCCTAAATAAATATCACCAACAGAGAAACTGTTATTTGTTTTTTCTTGATGAAGTTCAATTAGTTGTTTGTCCTGCAACAATGCTAATACTACACCTTCTGGAGTAGCATTAATTACTAATTCTTTATTCAATGTAAATTTCTTTAATCACACACTGGTGTTTTGAAATCAGCAAAGAAAACAAGAGAAAACCTACAAAAACAAGTCTTGCACGATAGCTTATTAGCATATCGTGCAAGTGTCTTTATAAGGTTAAGCTGTGCAGTAAAGAAGATTATTTCTTCTTGTGTCTGTTTTTTCTTAAACGCTTTTTGCGTTTATGAGTAGCCATCTTATGTCTTTTTCTTTTCTTACCGCTTGGCATAATTCCCAGTGTTAAAGTGAAACAATTATTTTTCTAAATTCTTTATATAGTTATCGATATTAACTAAAATGTCTTTATCGATAATGTAAGCTTTTGCTTTTTTCAAAGCGGCAACAGCTGCTTTAATATTACCAGTTTGTTCATATGCATCAGCCAGCATACCATAAATCTCTGCGCTTGGTTTCAGTTTTGCAACTGTTTCGAAACGCTTAATCGCCTTGTCAAATTGACCCGACTTCATGGAGAACAAACCTAAGTTTAAATTCGCATTTAAATTCAAAGAATCTTCTTTTACTACTGCTAGTAACAATTGAATTCCTTGCATTGGACTTTGGCCCGCATCAACAATGCAACTGCCTAATCCAGATTTAGCATCTAAGTTTTTCGGATCTTTATCAAGTGCAGACTGGAAACAAGCGGTTGCTTTTTCTAACAGCGCAGGCACTTTTGTTGAATCCGTAGGGTTCTTATATGCTTTTCGAAATGCTTCTGCAGCTAAAAGGTATTCCTTAGCATCGTCAGCAGATCCGCTTAAGTAGTAAAATGCTGCAACCGAAAACTGATTGTTATTAGCATATACTTCTGCAAGCTCTTTTATTTTTAATTCTTTTTCTGTTCCAGATAATGAGTTAAGTTCATTTTCTAGTTGAAGAATTGTTTTGTTAGTATTTTCTGCTAAACTCTTTTTAGCAGCTACCATTTCTGTTTCCAGGTTAATGGTTGTGTTTTCTGTATTTTTATTAGCAGCTCCTGCTCTCATTCCATTTCCAGCACCCGGAGGTTTCAAATCAAGTGTTAATAAGGCAGCCGTTAGGATAATGATTGCCAGTATGATTAACCACTGTGATTTTTTAATGGATTGCATGTTTATTATTTAGCTAAAGATGCTTTGCTTTTAGTAGAGTTTTTAACTTTCTCTACGAAAGTTTTAGCTGGTTTAAAACTAGGTACAAAGTGCTCAGGGATGATAATTGCAGTGTTTTTTGAAATGTTACGTGCAGTTTTCTTTGCTCTTTTCTTAACGATGAAAGAACCAAAACCTCTTACATAAACATTTTCACCTTCTTGTAAAGAACCTTTGATTACTTTGAAAAATGATTCTACCGTTTCTTGTACATCAACTTTTTCGATTCCTGTTTTCGCTGCAATTTCAGCAATAATTTCAGCTTTTGTCATTTTTTATAATTTTTTAATGAATTTTACTTACGTTTTTTAAAGGGTTGCAATTATAGCGCTTTTCATTGATATTCAGAAATAAAAAACAGAAAAAACCGCTTTTTTTTGTGATTTCTTTAAAATTAAATGATTGATAATGTTTTAGTTAAAAAAAGAAGACAATTCTATGCTAATTAATTAGTCAAATGCTTGCTTAGATTGTATTTTTGACCAATAATGAAGGAAATAGCCCATAAACTCATCTCATGGTATCAACATAATAAGCGTGATTTACCTTGGAGAAACACCCAAGACCCTTATAAAATATGGCTTTCTGAAATAATTCTTCAACAAACCAGGGTGGAACAAGGCATGCCCTATTACCTTCATTTTATAGAGAAATACCCTACTGTATTAGATTTAGCAAAGGCACCAGAAGAAGAAGTATTGCGTTCTTGGCAAGGTTTGGGCTATTATTCAAGGGCTAGAAACCTACATTTTGCAGCAAAAGAAGTTGTAGCTATATATAAAGGACAATTTCCGAATACTTATGAAGAAATCATTAAGCTAAAGGGAATTGGTGAATATACTGCTGCAGCCATTGCTTCTTTTGCATTTAAAGAGCCTAAGGCGGTAGTTGATGGTAATGTGTTTAGATTGTTGTCAAGGCTGTTCAACATTAACACAGCAATTAATACGGGTGCTGGTAAGAAAGAATTTACCCTATTGGCCAATCAATTGATTGATCAGTCAAAACCTGATTTGTTTAACCAAGCAATTATGGAATTTGGAGCAATGCAATGTAAGCCAAAACCCATATGCGATACTTGCCCATTTCAATCAATCTGTTTGGCATTTGAAATGCAAAACATCGACACGCTGCCGGTTAAATTAAATAAGTTAAAAATCAAGGAACGTTATTTTCATTATTTTCATATTGAACATGATGGAGGTATTTATTTAAATAGAAGAATTGAAAAAGATATTTGGCAACATTTATATGAAATGCCATTAATTGAATCTACTTCAGAAATGACCGAAGAACAAATCATGCAAAGTGATGCATGGAAAAATATATTTGCAGATGCTAAAATAACAATTCATCACATTTCAGATAATTTAAAACACATATTAACCCATCAAAGAATATTTGCAAAATTTTGGAAACTCAGTATTGGTCCTGAATGGCATCAAAATCAAGCATTATACCAATATGTTAAGGATGATGAATTAAAGATTTTTCCTTTACCTAGGTTAATTGAATTGTACTTTCAAAAAAATACTTAACTTTATTTTTGTATTTAAATTATATAATATGTCAGGAGTAAACAAAGTAATTTTAGTTGGACATTTGGGCAAGGACCCAGAAGTTAGACATTTGGAAAATGGTGTAGCTGTAGCTTCGTTTTCTCTGGCAACAACCGAAACGTACACTAACAAAGCCGGAGAAAAATCTGAGCAGACGGAGTGGCACAACATTGTATTGTGGAGGGGATTGGCAGAGGTAGCGGAAAAGTACTTGAAAAAAGGAAAGCAGATTTATGTGGAGGGGAAAATAAGAACCCGTTCTTGGGACGACAAAGAAGGTATTAAGCGTTATACAACAGAAATTGTTGGAGATAGCTTTACCATGCTAGGTAAAAAGGAAGATGGAAGCAATTCAAATCCGACTAACCAAGCTGCAAGCGCACCTGCTGTAGAAGATGAAATAGGTGACGGTTTGCCATTTTAATGTTGAACAGATAATATTTTGGAAACAACAGCAGATCCTTATCCGAGTTTAGTAAGTGTAATTGGTCAGGTTCCATATTTGGAACCCGGCCAATTATTTTTTTACATCATCACCATCTTATTCCTTACATTTTTATTAGGCTTAATGAATGCCGCACATACTGCATTTGCGTCAATAACAGAAGCGAATATTTTTCAGTTAAAAAAATCTGAAGAAGATCAAGATAAAAAATTGCTTAACTTATTAGATAAGCCAGCAACGCTAAAAGCAGCCATCATAATTGCGCAAACAATTTTAATCATAGGTATTTTAGCAATTACAATTTCATTGCTTGATAGAATTGTATTTTTTCCGCAATATTTGTTTGCTGGAATAATTCTTAAAATATTTATAGCAGCAATTTATCTTTTAGTAACAGCGATGTTTGTGCCTGTTGTATATGCACACAAACATTATTTGCTAATTGCAAAAAAGCTAACTAGCACCATTCGATTTACCCAATGGGTCTTTAAACCTTTAATTCTATTAGTTTTACTGTTCACTAAGGCGATTAACAAAACAATTCCTTCGCCGTTTAAATTTTCAGATAAAGATTTTGATCAGTTGTTAGATTCTGATTTAATAAACGAAGAAAGCGAAGAAGAACAGGTAATTTTAAAAGGTATTGCTAATTTTGGAAATATTTCTGTAAAGCAAATTATGCGAAACAGAATGGATATGGTTGCGCTTGATTTTGAAATGACTTTTGAAGAAGTTTTTCAAAAAATTAAAGACACTAGGTATTCTAGAATTCCAATTTTTGAAAAAAACTTGGATACCATAAAAGGAATTATTTTCATCAAAGACATTTTAATTTATCGAGATGAAAAGAATTTTGATTGGAAAAAATTAATTCGTCCAGGCTTCTTTGTTCCTGAAAATAAAAAGATAGATGACCTATTAAAAGAATTTAGGGCAAAACATACGCATATTGCAATAGTAGTTGACGAATATGGTGGAACCTCTGGCCTGGTTACACTTGAAGACATTCTTGAAGAAATTGTAGGAGATATTTCAGATGAATATGACGAGGCAGATGATGAATTAAGGTATTCAAAATTAGACGAAAACAATTATGTATTTGATGGCAAAACACCTATCAATGACTTTTGTAAAGTTTTAGGAATAGAAGACGATACCTTTGATGAAGTTAGGGTTGAAGCGGATACCATAGGAGGTCTAGTACTAGCCATTGCAGGCAGGTTTTTATTTATCAATGAGAAAGTAATTTATGAAAACTTTACTTTTACCATTGAGTCTGCAGATAGAAGAAGAGTTAAAAGAGTAAAAATTACCTTAAATAAATCTTTGTAATGTTTAAATTTCAAAAAGTATTTTTATTTGTTTTAGTTTTATTTTTAGCTGCATGTAGTAGTGATTATGCTCCTAAGCCTAGGGGTTTTTTTCGCATTGATTTACCGAAAAAAAGTTACGAAAATTATAGCTCAGGATGCAACTATAGCTTTAAAATACCTACTTATGCAGCGGTTTGGAATGATAGTTCACAACATACCAATGAGTGTTGGAAAAACGTAGTATTTCCAACCATTAATGGCAGAGTACATTTAAGTTATTACCCAGTTACTTCTCCAAAATTATTGATTGAATTAATGGAGAATGCAAGAAAGCTGGCTTTTAAGCATACCGTAAAAGCAGATGGAATTGATGAAAGTAGAATTAATAATCCTAAACATCATGTATATGGATTATATTATGAAATCTCTGGAAACACAGCGTCTTCGATTCAATTTTTTGTAACAGATAGTTCCAAACATTTTTTAAGGGGAGCCTTATATTTTTATACCGAACCTCAAGCAGATTCATTGGCACCATTGATTCAGTTTGTAAAAAAAGACATCGATGTAATGTTGGAATCTTTAGAATGGAAATAGGATTAAAAGTCTAAGCTCAAAGAAATATAGCTTACCGGATTTTTATTTACTACATTGTTTTGTACTCCCCAAGCCATATCATATCTTACAAAATAACCTAAAATTCTAGACCTAATACCCCATCCAAAACCTCCTACAATTGGATATTTTGGCTCTATTAGGGTTACTTTTACTGGTGAGCCTTGTACTTCAATTTTATTGATTCTATTTTCTCTGCTAAATGGATCTTTTCCTAACCAAGCAGCTCCAATATCTGCAAAAGGCATCAATTGAAAATTCTTAATGAAATCTGATTTGATGGGTCTATTTAAAATATAACTAAAAACAGGAATTCTTAATTCTGCATTCGCAACTAAGAAGTTATTACCGTTTCTTATATTTTGATTGAAGCCTCTTAAATTTGTAGCAAGCGCTTGGTATTTATAGTTTCTTGTTTTATCAATTTGAATGCCATCATTAAATTTCGGTACAAACCAACTGTCAACTCCACCTAAATAATACATCACTTTTTGATTCGCGATAGAACTTGACCCTGCCAGACGACCTGCAAAAATTATTTGTCTACTTATTTTTTGGTAATGTCTGAAATCAAAACCGAGGTTAATCATTTTATTTTTTGATTCATCAACATCTAAAAACTCTTCTACATAAAACTTGTATCTACTGCCATTGAAGAGGTTAAGGCCTTTGTTTATGGTATTGTCAAACACATATTCTAAACGAAAACCAATATTGTTGTTGTTATAGTTTGGTATATTTAATGCAAAACTATCTGTTGCTAAAACAATCCGTTCATCCCTTCTGTAAAACAAACTACCTTTAATTGCACTTTGTTCATTAAATGGATATTTTAAAATACTTTTGAATTCATAACTATTTGTTCTAATTGCTGCTACATCTTGATAATCATCTCCTCCTTGTTTGTAAAAAATAAATTGTTTATCAATTCTTTTTTTCAAATTTTCATAACTCAAAAAATATTCAGGAATATTTAAATTACCAGACAACCTGAATCCACCAATGAAACGATAGTCTTCTAATAAATCCGAAGTCCCTATTTTGATCAATGCGTTGATTGCAGAATTAATATAAATTGGCCCAACACCTGTGAACTGTTGGTAGCTATTACTGATTAAGCTGTTGTCAACTTGACTGACCACATAACTTGTTGAAAAGCTTGGCAAATAAGGTATTGGAGCAGATTTTGAAAAATAATCAGCTAAATTTTTTTCCTTTACGCTCTTCTTTTTCTTTTTTTCTGCGAGGTAAATAACCTGATTGCCTGTTGCGGTTTGAATATTAACAGGATACGTTTTATCTGTTTTGTTTCTTGGAAATTCAGTTTGAAAAAAATAATCAGCACTGACAGGTAAATTAACTGCAGCAGAATCATTCATTGCTAAAAGCGAATCTTCTATTCTACTATTATTAATGGAATCGACTAAAGCTATAGAATCTGTTCTTTTTTGCGCATTTAGTTTAGCTATTAGTTTACTGAGTTGCATTCTTTTTTTAATTGCAAATGAAGTCCAATTGCTGGTATCTGCATTTTCTTTTGTTGCAACTAAACCATATTTTAAATTATTAGTTAATATGATATCTGTAACCACTCGGTTTTTTTTACTGATATCTTGTTTGATAATATTTCTATTGTAATTCGTGTTTGGGTAAACATTAAAGGAGTCTTTATAAACCACAATAGTAGTGTCATAGTAAAAGATAGTGGTGTCGTAACGGTATGCTACAGCAGAGTCTAGCGAAATGATGTTTCTATTTATAATTCCACTTTGATCTGTTAAGTATGCAATTTTATCTTTATCAAATTCAATCGGATTGTGTTCATTGTCAAAGGACGTTTTAACAATTCTTTTTAATGGATTTTTATTTTTTAATAAATCGTATTGAAAAATATCATAATTATTTAAGATAGGGTATGATTGAAAAATATCGTTATTAAGTGTATCGGCTATTCTGTTAGAACTAAAAACAAATTTATTAGACCTATCTACAAATCTTGGATTTAAATCGTCGTACCAATCATTTGTAATTTGTTCATCTCTTCTAGAATTGATATCAAATATATATATATCAGATTGTCCATTTTTAACTGCGGATAAAATCCACTTTCTTCCATCTGCTGAATAATCTAAGTCTAGTACCTTTTCATATTTATACATTTTAACCAAGTAATTATCTTTAGCATCTGCTAAATTTAACACTTGAATTTGTGGCATACTTTTATGTTCGAAGCTTATGGCTAGCAATAGACTGCTTGGATGCCAAACAAGTGTAACATCTTCGTTTTCAGCAGTATATGAAGCACTTTTGATTCCTGTTTTAAATACTTTTTTGACCTTTTTAGTTTGTAAATCAAAGATATAAACTTTTAGTTTTCCGCTTTTATTGAAAACGTAAGCCAATTTTTTACCATCAGGGCTATATTTAAATGAGCGATAATCGAGCGTTGCATATCGCTTTTTATCTTTATGTAAAATTTGTTTTGCTAGGTTTTCTTTTAAGCTATTTTTTTCTAAATCTTCATATTGTTTTTTATAAAAGCTAAGCCATGCTTCGCCTAACTCTTTAAAATCTAATCCTAGAATATATATAAATCCATTTTCTGCATTTCTATTTACACGTGTCATGTAAATTATATTAGAAATAGAAGAAGAGCCATAATTATCAACTATGTATTTCCATATGGAATGTCCAGCAGTTTTTGCATCTGCATTTGCCAGTCGATTGAATTTTTTATATCGGCCATTTAGTATTCCATCTTTTAAGGAATTATCTAATTCTACATTCCATGGTTCGGCTATATATGATTTCAGTCCAGGAACAAACCAGTCTGGAAGGGTTAATAAGGTTGAGTTTGAGAGTTTTTCTTGAAAGTTGCCTCCATATAATAACTCATTAATTAATACTTCAGCAATTCCAGCTCTAATTTGTTTATATAAATGATTGGTGTTGCCGTCGAAATATATGAATAATTTATTCCCAACTATCGGAGTAATTCCGCCAATGTTTTGTTGTTGATCTGTAACTAATCCAAGATTTGTTTGAACAAGATCTGATAATTTATTGTAGGTTAAAATTTCTATTCTACCAGCTAATTTGTAGTCTAACGTATTTTCAATTTCTTTTAAATTTTGTTCTGCAATTCGACCTACCATTGCACCAAGTTCTTTACCTTCTTTATAATAATAAGTATCAAAATGTGGTGAATGATAATAAAACCACTGAAAATCTTTGAATTGAACCCTGTTTTTACCAAAATCTGTTTGTGTGCCTTGCGCTTGTCCAAAACAAAGATTGCCAGGGTTTAACCCTAACAAGACAAAGCAAAAAGACAGGCGAATAAGTAACTTCATTATATTAAAACCGGATATTCGAATTTAGTTATTTATTTACAGCTATCGAATAAAATATCTTATTTTTAACCTATAAAATACCGATATGTTTACGATCAAAGCTTTTACATTTAATGCATTTCAAGAAAACACCTATTTACTCTACAATGAAAATGCAGATGCCATTCTCATTGATCCTGGATGTTATGAAAATGCTGAGCAAACTGAACTCAAAGAATTTATCACTCAGAATGGTTTAACGCTTAAGCGAATGATATTTACGCATGCACATATTGACCATGTGTTAGGCGCTTCTTTTATTGAAAGAACTTATGGTTTGGCTATGGAAATGCATGAGTTTGAATTGCCTGTATGGCGAGCAATTCCAAGTTATGCAAGTAATTATGGTTTTGTATACCAATCGGCCGAAGAGCCACAAACATTTTTAACTACAAGTGATGAAATTATTTTAGGCACAGATAAATTGCAAATATTTTTTACACCTGGACATTCACCTGGAAGTATATCTTTTTATTGTGCAGCACAACAATTCATTATTTCAGGTGATGTTTTATTTTTTAAAAGCATTGGACGAACAGATTTAGCTGGTGGTAATTTTGAAACATTAATTCAGTCTATCAAAGAACAATTATTTACTTTACCTGCAGATACAAAAGTTTATGCAGGCCATGGAATAACAACCACAATTGAGCAAGAGCGCATTCATAACCCATTTTTAAAATAAGATGAAAAGCGAACTATTTATTGCGAAGAGGTATTTATTTGCAAAGAAAACCACCAATGCCATTACATGGATTTCATGGATTTCCGTAATAGGTGTTACCATTGGTACAGCAGCGCTCTTCTTAATACTTAGTGTTTTTAATGGTTTCGAAGAATTGAATTTAATCTATGCTAAAAAGCTAAGCCCCGATTTAAAAATAATTCCAGCTGTTGGATCTAAATTCAACCAAAAAAATATCGACACCAATTTATTTAAAACACCAGAAGTAAATTATGTGGTCCGAGTTTTAGAAGACAATGTATTATTAAAGTACGAACGCTCTCAATATTTTGCAAATATGAGAGGAGTAAGTAATAGTTTTTTAAAGGCGAATGAAATTGATTCTGTATTAAGAGCAGGTAGCTTTACATTAAATGAAGATGGGCAATCGTATGCTGTAATTGGTAAGGGAATTGAAAATGCATTAGGTATTGATGTATTACATCCTATTGAACAAATATTGGTGCTAGCACCTAAAAGAAATGCACCATTAAATTCAATAGATCCATCCAGTTCTTTGAACACTGCAGCCATATATGCATCAGGTATTTTTTCGGTTCAACAAGAGATGGATGAACGTGTAATGTTTGTTCCCATTGAGTTTGCGGAAAAATTATTTGAACAACAAAATCAATTGAGCAGTTTAGATATTTATTTAAATGATAATGTTGACATGGAAGCTTTTCAGCAAAACTTACAATCAAAAATTTCAGATAAATTTATTGTTAAAAATAGATTTCAATTAAATGAAGCGCTTTATAAAGTTTTAAATACAGAAAGATGGGCAGTTTATTTAGTGCTAACTTTTATACTCATCATTGCAATTTGCAACATCATTGGTTCTGTAACGATGTTAATCATTGATAAGAAAAAAGACATTGCGGTTCTTAGAACATTAGGTGCAACAAAACATCAAATTCAAAGAATATATTTCTACGAAGGAATGATGATTTCTTTGCTAGGAACTTTTATTGGCTTGTTTTTAGGTGCCGGTTTCGCATTTTTACAAGCTAAATATCAGCTTATCAGTATTTATTCTTCATCAGGAGCCTATTTACAAGCATACCCTGTAAAGGTTATTTATACTGACTTTTTATTGGTATTTGCAACGGTTTTTATCATTGCGTTTGTAGCAAACTGGTACAGTGCCAAACAAAGTAGAAATGCCAGCGAAAACTTGAGGTCTTCTATTGCAGAAAACTAGATTGCAGCTAAAATTCTTATAATTTCTTTGTGAAGATTTTCAATTGCTAATGGAATATTCCAGTTGTCTTTATTTCTTTTTTCAACGAAATTAGAAATGCTTCTTATTTGAACACATGGAATATTTTCTTTCATACAACAAAAAAGAAAAGCAGCTCCTTCCATACTTTCAATCTGTGGATTATATAAGTTTTGTGTATTTAAAATACTTGCTAATTTCCCATGTGCCTTATTAACAGTAATTCCTCTAACCTTTTGCAAATGGGTTGTTTGGGCTGTTAATATTGTATTTTCGGGTACTAATTCACCCCAAACAAATGGATGCTCTTTAGGAGCTTGTAATCCCAATTGAACAAATGATAAAAATGCTTCATCATCTTCTGCGCCCATTTCAGAAAATAAATCACTATTGATTACTACAACTTCTCCAATATTTAATTTTCTATCAAATGCACCAGCAATTCCAATATTAATTACTAAATCAAAATTTTTATTAGCAAGTAATTTTGCAAGATGATAAGTTGTATTAACCATTCCTACACCAGCAATTAAATAATCTATCTGATGACGTTCATTTATTGCATTTGAAATTTGATTTCTTAAAGGTTCGATTTCAAATTCAGTAGCAGCAACGATTAAAATTTTCATATACGAAATTACTAAATAGCTTGAAAACTAGTAAACAATTAGCAGATAACTATGTCTTTATATATATTTGCAATTCATAAGACTTCAAAATGGTTTATATTACTAGAAGAGAGCGTTTTAACGCTGCACACAAGTTATTTAGGGAAGATTGGTCACAGGAAGAAAACACTGCCATTTTTGGTAAATGCGCGAATCCTAATTGGCATGGACACAATTACGAGTTATTTGTAACTGTTAAAGGAGAAATTAATCCTGCAACTGGATTTGTAGTGGATTTAAAAGAGCTTAGAGACATCATTAATAAAGAAGTAATTGATAAAATTGACCATTGCAATATTAATTTAGATGTTGATTTCATGAAAGGTAAATTAGCATCTACTGAAGTATTAGCGGTAGAAATTTGGAAGCAACTTTTACCTCACATAGAAAAAGATGGTGTGAAATTACATGCTATTAAATTATATGAAACAGAAAACAATTTTGTAGAATATTTTGGATAGTATTAAAATGGAAGAGCAAAAAAAAGGTTATCAAAAAGTTGATCATTATAACGAAGAAATTACCAATGCATTAGCTGATAGTTACCTAAACGTTTTAAAAGGAATAGGTGAAAATGTAAATAGAGAGGGAATCCTTAAAACACCTATTCGTGCTGCTAAAGCGATGCAATTTTTGACGCATGGTTATGAAATAAATCCAGCAGAAATTCTAAGATCTGCTATGTTCAAAGAAGACTATTCTCAAATGGTTATTGTCAAAGACATTGAAATATTTTCTTTATGTGAACATCATTTATTGCCATTTTTTGGTAAAGCTCATATTGCTTACATTCCAAATGGTCATATCGTAGGACTAAGTAAAATTCCTAGAGTGGTAGATGCCTTTGCTAGAAGATTACAAGTTCAAGAAAGATTGACCACTGAAATTAGAGATTGTATTCAAGACACTTTAAAACCATTAGGCGTTGCAGTAGTAATTGAATGTAAACATTTATGCATGAGCATGCGCGGTGTTCAAAAACAAAATTCTGTTACAACAACTTCTGCATTTACAGGTGCTTTTGAAAATGAAAAAACCCGCTCAGAATTTGTTCGATTAATTGGAGTAAGCTTGATTTAAAAGCTTATTCTGAGGCTTCAGAGCTAGAATCTTCATTTTTAGGTTTATTGATGGAATCAAATAGTTTCTCCATTTTTGAAACATACTCCATAGAGTCATCTATAAAGAAATCAATGTTTGGAATAATTCGAACTTGATTCCTTATTTTTTCACCTAATTTAAATCTGATTTCTCGCGCTTTAGATCGCAATTCATTTAACAACAACTCGTTGTTTTCTGCATTGTAAATACTAAGGTAAACTTTTGCAATAGAAAGATCTGGACTCATTCTTACCATGGTAATGGTAACAATAGAATTGCCATGAAAAGACCAGCCCTCTTTTTGTAAAATTTCACTTAATTCTTTTTGTATAACTCTTGCAAATTTTTGCTGACGTTTTGTTTCCATAATTTAAAATTTAAGTGCTCAAATTATCTTTAAGATAAAGAGCTAATTCTTCCTTGTTCCACTTTTCTTCCAGTTTGATCATGCTTGCAGCATCAGCAAATACAGGTGGTTTAGACTTCAATGTTAACCTAATATAATGATGATTAAAAACATCTAAAGCAATATGGCATGGTTTAATATCACCAAATTCAATTGCTCTTTTTTTGCTTCTAATATATAAATCCCAATCTGCACCTTGAATTCTTTCATCCCAATAGCCTAATAAATTTAAAGCCTTTCTGTTAAATATAACACTGTTGCCAACAAACCCTTCAACTACTTTGTTTTTAAACTGACGGTATCTCTTATTAGAAAATCGCTCCCAATTACCATACATTAAAAAATGCATGGTGTTTAATAACTTTTTAGTTTTAGGTAAAAAACCAGTTATGTTTTTAATTAATTTCCATCTTCTGCCGAAGCTAAATGTTTTTCGTAAACTCTCTACTCTTTCAATGCCACAAACGGTAATCACATCTAATTGGTTTTTTTCCATACTATCCAAAATCTTTTGATCCCAATTAGGCGCAACAATGATGTCGTTGTTTAGGAATGCAAAAATATCGTGCGAAGCAACCTTTATTCCTTGATTTTGGGTATATGGATAGGAATAATTGGCTTCATTAGCGATGACGGTAGCTCCTTTCGATAAAAAGAATTCCTTACTGCCATCGGTAGAATGGTTGTCTATTATAATTAACTCAAATGGGTAATGCGTGTATTTTTTAAGGTTTTCCCAAAAAATTTCGTTCATCTCCAATTGATTATGTATGGCAGTAATGATGCTTATCATAAGTTTTTCAATATACAAAGATAGTATTATTCTGATTACTGGATTTATACTAAATTGCAGTGTTTTTTCTGAATCCCCTTTGGGAACAAAAACAGTTAATAATTTTATAATGAAGATTTATTTTAAGCTACTTTCATTCGCAAAACCTTTTAATCGGTTTGTGCCCAAATACATTATTCTTGCTGTATTGGCGGTGATATTTGGTTTAGCAAATTTTACGCTTTTAATCCCTTTGTTAAATGTCATTTTTGAAAAAGTTAGTTTAACTACGGTATTGATCAAACCTAGCTTTGCCTTAAACCTTACCTACTTCAAAGAGATTTTCAATTATTATTTCGCCGATATATTTAATAGATATGGACAAATAGGTGCACTTCAGTTTGTATGTGCTGTTATTGTATTGTCTGTATTCTTAGCCAATCTCTTTAAATATTGGTCGCAAAGAGTTTTAACCTCTATGCGTACTTATGTGGTTCAAAATATTCGCGCAGCTTTATTTATGAAAATAACTTCCTTGCATGTAGGTTATTTTCACAGTCAAAGAAAAGGAGATTTAATGTCGAGTTTATCTAATGATGTAAATGAAGTAGAAAATTCGGTAGTTAGTTCTGTTCAGGTAATATTTAGAGAACCATTGATGATCATTGGTTATATCGTATTGCTTTTTTCAATGTCTGTAAAGCTCACTTTGTTTACTTTGTTGGTTTTGCCTATATCTGGTGGTGTAATTGCATGGATATCAAGAAAATTAAGAAAAGAAGCAGAACTTGGACAAAGTTTATTAGGAGAGATGCTTAGCATCATTGAAGAAACAATTTCTGGCATAAGAATTATCAAAGCATTTAATGCGCAGACTTATGTTAGAGAAAAATTCAATCATCAAAATAATAAATATAGAAGCGTTTTAAAATCTATGTGGAATAAGAGAGAGTTAGCTTCTCCTATTTCAGAATTTTTAGGAATTGGAATTGTTGTATTGGTAATATTATATGGTGGTAAATTAGTTCTTCAAAATCAATCGGAATTAAATGCAAGTGAATTTATTACTTACATCATTTTATATTCACAAATATTAATTCCTGCAAAGAATATATCTACAGCTATTACCAATATTCAAAGAGGTATTGCGTCTGGAGCACGAATATTTAGTGTATTAGAGACTGAGGTCGAAATAAAAGAAGTTCAAAATGCAATTGAAAAAACAAATTTAAAAACAGCAATTGAATTTAGAGATGTTAATTTTCAATATGCAGAAGCCAAAGTTTTAGATCAAATTAACTTAACAGTAGAAGCTGGTAAAATGATTGCATTGGTTGGTCAGTCGGGTGCAGGGAAATCAACCATGGCAGATTTATTACCAAGATTTTATGATGTAACATCTGGTCAAATTCTACTAGATGGAATTGACATCAAACAAATTAAATTACAAGATTTAAATCAGTTAATGGGAATTGTTACACAAGAATCTATTTTGTTTAACGACACCATTTTTAACAATATTGCTTTTGGTAACCAATATGCCACTAGAGCAGATGTAATTGCAGCAGCTAAAATTGCCAATGCCGATGAATTCATTGTGAAATTGGCCGATGGATACGATACCAATATTGGAGATAGAGGCAGTAAACTTTCAGGTGGTCAGAAGCAACGACTATCAATTGCACGTGCTGTTTTGAAGAACCCACCAATATTAATATTAGACGAAGCAACTTCCGCTTTAGATACAGAATCAGAAAAACTAGTGCAAGATGCGATTCAAAAATTAATGCAAAACAGAACATCTATTGTAATTGCACATAGACTTTCAACTATTCAACATGCAGATTTAATTGTAGTAATGCAAGATGGAAAAATTATTGAAAAAGGGAAACACAACGAATTGATTTCTTTAAATGGAACTTATAAGAAATTAACAGAAATGCAAAGTTTTCAATAATTAGTATAGAAAATTTTGATTAGGATAACGTGTTTCGTGTAGTGCTTTTACTTTATCGTAAATTAACTTTCTGAAGTTTTCTAGGTTTGATTTATTTAAGGCAGAAATAAATATGGCAGGCGTATTTGTTTTGCTAATCCAACTTTTTTCAAAATCTGCTATGGTCATTTCGCCATCTTCAGAATGGAATGCATCTACCTTATTAAATACCATAATCATTGGCTTATCAAGTGCACCAAGGTCTTTCAGCGTTTCGTTTACCACGTTTATTTGCTCTTCAAAACTCGGATGAGAGATATCGACAACTTGCATTAAAATATCTGCTTCTTTTACTTCTGATAAAGTAGATTTAAAACACTCCACTAAATGATGGGGTAGTTTACGAATAAAACCAACGGTGTCAGAAAGTAAAAATGGAAGGTTTTCTATTACAACTTTTCGAACAGTTGTATCTAGTGTTGCAAATAATTTATTTTCTGCAAAAACTTCAGACTTACTCAACATATTCATGATAGTAGATTTACCAACGTTGGTGTATCCTACCAATGCAACACGAATAAGTTCATTTCTATTTTTTCTTTGCGTTTCATTTTGCTTATCGATGATTTCTAATTTTTCTTTAAGCAAAGTAATTTTTTGTAATATTATGCGTCGGTCTGTTTCTATTTGAGATTCCCCTGGACCACGCATACCAATACCCCCCTTTTGTCGCTCTAAATGCGTCCATAGGCGCTTTAAACGCGGCAACATGTATTGACATTGGGCCAATTCTACTTGTGTTTTAGCTTGCGCAGATTGTGCGCGTTTTGCAAAAATATCTAGGATTAAACTACTGCGATCTAAAACACGACACTTTAATTCAAATTCAATATTTCTTAATTGCGATGGACTCAATTCGTCATCGAATACTACAATATCGGCTTCTTCTGCTTTTACATATTCGCAGATTTCCTCGAGCTTACCTTTACCAACATAAGTTCGAATATCTGGTCTTTGTACTTTTTGAGTAAATTGATGAATACAGATTCCGCCTGCTGTTTCTACAAGAAATGCAAGTTCTCCTAAGTATTCTTTCTCTTGTTCTTCAGTTTCGTCTGGCGTAATTATTCCTACGAGCACTACTCTTTCTTGTGCTGCACTTGTTTGATAAAGTTGTTTAGCCATTAATTATTCTGCACGAAGCGATTTAACGTAGGTTGCAACAGCATTGATTTCAATTTCAGATAATTGATCTTTAAATCCTGGCATTAAATTTCTACCATGTTTGATGATGCCTACTAAGCCTCTGTTTTCACACATGGAAGCTGTTAAATTAGATGCTCCATTGATGCCTGCTTTACCGTCTTCACCATGACATCTCAAACAATTATTGATATATATGGCTTTACCATGAGCAAGCTCATTGTAGTTTGTTGCGGTAGTATCTGTAACAATACCATCTAAGTTTGCTTTTTTAAGCTTTACAGATTTTGTTGTTGATAAGAAATAGATATACACAAAAAAGAAAGCTGAAATTAATACCATGGCTTTGTTTCTCTTTTTAAAACCAATGATACCTAAAACAAAAGCAACAATTGTTAAAGTTAATTTTAAATGAAACCAACCACCTATGGTTTTCATTCCAAATTGGCTAATTAGATATATACCACTTACTAAAAATACAGTACTTATTACCATACTGATAACTTTAGTGTATCCTTTGTATTTATCTAATGTACTCGAATTATCGGTTACTAATAAAATAGATTTTACTAAATAATCTAAAATAAACAAGATTGCGCTAGCGGTGTGTATTGTTGAAATGATTGTCATTTTTTATGATTTTTATTTCATCAAATATAATCATAGAATCCATAAGGCTGAAATAAATAGTAGAAATTGTTAAATATTAAAGAATTTAGTAGCTTTAAAATTGTTCAATTGAAAAAAATATTCGCCAATTATTCATATGAAAAAAATAATATTATACAGTTTATTACTGTTATTCTCTATTAGTGTTTCTGCTCAACAAACATTTCCAGTAAACGGTGTTGCAGATAATAAAGCTAATAAATACGCACTTATAGATGCAAAGATTTACATTGACGCACATCACATTTTGCCTAAAGCAAGTATGTTAGTTGATGGAAATAGAATTGTAACTATAGCTGAAAAGCCTACTATACCTGCTGGTTATATTATTATTAATTGTTCAGATAAAATAATATACCCAGGATTTATAGATAGCTATACAAGTTATGGTTTAGTGGATAGTAAAAATGAAGGAGGTTCTGAAGACCCTATTTTTATCAGTACGAAAAATGGGCCTTATCATTGGAATGAAGCGGTAAAAAGCGAATACAATGCAATCGATCACTTTAGCGTAAACAATTCGGACCCTGCAGATTTAAGATCACAAGGGTTTACAGTTGTCAATACATTAAAAAAAGACGGTATTTTTAGAGGTACTTCTGCTTTAGTTTCTTTAGCATCTGATAGAGACAATTTACTCATCATCTCTGCACATTCAGCTACTGGCTTGTCTTTTAGAAAGGGCAGTTCTAAACAAGATTACCCTTCATCTTTAATGGGAAGCATCGCATTAATTAGGCAAAGTTATTACGATGCTAAATGGTTAAAAGAAAATCAAAATAAAGTAGAATTTAATCAATCTTTAAATGCAATCAATGAGCAATCTGGTTTGTTAAAAATATTTGAAGTAACAGATGTGCATGATATTTTTAGGGCACAAAAAATTGCAAATGAATTTAAACTAAATTATATATTTAAAGGTGCTGGAAATGAATATCAGAGAATCAATGAATTGAAAAAAATTAATCCAACTATAATTATAGGTTTAAATTTTCCTAAAATATTTGATGTTGAAGATTACTTAGATGCACAAAATATTTCTTTAGCAGAGTTAAAAAACTGGGAATTAGCCCCTACAAATGCTGCTGCTTTAGCAAATGCACATATAAAATTTATGCTTAGTACAGCAGATCTTAAAAGGTCTACTGAATTTTTAAAAAGCTTGAGAAAAGCAGTTAAGCATGGTCTTTCAGAAGAGTCCGCTTTAGCCGCATTGACAGAAACGCCAGCAAATGTATTTGGTGTATCTGATCAAATCGGAAGTTTAAAAAATGGCATGCGTGCAAATTTTATTGTTTGTTCAGGAAATATTTTTTCAGACGAATCAGCTAATATTTTAACAACTTGGATTGACGGAAATGCATACACAGTTACAAACGTAAACACAAATGATATTAGAGGCACTTATCAATTAAATACAAATGACATTGGACTAAAAGAAATTATAATTAAAGGTGAACTTAATGATTTTGCAGCTGAAGGAATGAAAGCTGATAGCAGCGCTATAACTTTAAACTTTAATTATTTTGAAAAACAAGTTACTATAATTTATGACCCAAGCACTGATTCTTTACATAAAGGAAAATATAGACTTAGCGGAACTTTTATAAACGATCAATTGATTGGTCTAGGAAGTTATGCAGATGGGAAACAATTTAATTGGTCAGCTAAAAAAATAAAGTCAGTAGAAAAAGCTGATTTACAGATTGTTAAGCCTTCTTCTGAAGAATTAAAGCTGGGTGCTGTTATCTATCCATTTAGTGCATATGGAACGAACAATGTTTTAATGCCAGAACAAATTGTCATTAAAAACACTACTGTTTGGACCAATGAATCTCCTGCAGTTTTATTAAATACTGATGTATTAATAAATGATGGAAAAATCATTCAAATAGGAAAAAATATTTCCACAACAAAAGCCAAAGTAATAGATGGAACAGGTAAATATTTAACTGCTGGAATTATAGACGAGCATTCACATATTGCTATTTCTAGAGGTGTAAACGAAGGCACACAAAGCAATACAGCTGAAGTAAGAATTGGAGATGCTTTAGATCCAGATGATATTAATATATACAGACAATTGGCTGGAGGAGTTACTACCTCTCAGCTATTACATGGTTCTGCAAATCCAATAGGTGGTCAAAGCGCATTGATAAAATTAAGATGGGGTAAATCAGCTGAAGAATTAAAATTTGAAGGAGCTAGTCCTTTTATAAAATTTGCACTTGGTGAAAATGTGAAGCAAAGTAATTGGGGAGATAGACAACAAATAAGATTCCCGCAAACCCGCATGGGTGTTGAGCAGGTTTATGTTGATGCATTTACTAGAGCAAAAGAATATGAATTAGAAAAGAATAATTATGCTAAGCTAAATAGTTCACAGAAAGCTAAAATTATTTCACCACGTTTTGATTTAGAAATGGAAACGATGGTTGAAATATTAAATAAGAAAAGATTTATTACTTGCCATTCTTATGTTCAATCGGAAATAAATATGTTGATGCATGTAGCAGATTCATTTCATTTTAAAGTAAATACTTTTACACATATTTTAGAAGGTTACAAGGTAGCAGACAAAATGAAAGCACATGGTGTGAATGCATCTACCTTTGCAGATTGGTGGGCTTATAAATATGAAGTAATGGATGCAATTCCATTCAATGCAGCTATACTTACTAAAGTTGGAGTGAATACAGGAATCAATTCTGATGATGCGGAAATGGCAAGAAGACTTAATCAAGAAGCCGCAAAAGCAATTAAATATGGTAATTTGACAGAGACAGAAGCTTGGAAGTTAGTGACATTAAATCCTGCTAAAATGCTACACATCGACCATCGTGTAGGTAGTATTAAAGTGGGTAAAGATGCCGATGTTGTATTATGGAATACAAATCCATTATCTATTTATGCAAAACCTGAGAAGACAATTATCGATGGGGTTGTTTATTTTGATGCAGAAAGAGATCTACAATTAAGAGTAGCTATTGCTAAAGAAAGGGAAAGAATTATTCAAAAAATGCTAGATCTCAAAAAATTAGGAATGCCAACACAAAAAGCTGTTGCAAAAGAAAAAAAATTATATCACTGTGATGACATGGAAAATGAAATGTCAAATTAATTTTAGAATGATGAAAAGAACATTATTAATTTTAGCAATGTGTATTGTTAATTATGCATTTGCGCAGCAATCTGGTAATATCATATTCTCTGGAGCTACTATACACGTTGGGAATGGAGAGGTTATTGAAAATGGCATTTTACATATTAAAAATGGAAAAATAATTGCTATTCAAAATAATCAGCAAGCATATACTAATGATAAAACTGCTTACTTAATAGATGTAAAGGGTAAAGAAATATATCCAGGTTTAATTGCACCCTCTACTAGGTTAGGATTGGAAGAAGTGGAAGCTGTTCGTGCTACCTTAGATTATCGAGAAGTAGGAGAGTTAAATCCAAACATTAGGTCATTAATTTCTTACAACACAGATTCTAAATTAATTCCAACTGTTAGAAGTAATGGTGTGCTTACTGCTATGTCGGTGCCCGAGGGTGGAGTAATAACTGGTACAAGCTCATTAATGAAATTAGCTGGATGGAATTGGGAAGATGCGGTTTATAAAGCAGATTTAGGAATTCATTTAAATTGGCCAAGTATGCGTATATACAGTGCTTCCTGGGCGCCATCTGCAGATGAACAAAGAGAAAATACAGCAAAAAATTATAAAGCAATCATCAACTTTTTTAAAGAAGCAAAAGCATATGCTGAATTAAAAAATACCAAAACTGTTAATTTGAAATATGAAGCTATGAGCGCTTTATTTACAGGTGATAAAAAATTATTTATAGCTGCTGATTTCTCCAAAGACATTATTTCTGCTGTAAATTTTGCAAAAGAATTTGGTATCACGCCAGTAATTGTTGGAGGAAGAGACGCACACTTAATTACATCATTCTTAAAAGAAAATAATATTTCTATAATCTTAGAAAAGGCACATGCACTTCCTGCTAGAGATGATGAAGATGTAGATTTACCATATAAAAAGGCAGCTATTCTATATCAAGCAGGTATTAATTATTGTATTGCAATAGAAGGAAGTTGGCAACAAAGAAATTTAGCCTTTGAAGCTGGAACTACTGCTGCATATGGTGTTCCAAGGGAAATGGCTTTACGTTCAGTTAGTTTATCTGCAGCAGAAATTTTAGGAGTTGAAAATACTTTAGGAAGTTTAACTGCTGGGAAAGATGCAACCTTTGTAATTTCTTCTGGAGATCTTTTAGATATGAAATATTCTAAAGTAGAAAGCGCATGGATACAGGGTGTAGAAATTAATCTAAGAAATAACCAAGACGAACTCAATGAAAAATATTTAAAGAAATATGGTATTTCAAAATAAAAAAGGCCTCCAAAATGGAGGCCTTTTTTATTCTATCAATTTTATTTCTTCAACTTGTAAAATTTCTTTAGTTAAATTGTTTTGTACAAATGCAACAATATAACAATGTTTCTGATTGTATTTTGAACTTATTGTTGTATTAAATGACTTAGAAATTACTTGGCCAACAGATTTAATTGAGCCGCTCAAACGATCTCCCCATGTGCCATTTAGACTTTTCCTTAACACATGCCTATGTGCAAAATTTGGAATGTCTTCAGGAATATGTCCATACCATTTTTGCCAATTGATCACACTGTCTTCTACTAAATAAACTACTAATTGTTGATTGATATTTCCTTTTGTTAAATACTCGACTTCTACATCAAGACTTAAACTTCTGTTTAATGTATCGTAATTTTTAGATAAATTTAAATTTACAGCAGCTTCTTTATTTAGTTCCATTGCAACACTAGATGCCCACTCTGTATAATTTAAAAGTCTATTAGAATAAATACTGTAGTCGCCATCTTTTGCTTGTCTATTAACCATTCCTTTTGGCAAGCCTGCTGTTTCAATAGAGAAAAATTGATCTAATTCATCGCCAACTGGTGTTTTAAAATTATAGCTGAACTTACCCGATTTGTTGGTATCTGCAAAGAAACTACAATGAGTAGCTACAACTATTACACGTCCTTTGTAAATAGAGTCTAATTTTGCTGCTTCTAAACCTCCATTTGGACAATTTCCACATTCGTGTCCTGTGAAATCTTCTAATAAAATTTTACGGCCACCTTCTGTAACATTTACATCTTCGGTATATGGTCCAGTAATTTCATCGCAAGCTGAAATTGCAATAACGACAAGAAAGGAGTAGAAGAATAATATAATATTTTTCATTTTCATAAAATTAAAAAGTACTACTAATTGATAAAGATAAACCGTATGATGCAGGAATTAACCTACAAACGCCACCTACACATAAATAACCTTCGCGTTGTTTACCATAACCTAGTATAAACCTTGTTGCATTTTTTGTGTAACCAAAACTTCCACTAAAATAGTGCGCACGTTTTTCTTCTTTTGCATTTCCATAATTATATTGATCTAATGCAGCAAAGAACCAATGGGGTGAAACTGTATATTCTGCGAGCGCTACAGCCCAATCACCAAAATCTTGTTTTGTTCTTAAACTTTGTAATTCGGCGCGAAATGTATTTTTACTACTGATTTTATATTGCGTTTCAAATACAGCAATATGTGCATATACAGTTCCGTAGCCAGAAACGTTTTGTACTTTATCCTTATTGAATACTTGATACATATAAGTATATGTAGTTTTTAATTTAGGACTTAATTTTTTGACAACTTCTAGGTTAAGATCTCTATACAATAATGTTTTTCCTTTAGACCAAAAATTTGCAGAGTATCCTTGCTCATTACCAGTTTGAGTAGTATCTAGATTTGTTGCATTTGAAAAATTGAATGTAACCAAAGTGCCGTATTTACCTCCTAATTTAGAGCCTTTTTTGAAATTATAAGATACTTCAAATTGTTCGCCTAATTCTCCTAAAGGCTGTGTAGCATATGGATAAAACGCTGGAAGTGCATAAGTATGTTGTTTACTTATTGCAGGTAAAAAACTTAAAGTTAAATTATTTACATCTGCATTTCTGTCAGATCTAAAATCCATGTTATCTACTCTTTTTGCAGAAGCAGATAAACTAAAACCCTTTACAGAATAATTAGCACTTAAAAAAAGTGCTTCTCCTTTTTTGTAAATAAAACCATTGGTTAAACTCGGGTCATTAATTTTGTTTGCATATTCTGTGTAAAAATTAAATTTATCAGAAATGAAATTGAATCTTCCTGAAAAGGCAGCAACATTTTCAGGTAATATTCTTATAGGGTCGTTATCTGCTTGATATTTACCAACCATACTTCCTCCTAAGATATAAGTATAACGTGCATTTGCTGGATTAAACTCTGGCAAAAAGTTACTAAAAATTTCATTCAAATTAAATTCAGCATCTAATCCTCTTACAATTCCCTCTCCTTTTGTAAAGTAAAACCGCTGTTTACCAACTATACCTTTTAGGTATACTCCGTTGGTTGGTTTATATTTTACCCTAATTCCATCCATTGCATTATCTATTCCTAAGCCACGTTCTTCATAACTTCTGAAAATTAATCCTGAACCAAATTGCTCGTAAAAATTACCAATGGTAAATTCTAAGTCATCGTTTGTATACGTTGCATAACGGTAAGTTATATCACTACCATTATACCTTGGATCAAACCCTAATAAGGATTTCTCATAAGACTCATAGCGTATACCCGCTTTGAAATTCCCTTTTATGAAATTTAAGTTTGCAAAACTATTCATGCGTATTTTTTCGTTGACAGCTTTAGCACCAATAGTAGAGTCTACTAAATAGTTTTGCGCCATCATTTGAAAATTACCATGAATTTCTCCCGTACTAAATTTATTGTTTTCTTGTGCAGTTATTTTATTATTAACTAATAGAATGAATGCTAGCACATAAAATATTTTTTTCATATTATTTATTTTACAGCATTGGCTTTAATGCTTTCTAATAATTTTTCATATAATTCGTTTTCATCACCTGGTGCATAACCCGCGTGTTGAAATATAATTTCCCCTTTACCATTAATTAAAAAAGTATGGGGAATATCTCCGACATTCATTGCACGTTTTAAATCTGCATTTGGATCTAATAATATTTGATACTCCCATCCACGTGCATTTACAAATGGTTTAACCCTTGCAGAGTTTCTCGCATCGTCGATTGAAACAGCATAAATTTTTACTCCAGTTGTTTTTTGCCAATCTTCATAAAGATCTGAGATAGCTGTTAATTCTTGTACACAGGGCTTGCACCAAGTAGCCCAGAAATCAATTATGATTGGTTGTCCATTATTATTAATGTTCGCTGTATTGAATGTTGCGCCATCAATTGTTTTTACATTAACTGCAGGTAATTTGTCTTGTGCGTTTACACATAATACACTAAAGATAAATAATAAGATAAGAGTTATTTTATTTGCTTTCATTGTTTTGTTTTTTGCTAATTTAATGAAATATCAGCTTATTAAAATAAAAAAACAGCCAGTATATTATTACTGGCTGTTTTTTTATATTGAGTTGAAAAGAATTATCTGTTCAAAACTACTTTAGCAGCTACTGATTCAGAGCCTACTTTAATTACTGCTTGGTAAATACCATTTGCAATAGATGCATCAGCATTCCAAGTAAAGAATTTAGAACCACCGTTAACAGAACCATTTTCAGTAGCATAAATTTTTCTTCCCATAAGGTCGAAAATTTCTAATGAAATGTCGTTTGCTAAAATTGGCATTTTAACTTCAAAGTTGGTTGTTCCATTTGATGGATTAGGGAAAGTGCTTACAGCAAAAGTGTTTGCTTTTTGAGTACTAACAGCCATTGTATTGAAGCTTTTGTAGTTAGCATTTAAAATTTCACCTGTAGCAGCGCTAGATACCCACGCAATGATTACCATTCTATCTTTATTCTCGCCAGCTTTTAATTGGTATGAAGCAGAATAAGTATGTGTAGTGTTTACTAATAATGTTTCTGGTAAACTACCAAATGCACCATCAAAACCACCTAAGATATCACGACTAACATGGTTGTAAACCATTTCAGCTGCAGGAACTGGATTTGCTTTCGATTCAAATCCTCCCATTGCACCATTAGCTCCACCTGAATAAGCATTTGCTTGATTCCAATCTGTTGTTGTACCTGTTACATGATCTTCAGTTACAACTACATTAAATCTGTAGTCACCGATTAAATCTGTAGCCATTTTACTAGACACTGAAATATCGTAAGAGTTTGATGTAGCATTCCAAGTTGCATCAACATCCACATCACATGGAGTAAAACCATTGATGTTTGCAGTGTAACGATCAAAGAATTCTGAAGGATCAGCTTCTCCACCTTTACGATCTACTAAACCACTTGGGTATCCTGAAATTAACGCAGCAATACCTGCGTCATAAGCATCAACTGTCATTGGATCAGAATTGTGAACAGCAATAGTTAATGCAGTTGTAGGGTATGTTTTGTGGATAGAATCCATATACACCGCACCTCTTGGACACCACTGACACCATGTACCAGTACCTTCTTCAAATACTACACGTTTTGTAGGTTGGAATGCAAGTGCTGAAATTGTTTGAGATAAAGTATCGTTTGCATGATTAGCATCACCAGTTGCTTCAACCCAAACTTTTACAGGCCATGCACCAGCAGTAGGAATTGTAAATGGAACATTGTGAGTGAAATCATAAGTAGTATTAGCAGCAATATTTAAACCTGTAATGGTATTAGTTTTTGTCAAACCGTTTGCTAAATATTTAACTGTTAAACTTGTGATAGGAGCTGTACCAACATTTAATACTGTTCCAGTAATGTTAACGTTTGCACCAGCACCACCAAAGTTGCTGAAAGTTAATGCTGACAATTCTACATCATTTGCAGGTTGAACACCTGGAATGAATTTGTAGTAGATGTTATCTTCATAAGTGTCTGCATTACCACCATTAGTAACCAATGATGGAGTATTAGGAGCACCAGCAACTGTGTAAGCAGTTGAACCATTAATTTGAATACCTAAAGTTAAAGTTAATGGAGTTAAATAAGTTCTTTGATCAACAATGTAAATATTGTTGGTTGTTTCTTCCAAAACAATTCCCCAATAAGTCCAGTTTGAACCAGTAGAACCTGGAGCAGAATAAGAAGCAAATTGAATCCATTGTTGACGATTAGGATAGTCGCCAAAAATTTTAGTTCTAATTACATCATTCGCGCCAGATCCAGCTAAACCCCATACCATGATAGAGTTGTTTGGGATACTAGCACTTGGTAATGCAGCATTAGTAGCTGTTGGAGGTGTAACAGCACTTGTAGTAAATGTTAAAACTCCAGAAGTTGAAACTTTAAATTCTGTTACCGGATTTCCGTTAAATAAGAATGTAAAGTCACCTGGTAAAAATACAGTTGAAGACCAAGCTGGATTTGCATTGGTAGCCGCAATATTAGTATATCCAGTTGTTCCAGGTTGTTCAACATCTTGGTTGATATTTCCTGGGTTTTGATTTGCCGTTAAGTATGGCAAATAATAATATTGTGCGTCTGCAACTAATGCAAACAACACAAAAAACAATAGCGTAGATAGTTTTTTCATCAATTTTTTGATTTTATATTGTAAGTTAATGTGGTTTAAAAGCTAAATTAGGAGCTAATAAAGTACCATATTAATGCATTTTTGCTAATTAAGCAAATAAATAGTGTGAAAAACCTTATTTTTGAAAGATAAACAACCATTTTAATATGAAAAAAGCATTTTCGCTCTTACTTTTAACCTTTTTATTTCAATTCTCATTTGCACAGAATTTAACATTTGTGCATCCAGAAGCTACCATTAACGGAAACGACACAGACCTTGTTTTCTTAAAGTTGCATGTGAAAAATATTGGATCGGTTTCGCAAACTGTTTATGCAAAGAGAAAAATTCAAACATTAGTAACGGGGCAACAATCGTATTTTTGTTTTGGTGCTACTTGTTATCCGCCATCAGTTAATAAATCGTCTGATAAAGTAACCTTAGCTCCGGGTGCTGAAGATTCTACTTTAAAAACTTATTGCAATCCAAGAGGACATGCAGGTACTACGATTGTAAATTACTGTGTAATCACTGAAAATAATTCAGACTCTGTATGCATCACTTTAACATATAATCAACTGGCAACAGGCGTGATCTATAATAGCAATAAATTATTTGTAAATGCATTTCCGAATCCAGCTACAAACGATGTTACTTTGTTATATAACACAGAAAAAAATTATTTGAGTAAAGAGCTTGTAATAGCTGATTTAACTGGGAAAATTATAGATGTGTTGACTATTGAAGCAGCGGAAGGTATTGCTAATGTTTCAACATTGGCTTATCCAAATGGAGTGTATGTTTGCAGATTAATGGCTGATGGCGCACCCATTGCTTATACTAAATTAGTCATTCAAAAATAATATCATAGGATATAAAAAAGCCCTCTAATTAGAGGGCTTTTTTTATGAGTTAAATTTTGATTTTAGTTGCGCAAGCATACTAGCCATGTCTTGCGGTTCTTTACTTTTTGCTTCTGTTTTTTTGCCAGCACTTTTTCCATTGCTACTGCTATTTCCTTTTAAAGAAAGTGCAATTCTTTTTCTAGCAACATCAACTTCTAAAACAGTTACCTCTAAATGTTGTGAAACCTTAACTACTTTTGCAGGGTCGTCAATGAATCTATCTGCAATTTGACTTACATGAATAAGCCCATCTTGGTGAACGCCTATATCTACAAATGCGCCAAATTTAGTAAGGTTGGTAACTATTCCAGGTAATTTCATGCCAATTCTTAAATCTGAAATATCATGAACACCAGATGCAAATTCAAATTTTTCAAATTGTTCACGTGGGTCACGACCAGGTTTTGCTAATTCAGCAAGAATATCTTTAAGTGTAGGTAATCCAATTTCGTCTGTGATGTATTTTTTTAATTCAATTTGCTTTCTCAATTCTTCTTTGCTCATCAAATCTGAGATACTGCATTTTAAATCTTTCGCAATGGTTTCTACTAATTCATAACGCTCTGGGTGTACAGCACTACTATCTAAAGGGTTTGTGGCATTTCTTATTCTTAAAAATCCGGCAGCTTGTTCATAAGCTTTGTCTCCTAACCTTGTAACTTTTTTAAGCTCTGCTCTGTTTTTAAATGCACCATTCGCATTTCTGTATTCAATAATATTTTGTGCAAGTTGTGGTCCAAGTCCTGAAACATAGGACAGGATTTCTTTAGAAGAAGTATTTAATTCAACTCCAACCGCATTCACACTACTCATCACTACATCATCTAAAGATTTTTTCAATTTTGTTTGATCAACATCGTGTTGATATTGACCAACACCAATCGATTGTGGATCAATTTTAACTAACTCAGCTAAAGGATCCATCAGTCTACGACCTATTGAAATAGCACCTCTTACGGTTAAGTCTAAATCAGGGAATTCATTTCTTGCTACTTCAGAGGCAGAGTAAATAGAAGCACCGCTTTCATTCACCATTACAATCATGCAATCTTCTAAATTTAATTTTTGAACAAAATCTTCTGTTTCTCTACCCGCTGTTCCGTTACCGATTGCAATAGCTTTGATTTTGTGGGTTTGAACTAAATGCTTAATAGTTGCAGCAGATTCTGTTAATTTCTTTTGTGGTTCGTGCGGATAGATATTAGTGTTTTCAATTAATTTTCCTTGTTCATCTAAACAAACAACTTTGCAACCCGTTCTAAACCCAGGATCTATAGCCATTACAGACTTTTCGCCAAGGGGTGCCGCTAATAAAAGTTGTCTTGCATTTTCTGCGAATACACGAATGGCTTCTTCGTCGGCTTTGTTTTTTGTAAATACCCTTGTTTCAGTTTCCATCGATGGAGCCAACAATCTTTTGTATCCGTCTTTGATTGCTAGTGCTACTTGTTCTGCAGCGTTGTTATTTGCAATTAAAAATTGTTTGTTTAACAACTCAATTGCTTCTTCTTCGTCAGGTGCTAATTCTAACGAAACAAATAATTCTTTTTCTGCTCTTCTCATGGCAAGTATACGGTGAGACGGAGCGTCTTTAACTGGTTCAGACCAGTCGTAGTAATCTTTATATTTAATAGCTTGTTCTTCTTTGCCTTTGATTAGCTTGCTCCTGAAAAATCCTTTTTTCAAAAACAATTCCCTAAGATGAGCCCTTGCTTCCGCATTTTCAGAAATACTTTCGGCCATGATATCTCTTGCGCCTTGTAAAGCTTCTTCTATATTATTGACTCCTTTTTCTGCATCGATGTATTTAGTTGCTTCTGCTATGAGATCAATTGCGTTTTGTTCAAAAATCAATAATGCCAGTGGTTCTAGGCCTTTTTCTTTTGCAACACTTGCTTTAGTTTTACGTTTGGGTTTATATGGAAGGTAAATATCTTCTAATGCAGACATTGTTTCAGCTGCATTAATTTTTTCAATTAATGCTGGTGTTAATTTTCCAAGCTCTTCTAACGATTTTAGAATTGCTTCTCTTCTTTTGTCTAAATCTCTAAGTTGAGTAATTCGATCTCTGATTGCAGAAACCTGCACTTCGTCTAATGATCCAGTAACTTCTTTTCTATACCTTGAAATAAAAGGGATGGTTGCTCCTTCGTCTAATAAATCGACGGTTGCGCTTACTTGTTTTTCAAGTACGCCTAATTCTTTGGCAATTTTATGTTGATGTAAATTCATATATGAGGACTAATGCTTAGGGGAAGCAAATTAAATAAAAAAAGAGTGACTACAAGCCACTCTTTTGTATTTAATCTGTAAATTATTTTTTTATTTTCTTGCGTACATTACTTCTTTTACCGCAGCAATAATTTTACTTGGGTTCGGTAAATATTCTTCAATTAAAGTTGGTGCGTAAGGCAATGGAACGTCTCCACCCATTACTCTTAAAATAGGAGCATCCAAATAATCGAAAGCATCTTTTTGAACTTTAAAAGTTACCTCTGTTGCAATAGAACCTAATGGCCAAGACTCTTCTATGAATACCATTCTATTGGTTTTCTTTACAGAATTAATAACGGTATCGTAATCAATTGGACGAACACTTCTTAAGTCAATTACTTCTGCGCTAATTCCTTCTTTTGCTAATTCTTCAGCTGCAGCCATTACTACTTTAACCATTTTTCCAAAACTAACAAGCGTTACATCGCTTCCTAATTTTTTAATATCGGCTACACCAATTGGAATGTAATATTCTTCTTCCGGAACATGACCTTTGTCTCCATACATTTGTTCAGATTCCATAAAAATAACTGGATCTGGATCAATGATCGCAGACTTTAAAAGTCCTTTTGCATCGTATGGGTTAGAAGGTACGACTACTTTTAATCCTGGACAATTTGCATACCAGTTTTCAAAACACTGTGAATGTTGTGAACTTAACATACCAGCACTACCTGTTGGTCCACGAAAAACAATTGGAACTGGAAATTGACCACCACTCATTGACATCATTTTTGCAGCTGCATTGATGACTTGATCAATTGCAACCAACGAAAAGTTAAATGTCATGAATTCAATGACTGGGATTAATCCATTCATGGCAGCACCGACACCAATACCGGCAAACCCTAATTCTGAAATTGGGGTATCAATGACCCTTTTTGCACCAAATTCGTCAAGCATGCCTTGACTCACTTTGTACGCACCATTATATTCAGCTACTTCTTCTCCCATTAAGAAAATGCGTTCATCTTTACGCATTTCTTCATTCATGGCTTCTCTTAGCGCTTCTCTGAATTGTATTTCTCTCATAATCAGTAATTTATATGTCACTTTTAAAAAGCGACATGCAAATATAATATTAATGATAAACTAAATGAAAAATCAATATGAATAGTTTATTCTTCCTCTTCAGCAGCTGGAATTTCAAATTGTGCATCCTTAAAATTGTTTTTAACAAAGTTGCACCAATTGCAATCTTTCTTACCACAACCAGTGGTAAATTCTTGATTTTTTATTTTAGCATAAACTGTTTCAATTTGCTTAGATACGATTTGAACATCGTCTGGTCTTATCATAATTTTTGATTTTTTGTATTCCTCTTTAACAGGTTCTACAAAATCAAATTCGGTGCTAATTACATTCCAATCGTTAACTTTAAAATTATCAATTAGAATTTTATAAAATACCGCTTGTCTCCAATAGTCTCCACCATTTGGATCTTTGTCTGAAGGTCCATCCATTTTCTTTTTAGCGTTTTCGTAGGAGCCCGTTTTGTAGTCAACCACATTGACATCTCTTCCGAAAAATTCTAACTTATCGATTTTCCCTTTAATTGGAATACCATTGAGTTCTACATTTTTAATTTCTTTTTCTAATGCGACAATTTTATGCCACTGATTAATGTATCTTTTGTAATAGGCAGGAATTATTTTATGACCATATTCTGTTCTGCGTTCAAATTGTTCTTTAGTAAAGGCCTCTCTATTCTTTACCATATACCAGTCAAAGTCTCTAATTAACTGGCTTTGATCCGGGAACTCATTTCCTTCTGAAAGCGGTCTAAAGTATTTTTCTAATGCCCAATGTATGGCAGAACCAAAGGTCATGGTTTCATTTTTACCACTTGGTACTTGTACTAAATTTTGGAAATAAAATTTAAGTGGACAGCTTAAATAATTATTTAAATGCGTTACACTTAAACTATAGTTCTCTAATTTACTGCTCACCCATGCACGGTCTATGGCACTGGTTGTAACAGGTGCATCTTCGTTGTTAAAGTTCAATGCAAAGAAATCCATAAGTTGATCCGCAGCTACAATTTTATTTTGCTCTTTTAGGTTTGCACTACTAATAATTTCACTTACAAATAGACTGCGCTCTATAGGTTTGTTTTTTAGGTCTTGCGTAACATATGAAATTTGTAAATGTGATTTAGCTCTAGTAATGGCAACATAAAATAACCTTCTTAATTCTTCTTGGTCGCTTCCCTCCGTATTGCTTTGAAATAGGGTATTTGGAAGTTTATACGTATTGCTTTTCTTGCGTTTACCTTCCCAAACATTTTTATTTGCGCCAATTAAAAATACATATTCGAACTCTAAACCTTTTGAACCATGGCAAGTAAGAAAATTGACACCATTTTCATTGAATAATATTTTATTTAGTTCTAAAGAAAGGTCATTCTCTTTTAATAAATCTATTTTTTCAATAAAATCTTTTAATCCTAAATCTGGATTTTTTCTGGACTCTTCTTTTAAGAAATTAAATAAGGAAGACAGCACTTGCATGTACCATGTCTTTTCATTTGATTTTAAAACATAAGCAAGAATACCACCTTTGGTAATGATTTTTTCAAATAAATTTTGCAAAGTGATATTGACCGATTCTTTAATGTAGTATTCTAAATCTGCACTCAATGTCCTCATTGCGGCAATAGATGAAGGTTCAAACATGTCGGCCTGCTTGCTGTTCAGCTCGTTTAGTAATCTTCTGATTGAAGTTTTATCTTTGCTATTTCTGAAATTATATTGATTTGCTGTAATGGTAATTTTTGCAATATCAATAGGGTTGATATCAAAAAAGTCGTAATGTAATATTTGAAATAATATTTCATCACCGCTATAGGGGATGTCTGTTTCTGCAGCAATATATCTTAATAGATTTAAAATCTTTTGTGCAAAAGGTATATGTAAAATATTTACTTTCTTTTTTGTGGTAACAGGAATATTTTTTTCTTGAAAGAAGCGTGCCAAGTCTTCACCAGATTGATGCTCTTTATAAATAATTGCAATTTCTTTTGGCGCAATATTTTTGTTTTGAATTAAATCGGCAACTTGGGCAGTGATGTCTGCGAACTCTGCAATTGGATTTTGATATTCAATAATTTCAGGTGCAATATTTAAATTTTTATAATCTTCATGACTGGATATCAACTCTTTAGATAAGCCAGGCATTTGTATGCGTTCAGTGTTGAAGCCTATTAAATTTTTAGATACATCTAAAATGTTCTGAGTAGAACGGTAGTTGTTTTCCAACATAATGGTGCAAAGTGTTTTCGGATACCATTGCGTATAATTAATTAGGTTTTCAATATTAGCACCCTGAAATCTAAAAATGGATTGATCATCATCACCAACTACAAAAACATTCGGTTCATCCCAATAGTTAACTAAAAGTTTAATTAATTCATTTTGTGAACCACTCGTATCTTGAAATTCATCTATTAAGAAATAATGAAATCTTTCTTGGTAGTTTAATAAAAAGTTTTCATCTGTTTGAAATGCTTTTAGAATCCAAGTGATCATGTCATCAAAGTCATAGCGTGCAGCTTGTTTCATCAGTTCGGTATAATTATCAAACTCTGCAGCAGCAGCTTTTAGCAAATCAATTTTTTCAATTTCTTCTTGAAAGGCGGGCTTAAAATCACCTTTTTTATTTTCTTTACGATTAGTTTGGTAGCGAAATTTTTTATATAATTCTGAATCTTCTTCTGCAAACTTTATTAATTCAATGTATTCGTCTGCTTTTTCTTTAATTAATTGTGCCGTCCAATTTTCTCTTTTCATGATAGAAAATAATTCCATCAATCGTTTTATTTCATAATAAACATCACCTCTGTAACGCTTGAGGGGGTTGCCTTCTTTGAGTTTATGAATGAGTTTTCTAAACAGGTCAATTTTTTCTAAATCTGAAATCGCTTCTAAATTTAATTTTCCAAATCGCGTTAAATTTTCTTGAATAATATCATTACAAAAAGAATGAAAAGTATGAATGTTAACTCGATAAGCATCTGGACCAATAAATTCGAATAATCTTTTGCGCATGGCAATAGCGCCCGCATCTGTATAGGTTAAGCACAAAATATTATGGGCTTGCGTGTCGGTATTTAATAAGATAGTACCAATACGGGCTGCTAAAATTTGTGTTTTTCCTGTACCTGGTCCGGCAATCACCAAAACAGGACCATCAATTTGCTCCACCGCTTTCTTTTGCGAAGGATTTAAATCTGCTAATGCTTTTAAAAATTGTGTATTGTTTTTAATAGTGTCCTTATTCATGGGTATTGATCGCTTTTTATTAATATATTAATAATTATCAAATTTAACAAAGCGCTTTGTCAATTTAAGTCAAAACAAAATAAGGCATAAAAAAAGTCCTACCGAAGTAGGACTTTTTAGCAATCAATATAACGGATATTGAAGGTAATTTGATTAACTACAGCCTCCTTGCGTACCGCAGTTTAAGCATTTGTAGCAAGTTGCAGAACGAACCATGATGTGTCCGCAATTTCCACAAGCAGGAGCGTCAGACTGAACACCACCAGAGATATCAAATGCTGGTTTTGCATTAGCATATTCTGTGCTGCTTACTTCTGCTTTTGGTGCAGGTGTTTCTGCTTTTGGAGCCATTTGATTACTTGCATCAGGATTTACATCTTCGTCAACTAGTTGAGGATTTCCTAATACCGCTTTTTGCTCATCTACAACGTGAACTAAATCAGCTCTATCCAAATATTCGTATCCTAATAAACGGAAAATATAATCGATGATAGAAGTTGCACTCTTAATATTTGCGTGGCCAGAAACCATACCAGAAGGCTCAAAGCGAGTGAATGTAAATTTCTCTACGAATTCTTCCAATGGCACACCGTATTGTAAGCCAACAGATACCGCAATTGCAAAGCAGTTCATTAATGAACGGAAGGTTGCGCCTTCTTTGTGCATATCAATGAAGATTTCTCCTAAGGTGTTATCTTCATACTCACCAGTTCTTACATAAATTGTTTGGCCACCAACAGCTGCTTTTTGTGTAAAGCCTCTGCGTTTAGTAGGCATGCTTTTCTTTTCTACAACACTTGACAATTGACGTTTAAATTTCGTGTCTTGTGAACGTTCTATGATTGCACGAGCTGCTTCTAATACTTGATCAGGTGTAAGATCGCTTAACCTAACATTTGCTGCTTCACCAAGCACTTCTTCAACAGTTTCTAATTTGTCTTCTGAAGATGCTTTAGTTGATAATGGTTGTGATAATTTACAGCCATCTCTGTAAAGTGCATTTGCTTTTAATCCTAATTCCCAACTTAATTGGTAGCAATCTTTCATTTCTTCTACACTTGCTTCGTTTGGCAAGTTGATCGTTTTTGAAATTGCACCTGATAAGAATGGTTGTGCAGCTGCCATCATTTTAATGTGACCGTGTGCATGGATGTATCTTTCACCAATAGATCCGCAACGATTTGCGCAATCAAAAATTGGGTAGTGTTCTTCTTTTAAATAAGGAGCACCTTCAATGGTCATGGTTCCACATACATAAGTATTTGCTTCTGCAATTTGATTTTTGCTGAAACCCAATGCTTGTAATAAATTGAAGTTTGGAGAATTGTATTGTTCTGGTTTAAATCCTAAACGTTTGATACAATCTTCACCTAAAGACCAAATGTTGAATCCAAAACTAATTTCGAAAGCAGAAACCATTCCTTTATCTACTCTTTCTAAGTCGTCTTGTGTAAATCCTTTTGCAGCTAATGAATCAAAGTTAATGTGAGGTGCACCTTTGATGGTTGCATAACCTTTTGCATAATTTACAATGGTTTCGATTTGATGTTCGTCGTAACCTAAGTTTCTTAATGCAGCTGGTACTGCTAAGTTGATGATTTTAAAATATCCACCACCTGAAAGTTTTTTGAATTTCACTAATGCGAAATCTGGCTCAATACCGGTAGTATCACAATCCATTACTAAACCAATTGTTCCAGTTGGAGCAATTACAGTTGTTTGTGCATTGCGGTAACCATGTTTCTCGCCTAATTCTACTGCTTTATCCCAAGCATTACATGCTGCAGATAATAAATAATCTGGGCAATATTTTGGATCAATTCCGATAGGTGCAATTTCTAAACCTTCGTAAGCATCGGCTGCATTGTAAGCAGCATAACGGTGGTTACGCATTACACGCATCATGTGATTTTTGTTTTCTTGGTATTTGCTGAATGTGCCTAATTCTCTAGCCATTTCTGCTGAAGTTGCATAAGCAACACCTGTCATGATTGCGGTAATTGCACCACCAATTGCACGACCTTTTTCGCTATCGTAAGGAATTCCTGCAACCATTAACATAGAACCTAAGTTTGCATAACCTAAACCTAAAGTTCTGTAGTCGTATGATAATTGTGCAACTTCTTTTGAAGGGAACTGCGCCATTAATACAGAAATCTCTAATACCATGGTCCAGATTCTGCAAATGTGTTCGAAACCTTTAACATCAAATTCTAATGTTTTTTCGTTGAAGAAATGACGAAGATTTACTGATGCTAAGTTACAAGCAGTATTATCTAAGAACATGTATTCTGAACATGGGTTAGATGCATTGATGCGTCCGCCTTCTGGACAAGTATGCCATTCGTTGATTGTAGTATCATATTGTACTCCAGGATCTGCACAAGCCCAAGCAGCAAATGCGATGTCGTTCCATAATTTTTCTGATGGAATAGAACCGATTGGCTTTCCTGTTGTACGTGCAATTAAATCCCAATTTGCGCCATCTTTTAATGCACGGAAAAATGTATTTGGAATACGTATTGAGTTGTTTGAGTTTTGTCCTGCAACGGTACGATATGCTTCGCCTTCGTAATCTGAAGAATAACCTGCTGCAATTAAAGCGGCTACTTTTTTCTCTTCTTCTACTTTCCAGTTTACAAAACTTTCAATTTCTGGATGGTCTAAGTCTAAGCAAACCATTTTAGCCGCACGACGAGTCGTACCACCTGATTTAATTGCACCGGCAGCGCGGTCTCCAATTTTCAAGAAAGATAATAATCCAGATGAATGTCCACCACCTGATAATTTTTCACTTTCTCCTCTAATTTTTGAGAAGTTGGTACCAACACCTGATCCATATTTAAAAATTCTAGCTTCGCGAACCCAAAGGTCCATGATACCACCTTCATTTACCAAGTCGTCATCAACTGATAAAATAAAACAAGCATGTGGTTGTGGTCTTTCGTATGCCGAAGTAGATTTACTTAATTTTTCTGTTTTAGGGTCTACGTAGTAGTGACCTTGTGGCTTACCTGTAATTTGGTAAGAAGTATGTAAACCTGTATTGAACCATTGTGGCGAGTTTGGTGCCGCTAATTGTCCAACTATGGTATAAACTAATTCATCGTAAAAAATTTGTGCGTCGTCGTTGGTTGCAAAGTAACCATAACGTTTACCCCAATCCATCCAGCAATTTGCCATTCGGTGTGCAACTTGTTTAATAGATCTTTCACCCCCTAAAGAACCATCAGCTTGTGGCACTCCAGCTTTACGGAAATATTTTTGAGCTAAAATATCCGTTGCTACCTGTGACCAAGAATTTGGCACTTCCACATCATTCATTTCAAATACCGCATCACCTGCAGGATTTCTAATAACAGATGTCCTTTTTTCGTAGGTAAATAAATCGTAAGCGCTAACGCCTTTTTTGGTGAAAAATCTGTCGACTTTCATTCCTTTTCCTGTTGTCTCTTTTTTGCTCATTTGGGGGTGTCTTGTAAAAATTAAAAATTATTAAAAAAAATTTTGGGGGTTTTTCATCAAATTTAGCCTTTACAATAGCCGCTGTCAAAAATGAGTTTTCCACACTGCATCTAATAAAACAGCCCCTAATAAACGAATGCATGATAACATTCTGTTTATTAGGGGCTTATGTGTGTGGAAAAGAATAAAAATGGTGCTGATTTTTGCTAAAAATCGACCCTTTTTCTAACTACTTGATAACGCTCACTTTAATCGTATTTGTGCGCCCACTTCGACCAATTGGGGTACTAGCTGTATTGACAATTACATTGCCTTTTTTCACCAATTTATGTTTTTTCAAAATTTCATTTACATCCAAAATGGTTTGGTCGGTACTGACAAATTTATCATAGTAATATCCTCTTACTCCCCATACTAAACTCAGGGTGCACAATAATGATTGGTTGGTTGTAAAAATCAAAGTCAATGCTTTAGGTCTATGACTTGAAATTTTAAATGCAGTATAACCAGAGTGAGTCATAGATGCAATGCCTACTGCATCGTTTTGTTGTGCAATAATACATGCTGTATAACAAACCGTGTCTGAAAGAAAAGTGGGAGAATTTTTTGCAGGACTGTGCATTTGTTCATATGGATAGCTAGTGCTTTCCACTTTATGAATAATTTGTTGCATAGCAGAAATTACTTCAACAGGATATGCTCCTACCGAAGTCTCTCCGCTCAACATTACCGCATCGGCACCATCTAATACAGAGTTGGCCACATCATTTACTTCTGCACGAGTGGGTCTTGCATTGGTAATCATGCTTTCCATCATTTGTGTAGCAATAATTACGGGCTTTGCTTGTTCCATGCATTTCTTAGCAATCATTTTTTGTATGATTGGTAAATCTTCCATTGGACATTCCACCCCAAGATCTCCGCGGGCAACCATTACAGCATCTGTTGCGGCAATAATCGCGTCAATATTTTTTAATGCTTCTGGTTTCTCGATTTTAGCAATTACCCTCGAAGTACTACCTCTTTTTTTGATAATTTCTTTTAGTTCGGTAATATCTTTCGTTTCTCTAACAAACGATAAGCCAATCCATTCAATATTGTGTTTTAATATAAAATCTAAATCTTTTAAATCTTTAGGTGTTAAGCTTGGAATAGAAACCTTGGTGTCTGGTAAATTCACTCCTTTGTTAGATGAAAGAATTCCACCATAAATTACTTTCACTTTTACCGCATCTTTTTTATTTGTTTCTAAAACTTTGAATTGAAGTTTACCATCATCTAATAAAATAGTTTCGCCTGCTTTTACATCTTTTGGGAATGCTTGGTAAGAAATATAAAGTTTCTCACCATTACCAATACAAGCTTTGGTGGTCATGGTTAAAATTTGGTTCTTTTTTAATAATACCCCATTGTTTTCCATTTCACCCACTCTAATTTTTGGTCCTTGTAAATCTGCAAGGATTCCAACATGGGTTTTGTGTTTTTTATTTATCTCACGAATAGTTTGAATTAACTTTAAAAGATCTTCGTGTTTACCATGAGAAAAATTAATTCTGCAGATATCCATTCCAGCTTTGATCATTTTTAATAATACTTCTTTTGAAGAAGAAGCAGGACCAAGCGTTGCTACAATTTTTGTTCTGTTATGGTAATTTTTCATGTTCGATTTATTCAATTATTGGATGAATGTACGGCTAATTATTTTTCAAAATTAACTTTTTTATTTAAAAGTGTAGCAAGTACACTTAGAAAATCAAAAAGTTGTCTCTTGATTTTAAGCTATAGGGGTCAATAGCGTAAGCCGTTTGAATAATGTCTATTTGATTTAATGCTCTAATGAAATCTTTTTCATCTTGCGTATTCATCATTAAGGTTGAAAGTATGAAAAAATCAATTTCTTTTATTTCGGGAGCCAGGTAGCCACTGATGTTATTGTTGGGTAATAAATAAAGGCTGCTTTCTAATTCTTCAATAATATGCCTGTAAGAAGCAATTTCATAGCGTTCGCCCTGTTCATTAAAAATGGGCAAATCATTCTCTTCACGATGAAAATTAAGGCCTAAATACTTATTGATGAACCAACAAAGTCTATAATCTCTGCAATTTGCAGAGATGGCTATTAGATTAAAGTCATATTCAGGCTCAATTCTTAAGATTTTTTTGCTCAACTTCTTGCTAATTAATTTGTCTAAAATATAAAAAAACCATACTATTGACAAAATAAACGCTTAAAATAGCGCCTAAATCAAGGAAAAAATAAAAGTTTGATTATTTGTTATAATATTTTTTTCTTTGCACTAAATTAGTAAAACCTTAAAAATTAAAATTATGTCAGATATTGCATCAAGAGTAAAGGCAATTATTGTAGAAAAATTAGGTGTTGATGAAAGTGAAGTTACACCAGAAGCAAGTTTTACAAACGACTTAGGTGCCGATTCATTGGACACTGTAGAGTTAATCATGGAATTCGAAAAAGAATTTAACGTAGCTATTCCTGACGAACAAGCTGAAACTATCGGTACAGTTGGTCAAGCAGTTTCTTATTTAGAAAAAAACGTTAAGTAATCATCTTAATGGAACTTAAAAGAGTAGTAGTTACAGGGTTAGGCGCATTAACTCCGATTGGAAATACTGTTCCAGAATTCTGGAATAATTTAATAGCCGGAGTTAGTGGAGCTGGCCCTATTACTCGTTTTGATGCTTCAAAATTCAAAACACGTTTTGCATGTGAGTTGAAAAATTTCAATCCAGAAGATTTCATGGATAGAAAAGAAGCTAGAAAACTAGATCCTTTTGTACAGTATGCTATGGCATCTGTTGATGAAGCGGTAAAAGATGCAAAGATTGATTTTACAACTTTAAATCCTGATAGAGCTGGAGTAATCTGGGGATCAGGTATTGGAGGTTTAAGAACTTTCATTGATGAAATTACCGATTTCAATAAAGGAGATGGTACTCCAAGATTTAATCCATTCTTTATTCCTAAAATGATTATAGATATTGCTCCAGGGCATATTTCTATAAAGTACGGGCTTAGAGGTCCAAATTTTGCAACCGTTTCGGCTTGTGCATCTTCTACCAATGCTATTATTGACGCTTATAATTACATAAGATTAGGTATGGCAGATTTAATGGTTGCAGGTGGTTCCGAGGCAGGTGTTAACGAAGCATCTGTAGGCGGATTCAACGCGATGCATGCACTCTCAACCAGAAATGATTCACCAGAAACTGCTTCAAGACCATTTGATCTTGACAGAGAGGGTTTTGTTATTGGCGAAGGCGCTGGCGCATTAATTTTAGAAGAATACCAACATGCCATTAACCGTGGTGCTACCATTTATGCAGAAATTGCAGGTGGTGGAATGTCGGCTGATGCAAATCATATTACTGCTCCACATCCAGAGGGCTTAGGTGCATTAAACGTAATGAAAAATGCATTGAATGATGCTAACATGACGCCTCAAGACATTGATTACATTAATGTTCACGGTACGTCTACTCCACTTGGTGATATCAGTGAAGCAACTGCAATTATCAGATTATTTGGTGAGCGTGCATTTGAAGTCAACATTAGCTCAACCAAATCGATGACGGGACATTTACTTGGTGCCGCGGGAGTTATAGAAACAATTGCTTCTATACTTTCTGTGAAAAACAATATTATTCCTCCAACCATCAATCACTTCACAGACGATCCTCAATTTGATACACGATTGAATCTTACTTTTAACAAAGCGCAACACAGAGAAGTTCGTGCTGCATTGAGTAATACATTTGGATTCGGCGGTCATAACGCTTCTGTAATTGTAAAAAAGTTTGACTAATTTCTTTACATTAAATTCTTTAGCTTTTTTTACAAAGTCTAAACCTTCTATCAAGGTTCAATCAGTTTTTATATGCCAATAGGGTTTTTAAAACTATATACTTCACCAGACCGTAAAGAACTTCAAGCTCTCAGAAATATCCTCGGCTTTACCCCAGGAAATTATTCGCTTTATCGATTGGCATTAAGACATAAATCTGTTGCCAATGATATCAAAAACAAGGGAATTAAAAATAGTAATGAACGCCTAGAGTTTTTAGGAGATGCTATATTGGGCTCAGTTGTAGCCGAAGTGCTATTCAAAAAATTTCCTTATAAAGATGAAGGATTTTTAACTGAAATGCGTTCAAAGGTTGTAAACAGAACACACCTTAACCAGCTTTCTAAAAAAATGGGAATTGCAGATCTCATTGACTATGATGCTAAAATTACCAATCAAGGAAATAAAAATTCTTCCTTATTTGGTGATGCGTTTGAAGCAATGATTGGTGCTATTTATTTAGATAAAGGATATCGTGTAACCCAACAATTTATCATCAACAGAATTTTAAATACGCATGTTGATATAGCACAACTCGAACAAACTGAATCTAATTACAAAAGCAGGTTGTTAGAGTGGGCGCAAAAAGAAAACAAAGAAGTCGTTTTTGAAGTTGTGGAAGATAAAGCACTTGGTCAATCAAGATTGTTTAGCGTAAGAGTCCTGATCGATGGCATTGACACCGGCTTGGGACAAGATTACAGTAAAAAGAATGCAGAAAAAAATGCTGCTGAAAAAGCATGTTTATATTTAAATATTTAAGATGAGAAAATTAGCAGGCGCCATATATTTAATTTATAGTCTGTCTGTTTTTTTTGCTGTCATGCTTTTATTATTACCTTTTATTATTCTTTTTACATTTTTTCCGAGTACAACTTCTTATAATTTAATATTTCAGACTATTCGTTTGTGGTCTTGGTTAGTCATGACCATTATTGGTATTAAAATAAATACGGTTGAAAACCCAACTTGGGAAAAAAACCAATCATATATTTACATTGGTAACCATGGCTCTTATTTAGATGCACCTGCTGTAATCCTATCTACACCTACTATTTTCAAGCCATTAGGGAAAATTGAGATGGCAAAATTTCCAATCTTTGGTTGGATATATAAGCAGGTTGTGATCATGGTTGATCGCAGCAATAAAGAAAGTAGAGCAGCTAGCGTTGCTGCATTAAAAGAACAAATAAATGCGGGCATGTCTATTTTGCTTTTTCCAGAAGGCACTATGAATACGACAGATAATTTGTTGAAAGATTTTTATGATGGCGCTTTTAAAATTTCTATTGAAACGAGAACACCTATTGCTCCTATGTTATTATTGAACGCAAAAAAAATGCTTCCTCGAAAAAGCCCACTCATGGTGAATCCTGGCATTTTACATGTAATGTGCGCAGATATTATTTATCCAAAAAATTACACGTTGGATGATGTCGAGGAATATAAGAAAGAAGTATTCGAAGCAATGAAAAATCAACTCATTCAATTTCAAAACTATGGGAAAATCTACTAAGGTACATCTTGCTTTATTTCTTGTTGCGTTAATATATGCTGCAACTTTTTCCATAGCAAAAGAAGTTATGCCGCACTACATAAAGCCAATGGGGCTAATAACTATAAGGGTTTGGGGTGCTGTGTCTTTATTATGGGTAACACACGCATTGTTTATTAAAGAATCTATTCATGGTAAAAAAGATTTTTTAATGTTATTAAAGTGTGCAGTATTTGGAGTAGCAGCTAATATGTTATTGTTTTTTAAAGGACTTGCAATTACAACACCAATTAATGCAGCTATTTTAATGGTTACTACTCCATTGTTTGTAGCTTTTTTCTCCTTCTTTATACTAAACGAAAAAGCAACTAAATTAAAAATAATTGGATTGTGTTTTGGTGTAATAGGTGCAGTATTATTATTGGTTGGTCCGTCCCTATCCTTTAATTCTAGTACGTTATGGGGCGATTTAATGGTAATGTCAAATGCCATTATCTACGCATACTATTTAATTATTGCGAAACCTTTATTACATAAATACACGCCAATAACAGTTATCAAATGGACATTTTTCTTTGGCGGATTACTTGTTATCCCATTTGGATTTTCAGATTTAAATGAAGTACAATGGAATTTAATTCCTAATACAATTTGGTCTGCTATTTTATTTTTAATTGTAGGAGCAACTTATATTACTTATGTTTTAAATGCTTGGGCTCTGAGAAATGCTAATTCAACATTGGTTGGCGCATACATTTATTTGCAACCTGTTTTGGCCACAATCATTGCAGTTGCGATAGGCAAAGACACCCTTACTATTCCAAAAGCACTGTTTTCACTATTGATTTTTATTGGGGTATATCTAGTAGGGATGCCTAGTGCAGCCAAAACTAGCGAAAAGTAAAATTGATAAAACTTAAATTTCTATCTTTATAAAAAAAACAATAATGATAAAGTCAATGACTGGCTATGGTTTAGCCACAACAGAATATCAAAATAAAAAAATCAATGTTGAAATAAGATCATTGAATAGTAAATTTTTAGAGTTGTTGGTTAAACTTCCTAAAATTTACAACGATAAGGAAAATGCAATTAGAACCATTTGTGGTAAGCAAATCGAAAGAGGTAAGGCTTCTGTAATTTTTGTAATTGAAAATACCAGTGAAGAAGTATCGCCAAATTCAACATTAAATATTCCTTTATTTCATGCATATTATAATCAGTTAAAAGAACTTGCAGATTCGTTAAATGCTGAAAATGCAAATATTTTTCACGAGACATTGGGAATTTCTGAAGTTTGGAATACCAGACAAGCGGAATTAAATGAAGACGAGTGGAATGCCATCAATGATACGTTTTTAAAGGCTTTAGCGGCATTTAATACGTTTAGAGTAGATGAAGGACAAGTATTAGCTGCTGATATGTCAGTAAGAATTAAACTTATAAGTGATAGTATAAAAGAAATTGAACAATTAGCTAGTGCAAGAGTTCCTGCTATTAAGGAAAAATTGGAATTGATTTTAAAAGATGCGGTTGGGGCAAATAATGTTGATCAAAATCGATTAGAGCAAGAGCTAATTTTTTATGCAGAAAAATACGATATCACAGAAGAAAAAATTAGATTGAAAAGCCATTGTGATTATTTTCTAAGCATAATGAAAGAACCAGAATCGAACGGTAAAAAATTAGGTTTTATTGCTCAAGAAATTGGCAGAGAAATAAACACCATGGGTTCAAAGGCAAACGATGCGCAAATTCAAAAAATTGTGGTGGGGATGAAAGACGAATTAGAAAAAATTAAAGAGCAATTGTTAAACATATTATAAAATGAATTCTGGTAAATTGATCATATTTTCTGCACCTTCTGGTGCCGGCAAAACAACTATAGTTAGGCATTTATTAGCAAAGTTTCCAAGTTTAAGCTTTTCTATATCTGCCACTACCAGAGCTAAAAGAGGCGCAGAAGTTGACGGTCACGATTATTATTTTATTTCAAAAGAAGACTTTTTGCATAAAGTGGCTAAACATGAATTTGCAGAATTTGAAGAAGTTTATGCAGGCACTTATTACGGAACATTAAAAAATGAAATTGAAAGAATTTGGGCAGCTGATAAACATGTTGTTTTTGATTTAGATGTTCAAGGTGGAATTAGGTTGAAAAAAAAATATAATGAAAATGCACTTTCAATTTTTGTAATGCCCCCATCTGTAGAGGTATTAGCTGAACGATTAAGCGATCGCGCAACCGATACCCCTGAAAAAATTGCAGAGCGTATCAATAAAGCAAAACATGAATTATCATTTTCATCTGAATTTGACATTATATTACCGAATGATGATTTAAGTGTTGCATGTGCTGCTGCGGAAAAAATAGTTGCAGATTTTATAAATTCGTAAAATGAGAGTTGGTCTATTTTTCGGTTCTTTTAATCCAATTCATATTGGACATCAAGTAATTGCTCAATATTTATTGAGTTTTACAGAATTAGAACAAATCTGGATCATTGTTTCGCCTCATAATCCCTTGAAGGATGCACAATCATTGATTCACGCTTATGATCGATTGGAGATGTGCAAATTAGCCTTTGAGGATGAAGTGAATATTCAAGTAAAGGATATCGAATTACACTTACCACAGCCTTCCTATACTATTGATACACTAACTTATTTAGGTGAAAAATATCCACAGCATCAATTCTCATTAATTATGGGAGAAGACAATTTGTTGAATTTGTCTAAATGGAAAAACTATGAATTGATTTTGCGTGATTATCAAATTTATGTTTATCCTAGAATCAATAGCAGTGGATCTCCGTTCTTAAGCCATCCTAATGTCAAGCTTACACAAACGCCAATTATGGAATTGTCTGCAAGCTTTATACGAAATGCTATTAAAGATAATAAAGCAATAAATTATTTTGTAGATAAAAAGGTTTTAACTTTTATAGCGTCTAAAAATCTATATAAACTATAGATCACCATTGGAGGTATCAATTGACATTTTATCGTACTGTTGTAAATTATACCTTTGAATGGTACTAATCAGTTGTTTTGCATAAGTCCTGCTAGATGCATAACCAGAGCGTTGTAGGCCTTTTGCCCAATGTATATAATCTTGTTTGCCGTACTTAAATAAAAAGCTGTATTTTTTATTATTAGTTAAAAAACTAGAGCGGTCTTTGTATGCTTCTTCTACTGTATTGTATTTTCTAAAGCAACGATTTCTTTTATTTCCATTTCTGTAGAATCTTTTACCAGCCCAATTACTTGAACACCTTACACCAAAATGGTTATTTGCTTTCACTGCTAATTGACTAGTGCCATTAGCAGATTCGTGTAATGCTTGCGCTAAAGTAATACTTGCAGGTATTCCCGTTGATTCCATTTCTAAAATAGCTAGTTGGTGGTATTTAGCAATGTATTTTTCTGCAGCTGTAATTTTGGTTTGAGCCGCTGAAACTATTGGAAATAGTGCAATAAGAAGGAATAAATATTTTCTCATTTATTTTTTTCTAGCAATTAATAAACCATCTCTAATTGGGAATAAAACATTTTCAACTCTTTCATCTGATTGAACAAAAGCATTAAAATTTAAAATAGCTTGTGTGTCTTTATCTATTTTTTTTAGATCTGCAACTACTTTGCCACTCCATAAAACATTGTCTGCAATGATATATCCACCTGGAGAAACGTGATCAAAAATCATATCATAATAATGTTGATAATTCTCTTTATCTGCATCTATGAATACGATATCAAATTTTCCTTGAATTGTTTTTAAATAATTCATGGCATCGGCAATAACATATTCAATCTGATTTTTATAGATAGATTTATTAAAATATTTTCTTACTAGTTCTTCTAATTCCGCATTGATGTCTATGGTTAATAATTTACCTTCATTTGCCAATCCTTCAGCAAGACAAATTGCAGAATAACCCGTATAAGTGCCTATTTCTAATATATTTAACGGTCGAATCATTTTAGAAAGCATACTTAAAACCCTTCCTTGGAAATGACCAGAAATCATTCGAGGCATGAGTACTTTTAGGTTAGTTTCTCTATCGAGTTCTTGCAACAAAGTTGGTTCGTTGCTTGTGTGATCTGTTATGTAATTTGCAAGTTTTTGTTCTAAAAATTCCATGATTATTCTGGTAAAAATGTAAGCGAACTTAATTTATCTAGCATTAAAATATCATTTGCTACGCTTAATATATCCGATGCTGTAACAAGGTTAATTTTCTTATATATTTCTACAAGAGAATCTGCTTTACCCTCTTCTAAAATATTTTTTGCTAAAGAAATTATAACAGACAATCTATTTTCTTCAGCTAAAGAAATTTGACCAATAAATTTTTGTTTTGCTTGATGTAAACTCGTTACACCTAATTTTTTATTCGATAATTTTTCCAATTCTTTTTTAACTAAACTTTGGCATTTCTCCATTTTATCTTTGTCGGTACCCATGTAAATACTAAATATTCCAGTATCTGAAAATGGGATATAATTAGATTCTATGGTATAGCAAATGCCATGTTTTTCTCTTATCTCTAAATTTAATTTTGAGCTCATACCAGGGCCGCCTAAATAATTGTTTAACAACAACATAGCTGTTTTTTTAGGATGATCATTGCCATAACATTGACTTCCGATTATGGCATGAGATTGTATGATCGTCTTACTTTTTATAATTTGAACTGCTTTTGTTTTTTTAGATTTTTCGCGTTTTAATTTTCTAAAATTACTTTTAATATCACCAAAATATTTTTCAGCAATTGCAATAACTTTTTGAAAATCTGATCCTCCATCTACCGCAAATACAATTTCATCTGTGTGGTAATTTTTTTTTAAAAAATTTAGGATATCTTTTTTATTTATTTTTTTTACACTTTCAGTAGTTCCTAGAATGTTATTTCCTAAAGCATGTCCTCTAAAAATAATTCCTTCAAAATCATCTTGAATGGCTTCTTCTGGTAAATCCAAATAGGAATCTATTTCATCAAGTATCACTTCTCTTTCTTTTTTAATTTCTTTATCAGGAAATGTAGAATTAAAAAGTATATCGCTGATGAGTTCAGCAGCTCGGTCTAAATGTTGATTTAAAAAGGAAGCATGAATACATGTATGTTCTTTCGTAGTATAGGCATTGATTTCACCACCAACCACTTCTAATCTATTTAAAATTTGATTGGTGTTTCTATGACTTGTTCCTTTGAAAAATAAATGTTCTAAAAAATGCGCTAATCCGATTTTATTTTGATCTTCTTCTCTTGATCCAGCATTGATAACTACACAGCAATGACTTATTTCATTGGTATTGCTATGCTTGTGCAATATCCTGATGCCATTTTTTAAACTATGTAATTGATATTCCATTTATTTAAATTTTAGAAGTATTTTAGCTTATGATTAAAATTAAAGATAAAAACTTCCAGCCATTTATTTCGGAAGAAAGCATACAAAATAGCATTCACTCACTTGCATTGCAAATTTCTGCTGATTACGAAGGCAGAACCCCTATTTTGATCAGTGTTTTATCTGGTTCTTTATTTTTTACTGCAGATCTAATGCGTCAATTAACGATACCTTGTACCCTTGCATGTGTTAAAGTGAATTCATATGAAGGTGATTCTTCAACCGGTAAATGTGAATTGGCCTTAGATCTTTCCGTTTCAATTGAAGGGAAAGACATCATTATTCTAGAAGACATTATTGATACTGGAAATACGATTCAGTTTTTGATGAATCATTTTCAAAATCAAAATCCTAAAAGTTTGACTGTTGCAACTTTACTTTTTAAACCCGCAGCATTAATACATCAAATTCAACCTAATTACGTTGGTTTTGAAATTGATCCATTATTTGTAGTAGGCTATGGATTAGACTACGATCAAATTGGACGTGGTTTACCAGCTATATATCAATTAGTAAAATAATTATTTAGATAAGTACATTGATTTCTCTTTGTACAGTTGTCTAAAATAAGGATCTTCTAAATCTTTAATAAATCGAATGGCTTCGCCGGTTGATCTCATTTCTGGACCCAGTTCTTTTTTAACTTCTGGGAATTTATGGAAAGAGAAAACAGGTTCTTTAATTGCATAACCAGTTAATTTTCTTTCAATTTTAAAGTCTTTCAATTTATTTTCACCATACATCACTTTCGCTGCAATATTAATGTAAGGAACATCATATGCCTTAGCGATGAAAGGTACAGTTCTAGAGGCTCTTGGGTTAGCTTCGATCACAAAAACTTCTTCGTTTTTTATCGCAAATTGAATGTTTAATAATCCAATTACATTTAATGCTTTTGCAAGTTTAATGCTATAATCTTCCATTTTATCTAACACGTTTTTAGATAAATTAAATGGCGGTAGCACAGCGCTTGAATCGCCAGAGTGAATACCTGCAGGTTCAATGTGTTCCATCATTCCAATGATGTGTACATCTTGTCCGTCGCAAATTGAATCAGATTCGGCTTCTTCAGCTCTATCTAAAAAGTGGTCAATTAAAATTCTATTTCCAGGAATGTCTCTTAATAATTTAACAACCGCTTTTTCTAATTCTTCGTCGTTAATAACAATGCTCATTCCTTGTCCACCTAACACGTAACTCGGTCTTACTAAAACAGGATATCCTACTTCGTTAGCTACAACCAATGCTTCGTCGGCACTTTCAGCCACTCCATATTTTGGATAAGGAATACCCATGTCTTTTAATAAATCAGAAAATCTACCACGATCTTCTGCGATGTCCATATTGTCGTATGAAGTACCTAATATTTTAATTCCTGCTGCATGAAGTTTTTCTGCCATTTTTAATGCAGTTTGTCCACCTAATTGAACAACTACACCAACCGGTTTTTCTAATTCAATAATCTCTCTAACATGTTCCCAGAAAACAGGCTCGAAATATAATTTATCAGCCATATTAAAATCAGTTGAAACCGTCTCAGGATTACAATTGATCATGATAGATTCGTATCCGCATTCTTTTGCAGCCATTAAACCATGAACACAAGAATAATCAAATTCAATTCCTTGACCAATTCTGTTTGGTCCAGAACCTAGTACGATAATTTTTTTCTTATCAGAAACTTGAGATTCATTTTCACCCTCAAAAGTAGAGTAGTAGTATGGCGTTTGTGCAGGAAATTCAGCAGCGCAAGTGTCTACCATTTTATAAACACGATGCATGTTTAACGATTTTCTTTTATCGTAAACTTCATCTTCTGTAACACCTAATAAATAAGCAATTTGAACATCTGAAAATCCTTTTTGTTTAGCGTTAAACAAAACTGCTTCTGGAATATTTGTGATAGAATATCTTTTGATTTCTAATTCAATATTTACTAATTCGTTAATTTGCATTAAAAACCAACGATCAATTTTAGTAACTTTTTGTATTGAAGTAATTGGCACACCTAAACTAATGGCATCTCTTACATGGAATAACCTATCCCAGCTTGGATGTTCTAAAGAGTGCATTATTTCTTCAAGGTTTCTACTTTCTCTGCCATCTGCACCTAAGCCGCTTCTATTGATTTCTAAAGATTGACAAGCTTTTTGTAAAGCTTCGTTGAAACTTCTTCCGATTCCCATTACCTCGCCTACAGATTTCATTTGCAAGCCAAGTTCTCTATTCGCTCCTTTGAATTTATCAAAATTCCAACGAGGTATTTTAACAATCACATAATCTAACGAAGGCTCAAAATAAGCTGATGTTGTTTTCGTAATTTGATTTTCAATTTCATCTAGATTATAACCAATGGCTAATTTTGCTGCAATTTTTGCAATAGGATATCCTGTTGCTTTAGAAGCCAATGCAGATGAACGAGAAACCCTAGGGTTAATTTCAATTGCGATTATTGCTTCGGTTACTGGATCAACAGAGAATTGAACATTGCAACCACCAGCAAAGTCACCAATTGCGCGCATCATTTTAATCGCTTGGTTTCGCATGTCCTGATAACATTTGTCCGAAAGCGTCATTGCAGGAGCAACCGTAATGGAGTCGCCTGTATGAATTCCCATAGGATCAAAGTTCTCAATAGAACAAATGATGATGATGTTATTGTTATTATCTCTTAATAATTCTAATTCGTATTCTTTCCAACCTAGTACCGCTTGTTCAACTAATACTTCGTGTGTTGGTGATGCTTGTAATCCGTGGTTTAAAGCTGCATCTATTTCATCTTTCGTATGAACAAAACCTCCACCATAACCGCCTAATGTATAAGAAGGTCTAATTACTAATGGATATCCAATTTCTTGTGCAGCTTCTTTTCCTTCTAAAAATGAGTTTGCGATTTTTGATTTCGCAACACCAATTCCTATATCAATCATTAGTTGACGAAATGCCTCTCTGTTTTCAGTTTTTTCGATGGCATCTAATGCAACACCAATAATTTTGACTCCGTGCTTTTCCCAAATCCCTCTTTCAGCAGCTTCAATACATAAATTCAAGGCTGTTTGACCTCCCATGGTTGGCAAAACTGCATCAATTTTACGCTCCATAAGGATTTGTTCAATTGACTCACAGTTTAAAGGCAATAGATATACATGGTCTGCAATGACTTTGTCAGTCATAATAGTTGCTGGATTACTGTTGATAATCGACACTTCTATTCCTTCTTCTTTTAAAGATAAGGATGCTTGAGATCCTGAATAGTCAAATTCACAGGCTTGACCAATAATAATAGGACCAGAACCAATGATTAAGACAGAACGTATATCGGTATTTTTAGGCATGGAGGGATATATTTAAATTGGACAAAGGTATATTTTTCAAGGCAGATTTCGAAAATTATCGTATAAAAAAATCCAATATTAATTTGCCCCTGTTCCCTTAATTATTTTCCTACTTTTGAAACCATTAACAGCAAATATTTTAACTAAGCAAAACCAATGGGTAATTATTTAGAAATAAGCGGTTTTATTGCTGCTATTTTATCAGTTTGGTTAACCATTCAAAAAAACAAGTGGTGTTGGTTTTGGAATGCTTTAAGTGCTTTTCTATATGCTATTTACTTTTCTCAAATTCAATTAGTAGCAGATTCTTTTTTGCAATATTTTTTTATCATCATTAGTATTTATGGATTTTATAGTTGGAATACAGAAATTAGTGTAAAAGAATTTGATATTAAATATTTAAGCAAAAACAATCGTATATTAATTGCAATAATTGTATTCTTATTTGCTGGCCTTATGGGTAGAATACTTGATTTGTATAGTTTTGCAAGTATTCCATATGTAGATTGTTTTTGTTTTGCATTGAGTTTTTTTGCAACTATATTGGCTATAAAAAAATACATTGACAATTGGATTATTTGGATTTTTACAAATGCAATTTATATTGCAATGTATATTTATAAAGGCGCCTATCTTACTGCATTTTTATATTTTATATTTTTCGGTTTAGCAATTCAAGGTTTAAATACATGGAAAAAGCAAGTAAAAGTAAAGTAATAAAAATTGCAATTATTGGACCTGAATCAAGCGGTAAATCTACATTAGCGTCCTTTTTAGCAGCTCAATTTCAGACAATTTGGGTGAAAGAATATGCTAGGGCTTATTGTGAAAAACTTAATAGACCTTGTACCATAGAAGATGAACTTGCTATTTTTAATGGTCAAATTGAAGCTGAAGAAAATGCAATTAAATTGTTAAACGAATTGAATAATTCACCTTCAATTTTAATTTGTGATACCACTATATTAAATGTCAAAGTATGGTGCGATCATGTTTTTGGCTATTCTCCAAAGGAAGTAAATGATGCGTGTGATATAAGAATATACGATTTATATTTTTTGATGAAAGATGATATTCCTTGGGAAGATGACCCACTTCGTAACTTCCCAAATGAACGCGGTTATTTTTTTGAAGTCTATCAAAAAGAATTAATAAATAGGAATTTGAGCTATCAAATTATTGATGGAGATTTTGAACAAAGAAACATTTTGGCTACAAAATACTTATCAGATTATATTTCGACACTTCCGCTATAAACCATAACAGCTGGGCCTTTTAAGTATACTTCAGTAAAAGATTCATTTGTTCTAAAAAACGAAACATTTAAGTTTCCGCCCAAAGTTTCAATTGCTATGTTTTGTTGATCATAAAGATTATTTAAATGTGCATAAGCAATTGCAGCTGCAGTAACACCAGTTCCGCAAGACAAAGTTTCATCTTCTACACCTCTTTCGTAAGTGCGAACTTTAATGCCATTATTTGTTTTGGCTACAAAGTTTACATTGATACCTTCCGCTTTAAAATCAACACTGTTTCTAATTTTTTTACCTTCTTCGTAAACTGGATAATTGGTTAAATCGTCTATAAATTTAATATAGTGTGGCGAGCCTGTATTTAAAATAAATTCGCAGTTTGAATTTTTGATGTCGGTTACATCTATCATTTTTAATGAAACTAAATCATCTGAAAATTTGGCATTGTGGTGACCGTCAACTGCCAAAAAATTAGTTTCGGTGTCAAATATATTTAATGATTGAGCAAATTTCACCAAGCATCTTCCTCCATTACCACACATGGTGCTTTCGGCTCCATCTGCATTGAAATAAACCATTTTAAAGTCTAATTTGCTGTCATCTTCGAGCAGCATTAAGCCATCTGCACCAATTCCAAACCTTCTGTCACAGAGCATTTTAACCTGATCTTTACTTAAAAAATCAAGTTCATGCTTGCGGTTATCAAAAATGATAAAATCGTTTCCGGCACCTTGGTATTTATAAAAAATATAATTCATGGTTTATATCAATTACAATGTAAAATAGTTTTTACAAAACTACTGCAATTTAATGAATAATATTGGCGTTCAAATGGCATTGATTTTGATAAGACCATTAGAAGATTCTAAATTAAATTTAAAATGAAAACAAAAGTAATTTATTTATTATCAGCTGCCTTTTTAGGCGGTTTAGTTGCTTTAGGAGCTAATAGATTATATAGCGAAGATAAGCCCTATAGCATTATAGAAAAGCAACAAGCACAATTTGCTAGTTTGCCAAATTATTCATCTGCCGCAGACGGGAATACCAATTTTACAATTGCTGCAGCTAAAACAGTTCCAGCGGTAGTTCACATTAAAGTAACACAAAACCAGCAAGCAGATGCAAACTACTTTGATCCTTTCAGAGATTTTTTTGGTGATGGATATGGTGGTTTCCCATTTGGTCAAAGGGGCCCATCTGTTGGATCAGGCTCTGGGGTAATAATTTCTTCGGATGGATATATAGTCACCAATAATCATGTGGTAAAAGGTGCCGATAAAATTGAAGTTGTATTAAATGACCGTAGGTCTTTTAAAGGAAAAATTATCGGTGTTGATCCTAACACAGATTTGGCTTTAATCAAAATAGATGCAAATAATTTGCAATTCGTAGGTTATGGAAATTCAGATGATGTAAAAATTGGAGAATGGGTTTTAGCAGTAGGAAACCCTTTTAATTTAACGTCGACTGTAACTGCAGGAATTGTATCCGCAAAAGGTAGAAATATAAATATAATTGGAGAGAATGGAAGTTCAACTGCATTTCCAATTGAATCATTTATTCAAACAGATGCTGCAGTAAATCCTGGAAATAGTGGCGGCGCTTTGGTTAACACAAATGGTGAGTTAATAGGAATCAATACAGCAATTGCTTCTCAAACTGGATCTTATGCAGGCTATGCATTTGCAGTGCCAGTAAATTTGGTAAAAAAAGTAATGGATGATTTACTTGAATTTGGTAAAGTTCAACGTGCATTTTTAGGAGTACAAATCACAGAGATTAATTCTGAAGTTGCCAAAGAAAAAGGATTGAGTTCTACCAATGGCGTTTATGTTGCAAAGGTTAACGAAGAAAGCGCAGCAGAAGCAGCAGGAATAAAAGAAGGAGATGTAATTATTTCTGTTGCTGATGTGGAAGTGAATACGACATCAGAGTTAACAGAACAAGTAGGAAGACATAGACCTGGTGATAAAATTAATATCGAAGTAATTCGTTCAGAAAAGAAAAAAACAATTGCAGTAATTTTAAGAGGTGCTGATAATACCACCAGTGCAAGTAAAAAAGAAGTTGTAAATGTTCAAGGAGTTTTAGGTGCGGAGTTCGCAGAATTATCTGCTACTGAAAAGAAAAATTTGAAAATTAGTAATGGCGTAAAAATTCAAAGTATTAAAGCTGGAAAGTTTGCTGCTAGCGGCATTCGTCAAGGCTTTGTTATTACTCGCCTTAATAATAAAGCAGTTGATAGCGCAGATGATATTGAAAATATAATTAATTCATCAGAAAACAACATGTTAACGGTTGAAGGTTTTTACGGCCAAAATCCGAATAGCCGATACGTTTATTCATTTTATATTAAATAAGAAGATTACATTAAAACAGAAAAAGGCTATCGAGAGATAGCCTTTTTTATTTGATAGCGTTCGGTATTAAACGACCTCCTTTATAAAAATATCTTTTATAATATCCCTCTCGAAGGTCACTCATGATAACTCCTTTTTGTGTGGAGGAATGAATAAATTTATTGTTTCCTAGATAAACACCAACATGAGAAATTTGTCCACGGGAAATATTAAAGAACACCAAATCGCCTTCTTTTAAATCAGATTTTGATACAGGATTACATTGTTTATACATACTTCTAGAATCTCTAGTCAAAGAGATTTTATAAATTTCCTCAACAAGCATTTTAGTAAATCCGGAACAATCAATGCCATTTTTAGTACTACCTCCAAACTGATATGGAGTCCCAACCCAATTATACATTAAATAGTATAAGTTTAAATTGCTACTAGTGTCTAGGTCAATTCCTGTTTTTTGTGAATGGAATTCAAATCTTAAGGTGTCTGGATCCAAAACATCTTGGTCCTTCTCTATTTTACGATGGATAATGCTGGTGCTTCTTCTAACATGTTTTTTACGCGAATGCCTATGCTTTTTTCGAGCTTGAGCCGAAAAGCACAGGGAAATTAAGAGTAAAAATGTTAAACAGTACTTCATCAATCCAATCTTGAAAAATCAACTTATCTGGCCCCAAAAATACGCATTCCAAATAAATTAGGCCTTTTATTGCATTTTTGATAGGATTAACGCCATATTTAAACAAAAAGTTGTTGTAAAATTCTCACTAAGTGTAAAAAGTACAGTTTTATTCAAAATCCCCTGTTTTTTAGCCTTTAAGAACCTAAATTTCTCTATAAATAAATGGCTATTTCTACGCTTTTTCAATTTTATTGATAGATTTGTGTTCTATTTTGAATTGATAAGAAATATGGCAACTAAAATTACAAAAGATACTTATTTAGAGTGGTATGAATCCATGTTATTGATGCGCAAATTTGAAGAAAGAGCGGGTCAATTATATGGTCAACAAAAAATCAGAGGATTTTGCCATTTATATATTGGACAAGAAGCAGTTGTTGCCGGAGCAATGTCTGTTTTACGCAAAGAAGACGGTATGATTACTGCATACAGAGATCATGCGCATGCGATTGCAAAAGGTGTTTCAGCTGATGCTGTAATGGCAGAGTTATATGGAAAAATTACTGGTTGTTCTAAGGGGAAAGGTGGTTCGATGCATATGTTTTCTAAAGAGCATAATTTTTATGGCGGACACGGAATTGTTGGTGGTCAAATGCCATTAGGTGCTGGTATTGCTTTCGCTGAAAAATATAACGGAACAGATAATGTATGTGTTTGTTACATGGGTGATGGTGCAGTTCGTCAAGGAGCATTAAATGAAACATTCAACATGGCGATGCTATGGAAATTGCCGGTAATTTTTGTTTGTGAAAACAATGGTTATGCAATGGGAACATCTGTAGGTCGTACTACAAACCTTTCTGATATTTATAAAATTGGTTTAGGTTTTGATATGCCTTCTGAACCAGTTGACGGAATGAGTTGCGAAGCTGTTCATGAAGCAATGGATAAGGCTGTAGACCGCGCCCGTAAAGGTGATGGCCCTACTTTTTTAGATATTAGAACCTATCGTTTTAAAGGACATTCAATGTCAGACCCTGCAAAATACCGTAGCAAAGAAGAAGTAGAAGAATATAAAGCTAAAGATCCTTTAGAACAAGTACGCGCTACAATTGTTGCTAAGAAATATGCAGATCAAAAATGGTTTGATAGCATTGAAGAAAAAATAAAAGAAATAGTTGAACATTCGGTAACTTTTGCAGAAGAGTCGCCATATCCATCGGCATCAGAATTATATACCGATGTTTATGTGCAAACCGATTACCCATATATTCGTGACTAAATTATTATAATTAATAATTACAATACAAAAAATAAGCATATGGCTGAAGTAGTAAGAATGCCCAAAATGAGCGATACCATGACCGAAGGGGTATTGGCTAAATGGCATAAAAAAGTTGGAGATAAAGTTAAGTCTGGAGATTTAGTTGCGGAAGTGGAAACAGATAAAGCCACCATGGACTTTGAATCATTCCAAGAAGGAACTATTTTATATATTGGAGTTGAAGAAGGGAAAGCAGTTCCTGTTGATGCTATTATTGCAGTATTAGGAAAAGAAGGCGAAGATTTTAAATCTTTACTTACTGAAACTCCGGCTGCAAGTGCAGCACCTGCTGCTAAAGCAGAAAAGCCTGCAGAAACAATTGCAGCAACACCAACTCCAACTGCACCAGTTGCAACTGCAGCTCCTGTAGCTGTTGCTTCTACTGATGCTAGAATAAAAGCATCACCACTTGCTAAGAAAATTGCACAAGAAAAGGGAATAAATTTGAATCAAATTGCTGGTTCAGCTGAAAATGGTCGCATCACTAAAAAAGATGTAGAGAACTTTAAAGGTGGTGCAAGTATGCCAGCTTTTGTTGGTGTTGAAAAATATACTGAAGTTCCAGTTTCTCAAATGCGCAAAACAATTGCCAAAAGACTTTCAGAAAGTTTATTTACTGCTCCTCATTTTTATTTGAAAATGAATATTGAAATGAGCAATGCAATTGAAGCAAGAAAAATTATCAATGATGTTGCTCCAGTTAAAATTTCATTTAACGATTTAGTTTTAAAAGCAGTTGCATTGTCTTTGAAACAACATCCAAAAGTAAACTCATCTTGGTTAGGAGATAAAATTAGATACAACGAACACGTTAACATAGGCGTTGCTGTTGCAGTTGAAGACGGACTGCTTGTTCCTGTTGTTAGATTTGCAGATGGGAAAGCATTGTCACAAATTTCTTCAGAAGTAAAAACTTTTGCTCAAAAAGCAAAAGATAAAAAATTACAACCTGCAGATTGGGAAGGATCAACATTTACAATTTCTAATTTAGGAATGTTCGGTATCGATGATTTTACTGCTATTATTAATCCACCTGATGCTTGTATTTTAGCAGTTGGTGGAATTCAAGAAGAACCAATTGTAAAAAATGGAATGGTTGTTCCAGGAAATGTAATGAAAGTAACTTTATCTTGTGACCATCGAGTTGTTGATGGCGCAACAGGTGCCGCTTTCTTACAAACATTGAAGCAATATTTGGAAGAACCTATGCGAATGCTCTTACAAGCAAATAATATTTAAATAAAAAAGGCGCTTAATTAGCGCCTTTTTTTATGCAGATAAATGTTTGATTGCGGCATAAGCCATAAGTCCAGGCCCAATAGACAATGCATGTTCGTCTATATCAAAATTTGGAGTGTGAACAGATGCTGTTATTCCTTTGGCCTCATTTCTTGTTCCTAATCTATAAAAGCAAGCTGGAATTATTTGCGAGTAATATGCAAAATCTTCAGCAGCCATCCAGATATCCAAATCAACTACATTTTCTTTCCCTAAATATTCTTCAGCAGCTAATCGAGTAATATCAGTTGTTTCTTCATCATTTATTAAATACGGATAACCATTTTTAATTTCAATATCGCAGCTGCCTCCCATGCTTTTTGCAATGCCTTGTGCAATTTCTTGAATTTTAATTTTTGCTTCAGCACGCCATTTTTCGTCTAGGGTTCTGAAGGTGCCTTCCATTTTTACTTCGTTTGGAATAACATTGGTTGCGCCATTTGCAATAACTTTCCCAATCGATAACACAGATGGGGTTTTAGGGTCTGCTACTCTGCTAACAACTTGCTGTAAAGCAATGATAATTTGTGCTGAAATTAATACAGGATCAATATTTAAATGTGGCATTGCACCATGACCACCTTTACCTTTTACAGTAAAAAATAGTTCATCAGTAGAAGCCATGTATTTTCCTTTTCTAAATCCAACTTTGCCGCTTTCAATTAAAGGCATAACATGTTGTCCAATAATGCGAAGTGGTTTAGGATTTTCTAATACGCCTTCTTTAATTAATATACTTGCACCTCCAGGTAGTTTTTCTTCTGCAGGTTGAAAAATAAATTTGATGCTTCCTGCAAAATCATTTTTGCATTCATTCAATATTTTTATTGTTGTGAGTAATGATGCGGTATGTACATCGTGACCACAAGCATGCATTACGCCATTAACAGTTGATTGATATGCCTTGTCGCTGATCTCTTGAATGGGTAAAGCATCTATGTCTGCTCTTAAGGCTATAACTTTATCAGATGTCGCTTGTGTACCTGTAAGCAAAACAACAACACCGGTGGTCCCCATTATTTGATAGGGGATATTCCAGTTATTAAGTTGAGCTTGAATATATTTTGATGTTTCAAATTCTTCAAATGAAAGTTCAGGATTAGCGTGAATATGTTCACGGTATTTAATCGTTTCCGAAAAATAATCGGCCGTTAACTTTTTGATTTTTGAAATAAGCATAAGCAAAATAATTATTTAGGAAAAGCAATATCGTCTCTTACAATAAATACCGCTGGAAAATCTTTTAACAATATTTTTTGAAAGTTATCTGCAGCTAATCTGCTTCTAAAATCTCCAACTCTCAGTTTAAAATAAGGCTGTTGATAAATTAAGTAAGCGCTGTAATCACTATAAATACTAGTAAATTTAGCTTTTATTTCTGCAGCTTCATTTCTGTTACTTCCAAAATACAATTGTAATCTATAACCCGGTATTAATGGTTTTTCTTTGTCTAGTTCTGTTTTTTTATTTAATAGTAGTTCTAGTTTTGGATTCATATTAATTTTCACTGTGGCTTGTTGTGCAACCACAATGTTGGAAACCAATAAAAATAAAATCAAATAAAATATTCTCATTTATTGCGCATTAATCCCATGACAGCTTTTGTATTTTTTACCACTACCACATGGACACAAATCATTTCTGCCAATTTTCTGTTCTACTCTCACCGGCTGTGCTTTTGGAGCATCTGCTTCTAATTCATTGCCTGCACTGCTGTTTGAAGTATAATTTGGCTTGCTAACCTTTAATTTACTTAAGTCTGCTTTAGGAGCCGGTCTTGCTTCTTTTACTTCTTCTGCATTGGTTTGAGAAGGAATGCTACCACGATAAATAAAGCTCATTACTTCTTTATTTACAGTTGAAATCATTTGCTTAAATAATTCAAACGACTCAAATTTATAAATAAGCAATGGATCTTTTTGTTCGTAAACTGCGTTTTGCACAGATTGTTTTAACTCATCCATTTCACGTAAATGTTCTTTCCAAGCTTCATCAATTAAGGCAAGAGAAACAGATCTCTCAAAATCTTTCACTAGTTCTTTGCCTTTTGTTTCAAACGCTTTTTTCAAATTACTGGTAATTTGAATTTGCTTACTTCCATCTGAAAAAGGAACAACAATATTTTCTATTGTTTGACCTCTGCTTTCATAAATATCTTTTAATACAGGCAAAGTGCTTTCTGCAAGTCTGCTTGACTTGCGTTTATAAAATGTAGAAAGTTCTTGATATAATTCCTCTGCTATATCTGCTGATTTTTTATTTAAAAAGTCATCTTCTGAAATACTAATATCTGCAGAGAATAAACGAATAATCTCTAAACGGAACCCTTCGTAATTTCTTTCTTCTTGATATTGAATGCTCAACTCTTCGCATAAGTCAACAATCATATCATCTAAATCAACATCTAATCTTTCGCCAAATAATGCATTTAATCTTTTCTTATAAATTACAGTTCTTTGCGAATTCATAACATCGTCATATTCCAGTAAACGCTTACGAATACCAAAGTTGTTTTCTTCCACTTTCATTTGTGCGCGTTCAATAGATTTAGTAATCATAGAATGTTGGATTACTTCACCTTCTTCTAAGCCCATTCTATCCATTAAAGAAGCAATTCTTTGAGAGCCGAACATGCGCATCAAATCATCTTCTAATGACACAAAGAATTGCGTAGTACCTGGATCACCTTGTCTACCTGCTCTACCTCTTAGCTGTCTGTCAACACGTCTAGATTCGTGTCTTTCGGTACCAATAATAGCTAAACCGCCTGCGTCTTTCACGCCTGGGCCTAATTTAATATCCGTTCCCCTACCAGCCATATTGGTTGCAATAGTTACCGTTCCTGCTAAACCTGCTTCTGCAACAATGTCTGCTTCTCGTTGGTGTAACTTCGCATTTAACACATTGTGTTTAATACCTCTAAGCTTTAGCATTCTACTTAGCAATTCAGAAATTTCAACTGATGTGGTACCCACTAAAACAGGTCTTCCATTTCCAGTTAGTGTAACAATTTCTTCTACAACTGCATTGTATTTTTCTCTTTTAGTTTTGTATACTTTGTCTTCGCTGTCTTTTCTTGCAATTGCTCTATTGGTTGGAATTTCAACTACGTCTAATTTATAAATCTCCCAGAACTCACCAGATTCAGTTGTTGCAGTACCTGTCATACCACAAAGTTTATGGTACATTCTGAAATAGTTTTGTAAAGTAATGGTTGCAAATGTTTGAGTTGCATCTTCAACTTTTACATTTTCTTTTGCTTCAATTGCTTGGTGTAATCCATCTGAATAACGGCGGCCTTCCATAATACGGCCTGTTTGTTCGTCAACAATTTTAATTTTTCCACCATCTATAATATACTCAACGTCTTTTTCGAAAAGGGTATATGCTTTTAATAGTTGATTTACTGAATGAATACGTTCAGACTTAATAGAGAAGTCGCGCATCAATTCATCTTTGCGTGTTATTTTCTCCGCATCGGATAAATTGGTTTTTTCTAATTCTGCTAATTCACTCCCTACATCTGGTAGAATAAAGAAATTCGCATCTTCGCCACTTGCAGTAATTAATTCAATTCCTTTTTCTGTTAATTCAATTGAATTATTTTTTTCATCAATCACAAAGAAAAGCTCGGCATCTACCTTTACCATTTCTTTTTGTTGATCTTGCATGTAGTAGTTTTCCGTTTTTGTTAGGATTTGTTTATTACCCGTTTCACTTAAAAATTTAATAAGTGCTTTACTTTTTGGTAAACCTCTGTAACATCTTAACAATGCCAATCCGCCTTGTTCAGTTTTATTTTCAGCAATTAACTTTTTAGCTTCAAGTATAGCGGTATTAATGAAAATTTTCTGTGCATTAACTAAACGTTCAATTCTTGGTTTTAAGTCGTAGAACTCATGTTCATTACCTCTAGGAATTGGACCTGAAATAATTAAAGGAGTTCTAGCGTCATCTATTAATACAGAGTCAACCTCATCAACCATTGCAAAATGTAATTTCCTTTGCACTAATTCTTCTGGCGTTCTAGCCATGTTATCTCTTAAATAATCAAAACCAAATTCATTGTTTGTTCCAAAAGTAATATCAGCTTGATATGCTTTTCTACGTTCTTCTGAATTTGGCTGGTGTTTATCAATACAATCTACACTGATACCATGGAACTCGTACAATGGTCCCATCCATTCACTATCACGTCGTGCTAAATAATCATTGACAGTTACAATGTGTACGCCTTTTCCTGCTAAGGCATTTAAATATGCTGGCAAAGTAGCAACCAATGTTTTTCCTTCACCTGTTCCCATCTCAGAAATTTTTCCTTGATGTAAAACAATACCACCAATTATTTGCACATCGTAATGAACCATGTCCCAAGTCATTGGGTTGCCTGCAGCAATCCATGTTCTATTGTGTCTTGCTTTATCTCCAACAATTTCTACATTACCTTTTATCGCTGCAAGGTTTCTATCCATTTCGGAAGCCGTAACTTCAATAAATTCATTGCTTGAAAATCTTTTTGCTGTTTCTTTAACTACTGCATATGCAGTAGGTAATATTTCCAATAGGACTTCTTCAATTAATTTATTTTCATCTTTTTCAAGTTTATCAATGCTATCATATAAGGCTACTTTTTCAGACATCTCCATTTCAGCATCGTTTTCAATGCGTAATTTTATTTCAGCAATTTCCGAAGAGACCTCTTTAATATGATTTTGAATTTGACTTCTGAAATTTGTAGTATATGCTCTTAATTCATCATTGCTGATGCCTTGGATTTTTTCAAATTCAATTTTAGCTTTTTCTAAAAGCGGTGTTATTTCTTTAATATCTCTTGCAGATTTACTTCCAAAAATTTTTGATATTAAAGCGCTTACAATATTTGACATATAATTATTTTAAGATTCATTCATGTTTTACCAAAACGATGCCATTTATAAATAATAGACAGTTTGGCATGTAAATGCCAAAAATACTACATATTAGCCATTTTTTGATAGAAAATACCAATAATTTCTCCTAAAAATAAACGCTATAATTTTCTATTTTTACAAAAAATTAAAGCATGAACATTTTATTATTAGGCTCTGGTGGTAGGGAATCGGCATTTGCAATGAAATTAGCAGAGAGCAAGTCTTGTGAAAAGCTATTTATTGCACCCGGAAATGCAGGTACTAGTGCGTTTGGAACGAATGTAAATATTTCTGTAAATGATTTTGCTGCAATCAAAAGCCTATGTATAGCTCAAGATATCAATTTAGTATTAGTAGGTCCTGAAGATCCATTGGTAAATGGTATTGTTGATTTTTTTGCTGATGATGAAGAATTGGTTCACATTCCAGTAATTGGTCCATCTAAAGAAGGTGCACAATTAGAAGGCAGCAAAGATTTTTCTAAGCGATTTATGCAACGCCATGCTATACCAACTGCAGCATACGAAACATTTACAAAAGAAGACTTAGACAAAGGTTTAGCCTATTTAGAAAATCATTCATTGCCGATTGTATTAAAAGCAGACGGATTAGCAGCAGGTAAAGGTGTTTTAATTTGTAATTCAACTGAAGAAGCAAAACAAGAACTTACACTCATGTTAGCGGAAGCTAAATTTGGGCAAGCAAGCCAAAAAGTAGTAATCGAAGAGTTTTTAGCAGGCATTGAATTATCTGTATTTGTTTTAACAGATGGATTTAGTTATAAAATACTTCCTTCTGCAAAAGATTATAAAAGAATTGGCGAAGCAGATACTGGGCTCAATACCGGTGGCATGGGATCTATTTCTCCTGTTCCATTTGCAGATGAAACATTTCTACAAAAAGTGGAAGAAAGAATTGTTATTCCAAGTATGGAAGGTTTAGCAGCTGAAAATATTGACTATAAAGGATTTTTATTTATTGGCTTGATGAATGTAGCAGGGGAGCCGATGGTAATTGAATACAATGTGCGTATGGGGGATCCAGAAACAGAGAGTGTGATTTCAAGAATTCAAAATGATTTCGTGGAACTTATGCATGCAGTTGCTGATGAAAGATTAGAAAGCCAAAAATTACTAATAGACCCAAGACATGCAGCTACAGTGATGTTGGTGGCAGGTGGATATCCAGGTGATTATGAAAAAGGAAAGGTGATTACACATTTAACACCGATGGAAGATGCTTTTATTTTTCATGCTGGAACCAAGTTAGAAAATGAAAATGTAGTCACCAATGGTGGTCGAGTAATTGCTGTTACTGCATTAGATCACGATCCAAAAATTGCTTTAGAGAATGCCAATGCATTGGCAAATCAGATTCAATTTGAAGGAAAATATTTCAGAACAGATATTGGAAAAGATTTAGCTATTTATAGATAATTATATGAATCAATTTTTAGGATATTTTTTTAGAAAAAAAGACGCATCACGACCAACTAATTTCAATATTAGAGCGATGCATTTTATCAATAAAATGAGCATTGTAATTTTTATTGTTGGTTTGTTGATATATATCATCAAGAAGTTTTCATCATAAGCATATGAAAAAAATAATCATCACAAACGAAGCGCCAGCTCCTATTGGACCCTATAATCAAGCAGTTCAGACAGGTGACATGTTATTTATATCAGGCCAAATTGCCATCAATCCAGAAAATGGGCAGCTGTTAGCAGGTGATATTTCAATAGAAACCTATCAGGTTATGGCTAATTTGAAAGCAATTTTAAAAGAAGCCGGCATGGACTTTTCAAATGTGGTTAAAACAAGTATTTTCTTGTCTGATATGTCACATTTTGTTCAAGTGAATGAGATTTATCAAAAATATTTTGATGGAGATTATCCTGCCAGAGAGACTGTTGCAGTGCTTGGTTTGCCAAGAAATGTCAACGTTGAAATTTCGATGATTGCATCAAAGTAGGAATTCTCAAAATAAATTATATACCTTTACATTTCTCACGGGGGTGGCATTAAAATGTCTGAGATTATACCCATTGAACCTGATCTGGATAATGCCAGCGAAGGGAAGAGGCATAAAACATTTACTAATTAGTTCCCCGTCTAATTAGGGTTTTATAAAAAAATAAAAAATGAAATTTCAAAAATTATTATTTGCAATACTGCTAGTATTAATTAGCAATGCATTCACTTTTGCACAAAATTTTATAGGAATTGTAAACGATCAAGAAGGCCGTGTGTTAGCAGGAGCAACAATTGTAGCAGACAATGCTGTTCTATTAACAAATAGCAAAGGTGTATTTCTAATAAATAAGAAGCCCAACGAAGTTGTAAGTTTAAAAATCTCCATGCTTGGATTTCAACCTTTAGTTCAACAAATTAAAGATGAAAAGGAGTTAACTTTTCAATTGAAGTCATCAATTAAAGACGTAGAACAGGTACTTGTTAGTGCGCAAAAACTACAAGAGAATTCAGCAGCAACCTACGATAATATTCAGCAAAAAGATATTGCAAAAAACAATTTAGGACAAGATTTACCTTACCTTTTAAATCAAATTCCGTCAACAGTTATTACATCTGATGCGGGCACAGGTATAGGTTATACGGGTATTAGAATAAGAGGAAGCGATGCCACAAGAACGAATGTGACCATTAATGGTATTCCATTAAATGATGCCGAATCGCAGGGTACATTTTTAGTGAACTTACCAGATTTAGCTTCTTCGATTGACAACATGCAAATTCAAAGAGGAGTTGGCAGTTCTACTAATGGTGCAGGTGCTTTTGGAGCAAGTATAAATATTCAAACAGAAAAAATAAACGATACTGCTGGTGCGGAAATTACCAGAGGAGTTGGCAGCTTTGGTACTAAAAGATTAGTGGGAAAATTCAGTACCGGTCAATTAAAAAATAATTGGAGTTTTTCTGGAAGAGCATCTACTATTGAATCTAAAGGATATATAGATAATAGTGCTGCTAAATTAAATTCTTATTTTGCTACAGCTAATTATGTTGGAAAAAAATCGATTTTAAAATTAAATTATATTTCTGGTGCTGAAAAAACATTCCTTGCATGGGAAGGCGTTCCAACTGATTCTATTAAAACTAATCGGACTTTCAATCCAATTGCCGAAAGCTATAAAGATCAATATGATAGTTATACACAATCACATTATCAACTTTTTTATACTCGAATAATTAATTCGCATTCGAGTTATAATTTCGGTTTACATGTTACTAAAGGCAAAGGGTTTTTTCAGGAATTTAAATTCGATCAAGCTTTTTCAAGTATTGGCTTCGATACTTTATTTACCGGTCAAGACACTATTAACAGTACTAATTTATTGAGAAGAAGATGGCTAGATAATACTTTCAAAGGATTTGTATTTTCATATCAAAACAGGATCAACGAGAAATTAAACTTACAAATAGGTGCATCTGCAAATACTTATAATGGCAATCATTTCGCAGAAGTAGTATGGGCTCAGTTTGCTTCGCAAAGCCTTCCTAATCATCATATTTTCGATGGCACAGGTTTGAAAAAAGAAGCCAATGTATATTTCAAATTAGATTATCAATTAAAGCATAACTTAAATGCATTTGTAGATCTGCAAACACGTGCCATTCGATACCAACTTGGAGGCGCTAATATTAATTTAATAGATGTTTCGCAAAAGCATCGTTATTTATTCTTCAATCCTAAAATTGGTTTATCGTTTAGTCCTACTATACACGATGTTTTATATTTATCATATAGTATTGCAAATAAAGAACCCAATAGAGATGATTTAATTGGAAATTTATATAGGACACAAAAAGCAAAATCAGAAAATTTAGCTGACTTAGAATTGGGATGGAAATATCAAGATAACAGATTGAATTCTGCTTTGAATCTTTTTTATATGAACTATCGTGACCAGTTGATCCCTACAGGCAGATTGAATGATGTTGGAGAATCTATAAGAGAAAATTGTGCAAAGAGCTTCCGCTTAGGTATAGAATGGTCAAGTGTTTGGGCGGTTAGTACTAGATTTAATATTGCCGCAAATATTGCACTCAGTGCAAATAAAATTAAAGAATATACCGAGGTGTTATATGATTATGATGCTAATACTTTTGCAGTTATTGATACCATAGAACAAAAATTTCAAAAATCAAATATTGCATATTCTCCTAATGTTATTTTGGGAGCTGCTTTTACTTATCGTTTAACAAATCAAATAGGTTTAAGCTTACAAAATAAATATGTTGGTAAACAGTATTTAGATAATACATCGTCAACAGATAAAATGATTAAGGCATTTTTGGTTAACGATTTAATTTTAAATTATCAAAAACCACTTCGAAACAATACCACATTAGCAATTGATTTTAAAGTAGCTAATGTGTTAAATAGAAAATATGTAGCAAACGGTTATACCTATTCTTATTTAGTTGGTGGCGAAAAAACAACTGCTGTTTATTATTACCCACAGGCAACTAGGTCAATTTTATTAGCTTTGAGCTTAAGATTTTAATGTAGAGAACTTAGTTCTCTACATTTTAGAAGTATAACTTGCAAACGGAATTAACATTTCTTCTAATGATATTCCTCCATGCTGAAAAGTGTTAGCAAAGAAATTCGCAAAATGATTATAGTTGTTTTGGTAAACAAAATAAGTATCATTTTTAGCGAAAATATAAGTCTGACTCATGTTTACTTTTGGCAAAAATGCATCGGAAGGATTTTTAATTTCTAATACATCTTTAGATATGTAATTTAAGTTTTTCCCTTGTTTATACCTCAGATTACTGTTAACTGATCTGTCTCCAATAACTTTGCTAGGTGTTTTTACCCTTATGGTTCCGTGATCTGTTGTAATCACTAACCTTGCATTTTTCTGTGCTATTTTTTTTATTATTTCTAACAAGGGAGAATGTTCAAACCAAGAATAGGTGAGTGACCTATAGGCTGATTCATCTGGAGCTAGTTCCTTGATCATGTCCATCTCTGTTCTTGCATGAGATAGCATATCAACAAAATTATATACGATGACATTCAAATCATGTTTAAATAATCGATGTAAATTTTCCGCTAAATCTTTACCCTGTTCGTTTGTAGTAATTTTATGATAACTACTTTTGATTTCTTTTCTAGCTCTTTGTAAGTGATCAACTAAAAATTCTTCTTCGTGTAAATTTTTTCCTCCTTCATCTTCATCATTTTTCCAAAGTTTTGGATAGCGTTTTTCCATTTCACTTGGCAGCATGCCAGAGAATATGGCATTTCTAGCATATTGTGTAGCTGTAGGTAAAATACTTACATATAGTTCTTCTTCTTCCAGTCTAAAATGTTCATTTACCAATGGTGAAATTATTTTCCATTGGTCGTATCTTAAATTATCTATTAGTATAAAAAAAGTAGGTTGAGATTCAGATAAATTAGGTAGTACTTTTTTGCGAAGAACGCTGTGTGACATAACAGGCGCCTTGTCTGGGTTTTGTAACCATGACAAATAGTTTTTCTCTACAAATTTTGAAAACATTGCATTGGCTTCCGACTTTTGTAAAGTTAAAATCTCATGCATGCCCGCATCTTCTAATTGCTCTAATTCTAATTCCCAAAAAACAAGTTTTCGATAGGCATCCATCCATTCGCTCATATTTTGAACATCATTGAGCTGCATGCCTAAATTTCTAAATTCTTGTTGATAGGCCGAAGTCGTTTTTTCGGTAACTAATCTTTTATTATCTAATATTTTCTTAATTGTTAATAGAATTTGTTTTGGGTTTACTGGTTTAATTAAATAATCAGCAATTTTTTTCCCAATGGCATCTTCCATTAAGTATTCCTCTTCGTTTTTTGTAATGAGTACTACTGGAATATCAGTATTGAAATTTTTTATTTCAACTAGAGTTTCTAAGCCTGTTAATCCTGGCATGTTTTCATCTAAGAAAACCAAATCATAATAATTATTCTTAATAAGGTCGATGGCATCCGATCCATTTGTTACTGTTTTAACTTGGTAACCTTTCTCATTTAGAAATAAAATATGGGGCTTTAAAAGATCTATTTCGTCATCTGCCCATAATATCATCGTTTCTTGCATCTTTCTTTTTTCTTATTGTTAAATTTAACAACTTTACATTCATTTTATTATCCTATTTCCATTGAACAAGAAGAAATTATTTAACGACCCGGTTTATGGCTTTGTAAGCATTTCTTACGAAAGCTTATTTGACTTAATAGAACATCCTTATTTTCAGCGTTTAAGAAATATAAAGCAGCTCGGTTTAACTCATTTAGTCTATCCGGGTGCATTACATACTCGTTTCCATCATGCTTTAGGTGCTATGCACTTAATGGGAATTGCATTAGAGACTTTAAAAAACAAAGGAATTGCAATAACCGATCAAGAGGCAGAAGCAGTTACCATTGCAATTTTGTTACATGATATTGGTCATGGGCCTTTTTCACATGCTTTAGAAAGTTGTATTGTTCCTGGTGTTGAACACGAAGCATTATCTGTTTTGATCATGAACAGATTAAATATACAATTCAACGGAAAACTAACATTAGCGATTGCAATTTTTGAAAACAAATACGAAAAGAAATTTTTACATCAATTGGTATCTAGTCAATTAGACATGGATCGATTAGACTATTTGAATAGAGATAGTTTTTACACAGGTGTATCAGAAGGTGTTATCGGATTTGATCGTATTTTGAAAATGTTGAATGTGGTAAATGATGAATTAGTAGTGGAAGAAAAAGGAATCTATTCTATTGAAAAGTTTTTGATTTCAAGACGATTAATGTATTGGCAAGTATATTTGCATAAAACAGTTATAGCTGCAGAGCAATTATTAGTTAAAATTTTCAAACGTGCTAAAACATTAGCTAACAATGGGGTTTCTTTGTTTGCAAGTCCAGCTTTCAGTTTATTATTATCCAATAATATCAGCACCAAAGAATTCTATCAAAACGAATTGTATTTAGATGCTTTTATGAAATTAGATGATAGCGATTTATTTTCTGCTATTAAAGTTTGGTCAGAACATGAAGACCCTATCTTAGCAAAACTTTGCAAACTTTTAATTGATAGAAAATTATTTGCAATAGAATTACAAAATGAACCATTTGAAAAAGCTAAAATTAGCACACATCAAGAAAAAATAGCTTTTGATTTTCCTTTATCCGATGTAGAAAAAGAGTATTTTGTTTTTTCCGGAAAGATTACCAATAATGCATACAATATGGAAGTTGGAAAAATTAATATATTAAAAAAATCTACTGGTTTAATAGACATCGCGGATGCATCAGATAATTTGAATCTTTCTGCATTGAGCAAAACAGTTGAAAAGTATTTCATTTGCTATCCAAAATAAGCATTTCATTCCTTTCATATTTGTAACTTTAATGGATAATTTTATCTTTGTATAATGCAATTTACGGCTCAAGATATTTGTTTAATGCTCCATGGAGAGTTGGATGGCAATCCAGCTGAGGTAGTGAGTGCGTTATCAAAAATTGAAGAAGGAAAAAAAGGAACACTTTCTTTTCTTTCGAATCCTAAATATGAACATTTCCTTTATACTACAGATGCCTCTGTTGTTATTGTAAATAAAGCGCTAAAATTAGAAAAGCCAGTAAAAGCAACTTTGGTGAAAGTAGATAATGCATATACAGCATTCTCTGTACTTCTAGATAAATACAATACCATCAAATTAAACAAGTCTGGAATTGAACAACCAAGTTTCATTAGTGATTCCGCTACAATTGGCTCTAACTGCTATGTTGGGGCTTTTGCTTATATTGGTAACAATGTTAGCATAGGCAATAATGTTAAAATTTATCCTCAAGTTTTTGTAGGTGATAATGTAACCATTGCAGACGATTCTACTTTGTTTGCAGGGGTGAAAGTATATTCAGATTGTGTATTGGGAAAAGGTGTAATCATTCATGCTGGTTCTGTAATTGGAAGTGATGGTTTCGGATTTGCACCTCAAGCAGATGGTACATATCAGAAAATTGCTCAAATTGGCAATGTTATTATAGAAGATATGGTAGAAATTGGTTCCAATACCAGTATCGACCGAGCAACTATGGGTTCTACCATAATAAGATCAGGGGTTAAACTTGACAACCTGATTCAAGTTGCACATAACGTAGAAATCGGGAAAAACACTGTTATCGCATCACAAACAGGTATTTCGGGAAGTACACATATTGCCGAAAACGTTGTTTTGGGCGGCCAAGTGGGTGTTGCAGGACATATTCATGTTGCTAAAGGTTCTCAAATAGCAGCACAATCAGGAATTACAAAAACAGTAACAATTGAAAACAAGCAATGGGGAGGCTCTCCACTAGCTCTTTTCCGCGATTCTCTTAAAAATCAAGCGGTTTATCGTCGACTTCCAGACCTTGAAAAACGCATTGAGGAGCTAGAACAGCAGCTCAAACAAAAGCAATCATAATTTAATCGTTCAAACATTTTGTATAAAGGCAGTTTCTAGATACATTTGCCAGTATAATTCTTGCTGATGAATCTAAAACAAACTACCATTAAGGCTCCTGTAACTGTAAAAGGAGTTGGTTTACATACGGGTAAAGAAGTTACCATGACTTTTAAACCTGCAGCCGAAAATCATGGTTATAAGTTTCAACGCGTTGATTTACCTGGTGCGCCAATTATTGATGCAGATGTAGACAATGTAACTGATACCTCTAGGGGAACAACCATTACTCAAAATGGGGCAAGTGTTTCAACTGTAGAACATACCTTAGCTGCCTTAGCTGGTTTAGAATTAGATAATATTTTGATCGAAATAAATGCACCAGAAACTCCAATTATGGATGGTAGCTCGATCATCTTTATAGAAGAACTAGAAAAAGTTGGATTTGAAATTCAGGATGCAGATAGAGAATATTTTGTCATCCCATCTAATATTACCTATTCAGAATCAGATCGACAAGTAGATATGGTAGCAATGCCATACATTGACGACTATCGTATAACTGTTATGGTTGATTATAATTCTCCAGTTTTAGGAAGTCAACATGCAGGCTTATCTGGAATTGCACAGTTTAAAAAAGAAATTGCTTCGTGCAGAACATTTTGTTTCTTGCACGAATTAGAAATGCTTTTGAAAAATAATTTAATCAAAGGCGGAGATTTAAACAATGCAATTGTAGTTGTCGACAAGGTGGTGAGTGATGAAGAATTAGAACACCTTGCAAAATTATTTAATAGAGAAAAAATTGCGGTTGCAAGAGAAGGCATTTTAAACAATGTGGAATTGCGTCATCAAAATGAACCTGCACGTCATAAATTATTAGATGTGATTGGTGATTTAGCATTAATTGGTATGCCTTTGAAAGGCCATGTAATGGCAGCAAGACCAGGGCATGCAGCCAATGTTGCATTTGCGAAAAAAATCAAAGCATTAATTAAAAAAGATAAAGCGAAAAAAAATATTCCAGTATACAATCCGAATGTGCCGCCTATTTATGACACATTAGGTATCATGAATATATTGCCTCACCGTCAACCGTTTTTATTGATTGATAAAATTATTGAATTGTCAAGCAAGCACGTTGTTGGCGTAAAAAATGTAACGATGAATGAAGAATTTTTCAAAGGACATTTTCCAGGCAATCCAGTAATGCCAGGTGTTTTACAAGTTGAAGCAATGGCGCAAACAGGAGGCATTTTAGTATTAAATACAGTTCCTGATCCTGAAAATTACTGGACCTACTTTATGAAAATTGAAAATGCAAGATTCAAAGACAAAGTAGTTCCGGGCGACACCATACTTTTTAGATGCGATTTAACCGCACCAATACGTAGGGGAATTTGTCAGATGAAAGGCACTGCTTTCGTTGGAGATAAAATAGTGATGGAAGCGGAATTAATGGCACAAATTGTAAGAAGAAGTTAAATTAACAACATGAATCAACCACTTTCATATATTCATCCAGAAGCAATCATTGGCGAAAATGTTACCATTGATCCATTTGTTTCTATTCAGAAAAATGTAACCATTGGTGATGGTACTTGGATAGGATCCAATGTAACTATTATGGAAGGTGCAAGAATTGGAAAGAATTGTAAAATATTTCCAGGCGCAGTAATTTCTGCAATACCTCAAGATTTAAAATATAATGGGGAAGATACTACAGCAGAAATTGGTGACAATACAACCATTAGAGAATTTGTTTCAATCAATAGGGGAACAACTGAAAAATACAAAACAGTAGTTGGTAAGAATTGCTTAATTATGGCATATGCCCATGTTGCTCACGATTGTATTTTAGGTGACAATATTATTTTAGCAAATAGCGTAAACCTAGCAGGACATGTAACCATAGAGGACTATGCAATATTAGAAGGTATGGCTGCAGTAGGTCAATTTTTAACCATCGGCGCACATAGTTTTATTGCAGGAGGAACATTGGTTAGAAAAAATGTACCACCATTTACTAAAGCAGCAAGAGAGCCGATCAGTTATGTTGGTATCAATTCTGTAGGTTTAAGAAGAAGAGGATTCACCGAGGAAAATATTCGTCAAATTGAAGACATCTATAGAATTTTATTTGTGAGAGGTTTAAGCATCAGCAATGCATTAACACAAATCGAAACAGAAATTCAAGCATCACCAATTAAAGATCAAATTTTAACTTTCGTAAGAAACTCTAAAGAGGGTATTATGAAAGGCATAGGTCGCAATGTATGAGAATCGAATTAACCGGTCTTGGAAAAAAATTTAATAGAGATTGGATTTTTAAAGGCATTGATTTAACAATCGCTACTTCAGACCGTGTTGCAATTATTGGTCCAAATGGATCTGGAAAGTCAACTTTATTACAAGTCATTTCTGGTGTATTAAGCCCTAATGCAGGAACAATAACATTTGAAAATGCAGGTGTAGCAATTTCGGTAGAAAACATTTATAAATACATCAGCATTGCAGCACCTTATTTAGAACTTCCGGAAGAAATGACATTAATGGAATTAATTCAATTTCATTTTTCATTCAAAAAGCAATTGGGTTTTACTTCAGCTGATGAAATCATCAATTCAATGGGGTTGCAAAAAGCTAAAAACAAAGAAATTCGTTATTACTCTTCAGGGATGAAACAAAGAGTGAAATTAGCACTTGCATTATATAGTAAAGTCGATTGTATATTATTAGATGAGCCGACCACAAACTTAGATGAGCAAGGCATTGCATGGTATTTAAATTTAATTGATACAATGCTTGGGAATAGAACTATTTTTGTTTCTTCAAATCAAGCACATGAATATGCTTTTTGCAACAAGCAAATTTTAATCGCAGATTATAAAAAGAATTAAGACATTAAATTATAAATTGAAAAAATAAAAATTATGGCTAAAGCGTCAGAAATAAAAAACGGATCCATTCTACGATTCAATGGAAACTTAATTGCAGTTGAAGAAATCATTCACCGTACGCCAGGAAATTTACGTGCATTCTATCAAGCAAGAATGAGAAATGTAAAAACTGGAAAATTAGTAGAATACAGATTCCGTACAGATGAAGAAGTAGAAATTTGTAGAGTAGAAACAAAAGACTATCAATATTTATATGAAGACGGAGATTTCTTTGTGGTGATGGATAATGAAACTTTTGAGCAATTCAATATTCCTAAGTTTTTATTAGGAGATTCAGCAAAGTTTGTAACTGAGGGAATGAATTTGATTGTTGCATTTGAAAGCGAAGAGCCAATCACCGCTCAAGCGCCTACACATGTTGAGTTATTGGTTACTTATACAGAGCCTGCAGTCAAAGGAGATACAGCAACCAACGTTACTAAAGCAGCGACTGTTTCTAACGGTGCAGAAATAAGGGTTCCATTATTTATTAACGAAGGCGACAAAGTTAAAATAGATACTAGAACAGGCGATTATGTGGAGCGTGTAAAGTAATAACACATTTAATAAAAATCCTCGCAATAGCGGGGATTTTTATTTTCATTAAACTTATTTTCATGTTAAAATCTCAGGTACGTACTATTTATCTTGAAAAAAGAAAAAATATTTCTTCGGAAGAGAAATTAAAACTTGACGATGCAATTTTAACAGAGTTTAAAAAACTAGATTTTTCTCTGGTAAAATGCATTCATCTCTTTTTGCCAATTTTACAAAAACAAGAATTTAATACAATCATTCTACTGGATTTTATTCGTGCTACCTATCCTCATATTGAAATTGTAATTCCAAAAACTAATATGGAAAATGAAACCATGGAAGGAGTTCGATTTACAACGCTATCGGATTTGGTTAAAAATAAGTGGGGAATATTGGAACCAATTAGCCATGAAACAATAGATCCGCAAATGATTGATTTGATGATAATCCCATTATTAGCCTTTGATCAACAGGGGAATAGAGTTGGTTATGGAAAAGGTTTTTATGACCGCTATTTAACAAAATGCAAGAAAGATGTGATCAAAATTGGCATCAGTTATTTTGAGCCCGTTATGGCCATTTCAGATTGCAATGAACAAGATCAAAAGTTAACCATGTGCATTAGCCCAACACAAAATTATTTTTTTGGAGTATAGGAATTTCTTGCCTTTATATAATCGCTAATCAAATACGCATTTAATTTTCCTACTGTATTAATTTTTGAATTTAATTCAGCAGCGCCTTCCGCTAAATGTAAATAAGCGACTTCAAGTCTCGCAGCGCTATGGTGTAACATGCTTCTTATTTCAGCAGTGCTCCAACCACACGGAGTTTGTGCACTAGCTGGTATATTTTCAATGCCATCTAAATCTATTTCAATGCCACACAATTCATCATTGATAAATTCAATTGCAGAGTCTAATGCATTGTGCATCGTATATTTATTTCTAATTTTAATTTCTTCGTAAGTAAAACACCTGATGTTTTTATCTTGAATCAATTCCTCTGTAACACTAGCAGGGCTATAGCTTTCATGTAATCCTAAAATCGAATAATTATGTAGGTAACCTTCTACTTTAGCATATCGAAATCCATTTCCACTGTGTCTTCCTTCCTGTATTCTAAAATCAGAATGAGGGTCTATATTAATTACATTAATGGGTGTGTTTTTTGCTTTTGAAATTCCTTTTATTAAACCATAAGCATTATTATGTCCGCCACCAATGACAATCAGTTCTTTGTTGTTTTGATAAATAGTCTGTATAAATGAGAAAATGATTTCATCTATTTCAGCTGTAATAGTTCTAAGTTCTTCAATACTTTTATTTTCAATATTATTTAATAAGCTACTGAAATCAAAATAACCCAATACTAAAACATCTTCGCCATTTAAGTATTGATTAGATTGCATTGATAAAAATGCAGCGAGTGTTTGCTCCCAAGCAGTTGTTGCGCCTGGCTTTCCGAAATTAGCTCTAATACCTATATCTTCAGGTATGCCTAATAAAATATATTTTGCTGTAGTGTTTTTAATTGCATTGATAGGATCTTTCGAATCAATTGTTTTTACACACTCGCCTATTTTTTGTTCCCCGTTTCTAATAGTATAGAATTTTGATAAATCGGATGCACTGTAATAATGAAAGTTATTATTCATATTTTTTACCATTAATAAAAACCTGATCAATTAAATTTGATCCAAAAGAGTAAGGTATAAATGCCAATGATGGAATTTTCTTTGTGATAATGATATTCGCTTTTTTACCAATGGTAATACTTCCCATTTCCTTTCCGAGTTCCATAGCATGAGCGCCGTTGTGGGTTACCGCATTAAATGCTTCTTCTGGAGTCATTTTAAGTTGTGTACAAGCAAGCGCAAATACAAAAGACATATTCCCGCTAGGAGATGAGCCAGGGTTGAAATCTGAGGCCAATGCAATTGCAATACCTTCGTCAATCATTTTTCTTGCTGGTTGATAGGAAATGCCAAGGAAAAACGCAGCCGACGGCAATATAGTTCCAATGGTATTACTGTTTTTTAAAGTTTCGATTTCTGCATCACCTACACATTCTAAATGATCAACTGAAACAGCATTGTATGCTACTCCAACTTGTATGCCTCCAGAATAATTGAGTTGGTTGGCATGAATTTTTGCTTTTAATCCGTATTTTTTTCCAGCGGATAAAATTTCTGCGGTTTGATCGGCATTAAAAAATCCATTTTCACAAAATACATCTATGTAGTCTGCTAAATTTTCTTTTTGGATAGCAGGTAACATTTCATTGATGATAAGATCAATATATGCTTGTTGGTTATTTTTAAATTCTGCTGGGAATGCATGTGCCCCTAAGAATGTCGATTTTATTGGTATTTCGAAGCTTTCTTTCAATCTTTTAATTACCCTTAGCATCTTTATTTCACCTGCTAGAGATAATCCATATCCGCTTTTTATTTCTATCGCACCAGTTCCCATTTTTATCAAAGAGCGTAACCTAGCACTTGCACTTATATATAAATCATCTTCTGACGTGTCATTTAATTTTTTCGCAGAATTTAAAATTCCTCCACCATTTTTTGCAATAGTTTCATAAGAAACACCTTTTATTCTACTTACAAATTCGTCTTCTCGGCTACCTGCAAAAACTATATGGGTATGAGAATCGCACCAAGTGGGTAAAATTAATTGATCGTTTACGCTAATCACTTCTTTAAAACTTGACACATCAATTTGAGTTGACATAGTTTGCATTTCTCCAAAACCACTGATCAAGCCATCATGAATACTCAACCATGCATTATTTATTTGAGCAACTACACCTAGCTGACTACCTTTTAATACAGTGCTTTCAGCAGATTGTATGCCATATAAAGTTCTGATATTGGTAAATAATAAACTCATATTATGTTAATTCAATTAATATTGGACAGTGATCTGAATGTTTGGCATCTGCTAATATTGCAGCTCTTTTTAACCTAGGTTTTAGCGTTTCGGTAACTAAATGATAATCGATTCTCCATCCTAAATTTTTCATTCTTGCTCCAGCTCTATAACTCCACCATGAATATTGATGTGGTTCAGAATTAAAATGTCTGAATGAATCAACAAAACCATCATTGATAAAATTTTCCATCCACTCTCTCTCTTCTGGAAGAAACCCAGAAGAATTTGCATTTGATTTTGGATTATGAATATCTATTGGACGATGACAAATATTATAATCTCCAGAAATTATTAGGGAGGGGTATTTCCACTTTAATTCATGAATGTATTTTTCAAAGAAGTCTAAAAATTCAAATTTCACTTGTTGTCTTTCTTCTCCACTTGACCCAGAAGGTATATATACACTCATAATAGAGAAGTCTTCAAAATCTGCTCTGATAATTCTTCCTTCGCTGTCATATAGTTCATGGCCACAACCGTAACTTATATTTTGTGGTTTTATTTTCGAAAAAATGGCAACACCACTGTAGCCTTTTTTTACTGCAGGATACCAATAATGAAAATAGCCCATATCTTCCAACATTTTTATTTCTGCAGGAATAACATCTGGCGTAGCTTTTATTTCTTGTAAGCATATGATATCAGCATTGCTAGCTTGTAACCATGCTAACCAATTTTTATTCATTGCTGCTCTAATGCCATTAACATTATAGGATATGATGTTCATATTAAAAATTGAAAAATAAGCATTTGCTTTTTTTAGTTTTATATTTTTTCAAAACTACTGCTTTTGTAATTCTTACGTCTTGTTCAGGTCTATCAGCTGCACCAGTTTTAACACTTGCAATGGCATCCAACACTTCAAATCCATTCACTAATTCTCCGTAAACAGTGTAGTTGTTATCTAGGTGTGGCGTACCTCCTATTGTCTTGTATGCATTTCTTTGTTCTGCAGTATATTTCCATCCGCTTCTTTGCTCCATCATATCTAAATCTGTATCCTTGAAGGTTCTACCTTGAACAATATAAAATTGACAATTACTACTTGATTTTGCGGGGTTGTTGTCTCTCGCAGCAGCAAGCACTCCTTTTCTGTGAATTAAATTTGGATTGAATTCTGCAGGAATTAGATTTCTATTTGGCGCTTCACCATTACCCAATGTTTGTTGTGCATTTGCTTTTTTAGATTCAGGATCTCCTCCTTGTATCATAAAATTCTTGATAACTCTGTGAAACAATATACTATCATAAAATCCACCTTTCACTAATTCAATCATATTGTCTCTGTGTTTCGGTGTTTCATTATAAAGTTTTAAAATTAAATCACCTTTGGTTGTTTGAAACTTTACGTATGTATTTTTTTCTTTTTTAGGTTTAGCAATTGCAATGCTAAAGCAAAGTGTCATTAACACGAATATGCTGGTTATTTTTTTCATAGGTCTTTAATTATCTGCTAATTTAACTATTCTGTAACTTCTTCGAAATAGTGAATGATGAGTTGTTTTAATAAAAATTCTTGTTCCAAGAGCGTATATGCTGGAATTGGCTTCGTTGCTTTCCAATGTGGCCATCCATCTTGGTCTAATCCTTCTAATTCATAAAAGCCCATTTCGCTCAATAACCTGCAATTGGCTATGTGCATTAATTCTTCTTTTTGTCTTTTGCTAAATTTTTTGGGACCCTGACCTAATTCTTGTACCCCAATTAAAAATAATATTGTTTTGATATCAGGTGTTTCGGTATCAAAATCTCTGGCAATTTTTTCTGTAAGTATTGCCCATTTTTGATTGATAATTTTTACATCCATTTTAATATTATTGATTAATTCTTTCTAATGTTTGAATTGCTTTGCTTAAAGAATGTATTTGATCTAATTGCAATATTAGCACTGATTTATTTTCTTTCAATTTAATTCCAAATGGATGCGTTTGCACATAATTGATAATTGATTGAAACTTTTCGGATTCATAAAATCCAGAACTTGGATTAGCTGGGAAATACCCCCTTAGTACATTGTTTTTTAAAGTGATTTTTTCAAAGCATAAATCAATTGCAATCCATTGAAGTCTAATAGCATTCAATAGTTCAGCTACAGGAGCTGGTATTGGTCCAAATCGATCTATTAAATTTTTTTCAAATAATTTCAATTCATTTTCGTTGGTAATTTTATTTAATTCAGTATATAAATTTAATCTTTCTGAAATTGCATTAACGTATTCATCTGGAATTAATAAAGATAAATCGGTATCCAATTGACAAAATGTTACATGAGGGCGCGGTGCTTCATCTGTAAATAAATCTTTAAACTCTGCATCTTTTAATTCTTGTATGGCTTCATCTAAAATTTTATGATAAAGTTCAAAACCAATTTCAGCAATGAAACCGCTTTGTTCAGAGCCTAATAAATTTCCAGCTCCACGAATATCTAAATCTCGCATGGCAACATTAAACCCACTGCCTAAATCTGAAAATTCTTCAATTGCACTTAATCTTTTTCTTGCTTCTGGTGTTAAAACAGATAAAGGCGGGCTCAATAAATAACAAAATGCTTTTTTGTTTGATCTGCCAACACGACCACGCATTTGATGCAAATCACTTAATCCAAAGTAGTGAGCATTATTTATAATCATGGTGTTGGCATTTGAAATATCTAATCCAGATTCAATAATGGTAGTTGCAATCAATACATCGTATTCGTTTGTCATGAATTTAAGCATCACATCTTCGAGTTGATCGCCTTCTAATTGACCATGTCCAACACCTATTCTTGCTGAAGGACATAGTTTTTGAATCATTCCTGCAACATGCATGATGTCTTGTACTCTATTATGAATGAAAAATACTTGACCACCACGATCTATTTCATATTCAATTGCTTCTTGAATAATTTTTTCGTTGAATACATGAAGCTCAGTTGTTACGGGCTGTCTGTTAGGTGGAGGCGTATTGATAATTGATAAATCTCTTGCACCCATCAAAGAGAAATGCAGCGTTCTAGGAATAGGTGTAGCCGTTAATGTTAGCGTATCAACATTTGCTCTAAATTGTTTTAATTTTTCCTTAGTACTCACGCCAAATTTTTGTTCCTCATCAATAATTAATAATCCAAGGTCTTTGAATTTAATATCTTTACTAACAATTCTGTGTGTTCCAATTAAAATATCAACTTTTCCTTCGGCGGTTCTAGCTAAGGTTTCTTTAATTTCTTTAGCAGTTCTGAACCTCGAAACATATTCAATGTTGCATGGAAAATCTCTTAACCTATCTTTAAATGTTTTGTGATGTTGCATTGCCAAAATGGTTGTTGGAACTAATATGGCAACTTGTTTACTATCTGAAACAGCCTTAAATGCAGCACGAACAGCTATTTCAGTCTTACCAAAACCAACATCTCCACATATTAATCTGTCCATAGGATGCGGAGATTCCATGTCTTTTTTAAAGTCTATTGTCGCCTTAATTTGATCAGGTGTATCCTCGTACATGAACGAAGCTTCTAATTCGTTTTGTAAGTAAGTATCAGGTGAGAACGCATTGCCTTTTTGTGCTTTTCTAATTGCATATAATTTAATTAAATCTCGCGCAATATCTTTTACTTTTTTCTTCGTACTTTTTTTAAGTTTTTCCCAAGCTTCAGTACCAAGTTTATGTGTTTTTGGAACGGTTCCATCCTTGCCACTGTATTTAGAAATTCTATTTAAAGAATTTATGTTTACATATAAAAGATCACCGTCTGCATAAATCAATCGAATGGCTTCTTGTGTTTTACCATTTACATCAATTTTCTCTAGTCCTGCATACTTCCCAATACCATGATCTATATGGACTACAAAGTCTCCAGCTTTTAGTTCCCTTAGTTCTTTTAAAGTTAATGCTTGAGATTTGCTATAGTTTTTGTGTAATTTATATTTATAAAACCGATCAAAAATTTGGTGATCGGTATAACATGCAACATTAATATCAACATCTATGAATCCTTCTCTTATACCAATGTTAATTGCTTCAAAGTTTATTTTTTTATTAGCACCGTTTACATTACTCGCAATATCTTCGAAAATACTATAAAGCCTTTCAATCTGTTTTTTTTGTTCTGCAAAAATAAAATTAGCCAATCCATCTGCCTCGTTCTTTCTAAGATGGTGTATTAATAAGTTAAAATCTTTATTAAAAGATGTTTGAGGTTTTATGTTAAAATTTATTGTATCTGTTGCTTTATAAAAGAATTGCTTTCCAAATTCAACAACATTAAACCTTTCAATGTCATTAATGAATGGTTTTTCTTGTTGGTAAACGTCAATAGGATCAAGGTATTCAGGATGCAATATTTTTTCTTCTGCACTTAGCTGGTCATAAATTACAATTGACTTTTCATAACCTGCTTTAATAATATCTGTTGTAAATTGTAAATCTTTAAACCAAATATTTGAATGGTTATCTATGTAATTTAAAAATGTTACGGTATGTTTATTAATTAACTTAGATTGAATATTTGGAACTATCGTTAATGATTTAACATTGGCAATTGATAATTGATTCTCTGTTTCAAATGTTCGAATACTTTCAATGTGATCACCAAAGAATTCAATTCTATAGGGTAATTCATTTGAATATGAGTAAATGTCTACAATGCCACCTCTGATTGCGAATTGGCCTGCTTCATAAACAAAATCTACTCTTTCAAATTCAAAGTCATATAAAAATTCGTTGATGCTCTCAATCGATATTTTATCTGCAACTTTTATTTCTAAAGTATTTTTCTCAAGAATTTCTTGGTCTACAACTTTCTCTGCTATAGCTTCAGGATAACTTACTATTAATTTCCCATTAGTAGTGCTATATTTTAATTCATTTAAAACTTCTGCTCTTTGAAGTACGGCACCTGTATCGAGTAGTGTGATATCGAATGGTTTTTTATAAGAAGAAGGAAATAGTAATACACGTTTGCCAATTATATTTTCTAAATCATTTTGAAAATACATGGCTTCTTCTCGATCTGGAAGGACAAATAGATTCCCTTGCTTTTGTATTTCATACAAAGCCAATGCGATCATTGCATCCGACGAACCAATAAGGCCTTTTAAGTGAATTCTAGCGCTTTTAAAATTAGAAAGTGTACCAGAAAGCTTTAATATACGGTTGTCGGTTCTATAATATTGAAGTAAATCCTTACTTTCCAAACCCACCAAATTTGCGTAAAGGTATTATTTTTTTGACTTTTCTAACTATTAATACTGATTTGATATAAAACCTTTTATTTTAAAATAAATTGATATTCAGATAGTTGTGATTATTTTAATTTAAATACTTAACATTAGCATAACATTAAAGACATATTTGTTTCTTATTTCTCTATTTCTTAACAATTCCTTAACATTGGCAATCTATTTTAGCACAAACAAATAAAGAAACAATGTCATTAAACTCTATTTTCCAGTATTTCGTACCAAAGGATAAAAAGTTTTTCCCTTTATTCGAAGAAGCAAGTAATAACCTAATTTTAATTTCTGCTAAGTTGATTGAAGCGGTTAACACTACTGATTTAACTAAAAGACAAGAGATCATTAAAGAAATTGAAGTTTTTGAACATGAAGGAGATAAAATCACACATGAAATCTTTCTTGAACTAAGTAAAAACTTTATCACTCCATTTGATAGAGAAGATATTCATGCATTGGCTTCAGCTATTGATGATATTGCTGATTATATTCATGGATCTGCAAATAGAATCAATTTATATAATCTTACAAATATTACAGAGCCAATTAAAAAATTAGCTGAATTAATTCACCAAGGTTGCAAAGATATTCATAAGGGTGTTGCTGAATTAAAAGATTTAAAAAACATTCGTAATGTAACTGATTCATGTGTGCGTATCAATAGCATGGAGAACCAAGCAGATTATATTTTTGACATGGCCGTTGCTGATTTATTTAAGAACGAAACGAATGCAATTGAGTTATTCAAAAATAAAGAAGTATTAAATGCATTAGAAACAGCTACAGATAAATGTGAAGATGTTGCGAATGTGATGGAGACAATTATCGTTAAACACGCTTAATAATAAAAAAATGAGTTTAACTCTTCTATTTACCGTAATTGCACTGGCATTAGTATTTGATTATATAAATGGTTTTCATGATGCAGCAAATTCAATAGCTACGGTAGTTTCCACTAAGGTATTGACACCAACTCAAGCAGTAATTTGGGCTGCATTTTTCAACTTTGTAGCATTTTTAATTTTTAAAGATCACAATGTAGCTAATACGGTAGCCAAAGCTGTAGATACTTCTCAAATTAATTTAGTTGTAATTTTAGCAGGTATTATTGCTGCAATATTCTGGAATTTATTAACATGGTGGCTGGGAATTCCATCAAGTTCATCTCATACTTTAATTGGTGGTTTTGCAGGAGCAGCAATTGCTCACGGGGGTTTAACAATTGTAAATTTACAAGTAATTGGTAAAGTTGCTGCCTTTATTTTCCTTGCTCCTATTATTGGAATGGTGTTAGCATATATTATCACAATCATTATTATTCATATATGTAAATATGTTTTGCCTAGTAAAGCAGAATGGTGGTTCAGAAAATTACAATTAGTTTCATCGGCTGCATTTAGTATCGGGCATGGTGGAAATGATGCACAAAAAGTAATGGGAATTATTGCTGCAGCAATTGTAGTATACACAGGTAGTGCAGGCGCAGATATGTCTCATGTTCCAACTTGGTTACATATTAATTTCCATGAAGTTAATGGTAAAAAAGTATTTGAATTACCAAATTGGATACCATTAGCATGTTACTCTGCAATTGCTTTAGGTACGATGTCTGGTGGATGGAAAATTGTAAAAACAATGGGCTCAAAAATTACAAAAGTTACACCATTAGAAGGTGTAGCTGCAGAAACAGCTGGAGCAATTACTTTATTTATGACCGAACATTTTAAAATTCCGGTATCTACTACTCATACAATTACAGGTTCAATTATAGGCGTTGGATTGTCAAAAAGAATATCAGCTGTTAGATGGGGTGTAACTATTAATTTACTTTGGGCTTGGATATTAACTATTCCAGTTTCTGCTGCTCTAGCTGCTTTAACTTATTTTGTTATTTCCATATTTATAAAATAGCAATCAAAATATTATTTAAAAAAAGCTCAATTCAAAAAATTGAGCTTTTTTTAATTTTGTCCAGGACATTTATTTTGCTTTTTATATCGATAATCTTTTGTGCCAAAATTATAACTTAAACCTAAGCCAATAAATTGGTATTGATCCATGTTACCATTCATTACTAGTCCATCGATGTCATCTGTAAACGTCCAATAATTTCGATAGAAAAAAGACAAATCAATTCTTTTGATTAATGGCTTTGTAAGATATATACCAATGGGAATTACCACATTTGCTTGATTTGTTGAATTGGTATCTACAATTGAATTTTGGATATGTGTTGATCTGTTTAAAATGCCCAAACCACTTGCAACATAAAGCTTAGCAATTTGGTGGTCAATCAATAAATATTTAATGGAAGCATTTAAATCGTAGGAGTTTTGTAAATTATATTTACTTGCAAAACTTTCTCCATAAAAATCACCTATTAATCTTGCGTCTAATAAAAGTGAAAAACGATAATTAATAGGTTTTTCAAAAAAGAGATCTAAGGCTAAATCGTTGTTTTCATTTGTAAAGTCAGATTTGGTCAATTGACTTTTGGTAATTTGCCCGATTACAAAACCTAAGCTATAAGGTGTCGTTTCTGCAGCAGCAGCGTATAAAAATTTTGATTTTCGATAAGATTGAGATTGGCCTGCTAAGCAAATGGAGAATAGCAATGTCAATAGCAGTATTTTTTTCATTCCTAAAAGTAATTTATTTTTCAATATATTTATCCATTATGGCAAAGTCAAAAACAACCTATTTCTGTCAAAGTTGTGGTTATCAAGCTGCTAAATGGCTTGGTAATTGCCCTTCATGTAACCAATGGAATACTTTTGTAGAAGAAGTAGTCGAAAAAAATTCGGCAAAAATTGAATGGAAGCAAAGTAGTTCAAATACGAGAAGTAATAAGCCAATATTAATTAATACCATCGAAGATGCAGACGATCAAAGAATTGTTACGCATGATTTAGAATTGAATAGAGTGCTTGGTGGAGGAATTGTTCCCGGCTCATTGGTATTAATTGGAGGTGAACCTGGTATTGGAAAATCTACATTACTTTTACAACTCGCAGTTAGTTTAAAAAAATCAAAAGTATTATATGTTTCTGGTGAAGAAAGCGAGCATCAAATTAAAATGCGTGCAGCTAGAATAACAGAACGTGAAGCAAGCAATTGTTTTGTGTTAACAGAAACATCCACACAAAATATTTTCAAACAAATTGAAGAGTTGAATCCAGATATTGTCATCATCGATTCAATTCAAACTTTACATTCGGCTCATATAGAATCAACGCCAGGTAGTGTTTCACAGATTCGTGAATGTACAGCAGAATTATTAAGATTCGCAAAAGAAACATCGACACCAGTATTTTTAGTTGGACACATAACTAAAGATGGAGCGATAGCTGGTCCAAAAATATTAGAACACATGGTAGATACCGTGTTGCAATTTGAAGGTGATCAACACCATACTTATAGAATGTTGCGGTCTGTAAAAAACAGATTTGGATCTACTTCTGAATTGGGGATTTATGAAATGCAAAGTACAGGCTTAAGAGAAGTACACAATCCTTCTGAAATACTAATTTCACAACGTGCAGAAGATTTAAGTGGTATAGCAATTTCAGTGATGATTGAAGGTATGAGGCCAATGTTAATTGAGTCACAGGCTTTGGTGAGCACCGCTGCATATGGAACACCACAAAGATCAGCTAATGGTTTTGATGCAAAAAGAATGAACATGTTGCTAGCCGTTTTAGAAAAGCGTTGTGGATTTAGATTGGGAATTAAAGACGTTTTTTTAAATATTACAGGCGGTATTAAAGTGGAAGATCCTGCAATTGATTTGGGAATTATTGCTGCAATTATTTCCTCTCATGAAGATATTCCTATTTCCTCTAAAATATGTTTTGCAGCAGAAGTAGGTTTGTCCGGAGAGATTAGAAATGTGAATAGAGTAGAACAAAGAATTGCAGAAGCAGAGCGTTTAGGTTTTGAAAAGATTATTGTTTCCGCTTTCTCTTTAAAGGGAATAAATCAAAAGAAATTTAATTTAGAAATCGTTGCCGTTAACAGATTAGACGAATTATTTAAAGAACTTTTCGGTTAAAATCTGCTAAATTATTAGCTATTTTAATAGACTAATGCTTAACTTTGTGTCAAATTAAAAATAGATATAACATGAAAAAATTGATATTATTTGCTGCAATTGCTATTTTCTTTGCAGCATGTTCTTCAGAAACTAAAAAAAGTAATGATGCAACAAGAGTAGAAACTGCAATGGGTAACTTTGATTCTTTTGGAGCAATGATTACACCCGATAGCACAATTGATGTAACTACTTTACTAGCAGAAATTGGGAATGCGCCTACTTATGATGCAAAATTAAAAGCAAAAGTAGTAGAAGTTTGTCAGAAGAAAGGATGTTGGATGAATGTAGAATTAGGCAATGGTGAAGTAATGAAAGTTACTTTTAAAGATTATGCATTCTTCGTACCAAATGATAATACATTAATGGCAGGGAAAGAAGTGATTATGCAGGGTACTGCTAAATTTGCTACGATCTCTGTTGAAGACCAAAAACATTATGCAGAAGATGGTGGTGCAACTAAAGCAGAAATGGATGCTATTAGAGAACCAAAAAATGAAATTACATTTGAAGCAACAGGTGTATTAGTACCTGTTTCAGCCGAAACAACTAAATAATTTTAAATTATAAATATTTAAAAGGCCTTGAATTTTCAAGGCCTTTTTTTATTTATATAAAATAGTGAAATTTTCTTTTGCTTGGCCTTTTTTGAAAAAAACCAATCCAATAAAATACAAATCAATTGTAATGGTTACTCTTGAGTTAGATTTAATTATTTTCCAAGCATCCATCATTTCTTCAGACCAATAAATGTCGTCAAAAATAAAAATACTATTTTCGTTTGCTTTTTCAAGTGCTAATTCAAAGTAACGCAGTGTTGCTTCTTTGGTATGGTTACCATCAAAATAAACAAAGTCAACAAAGTTGATTGTGTTTAATAATGCAGGAAATTCAATGTCAAAATTTCCTTCTTTTGCGATGATATTTTTGAAGCCAAGTTTGTTGAATGTTTCCTGAGCAATAGCAAGGGTATTAGGGCAGCCTTCTAATGTATAAATCTTTTCCGTGCTTGCAGTAGCTAAATAACTTGTGGTAATTCCCAGAGAAGTACCTAATTCAATGATATTTTTAGGTTTTTTTGATTGAATGATTCGATAATAAAGGGCCGCGTATTTACTTGGCTTTAATGCATTTTTCGCAATGCTTTTAACTTCTTTTATGCGATTATTATTTTGTTGTGATCCAGCGCCTAAATCTTTTATTTCAATTTTTCTATCATCCAACAAAAGCTTTTTTCTGATATTTTCTATCTGAGCAATTTTTTCATTCGAAACCTTTTGATATAATATTTGTTCTAAAAATTGATATACAAATGGTGAATGTGTTCCGTGTAAAGTATTTGCACGAATGCTATATTTTAGAAAGAAATAGGCTTGTTTGAAAATATTCATCGAATAAAAATAAGCTATTATATTTCTTTTGACAACATTTTGAATATTAATTTATAATTCTTTAGTTTAGTGTGTAATGAGCAATTCAAAAGAAATAGCAGCTATCATTTCCTTATTAGATGATCCAGATCCAATCATCTTTGAACAAATTTCAAAGAAAATTTTAAGTCTAGGAACAACTATCATTCCAATGCTTGAAAGCCAATGGGAGCAGTCATTAGATGCACTGCTACAAAATCGAATTGAGCAACTCATTCACCAAATTCAGTATAATACGGTGAAAGAAGAATTAAAGACATGGGCAAGTTCAGGTTCTTTTGATTTACTTACTGGCTTCATTACTATTGCAAGACTTCAGTACCCAGAGTTAGACGAACAAAAATTAATTAATCAAATTGAAGCGATTAAAAGAGATGCTTGGATAGAATTAAGGTATGATACCAGTCCTTTGGAAAAGGTTAAAATTCTAAATCATGTATTTTATTCTATAAATGGATTTACAGGGAATACCGCAAATTTTCACGACCCTCAAAATTCTTATATAAACAATGTATTGGAATCTAGAAGGGGAAATCAAATTTCTTTAGCTGTTATCTATTCTATTGTTGCACAGCGTTTAGATATTCCAATTTATGGCGTTAATTTGCCACAGCATTTTGTATTAGCATACTTAGACGAAAAGCAGGAATATCCTCATATTTCAAGCGGAGAAGCGAATGGGATATTATTTTATATCAATGCATTTAATAAGGGTTCGGTTTTTAATCGAAGAGATGTTGATCATTTTTTAAAGCAATTGGAGATACAACCTGAACCGTACTTTTATAACCCATGTAGTAATATACAAATCATCAAAAGAATTTTAAGAAATTTGATCAGTGCTTATGAAAAACAAAGCAACATAGAAAAAGCGACGGAAATTGAGGAGCTCTTAACTATGTTGCTTAACATTGAACCAGATAAAAATTAATTTATTCGTTCATTAAATTTTCAATTTCTTCTGCTGTAATTGGAATATTTTGCATCAAATCTATATTTCCATTTGTTGTAATTAAGATATCGTTTTCTAAACGAATACCAAGTCCTTCTTCAGGAATATAAATACCAGGCTCACATGTGAAAATCATTCCAGCCTTCATTTTTTCGTATCGATTACCGATATCATGAACGTCTAAACCTAAGAAGTGAGAAGTGCCATGCATAAAATATTTTTTATATAAAGGCATATTTGGATCCTGTTTTGCAACATCATGTTTATCAATTAAACCTAAATTGATTAATTCAGATTGCATAATTAAACCAACTTCTTTGTGGTATTCATCTAAGATAGTGCCTTCCACGAGCATTTGCTTTGCATCAGTCATTACCTTCAGAACTGCATTATATACTGCTTTTTGTCTTGCACTAAATCTTCCATTAACAGGAACTGACCTCGACAAATCTGCATTGTAATTTGCATACTCTGCACCAAAGTCAAATAAAATTACATCACCATCATTACATATTTGGTTGTTGTCATTATAATGTAAAACGCATGCATTTTTACCTGATGCAATGATTGGATTGTACGCATGTCCAGTTGCTCTATTCTTGATAAACTCATGAATGATTTCCGCTTCAATTTCGTATTCTGTAACTCCAGGTTTTACAAATTTTAAAACTCTTCTAAATGCCTTTTCAGTAATGTCACATGCAATTTGTAAAAGTTCTACTTCATAACCAGATTTTACCGCTCTTAAAGTTCTAAAAATAGGAGCTGCTCTGTGGTATTGGTGTAGCGGATATTGTTCTTTAAGTTCTTTTGCAAAACGCAACTCTCTGTATGGGTTGCTATGAACATAGCGATCGTTTTCGTTGGTGTTAAGGTATACATTTTCACAATGGTGCATTAACATTGGAAGAATAGTTTTGAACTCTTCAATCCAACATACTGTATGTATTCCTGAAGCAGCTGTTGCCTCTTCCTTTGTATATTTATGACCTTCCCAAACCGCAATGTGTTCATTGGTTTTTTTCAAAAACAATACTTCTTTATATGCTGGAATCGGGCAATCAGGGAATAATATTAAAACACTTTCTTCTTGATCAATTCCAGATAACCAAAATAAATCTGGATTTTGATGAAAAGGATATGCTTGGTCACCGCTTCTAGGAAATTCATCGTTAGAATGAATGATTACCATCGAGCTAGGTTTTAGTTTTTCTACAAATCTTTTTCTGTTTTCAAAAAAGAGTGCTGAGTCTATCGAATGATATTTCATAATTAATAGTTATTTATTTTAAACAATTTGCCAATGCAATGGCTAATGCATTTCCGCGTAAGTCTTTAGCTACAATAGTTCCAGTGTTATCTATTAACAAATTTTGAGGAATTGCTGTAATGCCATATAGCTTTGCAGCAGGCTCATCAAAACCCTTCAATGAAGAAACATGAATCCAATTTAAATGGTCTTTTAAAACTGCTTCTTTCCAATCTTTAGCATTATCGTCTAGCGAAACGCTCACAATTTCTAATCCTTTTGAATGGTAACTTTCATATGCTTTAACAACGAAAGGATTTTCTGCTCTACATGGTCCGCACCAAGATGCCCAGAAGTCTAATAAAATGTATTTGCTTTTTACATTAGCAAGTTGAAATTCTTTTTGGTGAATATCTGTACTTTTAAAGTCAATGTATTTTTGACCAACCGCTGTTTTTTTAGCTTTATCTAATTTTTCTGAAATATTTTTACCCAAAGGGCTTAATAATAATTTAGCATCTAAACCAGACACCAATGGCTCTATAACAGTTGGTTCTATTACTCCTCCTGCTAATTCATCGACAGCTAATAAACTCGCAAATGCTTTAGGATTATTTTTTATAAACGAACGGCTAATGCTATCAAATACTTTTCCTTCTATTTCCCATTCTGCATCAATGGCATTCATTTTTAATGTGTCCTTCACATCCGCAGCCTGATAATATGATTTTTGTAAAGTTTTAAATCTTGCTTCAATTGGACTTAATTGCTTTTTTAAGTCTAAATAGTATGCTTGTTCTTCAGCTCCTTCCACTTTTGCAAGTGAAATACTGTCTTCCGTTCCAGTTATTTGATAATCTGCATTTTCTAATACAAATGTAAGTCTTTGGTTTTCCGCTTCGTTTTTTTGCGTATATAAAAAAAATTGTGCTGGTGCATTTAATTTGCCTTTGAAATTAAATTTACCATTTACAATAATTGCAGAGTCTAGTCGAGGTTCTTCTGTTTGATAGCTTTTTAGATAAACTACTGTAGAGTCTTTAGCAACAAGGCTTCCATCAATTTCATAGCTGCTCTTCTGGCCAAATTTTCCGCAAGCTGTTAATGAAATTACAGCCATGATAAATAATATTTTTTTCATTTTTATAGAATTAGTTTTTGATAATTTTTCCACCATCTATTTGGCACTTCACCATTACTTGCTTGAACATAGTCTTCATACGAACAAGGAACTAAAAGAAACCTTTCGTTTTTAGAAATCATGTTTGGATAAGGAATTTGCATCCACCATCGATCTGTTTTTTTACTTTTCAAAAATATTACTTCATGTTGTACATCTTGAAAAGTTGCACGGTATTTAATGTAATCACTTTTATTGCTACTTGGAAAATCATCTTTTCTAGCGTAGAAACCTTCAATGAAACACCAAATCATTTGTGCAATTAATTCTGCAGTTTGATTTCGGTGATCATATTTCGGATTGAATTCGTAAAAACCTATGGAAGAACATTTATCGCTCATGCCTGCATAACGCATCATTTGACACATCTCTTCGCCGTAAAACCCATTAGGGTGCGCATTTGCATTGCCTGGAGCATCAGCCATTTTTATAGCAGAAATATCTACACTTATTAAATCTGCATTTCTAATGATGGGTTCAGATTCTTGAATCTTATTTCTAAATTCTCCTAAACGATGAATATCGAAATACATTTTCTCCATCAAATCAATGCTCTCTTGGTTTACATAGTATGTTTGATATCCGATGTTACTGAAATTAAACAAGAAATTTGGTTCATGTAAAATAATACTATTCAAATAAGATTGTGAATTTGGAATTTGATGTTCATCTACATTTGCATCCAAATCAAAATGAGAATCAAAAGATAGTAAATCAACTTTCTTATCTAAATTTTCATAAGCCCAATATTGTGCGTAACATAAATCGTGTCCACCTCCAATAATTAAAGGAATGATAGACTTTTTTAGCAGCTCTTCGGTTACTACTTTTAATGCATAGTGTGTATCGCGCAAAGTTTCTCCGGGTAGAATATTTCCTAAATCAACTATGTTACTATTAAATGCACCTTCGCTTAATTGGTATAAAAACTCGCGAATTTTATCAACACCATTTGCGCAGCCTTCATTGTTGATTGCTTTTCTATCTTCTATAACTCCTATAATAGCCAATTGTGCATTTTCCATATCTGGAAAATTGCTTTCATGGCAATTAATTTTTGAGCCAAGTTGTGTGTTAAAGTAACCCGATTCTGGTTTAAACTTATGTATGTTTATTGGACTTAAGAAATCTTGTAGCATAAGCGAAAATAATGAAATGTTTTGCACTTTCCTATGTATATAACATAAATTATATCCCTTATTTTGCACATATTTGTAAAACAAAATATGATACTAGTTACAGGAGGAACCGGTTTAGTTGGATCGCATTTATTGCAAGCCTTGGCTCAGCAGCAAATGCCCATTCGTGCAATTAAAAGACCCAATTCCATTTTACCAAATTCCTTATTATCATATGCCAATCAAATTGAATGGATTGAAGCGGATTTAACAGATTATTTTGCAATTGAAAAAGCCATGCAAGGCTGCTCTCATATATACCATTGTGCTGCAATGGTTTCATTTGATCCTAAAGACAAAAAAATAATAGATCAAATTAATGTTCAAGGCACTGCAAACATTGTCAACGCTGCACTTTTTTTAGGTATCACAAAAATGATTTTCGTAAGTTCTATTGCAGCTTTAGGCGAAGCAAAGCCAGGCATGTTAATTGACGAAAATTGTCATTGGACTTATGATATTCAAGCATCTGATTATTCGATTAGTAAATTTGAATCGGAAAGAGAAGTTTGGAGAGGAATTACCGAAGGGTTAAATGCAGTTATTGTAAATCCATCTGTCATTTTAGGTTTTGATGAAAAGCCAGGTGGCGCCATGTCGCTAATTCATATGGTAAATTCAAAGTTTTATTTTTACCCTACAGGCAAAATAGCTTTGGTATTTGTAATTGATCTTTGTGATGCAATGATTGCATTGATGAAATCTGATATATCCGGTGAAAGGTATATTGTGTCTTCAGAAAACATGACCTACAAAGAATTTTTTGCTTTAATTGCTTCGGTATATCAATATAATCCAATTGCAATTAAAATAAGCAATGGCATGAGCAATTTGCTTATTATTTTTATACAGCTTTACAGCTTATTTGCAATTAAAAGGCCACTTTTGTCTAAGTTTAGTTTAAGAGCAAGTCAAAAAAACCATATCTTTAATAATCAAAAGCTAATACAAGCAATTGGGTTTAAATATACTTCTATTAAAGACACACTTGCATTAATTAAAGAAAAGAAAGGTTAAAATTACATGAAAAACGCAATATTTGTTTTTATTGGAGGTGGTGTAGGAAGCATTGCTAGATGGGCATTGACTAAGATAGGTTTTAGCTTTAACTTCCCAATGGCTACTTTTGCTGCCAATGTTATTAGTTGTTTATTTGTTGGTATGTTATCAGGTTTTTTATTAATTAAATCTGATTGGAACAATGAATTAAAATTAATTTTAATTACAGGTTTTTGTGGCGGGTTCAGTACTTTTTCTACCTTTATTTTTGAAACAGAAAAAATTATGCAAACAGGAAATTTATGGCTTGCATTAGGTAACATTATTTTAAATATTATTTTTTGCATGCTTGCATTATATGTAGGTATCTGGTTTTCAAAACTTTTTATTAATTATGGAATTCTCTAAAGAAATTACAGATCGCATTCAGAAACTTCAAGAAAAATTTGATGCAACTGGACAAGACTTAACAGCATACCTAGATGGATTGTTGCACGCTGATTATTTAACGTATTGGGATTATATTCACTTGGATACCCTACTCAGCTTACAAAATCCTAAAACTAAGTTCCCAGATGAAAACATTTTTATCATGTATCATCAGGCTACAGAGTTGTATTTTAAAATGATATTGAGCGAATGCCAACAAATTTGCAATCAAAAAGAAATTACAGAAAAATTCTTTTTAGCAAGATTAACTCGTATCAACAGGTATTTCGAGCACTTGACTAACTCTTTTGACATCATGGTTGATGGAATGGAGAAAGAACAATTTCTACAATACCGAATGTCATTATTGCCAGCTAGTGGATTTCAATCTGCGCAATACCGTAAAATAGAAATATTTGCAACAGATTTAATAAATTTAGTTGACAAAGATAAAAGAGCAGATTTAGCCAGTCAATCTTTTGATGCTACAAAATATTTAGAATTTATTTATTGGAAGCACGGAGCAACTGAAGCAAAAACTGGAAAGAAAACATTAACACTAATTCAGTTTGAAGAAAAATACATGAACTCATTTATACAGCTTGCAAATGAGCGTCATGAAAATACCATATTAACAAAATTCCAGGAAATTAATAGTACTAATTCGGCTGTAACCGAAGCTATGCGAAGGTTTGATACAAATGTAAACGTTAATTGGCCTTTAGCACATTATAAATCTGCAGTTCGTTATCTGCAATTAGATCCAGAAGATATCAAAGCAACTGGCGGAACAAATTGGCAGAAGTACTTACCCCCTCGTTTTCAAAAAAGAATTTTTTATCCAACTTTATGGTCGGATGAAGAAGTAGCGAATTGGGGGAAAGCTTGGGTAGAGAACACGCTAAAAAGCTTGTAATTAATTTTGTGCAGCTACTAGTAAATCTAAATCCTTAAAGGATAATTTAAAATGGTTGGCTAAATATTTATTTGTGATCTGTCCATTATAAATATATACGCCACTACGTATGCCTGCATTTTCCCAAAGGTAATTTTTTATTCCACCTGCATTTGCAAGTTCTAATAAAATTGGGCTGAAAATATTTGTTAAAGCATATGACGCAGTTCTTGCAACTCTAGATGCAATATTGGGTACACAATAATGAATTACATCATTATGTCTGAATACTGGATTTGTGTGATTGGTAACTTTAGATGTTTCAAAACAGCCACCTTGATCTATACTAACATCAATAATCACTGAGTCAGCTTTCATTTGAGATACCATTTCATTTGATACAATACACGGGCTTCTACCTTCTTTAGCGCGCATTGCACCAATGGCAACATCACATTTTGCCAAAGCTTTTTCTAAAATAACAGGTTGAATAACTGAAGTAAAAATTCTAGTTCCAATGTTCTCTTGTAGTCTTCTTAAATGGTAAACCGAATTATCAAAAACTTTAACATCTGCTCCAAGTGCGATTGCTGTTCTAGCAGCACATTCTCCAACTGTTCCGGCACCTATGATTACAATTTCTGTTGGTGGAATTCCAACAACGCCACCTAATAATAATCCTTTACCGTTATGTGTGCTTAATAATTCTGAAGCAATGTGTATAGAAGTTGATCCAACTATTTCGGACATGGAACGAACCACTGTTAATATGTTTCCTTCATCTCTCAAATATTCAAATGCTATTGCTGTAATTTTTTTAGCCATCAAAGCCTTTAAATACTCCGGTTTGAGCGTTGCAACTTGTAAACCAGATATTAATGTTTGGCCAATTTTCATCATTCCTATTTCTTCTAAAGTAGGAGGGCCTACTTTAATGATGATATCAGATTCCCATATTTTTTTTGGATCATATGTAATTTGTCCACCGCATTCTGAATAGGCATTATCAGAAAATTTTGCACCATTACCTGCACCAGTTTCAATGTGCACTTCATGGCCATTGTTAACTAATAATCCAACAGAAAGTGGCGTCAATGAAATTCTATTTTCTTGAAAAGAAGTTTCTTTAGGTATACCAATATTGAGTTGCTGTTTGCGATTTTTAGCAGTCATTAATGACTCTTTTGGCATTAGCATTGCTTGCTTTGCAATTGCAGACATTCCTTTGGTAGCGCTAGACATGTTCTTTACATTTATTAGTTAAAGATAATCAATTTTCTACTATCATCAATTTGCTTGATAATATCTATAAACAATGCATTTTCAGGCAATAACACTTTGATCATTTCTGGCCATTCAATCATACAATAATGCCCACTATCTAAGTACTCTTCAATGCCAATGTCTAATGCTTCTGTAATGTTTCTTAGACGGTATAAATCGAAATGATAAATTTTACCATGCTTACATTCGTATTCATTTAATATGGAAAATGTTGGACTACTTTTTTCATCAGTACTGCCAAGCATTTGACATATTTTTGAAATAACAGTTGTTTTGCCAGCACCCATTTCTCCATTCCAACAAATTATTTTATGTTGTTCAATGATTGGAATTAGCGCTTGTAAATCTTCTGCTAAATTTATTAGACTACTTAAATTAATTTCCATTAAGATGCTTCGTTGATGCTTGCACTTGCAGTCGGCATTTGTCTATCTACTTTCTTAACTAAACCTTGTAATACAGTACCTGGTCCAACTTCAGTAAATGAAGAAGCACCATCAGCAATCATTGCTTGAATAGTTTGTGTCCATCTTACGGCACCAGTTAATTGAGAAATTAAATTTTCTTTGATCACTTCTGGATCAGAAGTAGCTTTAGCATTTATATTTTGATAAATAGGACAAATTGGATTTGCAAAATTTGTTGCATGTATAGCTGCTGCTAATTCTACTCTAGCTGGTTCCATTAAAGGTGAGTGAAATGCGCCACCTACATTTAACACCAATGCTCTTTTTGCGCCAGCTTCAGTTAATTTTTCACAGGCAATTTGTACGCCAGCGATACTTCCAGAAATTACTAATTGGCCTGGGCAATTATAATTTGCTGCAACCACTACTTCTGGAATGCTAGCACAGATAGTTTCTACAACATCATCTGCTAATCCTAATATTGCTGCCATTGTAGAAGATTCAATTTCACAAGCTTTTTGCATGGCATTTGCTCTAGCAATAACTAACTTAAATGCATCTTCAAAAGACAAAGTTTGATTGGCTACTAGTGCAGAAAATTCACCTAATGAATGACCTGCTACCATTTCAGGTTTAAAGTTAGGTAAAACACTCGCTAGTATTACTGAATGAAGAAATATAGCAGGTTGTGTAACTTTAGTTTGTTTAAGATCTTCATCGGTGCCATTAAACATTAGATCGGTAATCCTAAACCCAATTATTTCATTTGCTTTTTCGAATAAAGATTTAGCTAATTCAGAATTATCATATAATTCTTTTCCCATTCCTACAAATTGAGCTCCTTGACCAGGAAAAACGTATGCTTTCATAAAATTAATTTAATGATGAATTTGATTAATATTTTCAAATATCATATAAAGAAATGTATTTTTGAAAAAAATAATCATATGAATTTCCAAGAAAACCACCGATTAGTCTGTATTCGCTTATTACTTTCAGGTTTATTGTTAGTTTTAATTGCAATTATCATTCACTTTCTGTTTCCAACTGCAATATTCTCAAGCTATCAAATGGCTTTATTTACTAGCGTTACAGCCAGTGCTATTTTAGCAGCAATTATCTTTTACACTGTTTTTAGTATTCCTGCAGACTTACTTGTTGACGAAACAGACAACAATGCTAGAAATGCATATATTTTAAGTTTATTAATGTTGTTTACTGGTTTAATTACTTCTCCATCTACTGCTAGTAGAATTTCTAACTTCTTTTTTCTTATCGGCACATTATCATTTATAGCTGCACATATTTTATATTTTATAAAATTATTAGCTATACGTAAAATAAAATAGAGGAAATGTATATTAAAAAGGCAAACATAGAAGATATACCCGCAATTGTTGAAATTGCATATGCAACTTGGTTTGTTACTTATAGAGATGTTATTACACAAGAACAAATTGAATATATGTTTGGAGAAATGTATACACCCGAATCTATATTTAAGCAAATGGATTTTTACAAACACCAATTCCTAATTTTATATATTGAAGATGTACCTGTCGGATTTGCCTCTTATGGTGCATTAGAAGAGCCAAAAAATACTTACAAATTACATAAACTCTATTTGCTGCCAAGTCAACAAAACAAAGGCTTAGGAAGGATATTGATTCAAAAGGTTGAGCATGAAGTCGCAATGTTATCTGCTCAGTATTTACATTTAAATGTTAATAGGAAAAACCCTGCATTGGAATTTTACAAAAAACTCGGCTATGAAATTATCGAAACTGTAGATATTCCATTCGCCGAGTTTTGGTTAAATGATTATGTTATGTCAAAAAGCGTTAATCTTTCTTAATTATTTTTTTATCAACAACTCCTTCATTCAATATTATTTTTAAAATATAATTCCCATTTGATAAATCCTTTAATGAAATTTTATTTTCATTACTGTTGATCACTACTTTCCCTTCAGAATTATATACGAGCACATTTTCTAAATGGTTTTTCCCTGTTTTAATAAATAAGAAATCGCTTGTTGGATTTGGGCTTATAATTATTTGTTTATTTAAATTATTTGCAACTGCAGTTCCCATAATTACTACAATTGTTTTTTGAGCAGTACTGATACAATTCCCATTAGATGCTGTAAGTGTAACTGTATAGGTGCCTGGTTTAGTATATTGGTGAATAGGGTGTTCTGTGTCGGTATTTAATGTGCTGTCGCCAAAATCCCAGTTTAATGTAGCCGCATCTATTGAAGTATTCGTAAACTTTATTACTCCGCCTTTATTAATCATTACTGTATCTATGTTTGAACTAAAACTAGCCTTTGGTAAAACATTGGTAATTATATTTAGGCTATTAGTTAAATTCTTACAACCTGCACCATTGCTTACATTAATTTTGATTGAATTATTGAATGCATATTTCTTCCAAACTACTTTTACAATAGCACTATCATCTCTACCAATAATTTCACCTCCATCAACTTCCCATAAAATATAGGTAGCATTCGTATTTACGGAATATATAGCGGTATCATTTTGACAATATTCTGTTAACCCATTGATTGCACTGAGACTTGGTTTGTCGAATATTTTAACAGGTAAATTTTTAATTGCACTTTCACAGCCTGAAGCATTCTTTAATTTTAAACTGATGTTTTTATTTCCTATGCTATTCCAAACTACAACTAAGCTATCTGTGTTTTGACCACTGATGATATTACCACCAGTTACAGTCCAAGTATATTGGCTAGATTTGTCTAAACTCATGTATACATTTGTATCATTGATACAGGTACTTGTATAGCCTGTTATAATTGGCAATGCAGGCTTATTTGCAACTGTTATATACGCTGTTTTGGTAATAGGATTACTTGAACCAATTAAATTAGTAGCAGTTAAGGTTACAGCAAATGTTCCTACGCTATCATATTTAATAATAGGATTTGCAAGCGAAGATGAATTAGGCGTTCCACCTTCAAACGACCACGACCATGCATTTGGTGAGTCACTAGATAAATCAGTAAAACTAATATTGTCGCCTTTACAAGCGAGCGTTTTATTTGCACTAAAATTTGCAACAGGAGCCTGTGTTATATTTAAAGTAAAATTACTACACGAAAATAATCCGCGACCATGTGTTGCTGCAATCACTAAATTATCTGAACTTCTATATTGAAGCATGTCTATGCGCGTAGTTGCTAAACCAGAGTTAGAGGCTACCCAATTAGGACTAGCTAAATTAAAATTAGCAGTGTACCATACGCCTAACTCCGTAGCAAGCATCACTTCATTTCTATTCAAAGGATTAAATAATGCCCATCTAACTGGCATGTCTGGTAAATTTCCTTCTTTATTTGTGAATGTACTGCCTCCATTGTCTGTATAATATACACTGGTAATGCCATAATTACTTAGTGTAACTAATAATTCATTTTCACTTGCACCAATATCAATACAAGAAATACTGCCACCTAATGTAGTGCCAATTTGTACAATTGTTGGAGTAGCACTTTGTGCATTTGTAATTTTAAAAATCTTTCCAGCTTCAGTTCCAACAAAAACAGTAGATGTACCAGAAGTAGAATATGGAGACACACTAAAATGAGATGCCATTGCACCTAAATTACTAATTGTAATTTGTGAGGTAACAGCTGTAGTTGTCACATTGGTGATTTTTTGAATGGCGGTTGTACTATAAGCAGAGTATAAAATATTTTCTCTATTATCATAATCAGCTGGGTTAATAAAAGAACCAGTGGTGCTACTGCTTGAAAGTGTGGTATTAAAACTACTTCCACTATTAGTAGAGCGGTAATAATTGTTGTATACATAAGATGCAATAGCTACTGTTGGATTGTCTTGATCTATGAAACAAAATGCGCCATCACCTCCATATGCTCTTGTTGTAGTGTTCAATCCACTAGTACTAAACCTTTGTGTTCCGTTGTCTTGCGCGCCGGCTAAGAAAACATTTGAGCCTGCAGAAGGAGACATTGCGCAGCTATAAAATTGGGTAACATTGTAACCATTATTTTTATTACTAAATGTTGGAGCTGAACCATTAATATTTGCACATAAATAAATACCTCCATCATTACCAAATAATACTTCTGTTGAAGAATTCTTTTTGAATGTGATTACATGTTGATCGGCGTGAACATCTGGGAAACTAAATCCGCCATACCAATGGCTAATCTGTGACCAAGAAGTTCCAGCATTTGTACTTTTAAATAAATCTACGCCGCCAATTAAAATTGTTGATGCATTATTTGGGTCTACCGCAGCACTTAAATCATACCATGCTTGTGTTCTAGTGTAATCATCTGCAGGTATACCACTGTCTGCATCTGCGGGCTTTGTGCATGTCGTCCAGCTGCTTCCTTTATTTGAAGAATAATAAATATTATATAATCCGTTGGTAGATGCATCTTGTGTAATTGCATAAATTACATTTGAATCATTTGGTGCTACAGCAATTTCTACTCTTTCGAAACCTGATGTAGGAAAACCATTGGTTCCGTTATTTAATTTAGTCCACGAGTTTGCATTTCCAGACTTAGATTTCCAAATAGATCCCGTAGTAAAAATTCCAATACCTGCATATATTGTACCATCTGCTCCAATTTCTAAATCTGAAATTTGATTGCTTGCGCCAATTGGCACAGTACTTCCAAGTACTTTAACAAAAGTAAGTCCGCCATCTGTACTGCGCATTACGCCACCAGCTTTTGTAGCAACGTAAACACCAGTTTGATTGACAACTATCTTTTGAACATGATAAAATGTAGAATTATTTGTGCTGCTTAGTCTTTCAAAACCAGCACCTCCGTTGCTACTTTTCCATACACCTGCGCCTCGTTGAGCATCTAAGTTACTCCAGCCTTCGCCAGTCCCTACATACATAATTTGCGTATTGTTAGGATCAAATGCGATTGAAGAGATTGCAATATTTTCCCAAAAGTCATTTACTCTGTTCCAGCTTGGTGTACTTGCTGTGATATCATTACAATACCATAGGCCACCTCCAACTCCACCTGCCCAAACTTTTTTATTAGTTACATCATTTGGGTCATATACGATACTACGTGTTCTGCCTCCAACGTTTTTAGGACCACGTTCTTCCCAAATAGGTGACATCATTGTTAGTCCTCTACTTTGTTGCAATGCAATCATTTCTCTAGCAAGAATAAGCCTTTCAGGAGCTGGTCTTTTTAGAACAGGATCCATTGTAATTCTGAAATCTTGCTCAAAAGCCAAATCAGGACGGTCAGTTTCTGCTTCTTCTGCTTCAGTTGATTCTAAAAGGTCAATTTCTTTTTTTTCTTTATTATAAAAATGATCAGCCAAATATTTTTCATATGCACTTAGGTTTTGTGTAGGTTTTTTGTTTTCAATTAAATAAAAAATAGATGTAATTACCGTTAGTGTAATTAGTAATCCGAAAATTAATTTTTGTTTCATCGTTTTATATTTTTTAATATCCTGGTGAATGATGCATGTAAACAGAATATTTTCTATTTGCATCAGGCTTTCTATCGTAAATAATATCCACTAAACCGTCTAGCTCTCTAAATCCTGAATGCTCTCTATTGCTTAACACAATAATAGCATTGTGGTTTTTAAGGTCTCTGAAGAAAAATGTTTTATAGCCATTCCACCAACCACCATGGTAATTAATATTTGTGCCATTTGGTAAGGTATAAGTTCTCCATCCATAACCATAATTAAAAGGTCCTTTTAAATGATGATTACCTGGTTTACTCAAAGAGTCTATGCTTGACTTTTTTAGAAAAATATCTGAATGAAGAATACGATCCCATATGGCTAAATCTGCAACAGAAGAGTAAGCACCTTTATCTCCCATTGCACCATCAAGGTATCCACTTTCAGTCATTCGAAGATTTTTATCATGACCAGGTGAAAAATCAAATGCATTTTTATTTGCAATATTATAGATGTAAGTATGGTTCATACCTAAGGGTTTGAAAATTTCTGATCGCATGTATTGATCGAATTTCATCCCAGAAATTTTCTCAACTATTGCTGCAAGTAACACATAGCCCGTATTACTATAATCAAATCTCCTGTCTGGGAAAAAGTAAATAGGAGGTTTGTTTTTAATCATCATGTTTACCACATCTTGATTTGAAATAGGTGTCTTACGATCGCAATATAACTCACTGAAATAAGTGTAATTTCCCAGTCCACCTCTATGAAGTAATAACATTTTAAGGGTTATTCCTTGATAAGGAAAATTTGGGTAAAACTTTTGGACCGGATCGCTTAATTTTAATTTACCTTGCTCCATTAAGTGTAGAATTGCAGCTGCAGTAAATTGTTTACTTACAGAAGCAAGTTGAAAAACATCATTGATAGTTAAAACATCTTTTTGATGTTTGATATCTTTGTATCCAAATGCACCTGCATAAAGTTTATGTTCGTTTTTTGAAATCCAAACACAACCATTGAACCCTGTTTTATGATGTAAGTTTTCAAAGAAGGCTTCAATTTTTTCCTCCTTAATTTTAAACTCTTTGGGATCATATGGTCTATCTGAAGCTGCTAATTTTTTTAATGCGGTAGATTTTTTGTTTTCTGAACAGCCAATAATAGAAAAGAGCAAACAGATGCTGATGATAAATTTTTTATTAGTCAAAACGTATTAATTATTTTTTTGAAATAGGTAATAAACTGGCACTCCTAGTCCAACGATGATGAAACCTGGCCAGCTGTATTCTGGCTTGTAAATTAAAAGAATGATGCACACTGCAGAAGCTAGTGCAATATAAATTGCAGGAATGAAAGGGTAGCCTATCGCTTTATATGGCCTTTCCGCTTGAGGCATTTTTTTTCTTAGTTTAAAAATGCCAATAATGGTTAATATGTAAAATAATAACACTGCAAATACCACATAATCTAATAAGTTGCCATAAGTTCCGGATACACATAATATACTTGCCCATACACATTGAAAAACCAATGCAACACCGGGTACGCCGTTAGTATTTAATTTTGACATGCTTTTGAAAAATAACCCATCATTTGCAGTTGCATAATAAACCCTTGCGCCTGATAAAATGCAACCATTATTGCATCCAAAAGTTGAAACCATAATTAAAATTGCAATTGCAATTGTTGCTTTTGCTCCCCCCATTGCTTCAGCAGCAGCAGTTGCCACTCTGTCGTTGCTTGCAAATTGTATGCCTCTTGAAATAACGTCTAAACCATTTGGGTCGCCTTTAAGTGGCAATACCATTAAATAAACTAAGTTTAATAAAAGGTAAATGAAGGTTACCACTGAAGTACCTATCACCATACTTAGCACTAGATTTTTTTTTGGGTTTTGAATTTCATCACCTGAAAAACCAATATTATTCCATGCATCACTCGAAAACAATGAACCTACCATTGCAATACCAACAGCAGGAATAATAGCATAACCTATAATATTTTCAATGCTTAAAACTCCAGTTGTTTTGTCAACATGTGTACTGCTGATGGTCCACATATCAGAAAAATTCTGATGCACTACATCTGCATTGATGCCAAATAAAAGTCCAAATAAGATTAATCCGAAAAGTGCAATTAATTTAGTGCTACCAAAAATATTTTGAATGAGCTTGCCATTTTTTACTCCTTTAGAATTTAAATAAGTAAGTAATATGATACTAACAATAGCAAGTATTTGAACTGAATTGATAGCAAAGTTCCCTATTTGAAAAAGAATATTTTTTTCTGAAATTATGTTAGGCAATAAAACGCCAGTATATTTTGCAAATGCAACACCAACTGCTGCAATGGTTCCAGTTTGAATAACTAAAAATAATGTCCATGCATATAAAAAAGCAACAGGTTTGCCCCAAGCCTCTCTTAAATAAACATATTGTCCGCCTGCTTTTGGAAACATTCCAGCCAACTCACCATAACTTAAAGCTCCCGCTATAGTGATGAAACCAGTAACTACCCAAATTAAAAGCAGGAATCCCGATGAACCTACATTTCTTGCAATGTCTGAGCTTACAATAAAAATACCAGAACCAATCATGGTTCCTGCAACTATCATAATAGCATCAAAAAGTTTGATTTCTCTTTTAAAACCCGATTCTGTCATATTTTCTGAATTTGAATACTGAAGATATAAAAAGAAATCCAAGAGATGAAATTAAAGCAAGGCTTTATTTGAAATGCTGCATAAAAGTATAAATTTGTAAAAAATTAAAAACATGGTAAAGGAAATTACGGTTCAAGAGTTAAAAACATTGATGGATGAAAAAAAGGATTTTCAATTAATTGATGTTCGTGAGGAATTTGAATATGAAGCAGCAAATATTGGCGCAACATTAATCCCCTTAGGTAATATTATTTTAGAAGCTGACAAAATTGATAAAGACAAATTAGTAGTTATTCATTGTAGGTCTGGCGCAAGAAGTGCAGCCGCTATTATGCAATTAGAGCAGCAATTTGGGTTTACTAATTTGGTAAATCTTAAAGGCGGAATTTTAGCATGGATTGCAATGACAGAATCTCAGTCAAACGCATAGACCTCTTCTCAAAATACTTTTTTTCAATAAGATTTAGTATATTTGAATTTTTTCAATCTGCTTACCTTTCTTTATTTTGTTTTCTTCAATATAAATGGTAAGAGTAGATAGTAAAAAGCCTTGTAAACTAGTGTATTCGCTATGCAAACACCCATATATGGGTTTTGTAATTGAACCACACATCGTACAATTAAATGCAAATGGCTCTTATTCGCTATCTCATCAAAAGTTATATTCACAAACCGCAAAAGAGTTCGATGCTTTTTTAGACGAAGAAGATTATAAATTGATCAAACTTTTAGATCAACTAGATCAAGAGTATATTATTAAAAAGCATTACAAAGAAAAAATTAGACCAGCAGCATATTTTTCTAAAATTTGGAACGATAAATTATTTCAAGTAGTAAGACCTATTCTAGAAAAAAAAGTGGTAGATGCGCTATCACAAATTAAACAGAAACCTTTCTTCGAAATGGGTAAAGAAGGTGATCCTGTTTTTAGGCGTTTGAAAATAAATGAGGATCCTGCAACGGTACTTTTTCATTTTAGGCGTGGACCAGAAGGAACAAGGTATTTCCCTACTATTAAGCTAAACGGTGTGCGTATCGAATTTATGTTTAAAGACGCTGAAATTATTACCAGTAGCCCTGCTTTCATGCTATTGGGAAGCCAGCTAATTCAGTTTGATCAAGATTTAGACGGAAAGAAGTTAATGCCTTTTCTTCAGAAAAGATTTGTAGATATTCCCAAAACAGCAGAGGCTTCTTATTACAAAAAGTTCATTGCACCCCTCATAGAAAGACATCATGTTTACGCAGAAGGCTTCCAAATTATTACAGAGCAATTCGAGGCTTTCCCAATTTTAAAAATTATTCATGCGTGGGATAATTCTATGCAATTTGTTTTATCTTTTCAATATGGAAAGTATAATTTTCTTTATCAATCTGGCACAAAGGTTTCAGTAACAGTCGAAAATAAAAACGATGAATTTACTTTTCACCGAATTAAAAGATCACTTAGCTGGGAAGCAATAAAAATAAATTTATTAATTGAATTAGGATTAAATCCTGTAGATGGAAGTTCATTTGTTGTACCAAATCACATCAAAGAATCAGAGTTAGAAAATATTCACCATGCACTTGATTGGCTCAACATCCATCATGATCAGCTATTGCAGGCAGGTTTTCAAATTCAGCAAGACGAAAATGGTAAACGTTATTTCATTGGAAAAAGCAAAATAGATTTACAAATTAAGGAATCAAACGATTGGTTTGATATTTATGCTACCGTATTTTTTGGAACTTTTGAATTTCCATTTATTGTTTTAAGAGATTATATTTTAAATAATAAAAAAGAATTTGAATTGCCAAATGGAGAAATTGCCATAATTCCTGAAAGCTGGTTTGCTCAATATCAAAATTTATTTTCTTTTGCGGAAGGCACGCACGATTTAAAATTAAAGAAATACCATATTGGTATTGTAAAAGAATATGCCGATTCTGATTTAGCACAAATCACGATGGATCGAAAACTCAACAATCTTTTACAGTTTGAGGAAATGGAAGAAGTACCCATGCCTAAAAACTTTAATGGTGTATTAAGACCTTACCAAAAAGCGGGATATGATTGGTTTTATTTTTTAAGAAAATGGAATTTTGGAGGATGTTTGGCAGATGACATGGGTTTAGGTAAAACAATACAAACCTTAGCGCTGCTGCAAAAAGTAAAAGAAGATGTAGAAAATTCAACAGTTGCCAAAGATCTTTTTGATACATCGAATACCAACCAAGCACATCAGCCGTCATTAATTGTAATGCCAACCTCTTTAATATACAATTGGTTGAGAGAAGCACAAAAGTTTACCCCTAATTTAAAAATCATTGTATACACAGGTGCCTTTAGGGATAAAAATTTAGCGCAATTTGCATCTGCAGATATTGTGTTGACTACTTATGGAATTATCAGAATGGACATTGATTTGTTTAAAGCATTTTATTTTCATTATATCATTTTAGATGAGAGTCAAATTATTAAAAATCCAATTTCAAAAATATCTAGGTCTGTTAGAAGTTTAAAGTCGAAATTTAAATTGGTATTGAGTGGAACACCTGTTGAAAATTCAGTATTAGACTTATGGTCTCAAATGTCATTTGTGAATCCGGGTTTGTTAGGTAACCACCATTTTTTTAATGATAACTTTGTTATTCCAATCGATAAGAAACAAGATTTTGATAAAGCAGAGAAATTACAATCTATTATCAAGCCCTTTATTTTAAGACGAACCAAGCAACAAGTAGCTGCAGAATTGCCGCCTAAAACAGAAAACGTTTATTATTCAGATATGAGTCCTTCGCAAGAGGAATTATATGAAGAAACGAAATCGTATTATAGAAACGAATTATTAAAAATGATTGCCGAACAAGGTGTGGGTAAATCTCATATTCAGTTACTGCAAGGTTTAAATAAATTAAGACAAATAGCTAATCACCCTAGCATGGTTGATGAACAATATGAAGGTGATTCAGGAAAGTTTTCAGATGTCATTCATACACTAGAAAACATCATGACAAAGGGTCACAAAATATTAGTCTTTTCTCAATTTGTGAAGCATTTAAAAATATTTAAAAATTACTTCGAAGAACATCAAATTGATTTTGCTTATTTAGATGGCTCTACTACCAACAGAGAAGAAGTGGTTAATCGTTTTAAAAATGATGAAGAAAAACAAGTTTTTCTTATTTCAATAAAAGCAGGTGGGGTAGGATTAAATTTAACAGAAGCTGATTATGTTTTTATTTTAGATCCATGGTGGAATCCTGCTGTAGAGCAGCAAGCAATAGATAGGACTCACCGTATAGGCCAAAAAAACAATGTATTTATTTATAAGTTTATTACTAGAAATACGGTTGAAGAAAAAATATTAGCTTTACAAGGACGAAAAAAACAAATAGCCGATTCTTTAATTATTACAGAAGAATCTTTTATCAAGACTTTAACAGAACAAGACATAAAAGCTATACTCGCTTAACATGGAACAATCAAGATTTGCTACACTTTCAACACTGTTTGCTTTTTTAATGGTTATAACAGCAAAAATATTAATCCCTTTAAATGAAAGTGCGATTACCATTCAAATGTTTATTGTTGTTTTGTCGGCAATTTTAGGCGGATCAATGGTTGGACTGACAGCACAATTAATTTATTTATTGTTTGGTTTATTTGTGCCAGTATTTAATAGTCAAGCATTAGCAATTGAATATTTTTCTAAGCCTGTTAATTTATTTACTTTAATATTCCCTTTTGTTGCGCTTGCTATTGGAACATATGTGTTTACTTGGAAACCTTTATATAATATGCTTTTAAGAGCAACTGTTGTTATCCTATTTGCATCAATTGTTTTTCTTTTTGCAAATTATCTATTAACAGACAATTTCACTTTTGAAATTTTTATCAAAAAAAATACTGCAATGTTAATTTCAAATTTAATTGAAACTTACATTGCAGTAATGCTATGTTATTACTGGATAAAATATAATAAGCTAGCTAAATAGCTTTTTATTTTATATTTACCGTTATTCCTAATTCTTTTAATTGATCAGAACTAATACTAGACGGTGAGTCAATCATTACATCTCTTCCAGAATTGTTTTTAGGGAATGCAATCACATCTCTAATAGAATCTAATTCTGCAAAAAGAGAGCACCATCTATCGAAACCAAATGCAATTCCTCCGTGTGGTGGTGCACCATATTCAAATGCATCCATTAAAAATCCAAATTGTTTCTGCGCTTCTTCTTTACTAAATCCAAGAAGTTCAAACATTTCTGCTTGTAATGTTTTATTATGAATTCTTATTGAGCCGCCACCAATTTCAGTTCCATTGATTACCATATCGTATGCATTTGCTCTAACTTTTCCTGGAGCAGTTTTAAGTAATTCAATGTCTTCTGGTTTAGGCGAAGTAAATGGATGGTGCATTGCATGGAATCTTTTTGAATCTTCATCCCATTCTAATAATGGAAAATCTAAAACCCAAAGTGGTGCAAAAACATCTTTATTTCTTAAGCCCATTCTATTGCCTAATTCTAATCTTAATTCGCTCAACGCCTTTCTAGTTTTGTCTATATTTCCAGCCAGAATTAGCATTAAGTCGCCAGGTTTTGCATTAAAGGCAGTCGCCCATTTTTTCAATTCAGTTTCATCATAGAATTTATCTACTGAAGATTTTAAACTTCCATCTTCATTGTATCTTAAATAAATTAATCCTGTAGCACCAATTTGAGGACGTTTGATAAAATCAGTTAATTCATCAATTTGCTTTCTTGTGTATGATGCGCAATTAGTAGCGTTGATGCCAATAACAATTTCAGCGTCATCAAACACTTTAAATTCTTTACCCTTTACAATTTCTGTTAATTCAACAAATTTCATATCAAATCTCGTATCTGGCTTATCAGAACCATAATATTGCATTGCATCTGCATAGGTCATTCTCGGGAAATCAATAATGTCGATTCCTTTTACTGTTTTAAATAAATGTTTTGCCAAACCTTCAAACATATTCAAAATGTCTTCTTGTGTAACAAATGACATTTCGCAATCTATTTGTGTAAACTCAGGTTGACGATCAGCTCTTAAATCTTCATCTCTAAAACATTTCACAATTTGGAAGTATCTGTCAAAACCAGAAACCATTAGTAGTTGTTTAAATGTTTGTGGAGATTGTGGCAATGCATAAAACTCTGATTGATTCATTCTGCTTGGCACCACAAAATCTCTAGCACCCTCTGGTGTTGATTTAATTAATACAGGAGTTTCTACTTCAATGAAATTTTTGCTGTCCATGTATTTTCTAGTCTCTTGGCCCATTCTGTGGCGAAGTTCTAGGTTTTTTCTAACTACATTTCTTCTTAAATCAAGGTACCTGTATTTTGCTCTCAACTCATCACCACCATCGGTATCATCTTCAATAATAAATGGTGTAACTTTTGAACTGTTCAAAATTTCTAAATCAGTAATGCTAATTTCTATTTCACCAGTTGGTATTTTAGCATTCTTATTGCTTCTTTCAATTACTTTACCAGTTGCCTTAATTACAAATTCTCTTCCAAGTTTACGAGCTGCTTCACAAAGTATAGCATTCTCCTCCATGTTAAAAACCAATTGCGTTATGCCATATCGATCTCTTAAATCAATAAAAGTCATACCTCCTAAATCACGAGATTTCTGAACCCATCCACAAAGTGTAACAGATTCATTTAAATTTTTACTCGATAATTCTCCGCAAGTGTGTGTTCTCAACATATCCTGATATATTTATTAATGCGTAAAATTATAAATTTTTAAGCGATTTTCGGATAATATCAAGCGCTTTAATACAAAATCTTTCATTTTATGGAAATGCGCATTCAATAGATTTCATTGTTATATGTCACAATTACTATTAAATTAGCGCCTTTATCTAGCTTTATAATTTAGAATCAAATGATGGAATTGTTATCAAATCCCGAAACTTGGGTTGCGCTGCTTACACTAACGGTCTTAGAAATTGTTTTAGGCATCGATAATATTGTATTTATATCAATCATATCTGGTAAGCTTCCAAAAGAAAAACAAAAACGAGCTAGAAAAACAGGTTTAGCTTTAGCACTCGTTACCCGTATACTTTTATTGTTATCGCTTTCGTGGGTCATGAGCCTTACCAATCCATTATTTACTTTTGCATCAAATGATATTTCTGGTAGAGATTTAATATTATTAATAGGCGGTCTGTTCTTAATTTATAAAGCGACAACAGAAATCCATGAAAAGCTAGAAGGTCATGAAGAAGAAACGCAACAAAGAAAAACACCAATTTCTTTTTCTGCAGTAATTGTTCAAATTTTATTATTAGATATTATATTTTCATTAGACTCTGTAATTACTGCAGTTGGAATGGCAAGCCATATTGAAGTGATGATTGCTGCGGTAATTATTTCTGTTGGAATCATGTTAGTAGCTGCAGAATCAATTAGTAAATTTGTTAACGATCATCCTACTGTTAAAATGCTTGCCCTTTCATTCCTAGTATTGATAGGGGTTTCCTTACTAGCTGAAGGATTAGACCAACACATACCTAAAGGCTATGTATATTTTGCAATGGCCTTTTCGGTATTAGTTGAAATGTTGAACCTAAAAGAAAAAAAGAAGAAATAAATTATTTTAATTGATCTATTTCTTTCATTATAATTTTAATTTTTTCTTTTAACTCCTCTGAGTCTGCTGCTGCAAGCATATCACCTAAGGTGCTTTTTGCACTGAATTCTATTTTTTCCTGCATAGCTTCTACTGCAATAGATTTTATAATGCTAAGCGCTTTCTCTATAGTTTCATCGTCAACTTTTGTCAAGTAATTCTTAAAGTATTTATTGATAAAAACTTGATTATTGCCCGCATTATTTGCTAGTTGGTTCATGAAATACGGCATCATACTTTTATTTCCTTGTTCTGCATAAATACTAGCAATGGCCATTTGAACATAATTACTTTCTGAGTTTTCTAATTGCTTCGCTATCGTAACTGCTTTTGGTTTATCTATTAAATATAATGCTTTGAGGGCCTTTTGTACCACAATGTATGAGCTATCGTTACAGGCATTCAATATAATTTCAAGATCAGTTGCATTGGATTTTTGTGAAGCTAAAGTTGTGATTGCAGTTGCCCTAACATTTGAATTTGGATCAGACTTTGCTAAATTTTGTAAAGTTATTTTATTTGTTTCGTAAAGCGTTTGATTATTCTCTTCATTTAATATATTGATGCAGGTCTTTCTGATTTCAAAATTATGGTCATTTAAACCTTTAATAAAAATAGCTTGAGCATCGGGTGCTGTAAGGTAATTTTTTAGCGCTTCAATAGCTTCTAGTCTATCTAAAAATAATTTACCGTGTTCATATAAGTATATCCATTCCGCTTTGGTGTGGTTATCTTTTTTAACACAAACTAACATTTTTTCTGCGTCAAAATTAATTAGGCTTGGCTGAATTGCTAGTGGAAATTCAAAAGTCTCTTTACTTTTACTAATGGTGATTGTTTTTCTTTCAACAGCCCCATCACTATATAAATCAATAGTAACAGGCATTTGGTATAAAGGGAATTTACTTAAATCTTGATTTTGATTTACGCAAACTTTTGCTACTTTTCTAATGGCATCATAACTATAATCTATCGTTAATTCTGGATGTCCAGGTGCAAAATACCATTCATTGAAAAACCAATTTAAATCTTGTCCTGTTACTTCTTCAAAAGCCAAGCGTAAGTCATGAATTTCTGCTGATTTAAATTTGTTACGTTCTAAGTATAATTTAAGAGATGCAAAAAAAGCTTCATCTCCAACTGACTTGCGCAACATGTGAATTATTTTTCCACCTTTTTGATAGGAGTAATTATCAAACATGTCTTCTCTATCTAACAATTCAAAACGAATCATGTTTACTTTTTTTGTTTTTGAAGTGCGCAAGTATTTTTTTAAATCTTCATTTGCAGCTCTATCAGCTTCTTCGCGACCATATTTATAATCTGCCCATATGTATTCGCCATAAGTTGCAAAAGACTCGTTTAATGGTAGGTTGGGCCATGATTCAGCGGTAACTAGGTCTCCAAACCAATGGTGAAATAATTCGTGTGAAATGGTTTCTTCGTCTGGGTTATCTATGTGCGCTCTTGCATCCATGTTCATATCTTCAGCAAAAGTTACCGCACCAGTATTTTCCATTGCGCCTGCAACAAAATCCCTTACTACAATTTGAGAGTATTTGTCCCAAGGATAATCGACGCCTAATTTTTCAGAAAACAAATTGATCATTTCAGGAGTGTTTCCAAAAATTAATTTTCCGGTAGATTGGTATTTTGGTTCAACATAATAATTTACCTCCATGTTTTTCCAGTGGTCTTTGATGACTGAAAAATTACCTCCTGCAACCATTGTTAAATAGGCTGCATGTGGCAAATCTTGTTTCCATACATCTGTTCTAGTGCCATTGCTGTTTTGTGTACTGTAAGCCAGATAGCCATTTGAAAGGGTAACAAAATTATTCTCAACAGTGATAGATACTTCTTGTGTGTATTTTTCTGTGGTTGATTCTATAGTTGGAAACCAAGCAGAGTTAGCTTCTGTTTCTCCTTGTGTCCAAAATTCTCTTGGCTTGTTTTTAATTTTATTATTTGGGTTGATAAAATAAAATCCTTTGTCAGAACTGATACTTGAAGAACCATTTACTTTTAATTTATTAGGTTGCGCAACATAGTCTATGTTTACAGCATAAGATTCATCTTTTTGAAAAACTCTTGGAAGTTGAATGGTTAGTTTTTTAAGATCGTAAGTAAAAGGTGCATTATTCCCATTTACTTTAATGCTATTTATTTTATAACCTTTGGCATCTAATATCAATTCTTTATTTGGATAAAAATATGGTTTTACTGTTAGCGTTACATTTCCATATACAAAACAGCTATCCCAATCAAGTGATATGTTTAAGCGCATGTGCGTAATGTCCGAAAGCCTTGTATAAGATGGCATATAGTTAGCCTGTTCTTTTATTTCAGTTGTATTATTATTAGCTGTTTTAATCGTTTTGCAGCTAATAACTAATAAGATAAATAGGATAGATACGAATTGATAAATTTTATTTTTCATTTAAATATTTCTCTAGATTTTCAATAAAGTGTTTTTTGAATGCTAAATAGAATTTTTCAGTAGCGGGTCCAGAATAACCTGTATGTATAGACTGAACATTTCCATTTCTATCAATTAATATAAGAGTTGGGAAAGCCACAAAATTGGCAAGCATTGGCAATGTATTATTTACACTTCCTTTTTTTGTATTACCTGCAATTAATAAAGGATATTTTATTTGTAATTGTTTTTTAAAGTTATTGATGTTGTTTTTAATCACTTTGATGTCATCGCTTTTTTCGAAACATAGACCAATTATTTCTAATCCTTTAGAATGATATGCATCGTATACTTCTGCCATTAGTTTGCTTTCGTCTAAGCAATTAGGACACCAAGACCCCATAATCTGTAGAAGCACAACCTTGTGTTGATACTTTGCATCTGCTAATGAAATAACATTGTTATTTAAATCAGGTAGTTGAAATTGTATTTTTTGATATCCTGGTTTTAAAAAAGTTAATTTTTCTGCGTCTGGTAATTCCGCTTCAGGGTTTAAAATTCCAGACCAATTTTCTTTTCCAGTTAATCCAGCATAAAAAATTCCATTGCTAATCGTATTTGTTTTCGGATCAAAATCTGCTAGAACTAAATATGCATGTGAACCATCAAAAGTGGATAGTTTTATTTTTCCGCCATTGTATATTCCCTCTAGAAAACGATAATCGCCGGTTGTAGTTAAAAATGTTCCAGTAACATTATTAATTGAACAATTAAATTGCCCAATGGCTTCACTACTATCTTTTGTGTTTTCGTCAATAAATTTTACATCCCAAGTATTATTTAATTTTAATTCATTTTGGTGAACTTCATTGAAACGATTCTGATTTAGAACGGCTTCAAATGGCATATACGTATTGCTTTTAGGCAAGTGTCTTGTCCATCTTCCTTTAATTTTATCCCCCTCAGATTTTACCATAAATTCTGCATCAAAAAATGGAAGGGTGATTAAGATACTATCGTTAAACTTTTTAAAGTCATTCACCACTAGGGTATCATTTGCATTCGTAATTAGCATTTCTGTTTTGCCATTAACAGTATGCATTTGAAATGAAAATGGAATATTTATACCATCTGTTCTCATTAAATTTCCTCTCCAATGTCCACTGTTTATTTTTATATCTTGCGCAAAGGAAATAGTGCAAAGTATTGTTAAAATGCAGGTATAAATGCCGATTTTATGTTTCATAAGTTAAAATTGTTAATGTGCATATTTCTTCGTCTTTTTAAATCGAAAGAAATTACTAAATTGCAATATAATCATATCATTTAAAATGCTCCAAAAATATATATATAGCCTTTCTTTATGCATCATTTTTGCACTTATTCCGTATTTGTCAAATGCGCAAACTAAGGAAGAAAAAAAAGCAATTAAACAAGAATTAAAGGCTATCAAGAAAATGAAGCCTGCAGAAATAAGGAAAATGAAATTGAATTTTGAGGAGCAGCTAGAAGAAAAAGAGATTGAAATTGCATTATCTCAGAAAAAAGCTGACACCATGCAAGCCTATTTATTTGGCATGCAAAATAAATACAACGAACTCCAAAAGAACTGCGGAAATAAAACCACCAGAGTTTACGGGGTGTTATCTGCAGTTCAAGCTAAAGGTTATTATTATCGAATACAATTAGGGGCCTTTAAAAATTTTGATTTGAAAAATAAAATCAACAAAGACGATCAAAGTATACAAGTTGAATATTTAAAGGGTTTAGAAAAATACATGATTGGTTTGTTTTTTACTTTTGAAGATGCAGCAGCATATCGAAAAGACATTCAACAAATGGGCATTAAAGATGCATTTATAGTGCCATACAAAGATGGTATAAGAATTACACACCAAGAAGCTAGAGAAGGCATTGCTGCTCAGTCTGCAGCAACTGCTCAATAAAAAATATTAACTCATAAAAAAGACCGATGAAATTTCATCGGTCTTTTTTTTATGTAAAAGAATTGTTTTTATTTTAATACTTCGCGTGAAATTACAATTCTTTGAATTTCTGAAGTTCCTTCATAAATCTGGGTAATTTTAGCATCACGCATTAATCGTTCAACGTGGAATTCTTTAACAAATCCATAACCACCATGAATTTGAACGGCCTCAACAGTTGTTTTCATAGCAGTTTCAGATGCAAATAATTTTGCCATTGAACTTGCTTGTGCATAGTCCATGTGGTTATCTTTTAACCAAGCTGCTTTTAAACACAACAATCTTGCTGCTTCAATTTCAGTAGCCATATCTGCTAATTTAAATTGGATAGCTTGGTGATTTGAAATGGTTGTGCCAAAAGCTTTTCTTTCTTTCGAATAAGCAAGCGCTAACTCATATGCTCCAGATGCAATACCCAGTGCTTGTGCAGCGATTCCAATTCTTCCACCTGCTAAAGTTTTCATTGCAAATTTGAATCCGAATCCATCTTCACCAATTCTATTTTCTTTAGGCACTTTCACATCTGTAAATAATAATGAGTGGGTGTCTGATCCTCTGATACCTAATTTATTTTCTTTCACACCAACTTCAAATCCTGGCATACCCTTTTCAACAATCAATGCATTGATACCTCTATGACCTTTGCTTACATCAGTTTGTGCAATTACAATATAAGTGCTTGCTGAGTTACCATTTGTAATCCAGTTTTTAGTACCATTTAATAAATAGTGGTCACCCATGTCAATGGCAGTTGTTTGTTGGCTTGTTGCATCTGATCCCGCTTCAGGTTCAGATAAACAAAAAGCACCAATTTTTTCGCCAGTTGCCAATGGCACTAAATATTTTAATTTTTGCTCTTCGTTTCCATAAGCTTCAAGTCCGTAACATACTAAAGAGTTGTTTACTGAAACAACCACAGATGCTGATGCGTCTACCTTTGAAAGCTCTTCCATTGCTAATACATAAGATATAGCGTCTAATCCAGATCCTCCGTATTTTGGATCTACCATCATTCCTAAGAATCCTAGTTCACCTAATTTTTTTATTTGTTCAGCCGGGAAAATTTGTTTTTCATCTCTTTCAATTACTCCTGGTTTTAATTCATTTTGAGCAAAGTCTCTTGCTGCTTTCTGAATCATTAAATGTTCTTCTGTAAGTTCGAAATGCATATTGTATTTTTTGTTATAGGTTGATATTTTCTAATTAGTAGTTTTTATTTTTTCAATAATTTTTGAAGTTGAATAGCCTGGTACAAAGTCCATCGTTTCTACTCTTCCTCCGTTATTTAAAACAACATCTGCACCAACAATTTGGTCAATGCTATAGTCGCTGCCTTTGACCAAAATATCTGGTATCAAAAAGCTAATTAATTCTTTAGGTGTTTCTTCATCAAAAAGAATTACTGCATCTACAAACTGTAGTGCAGCTAAAATTAATGCCCTCGATTTTTCATCTTGGACTGGTCTATTTGGTCCTTTTAGTTTACTTACTGAAGCATCAGTATTTAATCCAATTACTAATTTACCTCCCAAAGATGCCGCTCTCGCTAAATAATCTATATGTCCGTAATGTATGATGTCAAAACAGCCATTTGTAAAAACAGTTTTTAAGCCCATGTATTTCCAAACATCCATGAGTCCAGAAACTTCTTCTTTCATCATGATTTTGGATTTTATCTTCATCAACTTTTCCATTGCTTAAATTTGTTTTCTTTTAGCCAAAAATACAAAGAATAAACTGATAGAGCCTACAATAATCACAGATAATATTTGTGATCCGTGGCTAATGGCAGCATAGCTTAAGCCATAATTTTCAGGTATGCCAAATACTAATAAAGCAATACTTACAGCGGCCTCAAATGCGCCAATTCCACCTTGAACAGGTGCCGACATGCCAATGCCTCCGGCTACCATAACAAACAACCCTACCGACAAGTTGAGTTGACTAGTTGCTGGAATGGCAAAAAAGCATAGATAGGTAGACAATAAGTAACATGCCCATATTCCAATAGACAATAAAATAAATTGTCCACTATTTTCTAGTTTTAAAACTGACAGGAATCCTTTTTTTATTTCAATTAAAAATGCTTCAATCTTTAAAGTGATGGCCCAAGTATTTATTTTTTTTCTAATCAAGAAAATTAAAACAACAAGGATTATAATTAAAATAATACTAGGTATGATCAAATTAACAGCGCTATTAATTTTATTTAATATTGGCGATAAAAAGTTGTCAAAAATAAAGACGTTAATTTCTTTGTATAAAATAATGATGGAAAGCATTAACAATCCAAATAAAAACAGCACATCAATAATTCTTTCTACTAATACAGTTCCAATTAGGGTAGTCAAAGGCATCTTTTCAGTTTCGTTAAGGACAGCACAGCGAGAAACTTCACCCATTCTAGGAAAAGCTAAATTGGCTAGGTAGCCTATCATTACTGCATGAAAGGTGTTGCTTGTTTTTGCTTGATAACCAAGTGGGACAAATAGCATTTTCCAACGCTTCGCCCTTAGCCAATGTGCAAAAATTGAAATTAACACCGAAATGGCTACCCAATAATAGTTAGCAGATTTCAAACCTTCCCATAAAAGCGGCAAGTTTTGATTTCTAAAACTAAACCATAAAAGGGCAACGCCGATTCCTAAAAAAAGAAGGTATTTGACGGTGCTTTTCAAAGATTTATATTAAGCGATTTTGTTCGTCTGTAAAAATTGAAATCGGTTGGTGTTTTTTTGCCGCTTCAAATTCCATGCTTGCATAGGAAATGATAATCACAATGTCACCAACTTGTACTTTTCTAGCGGCAGGACCATTTAAACAAATGGTACCCGAAGCGCGTTCGCCTTTGATTACATATGTTTCAAAACGTTCGCCATTATTAACGTTTACCACCTGCACTTTTTCATGAGCAATGATATTAGCCGCATCCATTAAATCTTCATCAATGGTAATACTACCTACATAATGAAGTTCAGCTTGCGTTACTTTAACGCGGTGTATTTTAGATTTTAATATTTCTATGTGCATAGTGGGGCAAAGGTAAAATAAAATAGATTCCTATTCAAGAATCATGTTATCAATTAATCTAACACTGGGTAATTGAATGGCTATAATGGCAACAGGCGCTTTGGAACTTAAAGAGATATCCCATTCTCCTAAATTTTCTTGATTAACTATGGCACAATATTCAATTTTTACATTTGGGATGCTATTCAAGGTTTTTTCAACTGCTTGAATGATTGCAGATGTTGATTCTCCTTGAAGAAAACGGGATTTACAATCGTTTAATACTTGAAAAATTTTAACTGCCTCTGCTCTTTCCAGTTCGCTTAAACGTATATTTCTAGAGCTCATGGCTAAGCCATCTGATTCTCGTAAAATTGGACATACCACAATTTCAGTCTTTAAATTAAAGTCTTTCACAAGTTTTTTTACAACAAGGGTTTGCTGAAAGTCTTTTTGACCAAAATAGGCTTTATTGGCCTGCACTAAATCAAAAAGTTTATAAACTATTTGTCCAACTCCATTAAAATGACCAGGTCTGCTAGCTCCTTCCCATCGAGCGGCTAATTCACCAAATGAATGTTCCCAGGTTTCTCCCATTTCATACATTTCGTCTTCAGAAGGTAAGAAAAGTACGTCGCAACCTGCATTTTCGAGCATTTTGATATCATTTTCAATTGGTCTTGGGTATTTCAGTAAGTCTTTTGGATCATTGAATTGGGTAGGATTTACAAAAATACTGCATATGATTAGGTCATTTTGCGATTTTGCAATTGCTACCAATGAAGTATGACCGATGTGAATGGCTCCCATTGTAGGAATAAAGCCTATAGACTGCTTGTTATGCTTTGCAAAGGCAATGGCATCCTTTAATTCCTGTTTTGTTTTACAAATATTCACCTCAGCGTTCTATAATTAGGCAAAATTGTAATTTTTTTAATAATATCAAGCATCATATTGGTTTTTCAAAAAAATATCCAATATTATTAGTATATTTGCAATCCCAATTTACATCGTTATTCCACGATAAATTGTTGATTAGGAGTTAGTTCAGTATGGCAAAAACAAAGATTCTCTTTATCGCCCACGAAATGTCACCATTTCTGGAGCTTACTAAAATTGCAAAGATTACGAGACAATTACCTCAAGCGATGCAAGAAAAAGGCTTCGAAATTCGAATCTTAATGCCTCGTTTTGGCAATATCAACGAAAGAAGAAACCGTTTGCACGAAGTGATTCGTTTATCTGGTATGAATATCGTCATCAATGACAACGACAATCCTTTAATCATTAAGGTTGCTTCTCTTCCAACAGCAAGAATGCAAGTATATTTCTTAGATAATGAGGAATATTTCCAACGTAAACAAGTTTTCAGAGATGCAAAAGAAAAATTCTTTGACGATAACGACGAAAGAATGATTTTCTTCTGTAAAGGAGCCATCGAAACAGTTAAAAAATTAGGTTGGATGCCAGATGTAGTTCATTGTTTAGGATGGATGAGCAGTTTAGTACCTATGTACTTGAAAACAGCTTATCGTGAAGATCCAATGTTTAAAAACACGAAAGTAGTTTATTCTGTATACGAAAATTGTTTCACAGAAAACCTAGATAAAAATTTAAAAACCAAAGCTTTAATGCCTGATATGAATGCTGCTGATGCTGCATTATTAAAGGATTCTAGCTGTTCATCTCTACATACAAACGCAATTAATTATGCAGATGCCGTTATCAAGGCAGACGAAAACATAGAAGCAAGCGTTATAAAGTACCTTAACAAACAAACAGACAAATTGATAATTGAAAAATCAAACCATGAAGAATTTGATTTTGAATCTTTTGTTCAGTTTTATGATGAGGTAAGTGTAGATTTAGTAACGACTTAAAGAATTAAAAAATGAAGTTGAATACAACTAAAGACTTATTAATTATTTTAATAAGTCTTTTTATTTTGCAATCCTGTAAAAAAGAAGGTTCAATTGGTTTAGAAGATCAATTAAATGAAACGGGTATTGGTGTTGGCAAACATGATACTTCAAGTATTGTGGTATGGACCGTAAAAGATGACACACTTGTTTCATCTAATTACGTAAGAAACCAATTAGGCGAATTAATTGATCCAGTCTTTGGAGAAACAAGAGCAACGATTGCATTCCATGCAACTCTTTCTAAAAATAATGTCAGCTTTGGCACCAATCCAACACTCGACTCAGTTGTTATGGTAATGGGTTATATCGGAGACGCAACTCAAAGATTTTATGGAGATACCAATTCTGTGTTTGCTATTTCTGTTGCTCAACTAGATGAAACCATTAGCAACGACAGCATATATTATTCTAATAAAAAATACAAGACAAAGCCAGGTGTAATCGGATCAATTCGTTATAGGCCAAATCCAAAAGACAGTATCATCATTCAAAATATTATTGATGGTAAAAAAGATACGGTCATGAAAGTATATCCTCAAATTAGAATTAAATTAGATGATAACTTTGGTAAAGAATTATTGGCAAAGTCTGGACAGGTCGATTTATCTGATAATACAGCGTTTTTAAATGCATATAAAGGGTTCTATTTAACTGCAAAGAACTTAAGTGGAAATGGCGGAGTAATGTCTTTTGATTTAACCAATGCCAACCGTTCTTATTTAATTTTATATTACAAAAACACAGCTGATACTAGTAATTTTATTTTCAACATCAATAGTGTTGCAGCAAATGTAAATCATTACGAACACGACTATTCAAATACAAAAGTGCAATATCAATTTGCTGATAGTGTTCAGGGTCAACAAAATGTTTATGCTCAATCTTTAGCTGGTACAAGGGTTCGCATTCGTTTTCCAAATTTAGAATTGAGAAAAGATTCTAATAAAATTGCCATCAATAAAGCGGAATTAATTATTCCAATTGAAACTGGTTCGGATAGCAAATTTGCTCCTATTAGTACCTTGTCTTTAAAAGCCAGGAGAAAAGGAAGCAACACAGAATACCTTATTTCTAGTGGGGTGTATAACTCAGCTAAAAAGCAATACACCATTGAAATGACAAAAACAGTTCAACAATTTATTTTAAATAGACTGGATTTTCAGGCACTTTTTTTAGAAGATGCGAGCAAGCAAATTAAGGCAAATAGGAGTGTATTGAATGGTCCAAAACATCCAAGCAAACCAATCAGATTAGCTATTAGTTATTCAAAACTTTAATTATTAATTTGCATTAAATTAAAATTTCAAAATTATGTGTGGAATTGTAGGTTATATTGGACATCGTAATGCATACGATGTCATCATCAAAGGTTTAAAAAGATTAGAATATAGAGGTTACGACAGCGCAGGTATTACCTTGCTGAATGGCGCTATGAACATTTATAAAAAAGCAGGAAAAGTTAGCGACTTAGAAAATTTTACTGCTGGAAAAGACACCAACGGTTCTGTAGGTATGGGTCATACCAGATGGGCAACCCATGGCGAACCAAACGATCGCAATGCACATCCGCATAAATCAAACAATGGAAAGTTATCAATTATCCATAACGGAATTATTGAAAATTATGCAACCATTAAAACAGAATTAATTAAAAGAGGTCACGAATTTCATTCCGATACAGACACAGAAGTATTGATTCATTTAATTGAAGAAATTCAACAAAAAGCAAATGTTTCATTAGAGGAAGCTGTGCGTTTGTCTTTACATGAAGTTGTTGGAGCGTATGCAATTGTAATTATTTCAGAAGACCAACAAGACGAATTAATTGTGGCGCGTAAAGGAAGCCCAATGGTTATTGGTATAGGTGAAGGCGAACATTTTATCGCATCTGATGCTACGCCAATTATAGAGTACACAAAGAATGTTGTTTATTTAAATGACAGCGAAATGGCTGTGGTTAAAAAAGATTCTTTAGTGATCAAGAATATTGAAAACATTGTTCAGAATCCAGTTATTCATGAATTGGAAATGCAATTAGATATGATTGAAAAAGGTGGTTACGAACATTTCATGATGAAAGAAATTTACGAACAGCCTCGTTCAATTTACGATAGTATGCGTGGAAGAATTCGTGCCAACGAAGGTTTAATTTCTTTAAGCGGATTAAAAGAATATGAAACTAAATTTAAAAATGCAGATAGAATTATCATAGTAGCTTGTGGTACTTCGTGGCATGCCGGTTTAGTAGCAGAATATATTATTGAAGAATTTGCTCGTGTTCCTGTAGAGGTTGAGTACGCATCAGAATTTAGGTATCGTAATCCTATCATTACAGAAAATGATATTTTAATTGCAATTTCTCAATCTGGGGAAACAGCTGATACGCTTGCCGCTATTGAGTTAGCAAAATCGAAAGGTGCAACTATATTTGGAATTTGTAATGTAGTGGGATCATCTATACCACGTGCATCACATGCAGGAGCATACACACATGCTGGTCCGGAAATTGGTGTAGCATCAACCAAAGCATTTACCGCACAGGTTACTATTTTAACATTATTGGCTTGGGCTTTAGCGCAAATCAAAGGAACGGTATCGCGTACCAGAATGGTAGAATTATTAACTGCTTTAGAAGCAGTACCTGCTAAAGTTGAAAAGGCATTGGCATCAAATGAACAAATTAAATTAATTGCAGAAAGATTTAAAGACGCACATAACTTCTTATACTTAGGCAGAGGATTTAATTTCCCTGTAGCTTTAGAAGGTGCTTTAAAATTGAAAGAAATTTCTTACATCCATGCCGAAGGTTATCCTGCTGCTGAAATGAAGCACGGGCCAATTGCATTGATTGATGAGAACATGCCAGTGGTAGTCATTGCAACAAAAGGAACCATTCTTGAGAAAACCATTTCTAATATTCAAGAAGTTAAAGCACGTAAAGGTGTCATTATTGCAATCGTTACAGAAGGCGACACTGAAGTGAAAAAAATGGCAGATTATGTAATTGAAATTCCAGATACAGAAGAATCATTAGTGCCATTATTAGCTACAATTCCATTGCAATTATTATCATATCATATTGCAATTATGAGAGGCTGTAATGTAGATCAACCAAGAAATTTAGCAAAGAGTGTAACGGTTGAATAATATAAATTCACTTATAATAAAAAAGCCGCTTGAATTTTCAAGCGGCTTTTTTATTAAGAATCTTTCGATTTTGATAATTTATAAAGGTGCCAAAATCGCTAAAATGTTGATAACCTTATACTTGTAAAAAATGCGTTTTTACATTTTATTTAATTCTAACTATCTGATATTTAATCTATTAGCTTAAACAGTAAAATTTTCTACAAATTAATTTGGGGAAAACTTCTTGTTTATGAGGACTTTACCTTTTATTAAATTAGGTAAAACCCTTAAAACCCAATTATGAAAAAAATCATTCAACAAGTGCTAGATTTCCCACAGTCGGTTAATCAGCAAATTTTCAAAGGTCGCATCAACGATGCAGTAGATTCTTTTGATGGACAAAATGGAGTGAGGTCTTATGTGAGTACAATTTACCAATATGTTGCACTTGCAGTTTTCGTGTGGATGGAGTACAATTTAATTATGGCGGCTTATACTTATTTAACGGGTACAGCTACAGGAATAGAAAAAGCTGGTAGCTTGCTTACTATTCTCTTACTTGTTTTATCTGCATTCCCAATTGCACAATTAATTAGGGCAAGGGGAAATTCATTTAACGCATCACACAATGGTATGGTAAGTTTTGTATTCAACGATTTTGTAAAAACAAATATTCGTTTGGTTGGCGAAGTAGTCGCAATTATGGGATTATTTTCTGCTTTTAATTTTACGTTGTCTTTTTTGTTAGATCAAAATTTATTTAATCCTGTAACATCTGGTGCATCACTTTTATCTCCTATGGCACCTTTGGCTACTTTACCAATGGATTTATTAGCAAGTATTATGGCGTTTTTTAAATTTGATGGAGTTACAGGAATGATTAATGGCGCTATGGCATATAGAATGGACAACAGTGCTGGAATCTATTATGGTAATTTTATTTGGGATGTGAGAGATTGGACATTGGTATTAGGATCATATGTCAATGTAATAGTTGGATTAATTATGATGTATATTAGTTTAGCTATATATGGTTATATCTATGGTGTTATTGCAAGTTTTATTGCATGGATTGCTAATCCATCATTTCCAATTTCAATGAGGAATAAATAATAACGTATTACTAATAAAAAAGCCGCTTGAATATTCAAGCGGCTTTTTTTATATTTTATATTTTTCACTTATGCTTTTTCGTAACGTTCAGTTACTGCATCCCAATTAATGACATTGAAAAATGCTGACATATAATCTGGACGTCTATTTTGATATTTTAAATAATAAGCATGTTCCCAAACATCCATACCTAAAATTGGAGTGCCTTTTACTTCAGCAATATCCATCAAAGGGTTGTCTTGGTTAGGTGTTGAGCAGATTGCTAATTTTTTATCAGCACCTACTATTAACCATGCCCAACCTGAACCAAAACGAGTAGCACCTGCAGCAGCAAATTTAGTTTTGAATTCTTCAAAACTTCCAAAAGCAGCATTGATAGCATCTGCAATTTTTCCAGTTGGCACGCCACCTTTATTTGGACTCATGATTGACCAAAATAAAGAGTGGTTGTAATGCCCACCGCCATTATTTCTAACGGCCATTGGATATTTAGAAATTGATTTACAAATTTCTTCGATGCTTAATTTTTCTGCATCTGTTCCTGCAATTGCATTGTTTAAATTAGTAACATATGCTGCATGGTGTTTTCCATGGTGAATTTCCATGGTCATTTTATCGATATGCGGTTCTAAAGCGTCAACTGCATAAGATAATGCTGGTAAGGTAAAAGCCATATTTTTTTGTTTTTTAATTGTTAAATGAATGATGCAAATATAAATAAAAACCAGTCGTTATTCTGCTCTTTTATTTTGAAAGAAAGCCTGAATTAATGCTTTACTCTCTTCTGCTAACACACCAGTTTTAATTATTGTTTTTGGATGTAGTATATTTTTTCCGAAAGTGGCATATCCCCTTTTTTCGTCGCTCGTGCCTATAACTATTTGACCTATGTGAGCCCAATATGCAGCGCCTGCGCACATTAGGCAAGGTTCAACTGTTACGTACAAAGTACATTCTGGTAAATACTTCGATGCTAAGAAATTTGCAGCTGCAGTAAATGCTTGCATTTCAGCATGCGCGGTAACATCTGTAAGTCGCTCAGTAAGGTTATGGGCTTTTGCTATTATTTTGTTTTGACAAACAATTACTGCACCGATGGGCACCTCGTCTGCTTCAAAAGCCAATTGCGCTTGCTTGAGCGCTTCATTCATAAAATATTCATCAGAAAATAAAGAATAGCTCATCTTTGGAATTAGTATTTGTATTTTTGGTAAAAATAGAAAATGATTCAAGTTAATTTAGCAAAAGGGAAAGAAAAGCCGGTAAAACATCACCATAGTTGGGTGTTTTCTGGTGCAATTGCAAAAGTAATTGGGCAAGCCAATAATGGAGACATTGTTAGGGTAAACGATAATAATGGTCAATTTTTAGCTTATGGATATTATAACCAGGCCTCTAAAATTACGGTTAGGTTATTGTCTTGGTCCGAATCAGAAACAATCGATAAAGATTGGTGGTTTGAAAAAATTAAAAAATCAATTGAAAGAAGAAATGAAGGGATCGATTTTAATACTACCGATAGTTATCGTTTAATTTTTTCTGAAGCAGATGAATTGCCAGGTTTGATTGTAGATAAATTTCAAGATTATTTAGTTTGTCAATTTTTAACTTTAGGAATTGATCAACGAAAACAAATTATCATTGATGCGCTGGTGCAAATTTTACAGCCAAAAGGTGTTTATGAACGAAGTGACGCTGCTGCTAGAACCTTAGAAGGCATAGCAGTTTCGAACGGTTTGCTATATGGAACTATTCCAAACGAACCCATTTTAATCAAAGAAAATAACCTTCATTTTTTAGTTGATGTAAATGAAGGTCAAAAGTCTGGTTACTTTTTAGATCAAAGAGAAAACCGTGCTTATTTAGCAAATTTTGCAAAAGGAAAAACAGTATTAGATTGTTTTTCTTATTCGGGAGGTTTTAGTTTATATGCAAAAAATGCAGGCGCTAAAAATGTTACCTCTATCGATTCATCAGCTTTGGCGATGGAAACATTGAGGTCAAATTATGAAGCAAATCAAATGGCTTTTGCGTCCGAGCAATTAATTGTAGCAGATGTTTTTCAATATTTAAGAAATGCCAATGCTGAAAATTTGCACTGGGATTTAATCATTTTAGATCCTCCTAAATTAGCACCTTCTAGAAAATCATTACCTAGGGCCGAAAGGGCATATAAAGATTTGAATATGCAAGCCTTGAAATTGATGAAAGAAGGCGATTTATTGGCAACTTTTTCATGTTCAGGAAGCCTTACATTGGAACATTTTAAGCAGATTTTGGCATGGGCAGCAGTAGATGCAGGCAAGGAATTGCAATTTATCCATGAATTTGGACAACCCATAGACCATCCGGTTAGGAGCGCATTTCCTGAGTCATTCTACTTAAAAGGGCTTTTATGTAGGGTTATCAGCTAAAAATGGGCTAATTACCTGCTAATTTTATCAAAGTAATTTTTTTAAAGCACTAATTGTGTTATATTTGCAGTGCAAAACAGTGATTAAGAGGGGACATAAAAGGTCTCCTCTTTTGTTTTATAAATATTTTGATTGTGAAATTAGAAGAACAACTAAGAGTATATATTGAAGAGGCTATTGCAGGAACCAACCTTTTTATTGTTGAGATAAAAGGAATTGCTGTAAAAAGAGCCATGATTTTGTTGGATGGTGATCAAGGCGTAAAAATTGAAGACTGCGCAAAAGTGAGTAGGCACATCAATCAAAAAATGGAAGAAGATGGTTTAAATGAAGCGTTAATTTCATTGGAAGTGTCTTCTCCTGGAGTAGATTTTCCATTAAAATTTGCACGTCAATATCCTCAACACATTGGCAGAACTTTAGGCATAAAATTGTCTGATGGAAAAGAATTAGAAGGTAAATTATTAGCCATTGATGGTGAGAATTTAGCAGTTGAAGAAAAAATAAAAGAAAAAGGAAAGAAGTTAACTTTAAATAACATCAACATTTCCCTTTCAGATATAATTGAAGCAAAAATTAAAGTAACATTTTAAAAAGAAATAAATTTAAGCAATATGAATAATATCAATCTGATTGATTCCTTTCAAGAGTTTAAGGAATTCAAAAATATTGACAGACCAACAATGATGAGTGTGTTGGAGGAAGTTTTCAGAAGTATGTTGCGTAAAAAATACGGAACAGACGAAAACTGTGATATCATTGTCAATACTGATAATGGTGACTTGGAAATCTGGAGATCTAGAAGAGTAATGGAAGATGGCTTTTCGGAAGATGATGCTTTAGAAGTTGAAATTGCAGAAGCAAAATTAATTGATGCAGATTTGGAAGTTGGTGATGACGCGATTGAACTAGTAACTTTAGAAAGTTTTGGCAGAAGAGCAATTTTAGCTGCTCGTCAAACTTTGGTTTCTAAAATTCTAGAATTAGAAAAAGACGAAATTTTCAAAAAATACAAAGATAGAATCGGTGAAATAGTTACAGGAGAAGTTTACCAAGTTTGGAAAAAAGAAATGCTAATCATGGATGATGATGGCAATGAATTAATTTTACCAAAAACGGAGCAAATTCCAGCAGACTTCTTCAAAAAAGGAGAAACTGTTAAAGCAGCTGTTTTGAAAGTTGAAATGTTAAATAATAATCCTAGAATTATTATTTCAAGAACATCACCTGCATTTTTGGAGCGTTTGTTCGAACAAGAAGTACCAGAAGTATTTGATGGCTTGATTACCATTAAAAATATTGTACGTGAACCAGGTGAGCGTGCTAAAGTTGCGGTTGAGTCTTATGACGACCGTATCGATCCAGTTGGCGCTTGTGTTGGTATGAAAGGTTCTAGAATTCATGGTATTGTTCGTGAATTGAAAAACGAAAATATCGATGTGATTAACTATACCAATAATTTATCATTATACATTCAAAGAGCGTTAAGCCCTGCGAAAATTACCAGCATCAAATTAGAAGATGAAACAAAACGTGCTTCTGTATATTTAAAACCAGATCAAGTTTCTTTAGCAATTGGTAAAGGTGGTTATAACATTAAGTTAGCCGGCAAATTAACTGGTTACGAAATTGATGTATACCGTGAAAACGATGAAGATGAAGAAGATGTTGATTTAGATGAATTCTCAGATGAAATTGAAAGCTGGATCATTGACGAATTAAAGTCAATTGGTTGTGACACTGCAAAAAGTGTGTTGGCTTTAACTGTAGAAGACATGGTTAAAAGAACAGATTTAGAAGAAGAAACAATTTTAGATGTTATTAATATATTAAAATCTGAATTTGAATAAAATTCAATCTAATACATTGAATTAATAAATATAATTACAAAGCATAAACTGCATAATTTTCAATAGATGTCTGAAGACAAAAAAATAAATTTATTAAAAGCTGCCAAGGAATTTAACTTGAGTATTGGCACTATTGTAGACCATCTTAAAGCAAAAGGGATGGATATCGACAATAAGCCAAACACCAAATTATCTGATGAGCAGTATTCGATTCTGACAAAAGAATTTCAAGGCGATAAATCAATTAAAGAGGAAGCCAAAAGTATTGCTATTGGAAAAATCCGAAAAGACGAAACGCTTGAGTCAATTCCTGCAACGGTTGCAGCTAAAAAAACAGAAGCGCCTGAAGTTGAAGCGGAGAAAGAAATCTTAATTAAAAATGTTACATCATCGGCACCAAAAGCGCCAAAAGCTGCGGTTGTTGTTGAGCCTTCTCCAAAAGAAGTTGTTGCAGAAACAAAATCAGAAACTTCAACTGTTAAAATAGTTGGTAAAATTGATTTAGATAAAGTTAATTCTAAAACTCGCCCTGATAAGAAAACGAAAGAGGAGAAAGAAGAAGAGAAAGCAGAGCGCGAAAATGAAAAAGTAAAAGCAACGAAGAAGGCAGCAGAAAAGAAAGTCGAAAAAGTTGCAGAAGAAAAAGCGCCTGCTGCAGAGCCAGTTAAAACTAAAGCGCCTGCAAAAAAAGAAGAGACTACAACACCTGTAGTTGAAGCAGCAGCTGCGCCAGTTGTTCCAAGTGCAGATGTACCAGTTACTCCTGCTGCTGAAGCGGAGGTCGACTTAGAAGTTATCCGTGCAAAAGCACAAAAATTATCTGGGCCAAATATTATTGGTTCTATAGATTTATCGCAATTTGCAGCTAAGAAAAAAGCTGCACCAGTTGCAAGTTCATCTGGTAATTCAGCTTCGGATCAAGCGAAGAAAAAGAGAAAGAGAAAAGAAAACCCACAAACCGGTACGTCTAATACTAATGCAGGTGGACGCCCTCCTGGAACTTTCCACAGAGCAGGTGATCCAAAACCAGCAAATAGTGGCGATAGAAGAAAAGGGCCTTTTGTTAGAAATAATTCTTCAACGCCAAAAGCGGAACCAACTGAAAAAGAAATACAAGATCAAATTAAAGCAACGCTTGCTCGTTTAAGTGGTGCAGGTAAGTCAAGTAAATTTGCACAGCGTACAAAAATGCGTCGTAATAAAAGAGACGACATCGCTGCAAATGCAGAAGCTGCTGCATTAGAGCAAGAGTTACAATCAAAAATATTAAAAGTAACAGAATTCGTTACAGCTAATGAATTAGCTAAAATGATGGATGTTCCAGTTACGCAAGTAATTTCTACTTGTATGAATTTAGGAATGTTCGTATCAATTAACCAAAGGTTAGATGCGGAAACGTTAACAATAGTTGCAGATGAATTTGGCTACGAAGTGCAATTTATTAGTGCATCTGATGAGCAAGAAACAGAAGCGGTTGTTGTTGATAAACCAGAAGATTTAATTCCACGTGCACCAATCGTTACCGTAATGGGTCACGTCGATCACGGTAAAACATCTTTACTAGATTTTATTCGTAAAGCAAATGTAATTGCTGGTGAAGCCGGAGGAATTACACAACATATTGGTGCTTACGAAGTACAATTAGAAAGTGGAAAGAAAATCACATTCTTAGATACACCAGGTCACGAAGCCTTTACAGCTATGCGTGCTAGGGGTGCTTCAGTTACCGATATTGTTATTATTGTGATTGCAGCAGACGACAGTGTGATGCCTCAAACTAAAGAAGCAATTAATCATGCGCAAGCAGCTGGTGTGCCAATTATATTTGCTTTAAACAAAATTGATAAACCTGGAGCAAATCCAGATAAAGTGCGTGAGCAACTTTCTGCTATGAATATTTTAGTAGAAGAGTGGGGTGGGAAATACCAGTGTCAAGAAATTTCTGCTAAACAAGGATTAAATGTTGATGTCTTGTTAGAGAAAGTAATGTTAGAAGCAGAATTGTTAGAATTAAAAGCAAATCCAAACAAACATGCAGTTGGTACTGTAATTGAAGCTGCCTTAGATAAAGGTAGAGGAATTGTAACTACAATTTTAGTACAAGCAGGTACGTTGAAAGTGGGAGATCCAATTTTAGCAGGTTGCTATAGTGGTAAAGTAAAGGCCTTGTTTAACGAACGCGGAAACAAAGTAGAATCAGTTGGTCCATCACAACCAATTCAAGTATTGGGTATGAATGGCGCGCCTCAAGCAGGTGATAAATTTAACTCAATGACTTCTGAAGTTGAAGCAAGAGAAATTGCAAACAAGCGCTTACAATTACAACGCGAACAAGGAATTCGTACACAGAAACACATAACTTTAGATGAGATCGGTCGTCGTTTAGCAATCGGTAACTTTAAAGAGTTAAATATTATTGTAAAAGGTGACGTGGATGGTTCAATCGAAGCGTTGTCAGATTCATTGTTGAAATTATCTACGGCAGAAATTCAAATTAATATCATTCATAAATCAGTTGGTCAAATTTCTGAATCTGACGTATTGTTAGCTTCTGCTTCTGATGCGATTATTATTGGTTTCCAAGTAAGACCTTCGTTGAATGCTAGAAAATTAGCTGAGCAAGAGCAAATTGATATCCGAATGTATTCAATTATCTACGATGCGATCAATGAAATTAAATCAGCAATGGAAGGAATGTTGGCTCCTCAGTTTGAAGAGAAAATTGTTGCCAATGTTGAAATCAGAGAAACATTCAAGATTTCTAAAGTGGGTACCATTGCAGGTTGTATGGTATTAGATGGTAAAATTAATAGAAATAGTAAAATTCGTATCATCAGAGATGGTGTAGTAATGCATACTGGCGAATTGGCTTCGTTGAAACGTTTCAAAGACGACGTAAAAGAAGTAGCTACCAATTATGAATGTGGTTTGAATATTCAAAACTACAACGACATAGAGGTTGGAGATATCGTTGAAGCATTTGAGCAAGTGGAGATTAAACGAAAATTATAATTTTTAAAGACAATTAAAAAAGCGCTGAATTTTCAGCGCTTTTTTTTATTTTAGAACATGCTTAATCTTTTTTCTTTTCAGAAAGCACAAGTAATTTTAATCTGTGGCATTATTGTCGGAGTGTTTTCTTATTCCGCAATCAATAGTATTTGCACCGGCTTATTAGTAATTAACTGGATTGCAGAAGGGGATTTAAAGGCAAAGTTTAAAAAACTAAAGGAATCTAAAATTTTCTGGTTGCTCATTAGCTTATTTTTATTGCATTTGGTAGGATTGCTTTACACGAGTAATTTTGAATATGCATTAAAAGATTTAAAAATTAAGCTTCCAATTTTTTTTCTACCCATTGTATTTGTTTCTTCTAAACAACTTTCTACCACACATTTTAGAAGTATTTTAAAGGTGTTGCTAATCACTGCATTGTTATCATCTATATATGCAATGTATTATTACATTAATTATTTTAATGTTACCTTTTTTGAATTAAGAGAAATGTCTCGCTTCATTTCTCACATTCGGTTAAGCTTACTAAATACCATTGCAGCATTTGCATCATTCTATTTGCTAGCTAAAAACAATTGGAGAAAACCTTCTTTAGCTAATCTGTTTTATTTTGTAGCAGGGCTATGGTTGTTTGTTTTTAATGGTATTATGGGTTCGAGAATGGGCTTAGTGGTATTTTTTATTTTACTTCTATTAGGTAGTGCATACTTAATTTTTAGACATAAAAAAGTATGGCTTGCAATATTGCTATTTATATCAATGGTAACATTGCCATTAATTTCATATTATACATTGCCTAGTGTGAAATTAAGAACGCATGAGGTGGTGTATGAATTGCAATCGTATCAGTTGAATCAAGACCCCAATGGTAAATCAATTGCACAACGGTTTGTTTATTGGAATGTTGCATGGGATATTTTTAAAACATCACCAATACTGGGAATAGGAACAGGTGATGTAGAAGACGCTTTCAATGCTTATTATTTAACTCACCCAGATTTATTACAAAAACAATACCAACACCGTGCGCATAATCAGTATCTCACATTCTTATTGACATTTGGAATCATTGGTTTATTGCTTTTTATAGTAATTATTTTTTATCCAATTTTTTATCGAAAAAAGTATTTAGATTATTTTTATATTATATTTTTCATTGCATTCTTGCTTTCTCTTTTTACAGAAGATACACTCGAAACACAAGCAGGTGTTACATTTTACGCATTATTTAACAGCTTGTTTTTATTTGCAAAACCTGACGAATATTTAGATTAACATAATATCTAGCATGACTAATTACAATCATCCGATACAAATTATAAAGCAAAGCAAAACCGAAGGAAATAAATTTTCAATTTTAATTCCTAGTTGGAATAATTTAAATTATTTAAAACTTTGCATTGAAAGTATTCGAAAAAACTCCACTTATAAACATCAATTAATTATTCATGTTAACGAAGGGAAAGATGGGACATTAGATTGGGTGAAATCACAATCTGATATTGATTACACCTTTAGTGAAAAAAATGTTGGTGTTTGTTATGCATTAAATGCTGGAAGACAATTATTAAGTACAGATTACTTATTATACATGAATGACGACATGTATGCATGTCCAAAGTGGGATGAATATTTAGCAGATGAAATTACTGCAATTGGTCACGATAATTTCTTTATTTCAGCAACTTCTATTGAGCCCAAAGCCCAGAGTAATTGCATGATTGAGCATAATTACGGAACAGAAATCGCTTCATTTAAAGAAGAAGAATTATTGGCAGAATTTGCTCAATTGCCTATGGATGATTGGCAAGGAGCAACTTGGCCACCTAATATTGTACACAAAAATATTTGGGATAAAGTAGGCGGTTATAGCAACGAATTTTCACCAGGCATGTATTCTGATCCAGACTTTTCAATGAAATTGTGGCTAGCGGGAATTCGATTATTTAAAGGTGTTAACAAAAGTAGAGTTTACCATTTTGGTTCTAAATCTGTTAAGCGAGTTGCTAAAAACCCTGGATATCACAAATTCATCGATAAATGGGGTATGACCAATAGCACACTTTCTAAATATTATTTACGCAGAGGTGAAAAATTTGATGGTCCTTTAAAAGAGGCTAGGATACCTGTATTTGCTCGCTTTAAAAATTGGATTAAACGTTTCAGTCAAAAAAATTAGCGAGATAGTTTTTTAAGTTTTGCATATTTTAAATGCATTGCTTTCGCAGAAGACAGGCAAATAATTAATCCAGCTTTTCCATCTAAGAACCCTCTTTTGAAAACATAATCAGTTAAAAATCGATTAATGGGTTTGATGTACAAATTATATATGCTCGCTTTTTTATGTTGACTAAATAAATCTTGCGCTGCTATGCTACTAAATTTTTCTAATTGTTTTTCATGGTCTTCCTTTGTATAAAAAGAATAGTGCAATAAATCTCCATTTAAAATCCCAACTGTAGCATTAGATTTTAAAACAAGTATTTCATGCAGACTTGGTCCACCCCATTGAGCGTAATTTTTATCAAACAACCTTATTTTTGGGTCCGGGTACCATCCGCTGTAGTTAATCCATTGGCCACAATAATTGGTTCTTCTGTTTAACTGATAGGTGTTGTTTAAAGGGTTTTTAAGCACATTTTGAATAGACAATATTAATTCATCACTCAACGCTTCATCTGCATCTAATGAAAGTATATAATTATTTTTAGCCTTAGAATTTGCAAAATTCTTTTGATCTGCATATGAAATAAATTCTTTTTGAAAAATGCTTGCATTAAAATCTGAAGCAATTTTTACTGTTAGGTCTGTTGAATGTGAATCAACTATTATAATTTCATCAGCAATATTTTTAACAGAATTTAGACACCTAGCAATGTTTCTTTCTTCATTAAATGTGATGATGACTACAGATACTTTTTCCATGAATGTTATTTTATGACACGGTAGTTTTTATATTCACCAATTCTCCATCCAGTTAAATTTTCAATTATTCCAGCAACACGATGTTTAAATTTCATTTTTTTCTTGGTCGGATCAAAATCAAATTCCCAATTGATAGCAGCAATTCTATTTTTCATTACCTCAGGATGGCTTCCTGTAAAGCGTTTTACGCCATCAACCAATGAGTAATCAAATGCCGTCACTTTAGGAATATTTTTTTCTACCCATTGGTCGCTGTGCCATAATTTGTTAAAGGTTTCTGCTTTGGCTTGCTGTTTTTCTGGATGTTTTACCCATCCGTAATGATATACACTTGCAGCTATTTTTTTCACACGCAATTTTCGATTTTCAATTCTAAATCCTTGCGCGTCTCTAAACGAATTCATCTTCGGATTATTTCTAATAATCCTAATTTCATTTCTATACCATTTCCTTGCTGTTCCGATGAAATCATATGATCCGTAAAAATGCAAATAATTAAAAAGTAATCCTTCAATATTTTTATCAGCAATGCATTTTTCCATTTCTGATTTAATAATGGGCAAATATTTTTCATGTACACACTCATCTCCTTGAATGTAAAAACACCAATCAGTATCTTTGGAAATGGCAGCAAATGCTTTATCAGTTTCTACGGCTAGCACTCGTCCACCTTCTCTCAAACTATCATCCCATTGGGTTTCAATAATTTTAATTTTGGGCGAGTTAATAGATTGAATTAATTCGATGGTTTGGTCCTCTGATTGCCCCACTGCTACTATAAATTCGTCGCAAATAGGTAATATCGAGTTGATAGCCTCCACTATTGGGTAATCGTATAAAATGGCGTTTCTGATAAAAGTAAAACCACTAACTTTCATAAATTTAGGTGTTGGCTATTTAATTTTGTTTATTTGTGGCTAATTTAGTTAAATCAATGACTAATTGGATCGAAATATTAGAGAAAATAAAATTAGGCGACTATCGTGCTTTAGCTCGCGCTATTACAGGCGTTGAAAATGAGCTTGATGGCTATTTGGATTTTCTTTCTTCCATCAATATAAATCAGAACATTCCAATAATAGGTATTACTGGACCTCCAGGTGCTGGTAAAAGCACCATCGTTAATTCATTAATTACGGAATATACGAAGTCGAATAAACGCGTAGCAGTTTTAGCAATAGATCCAACCTCGCCATTTAATTTTGGTTCATTATTAGGTGATCGCATTCGCATGAGCAGTCATTTTTTAGATGAACATGTTTTTATAAGGTCTTTGGCAACTAGAGGTGCTTTGGGAGGATTGTCTGCTAAGACTATTGAAATTTGCGATGTATTAAGAGCTTTCCCTTTTGATGTAATAATTGTAGAAACAGTTGGGGTAGGGCAATCTGAAATTGAAATTGTTGGATTGGCTGATACAACTGTATTAGTGCTAGTTCCAGAGGCTGGAGATGAAATTCAAGGGATTAAATCGGGCGTGATGGAGATTGCAGATATTTTCGTAGTTAACAAAGCAGACCGAGCAGGTGCAGATGCATTTGCAAATAACATTCAAAAAATAATTCACGAAAAAAATAATGATCAAAGTGCTGCAGTTGTTATTAAAACAATTGCATCTAAAAACGAAGGTATCGCTGATTTAGCAAATTTGATCAATGATAGAAAATGGGAAGTAGCGGCAGAAAAAAAGAATTTATTATTAGCAGATAAAGCTTTTCGATTGATTCAAAATAAGCGCATGAAGGATATAAATAAAACAGTACTTTTAGCAGATATTCTTGCCGCAAGCGCTGTTCCTAATTTTAATCTATATCAGTACATCAAAAAATACTAATCAAAAATTTATTTTAATCTTTCATTGATATCTAATCGATGTTTTCTAGCGGTATCTTTTGCAATATCATATCCCGCATCCATATGTCTGATTACTCCCATTGCTGGGTCGTTGTGTAAAACTCTTTTAATTCTAGCTGCAGCTTCGTCGGTTCCATCTGCTAAGATTACCATACCAGCGTGTATAGAATAACCGATACCAACGCCACCACCATGGTGCAACGAAACCCAACTTGCACCACCTGCAGTGTTGATCAATGCATTTAAAATTGGCCAGTCTGCAACTGCATCAGATCCATCTAACATAGCTTCCGTCTCTCTGTTTGGTGATGCAACCGAACCGGTATCTAAGTGGTCTCTACCAATAACAATTGGCGCTTTTACTTTTCCTTCTGCCACTAATTTATTAAAGGCTAAACCCGCAATTTCTCTTTCTCCTTGTCCTAACCAACAAATTCTAGCTGGCAATCCTTGGAATGCGATTCGCTCTTGCGCCATTTTAATCCATCTTGCCAATTCTTTATTTTCCGGAAACAATTCTAGAATTAATTTATCTGTTTCATAAATATCTTGTGGATCTCCAGAAAGTGCAGCCCATCTGAATGGCCCTTTTCCTTCACAAAAAAGTGGACGAATATACGCAGGCACAAAGCCCGGAAAATCAAAAGCATTTTTAACACCTGCCTCAAGCGCTCTACCTCTTAAATTATTTCCATAATCAAATGTAATTGCACCTTTGCTTTGCATTTCTAACATCAAATTAATATGATGTGCCATTGTTGAATAGGCATCTTTGATGTATTCATCTGGATTGTTTTCTCTAAGTTCTTTTGCTTCTGAAACGCTCAAACCTTCTGGGAAATAACCAACCAGCGGATCGTGTGCAGATGTTTGGTCAGTTAATACTTCTGGAATTATATTTCTTTCTAACATGCGAGCTAATAAATCAACCGCATTACAAACTACACCTATAGAAATCGCTTCTTTATTTTGTTTTGCTAAAACTGCTCTATCAATTGCTTCATCAATATCATGAATCATTAAATCGATGTACCTTGTTTCAATTCTTTTTTGAATTCTCCATTCCTCTACTTCTGCAGCTAAACAAACACCTTCATTCATTGTCACTGCTAATGGTTGCGCACCTCCCATGCCTCCTAAACCTGCAGTTACCGAAATGGTGCCTTTTAAAGTTCCTCCAAAATGTTTGCGTGCAACTGCAGCAAATGTTTCAAAAGTCCCTTGTACGATTCCTTGAGAACCAATATATATCCATGATCCAGCAGTCATCTGGCCGTACATCATTAAACCTTTATCTTCTAGTTCATTGAAGTAATCGAAAGTTGCCCACTTAGGAACAATTTGAGAATTAGAAATAATTACCCTTGGTGCATCTTTATGAGTTGGTAAAATACCAACTGGTTTTCCAGATTGAATTAATAATGTTTCATCGTCGTTTAAGTCTTTTAAAGCTTTTACGATTAAGTAAAATGCTTCTGAATTTCTTGCTGCTTTACCTCTGCCTCCATAAACAATTAAATCCTCAGGGCGTTCTGCTACTTCTGGATCTAAATTGTTTAATAACATTCTTAGGGCTGCTTCTTGCACCCAACCTTTGCAAGTTAAAGTATTTCCTGTTGGTGTTTTAGTAAGCGAAAGGTCAATTTTATCTGTATTTTTTTTCATTGGTAAAGGATTCATTTCTTAGCAAAAATAAGCTTTTATTATAAATAATTATTATTCAAATTTTGTTTTAATTTTGTGAGAATAATGGGAAATAAACGAATAGTTAATTGGATATTAATGTTATGGTTGATGCCAATCTTGGTATCGGCACAAATTAATATTAAAGGAATAGTATCCGATCAAAAAAGCCATGCGCCAATCATAGGCGCAGTAGTATATTTTCAAGAATTACAAAGAGGTTGTGTGTCCAACGAGAATGGCTATTATGAGTTTAAAGATATGCCTATTGGTAAATACATTGTTCAAGTAAAATCAATAGGTTATGAAACTATCATTCAAACTATCTATACAAAAGATGCGGCTGCTTTAGATTTTAAAATGAAGGAAACCATTTTTGAGATACATGAAATAGTAACAACTGGCATAGGAAGGTCCACTGAATTAAAGCTAAGCCCTGTCAGTATCAAATCTGTTGACAAAGATTTCCTTAATTTACAAACTAACAGTAACCTAATAGATGCTTTAAAAACAGTTCCTGGTATTTCACAAATATCATCAGGAGTTGCGATTTCTAAACCAGTAATTAGGGGTTTAGGATACAATAGAATTTTAACATTAGTAGATGGCATTCGTCAAGAAGGACAACAATGGGGCGATGAGCATGGTATTGAAATAGACGAGTTTGGTGTTGAAAGAGTAGAAATTGTAAAAGGTCCTGGCAGTCTTGTTTATGGTTCAGATGGTTTAGCAGGAGTCATTAATTTTATTTCACCAAGTACAATATCTAATGGTGGTTCAGAAATAAATTATAATGCTAATTATCAAACGAACAATCAATTATTTTCAAATTCTATTTCATCAGCAGGCACAAAGAACGATTTTTCTTGGAATTTAATTGCAACTGATAAGTTTGCAAAAGATTATAAAAATGCAGCCGATGGCAGCGTTTATAATTCTGGATTTGAAGAGGAAGATTATGCAGCCATGCTAGGAATTAATAAAAGATGGGGTTACAGCAGATTGAGTATTTCAAATTTTGATCAAAAAGTAGGATTAGTAGAAGGAGAAAGAGATTCAATCGGTGGGTTTATTAAAAATACATTGAATAGAATTAATTTACCATTTCAAAGAATCACCCATCAAAAAATAACATCAAGCACATTTATTGCATTAGCCAATTCTTCAATTAACATCGATTTAGCTTTACAAAATAATAAACGAAGAGAATATGCAGAACCAATCGTACCTGAATTATTTTTTAACCTAACAACTTTTACTTATCATGCAAAATTCAATTTTCAAAATAAAAGAAATTGGGATATGTCAACAGGAATTAGTGGTATGGTTCAAAGCAACAGTAACCAAGGCGTAGCATTTTTGATTCCTGATTATTTACAAAACGACCTAGGCTTATATTTTATTAGTGAAAAGTTCGTCAAGCCAAATCTATTATTTTCATTAGGTTTTCGAGCTGATTACCGAAAATTAAATACACAGAAATTACTATTAAATGAAAACGGAAAAGTTGATCCAATTGACAGTTTAAATTATTTTGTAAAATTTAATTCATTTACTAAGAATAGTTTTAATTTTTCGGCTGCTGCAGGCTTAAGCTATCAATATTCTGATAAATTGAACTTTAAATTAAATTTAAGCAGAGGGTTTAGGACTCCAAATGCATCTGAACTTTCATCAAATGGAATTCACGAGGGTTCCTTTAGGTACGAATTAGGAAATGAAAATTTAAAATCAGAATTTAATCACCAATTAGATTTTGCATTAGACTATCATTCTGAACATATAAAAATAGAATGGAGTCCATTTGTAAATTTGATCAATAATTATATTTATTCAGAAAAGCTGAAAAGTGCAAGTGGAGGCGATTCTTTGCTAGACCTTAAAGATCCTGCTCCTGCATTTAAATTTGTACAATCAAATGCCTTTTTATTTGGCAGCGAAATATTTATAGATGTTCATCCCCATCCAATAGACTGGTTACATATTGAAAATAGTTTTTCATTTGTTAACGCAGTTAATTTAAAAGCTACCGATAGTACAAAGTATTTACCTTTTATACCTGCACCACATTATAGGATAGATATCAGAGGACAAAAGAAAACCGTTGGAAGTTATTTTAAAAATGCATTTGTTAAAATTTCCTTAGATTATTATTCAACTCAATCGAGATTCTTTAGTGCTTATGGAACAGAAACTGCAACGCCTTCATATGTATTAATTGGTGCAGGAATTGGTGCAGATTTAAACAATGCGACTAAAGGGAAAGGGGTATTCAAGCTGTTGCTGAGTGTAGAAAATTTAACTGACGAAGTTTATCAAAACCACCTGAGCCGATTAAAGTATGCTCCTGTAAACCCTTTAACTGGCAGACAAGGTGTTTTTAATATGGGCAGAAACTTTAGTTTAAAGCTGATTTATAAATTAAGCGATTGAAGAAAAGTTACAGATGCCTGAATGTCTATCGCTAGCACTCTATCTTCGTGATTTCTACTCACTACATTTCTGTATGCAGTTATAACTTTCTCAATTTTATCAGATGATTTCAATGGGCGCCTAAACTCTAGTGCTTGTGCAGCATTTAGTAATTCAATAGCTAGAATTCTTTGTAAGTTTAAAATAACCCTATGTAATTTTGTAGCAGCATTTGCGCCCATGCTTACGTGGTCTTCTTGACCATTTGAAGAAACGATGGAATCAACAGAAGCAGGTGTACATAATTGTTTGTTTTCACTAACAATAGATGCTGCAGTATATTGTGGAATCATAAAACCAGAATTTAAACCAGGATTTTCTACTAAAAACGCAGGTAAACCGCGGGTTCCAGATATCAGTTGATAGGTTCTTCTTTCCGAAATATTTCCAATTTCTGCTAAAGCAATAGCCATAAAGTCTAATGCTAAGGCCAATGGTTGTCCATGAAAATTTCCACCAGAAATAATTAAATCTTCATCTGGAAATACATTTGGATTATCAGTTACTGAATTAATTTCTGTAGTGATTACTTTGTTAACATATTCAATGGCATCTTTAGATGCACCATGAACCTGAGGTACACATCTAAAAGAATATGGATCTTGTACTTGTATTTTTTCTTGTTTCGCAATTTCACTCCCTGCTAAAATAGTCAATATGTTTTTAGCCGTATCTATCTGTCCTTTGTGTGGTCTAACTTGATGAATCAAATCGTTGTATGGGTCAAGTCTGCAATTGAATGCATCAATTGAAATTGCTGTAATATAATCAGCGTTAACTGCCAACTTGTTCGCCTGTATGCAAGCCCATACGCCATATGCGCTCATAAATTGGGTGCCGTTTAACAATGCTAATCCTTCTTTGGATTGCAAATGAATTTCTTCCCAATTCATCATATTTAATAAACGCTCGCCTGAAACTATTTCATTTTGATAACTAACTTCTCCTAATCCTATTAATGGTAAGCATAAATGAGCTAACGGAGCTAAATCACCAGAAGCCCCTAACGAACCTTTGGTATAGATAATCGGATATATTTCTAAATTATAAAATTCAATAAGTCTTTCAACTGTTTTTAATTGCACACCAGAATGTCCATAAGCAAGCGATTGTATTTTTAACAACAACATCAATTTTACAATTTCTTGAGGTACTTGTTCGCCTGTTCCACAAGCATGCGACATTACTAAATTTTTCTGTAATTGTTCTAAATCTTCGGAATTTATTTTAACATCACATAACGAGCCAAATCCGGTGTTAATACCGTACACAGGGCTTGTGCTATTCGCCATTTTTTGATCTAAGTATTTCCTGCATTTTTGAATTGCATCAATTGCTGTTTCAGATAAAGCAAGTTTTGCTTTTGAGTTTACTATTTCTGAAATATTTTCAATACTTAAATGTGTGTTGCTGATGTAATGTGTATGCATATTTTTTGATATTAACTTAATTTCAAAATTAAGTCTTGAACAGTATATTTTTCTTGAATTCCACTTGCCATATTTTTCAAAGTTAATAGGCCAGTTTTTATTTCTTCTTCTCCAATTACAAGCACGTTTTCTGCGCCTCTGTCATTGGCATATTTCATTTGCTTTTGCATTTTTACCATGCTTGGGTATATTTCAGAATGTATATTTGCAGCTCTAATGGTTTGCAAAATTTCAAATCCGTAATCAAATGCGGTCTGGTCAAAATGTGTTATTAAAACCGATAAGTTTGATCCTATTTTTTCAGTAAATAAATTTAATTCTTCTAATACATCATATATTCTATCTGCGCCAAATGAAATTCCTACACCTGTTAAATCTTTTAGACCAAACAATCCTGTAAGGTCGTCATAACGGCCGCCGCCTCCAATGCTACCCATTTGAACCTGGTTGGTACACACTTCAAAAATAGCACCGGTATAATAATTCAAACCTCTTGCTAAAGTTAAATCGAATTTTACATTGGCCTTTTTAATTTTACATTTTTCGAGCAAAAAGAAAATGTGGCTCAGTTCTTCAATTCCTTTTAGGCCAATTTCAGAATCTTTTAATATTACCTTTAATGATTTTATCTTGTCTTCGTTCCCACCTGATAAATGTAGTACTGGATTTAATTTTGATAAGTCATCTGCGGTAAATCCTTTTTCAAGCAATTCTTTTTCTACGCCATCTAAGCCAATTTTATCTATTTTATCAATCGCAACAGTCAAATCAATAATCATATTTGGCTTGCCAATGATTTCAGCAATTCCCGATAAAATTTTTCTGTTGTTAATTTTTATATCAAAATCGGTTAAACCAAGTTTACTAAAAACTTCGTCGTACAATAAAATTAATTCCACTTCATTGATAAGCGAATCGCTGCCAACTATATCAGCATCACATTGGTAAAACTCACGATACCTACCTTTTTGTGGTCTATCAGCACGCCATACAGGCTGAATTTGATAGCGCTTAAATGGAAATGTAATGTCATTTTGGTGCATGACAACATACCTTGCAAAAGGTACTGTTAAATCATATCTTAATGCTTTCTCAGATATTTCAGCAGTTAATGCTTTGCTATTTTTTTCGTTTAAATATTTTTCTGAACTTTTTGCTAAGTAATCTCCGGAGTTCAGTACTTTGAAAATTAATTGATCTCCTTCTGAACCATATTTTCCAGTTAAGGTTTGTAAGTTTTCCATAGTAGGCGTTTCAATTGCTTGAAATCCATATTTTTTAAATGCCATCCTGATGGTATCAAAAATATAGTTTCGCCTTGACACTTCTACAGGAGAAAAATCTCTCATGCCTTTAGGAATTCCAACTTTACTCATGTTCGTTTTTATTTATCTAAGAAGTGATGAAAAGTATCGCTTCTTAATCCTAATCTTAAAGTTTCTAATGGTATTAATTCGTTTGGTGGAATATTACCTAGGTTAACATTTGCGCCTAGTAATTTTATAAACCAAGTTTGTTGTGCTTTTTGTGGCGCTTCCCACAAGATTTTTTCAGATGGAATTTTCGTTAATAATTCTTGTACTAAACCTTGTCTAACTTCGCCAGAATCTCTATAAATACCTATGTTGCCACTTTCTCTTGCTTCTGCAATTACATAAGCAGAACCTGCGGCTAATTCTGCTGTCATTAGTTCTATCCATTGGTATGGTGCCATTATGTTAGTTGCATCTTTAGATCCAACTTCTGAAACTACGGTTACCATTTTTGATAAGTCACTAATGTATTCGCATTTTTTTTGATGGTCTAAAATAATAGATCCATCAGAAACTTCCGCATGGCCTAATTGAAATTTATCTAACAATCTTTTGTAATCATCGTATTGATTTCTGATGATGAATGCTTCAAATAAAGTTCCGCCAAAATAAACAGGTATTCCAGCTGCTTTATATATGGCTAATTTCTTTTCTAATACTGGCGTCACAAAAGAAGTTGCCCATCCTAATTTTACAATATCAACATAAGGACCTGAAACTTCAATAAAGTCTTCCACCTCCCTTGGGCTTAAACCTTTGTCCATGACCATCGTCATGCCATTTTTTCTAGGCTTAACAGTTCTTTCTGGTATTTGGGTTAAATGATAATTCATAATTCAATTGATTAATTTAAAAGATGTTTATTGATGATTTCTAAAATCACTTTATTTTCTTTTAATTGTGGTAAGTATTCAAATAAAATTTCGTGTTTGCTTGCGTCAATTGCCAATCCGATTTCAAGAAAATTAATAGCATGATTATAATTGCCAGCACTGAATTGGTAGGCAACCATTCTATAATATAATTCTGCAGCTTCCGGGTTTGATTTAATTCCTTCCTGCATGCAGTCAATGGCTTCTTGTATTTTATTTTGTTCGTAATAAAGCGCAGAAAAGTCTAACCAAACTTCTATGTCATTTGCCGTAAGCTCTAAAACTTTTTCGTATGCTTCTTCTGCTTTTTCAAAGTTCCCTAATTTGTAATGTGAGTCTGCTAGTGCAAAGAAATAGTCTGGAACAGATTGATCTATGCTAATTGCTTTATGGTAAAAGTGCAGTGATTCATAGCACCTGTCTTCTGCATCAAGTGTAACGCCAATTCCAAACCATGCATCTGCTAAATTTGGATCTTGCTTTACTGCTTTTTTATAGTAAGCTCTAGCTTCGTCCATTTGTTCTAACTTTTCATAGCATTCGCCAATGCTGCAAAAAGTTTCTGCCGATGGTTGTTCAATTTCGTAGGTGCGTTTATAAACCTCTATGGCTTCTTCATATCGTTCCAAATTTGCAAGCGCATTACCTTTATTAAAATATGCTGAAGCAAATGACTCATTGATAATAATTGCATAGTCGTATGCTGCGAGTGCCTTTTCAAATAGTTCTGCTTTGGTATAGGCGTTGCCTAAATTATACCATGCAGCAAAAGAATAAGGATCGTTATTGATAAATTGTAAATAGAAATTGATACTTTCTTCAGGCTTGTCTAGCACATCAAAACAAAATGCCAATTCATAAAGCGCATCTTGATTCTCCATGTTTTGTTCTAAACAAAGTTTTAAATACCCAATCGCTTTTTCATAATTGCCAAGGTTTTCGTAGGAATAGGCAAGGTGTAAATAAATATCATCCGTTTCTTCTGCAAAGTTTAATGCTTTTTCATATTCAATAATTGCAGATTCAAATTGTTCTCTTTTTTCATAGATGCTTCCACGCAGCATGTAAATTTCAAAATTAGAACTTTCTAATGCTTCTGCTTTTTCTAACAATTGCAATGCTTCGCTTATTCTGTTAGTGATTGCAAATAATTGCGCCTTGCGAATAATAAATATGGCGGCATAAACATGTTGAGATAAAGCATACTCAATAACCTGTAATGCTTTAATCGGATCGTTCTTTTCAATAAAATAATCAATGATCCCTTCAAATGATTGCGCATCAAAAAAGTATTGGTCCTTGTTTCGAACCATTTCTTCGTATCGCTCAACCGAAAACTTTAAATCTTCAGCGTCATTAAATTCAAAATCTTCGTCCATGTGAATTTTGTTAAAATTAAAGGAACATACATGTCACAATTGCTTGACAATCTGTCATAAACTTGTTAAATATTTAGCAATTTTTAGCAACTTTGTAAGGTCGAATTTTTCAACACATCTCAACAACTAATTTAAATAATTGATATATAAATAGATATGAAAAAATCCTTGTTTATAAAGCCTTTTATCGCTTTTTCGGTAGTCTTGTCCCTATTCATGTTAAACAATAGTTATGCCCAAAATTATTGGCAGCAAAAGTTGCAATATCAAATAAGGGTTAGATTAGACGATTCTTTGCATATGCTTTATGGAGAAGAGCAGGTTGTATATCAAAATAATTCACCAGAAACATTAACATATATTTGGTTTCACTTATGGCCAAATGCTTATAAAAACGAAAAATCTGCGTTTGCAAAGCAACAATTGCTAAATAAGAAAACTAAATTTCATAATGCTGATGCAAAGGATAGAGGCTTCATTGATGATTTAGCATTTGAAGTGAATAACCAGCCTGCAAAGGTCGAATTCAACGATGATTATCCAGATATTTGTAAAGTATTATTGGCTACGCCATTATTACCAGGTCAATCTGTAGTGATCAATACGCCATTTAAAGTTAAAATCCCTGCTTCCTTTTCAAGATTAGGTCATGTTAAGCAAGCCTATCAAATTACCCAATGGTATCCTAAACCTGCTGTATACGATCGTAAAGGTTGGCATCCAATTCCTTATTTAGATCAAGGAGAGTTTTATTCTGATTATGGATCTTTTGATGTGCAAATTACATTACCGTCTAATTATATTGTTGCTGCAACTGGAAATCTTAAAACCATTTCAGAACAAAATTTCTTAGATAGTTTAGCAAATGTCAATTTAGACTCTTTGAAATTTCATTTGAATCATGTTGGTAAAATTAATGTGAAAACTCCTGCATCTGCTAAGCAATGGAAAACCATTCGCTACGTTCAAGATAGCGTGCATGATTTTGGATGGTTTGCCGATAAAGATTTTATTGTTAGAAAAAGTAGTGTGCGTTTACCTGTTTCTCAAAGAGAAGTAAAAACATGGGTGATGTTTACACCGGGTAATAAGAAAAATTGGATCAATGGTGTCGATTATGTGAATGAAGCAATTTATAATTATTCACTATGGAATGGAGAATATCCGTACAATGCATGTACCGCTATTGATGGCGCATTGAGTGCAGGTGGAGGGATGGAATACCCTATGGTTACTGTTATTGGCGGCGTTAGTAGTCCAAAAATGTTAGAAACAGTTATTGTGCATGAAGTTGGACACAATTGGTTTTATGGAATTTTAGGAAGCAATGAAAGACAACATGGTTGGATGGACGAAGGTTTAAATACTTTTTATGAATACCGTGTTACAAAAATGTTGAGTAAAAAGAATTTAATGATTCAAGATTCTGCTTCAGCAGCGGTTACAAAATTCTTTGATCTAAATAATTACCCTCAGGGTTATGGAAATTATTTAACTTATATGATTGCCGCTTCAAGAAATCAAGACCAAGCAATTGAAACACCTTCTGAAAAATTTACACAAATAAACTATGGTGCAGTAATGTATACCAAAACAGGTTTGGTGTTTTATTATTTACAAGAATATTTGGGTATAAAAGTTTTTGATTCCGCGATGCATGTCTATTTTGATAGATGGAAATTTAAACATCCTTATCCGGAAGATTTAAAAGCGGTATTAGAAGAAGTGAGCGGTAAAAAATTAGATTGGTTCTTTGACCATTTAATCAATACGGCTGAACCCGTTGATTTTAAGCTTACAGGGCTTCTGAGCGCTAAAGATCAAATTGGCGTGAAGGTTGAAAACCGTTCCAGTTTTGAGGCTCCAGTTTTTGTTTCGTCTATAGATCGTAAGGGAAATATTTTAGAAACATTTAAAACAGAACCCTATTTAGGAACTAAAGTAATTTACTTTGATAAAAACAATGTATCGAAGTTTAAAATTGATCCATTATATGTGATTCCAGAAATTAAAAGAAATAACAACACCTTAGCTAAAAGTGGTTTGTGTAAAAGCACGGAGCCAATTAAAATACAATTTTTAGGTTCAATTACTAATCCGAATAAAACACAAATATTTTATACGCCAATTTTAGGTTATAATAATTATGATAAATGGATGCCTGGAGTTGCCATTTATAATAATATTTTTCCTTTTAAACAATTTGAATACCAAATTGCGCCAATGTATTCTACGCAACATAAAGAATGGAATGGACTGGCGAAAGCTGCGTACCATAGCTATCCTAGCTTTGCACAAGAAGTAACATATATGGTCAATTTTGCAACTTTCAATACAAACGATCGTTCTAATGATATACTATCTGTCATGCATAATGATAAATTTTCAAAAGCAAGTTTCAATTTAGATTTTGAATTTAAACAAACTGCTTTACAAAGTAATTTTCGTCAAAAGTTAAGTTACCGTATGGTGCATACAAATATTGCAACTACATATGGAGATGCAAGTACGGTTGTAAACAATAAATCGCAAGACTTTCATGTATTGAGTTTTAATGCAAGTAATAAAGCTATTCAATTGCCACATTCAATAGAAGCGCGTTATGAATATTCAAATAATTTTAAAACACCTTATCATAAATTTTCAGGAACATTTGCGGCAACCATTCCATATCAATCACTAAACAAAGGGCTGAATGTAAGAGTGTTTGGTGGCTATAGTACAGCAGACGCAAATAACAGTACAAGTATTTCTGGGGCTGGATTATTCTCTGTTTCTGGTGAAAATGATTATTTGTACGATCAAGTTTATTCAGATAGAAATAGTGCAAAATATTTTTATGTTCAGGATGGTGGATTCAAAGCCTATACTAGTTTAGCAAATGCAAGTAGCATTTTAGCGCTGAATTTAAAAGCACCATTACCAATCAAATCGCCAATAGGTATTTTTGCGGATGCGGCTTATTTGCCTAATTATTTTGACACAGAAAATAAATTCAATTATGCTGCTGGTATTTATTTGCCAATAATCAATGATATTGTTGAAGTGTACATGCCATTTTATGTTTCTACCTTTGACAAAGGGTCTTTAACTGGAACTCCTAAGCCAAGCTTTAAAAATCAAATTAGATTCATGATTAATTTGACTAATTTGCAACCATTAAATTTACTAAGAAAAATATCTTTATAAATACCTATGAAAAACATTCAAGAAGTAATTCAAAATTTAGGCATTAAATCTGAAAACAACGGAGCAGCAACTGGTGCATTATGGTTTCAAACAACAGGCGCTGCCATTGATTCCTATTCACCAGTAGACGGAAAATTAATTGCAAAGATTAATCAAGGCACTGCCGCTGATTATGAAAAAATAATGCAAACGGCTACTGCTGCATTTGTTAAATGGAGAAAAATTCCTGCACCACAAAGAGGCGAGGTTGTTCGACAAATTGGAAATGCTTTGCGCGAACAAAAAGAAGATTTAGGAATGCTTGTTTCTTACGAAATGGGTAAAAGTTATCAAGAAGGTTTAGGGGAAGTGCAAGAGATGATTGACATTTGCGATTTTGCAGTTGGCTTATCTCGTCAATTACATGGTTTTACCATGCACAGCGAAAGGCCAATGCACAGAATGTATGATCAATACCATCCGCTTGGTGTTGTTGGCGTTATATCAGCCTTTAACTTTCCTGTAGCAGTTTGGGCATGGAATGCAATGCTTGCGATGGTTTGTGGCGATGTGGTAGTTTGGAAACCAAGTTCAAAAGTAATGCTATGTGCGATTGCTACACAAAATATTGTTGCTAAAGTGTTAGCAAATTGCAATGTACCTGAAGGGGTAATAAATTTAATTGCTGCAGGTTCATCATATGTTGGTGACCAGTTTTTAGAAGATAAAAGAGTGCCATTAATTTCTGCTACAGGTTCAACCAAATTAGGAAAAAGAGTTGGGAGAATTGTTGGTGAAAGATTAGGCAGAAGTCTATTAGAATTAGGCGGAAACAACGCAATAATTATTACAGAACACGCTGATCAAGATATGGCTTTGAGAGCTGTCTTGTTTGGAGCAGTAGGTACTGCAGGTCAAAGATGTACATCTACAAGAAGGCTTATTATTCATGAAAATGTATATGAATCATTTAAAGCAAAATTACTCAAAGCTTATGCACAGGTAACTATCGGTAACCCATTGGATGCAAGCAATCTAGTCGGTCCATTAATTGACCAATCAGCCGTTGATAGTTTTACCCATGCAATTGCAGCACTGAAAGCAGAGGGCGGACAAGTAATTTTTGGCGGAGAAGTTTTAACTGGTGCTGGTTATGAATCTGGTTGTTATGTAAGACCATGTATTGCTGAGGCAAAAAATGAATTTAAAATTGTGCAAGAAGAAACATTCGCACCAATTTTATATATCATGAAATACAAAACAATAGACGAAGCGATTGCAATGCACAATAATGTGCCTCAAGGTTTGTCTTCTGCAATATTTTCTACCAATGTATTAGAAACAGAAAAGTTCTTGTCGCAAGATGGATCTGATTGTGGTATTGCTAATGTAAATATTGGTACATCTGGTGCAGAAATTGGCGGTGCGTTTGGTGGTGAAAAAGAAACAGGTGGTGGACGCGAGTCGGGATCTGATGCTTGGAAAGTCTATATGCGCAGACAAACCAATACAATTAATTACGGAACAGAGTTGCCATTGGCTCAAGGCATTAAATTTGATTTTTAAATTTTAGTTGAATTACAAAAAAGGCAGAAGAAATTCTGCCTTTTTTGTTTATAACTGACTTTGTAACCTTTGAACGAGTAAAATAATTATTCTTTTATTCATTCCGGAAATATCCTCTTGATAAATGACAAACTCTTCTTCTGTAAAAAGTGCCACAATCATTCCGACTAAAATATTCTTTAAAGTTAAATTCTTTTTTAGTCTCTCTTCAATCATCGTTGCCCTATCTCTACTACCTTTAGGAAGGTCAATGTTTCCTAAATCTTTTAAGAAATAAGCAATAATCATTTCGTTCTGTAACTTTGCAATGGGTCTTAATGTTTCATTTTGAAATCGCTCAGATGCTGAGCTATCGAGGCTTTTGTCGTAAATTACTTTCGGCCTAATTTTAATCATTAGTTCAGATCTCGTGCTCATATTATTTTTTTAAATAAATTAATTTGATGAATTCCAGATTTCCCAACTGGCATTTGCTTGATTGATTAACATTGCTTTTCCGTTTTGCACTTGTGCACCTGCAACTTTAGCTTTTTTCATTAAAGCGGTTTCTTCCGGATTATAAACTAAATCAAATATTAAATGTTCTTTAGTCAAATGCGCAAATGGAATTGCTACATGTTCATTTATATTAGGAAAAGTTCCTATGGGAGTACAATTAATAATTAACAGATGATTTTCAATAATGGTTTTATTTAATTCATCGTAAGAAATGTGATGCAAATTTTCATTAGAATTTCTACTAACCAGCTGAAAAGGTACATGGTGTTTCGCTAATACATACTGAACTGCTTTGGCAGCACCTCCGGTGCCAAGTACAAGCGCGCGAATACTTTCTTTTAATAGTGTTTCAAGGATACATTGTTCAAAGCCTTGTGCGTCTGTATTATGTCCAATCCATTCCCCGTCGGATTTGCATTCGATTGTATTTACTGCACCAATTTTTTGTGCCGTTTCACTTAAGCCATCTAAAAATGGAATGATGGTTTCTTTGTAGGGAAAGGTTACATTTAATCCTGCAATTTTCTGCTTTGAATTTTTAAGGGCTAATATCCCCTCGATATTTTCGAGGGGAAATAGTTCATAACAAGTATCAAGAATATTTTCTACTTCAAATTTTTTATTGAAGAACTTTGGGGAAAATGAATGTGTTAACGTTTTTCCAATTAATCCGAATATTCTCATGATGGAAAAATATAAATTATAAATTTCCAACCATGCTTTCTGGTTTTACCCATTCGTCAAATTGAACATCTGTTAATAAGCCTAATTCAATTGCAGCTGCTTTTAAGGTTTTATTTTCTTTGTGTGCTTTCTTTGCAATTTTTGCAGCGTTATCATAGCCAATGTGCGTGTTTAATGCAGTTACAAGCATTAGTGAATTGTCAAGATTCTTCTTAATGTCTGCATAATTTGGCTCAATACCAATTGCACAATTATTATTGAAAGAAACACAAGCATCACCAATTAGCCTTGCAGAATGTAAAACATTTGCAGCAATTAAAGGTTTGAAAACATTTAATTCAAAGTGGCCAGTTGCGCCACCAATACTCACTGCAACGTCATTACCAATAACTTGAGCGCAAACCATGGTTAATGCTTCTGGCTGAGTCGGGTTTACTTTGCCTGGCATAATAGAAGAACCAGGTTCGTTATCAGGAATAATGATTTCACCAATTCCACATCTTGGTCCAGAGCTCAACATGCGAACATCATTTCCAATTTTCATTAACGCTACGGCCGCACGTTTCAATGCGCCAGATAATTCTATCATCGCATCATGTGCTGCTAAAGCTTCAAATTTATTAGGTGCTGTTACAAATGGTAAACCAGAAATTTCTGCAATTTTTTTAGCAACTAATTCTGCATATCCTTTTGGTGCGTTTAATCCTGTACCAACCGCTGTTCCGCCTAAAGCAAGTTCACTAACCATTTCTAATGCATTGTTTATTGCTCGAATGCTATTGGTAATTTGTTGCGCATAACCTGAGAATTCTTGTCCTAAGGTTAGTGGAGTTGCATCCATAAAGTGTGTTCTTCCAATTTTTACAATGTCTTTGAAAGCAATTGCTTTAGCAGAAAGCGTATCGCGCAATAATGCTAAACCTGGAATTGTAATTTCAACAGCTTGTTTGTATGCCGCAATATGCATTGCAGTAGGGTAGGTATCGTTTGATGATTGTGATTTGTTCACATCGTCATTTGGGTGTAATGCTTTATGTTCATCGTTCAGGTGCCCGCCTTTAATTACGTGCCCTCTGTTAGCAATTACTTCGTTTACATTCATATTACTTTGCGTACCCGATCCTGTTTGCCATATTACCAAAGGAAATTCATCATCTAATTTTCCGTCTAGAATTTCTTCACAAACAGTTCCAATGAGTGCCGCTTTCTCGGCAGCTAATACACCTAAATCTTGATTGGTTAATGCAGCCGCTTTTTTTAATATCGCAAATGCGCGTATAATTTCTATTGGCATTTTATCTGCAGGACCACCTATTTTAAAATTTTGTAATGATCGTTGTGTTTGTGCAGCCCAATATTTATGAGCGGGAACTTGAACTTCACCTAGGCTGTCTTTTTCTATTCTGTATTCCATGGTATTTGAATTTTGTATGTACAAATTTAGCTTTTTCGCTCGTTTTTTTTGACAGTAATTGTAGAGTTTTTCATAATTGTGGATAATTCATTCTTATTATAGCCGTTATTAGGGTTTACATTTGTTTGTTTTTGGAAAGACACACATTTCCAAGCTTAATTTAAAATGATATTTATGAAGATGAAATTATTGCGATTATTAACTGTACTTTTTATTTTGTCAACAGCTGCATCTGCAGCACCTAAGAAAGAATTCTTTGGAGTAAAGTTTGACAGAGATTTATTGAACAGATTTATCCCTGTATCAAAGAGAAAGTATTTAAAAATGCAAAGTTTTCGTGATTCAATTCAACGCGATTTAAATGTTGAATTAATTAAAAACGACAGCTTAATGAAATTGGTAAAATCTAAAAATGATACCATTTCTAATTTACAAGATGAACTAGCTTTATTAAAAGAAAAGCATGCTAATCTAACAGCTCAATACAACACCTTGTCAGATAATTACAAACAATTAAGAGCAAATAGTTCAGATGAGATTAAGAAATTAATCAAAGACTTAGAGGCTGCACAGGCAAACTTAGCTGCACGTGAAAAAAGATTACAAGAGGTAGAAGATGCAATGAAAAAACGCGATGATATGGTTAATTCATTGCGAGATAAGTTAGCTAAAGCGTTGCTAGGATTCAACAAGAGCGGGCTTTCTGTAAATATTAAAGACGGTAAAGTTTATGTTTCATTGACAGATAAATTATTGTTTAACACAGGAAGTATTGAAATAGATCAAAGAGGTCAAGAAGCATTAGTCGAATTGGTGAAAGTTTTAAAAACGCAACCAGATATCAATGTATTAGTTGAAGGTCATACAGACAACATGAAAGTGTTTAACCTTGGTCAAATTAAAGACAACTGGGATTTAAGTGTATTAAGAGCGACTTCAGTTGTCAGATTCTTAACTGAAAATCAAAACTTAGACCCATTAAGAGTAATTGCTTCTGGTCGTGGTGAATACTTACCTATTGAGAAATCAAATGCAGCAGAATCTAGAAGTAAAAACAGAAGAATTGAAATTATCTTAACACCAAAGTTAGACGAATTGTATCGTATGTTAAACGACGATTCAAAATAAATAATAGTATATCTCAATCATAAAAAAAGGCTGCAAATTTGCAGCCTTTTTTTATGATATTTTTTTTTAAAATGGACTTACTAAATCTTTAAACTTAGGTAATAAATAGTCCTTTTCTGAAATGTATTTACCTTCCACTTTCCAGTCAATTGCAAGTGTTTCATCGTTGAAGCAGATGCCACCTTCTGAAGCTTTATGGTAGTAATTTGAGCATTTATAACAGAATATTGTGTGGTCAGCTAAAGTAGAGAACCCGTGGGCAAAGCCAGGAGGAATCCAAAGCTGTAAATGATTTTGGTCATTTAGTTCAATTGAAAAAGATTGACCATAGGTCGGGGAGCCTTTCCTAATATCAACTGCTACATCCAGCACCGCGCCTTGCAAAACGCGAACAAGTTTTCCCTGTTCAAATGGAGGAGCTTGAAAGTGTAAGCCCCTTATAGTGCCTTTTTGTGATAGAGACTGATTGTCTTGAACCAACGTCAAGTCTATTTGCTGTTCCTTGAAAAAATCTGCACGAAAACTTTCATAAAAATAACCGCGATCGTCTTTCCAAACTTTCGGCTCTATCACTAATAAACCTGCAATTGGGGTAGTAATTAATTTCATGCAATTATTTCTAATATAGTTCTGAATGCAGCAAATCTGTTTGCGTATTTATTTTGATGATCCGCTTGTAATGCAGGTGCAAAATTTGTTTGGTATTCTTTTAATTTTTCCATTGAAGGTGCAATATATTGAAAAGAATAAGTGATCCCTTCTTGAGGCGGATCTAATAATCTCAATATTTTGTTGCTACTGAAACAGCCAGTGTTTAATACTTCTGGCACATGCACTTCTTTCATCCAGGCAAGCCATTCATCATGAATTTCTGGATCTATGTTTACGGTTACGCTATATAAAATCATATGCTAAAGTATTAAAAATTATTATAATTCATCGCCTCTCCATTTGCGATAAAGTCTTCGCGCTTCTACAACATATAAACTCCCAGGATTTTCTTCGATTAATTTTTGCAAATACGCCATTCCTTTTTTTCGATCATTCATAGTTATGCCGTAAGTTGTAGCAATACAGAATAAGGCATCGTCGGCCCATATGCCTTCGGAGTATAGCGATACAATTTTATTTAGTTTATCTATTGCCGCAAGGGTGTCATTCTTTTTTAAATCAATTTGCGATTTAGTCCATAAAATATCATCTGCTAATTCATGACCAGGGTAAAGTATACCAATGCTATCTAAAACAGCATTGGCTTTAATGTATTGGCGTTGAATTATCAATAAATCAGCTTTTGCATAAAGAGATAATGCTGCTGTGTTTGAATCTAAATTAGTATTGTCCGAAATTAACAGACTAAGATTTATTGCATCATTCGCTATTAGTTGACTCGTTGAAGACTTTAAAATATCTAATTGAGATTTAGCCCATTCAAATTCAGATGTATAATAGGCAAGTTGCGCGTTTTTAAATTTTGCCAATTGCCCAATAGGCTCGTCTTTATTTGCTTTGTCAACTTGACCATAAAGTAGAGCGGCCTCCCAAACTTCTCCTGTCATCAAATAAATATCTCCTAGCAAAAGCTTGCATTCATTTAAGAAGCTGGGTTTTCCAATTTGATCATCTAATAGTTTCTCTAAAACAGTACTTGCTAAAGTTGGGTCTTGTAAATAGTAAGCAAGTAAATCTGCATAAGCTTTTCTTGCAATTGCCGATCTGTTGCTTCCTTCATTTAGTTGAATGTAGCTTTCAAATAATTCCTTTAGATAAATAAGTTTGGCAGGGTTATTTGTAATTTTTATTGCTTGTTTCTTTTGTAATAGAAGTAAATTTAGTTTAGTATTTGCGAGCAAGTCATTATCAATTCCTTTGGAAATAATATATTCATATGCTTTGATTGCAACTTCAAAAGCTTCATTTTCGGTACATAAAGTTGCATAATTGAAAACATCATCACCCTCGTTGTGCCTGATATTATCAATTGCAATTGTTTGAATAAGACCAGCATCAAAATCTTTTAATTGCACATAAACCCAGCAAAGTAGTTCATTGTAAAAACTAAAATTTGGATTTATTTGAGATTTTTTCAACAACACATTGCGCAGAATTTGCAATTCTTTATCCTCTGTAAGGTAATCTTTAAAAGCATTTTGAGCTTGTTGAACAGAAATCAAACCTGATTGTATAAAATTTAATTGTTCTTCAATAATTGCAGTTTTATTATTTTGAATAAAATAAACTTTAGCCAATTCATTGTTAAATAAGCTTGGGTTGTTTTGTTTTAGCCTTTGTTCCTCAATAATTGTTTTGATGTATTCTAATTCGTTGATATCAAAAAACAGTTCAATTAATCGGGTTACATTTTCTAAATTATCACCCAAAGATTTGACAGATTTTTCAAATTCTTTTTCTGCTTTTTTCTCTAACTTTTGGATTTGATACAATCTGCCTAAATCGAAATGGTAAATTGCAATTGGATAATTGTTTTTAGGTCTTTTTTTGATAGTTTTTTCTGCCTTTTCAAATTGTTTGTTTTGTAACAAGGTGCTTACAAATAGCCTATAATTTGACTCATTAGCTGGCTCTTTTAAGTATATTTGTTCCAATAAAACAATTGCTTTATCGGCCTCTCCATTAGACAGGTATTGTTTTGCTAACAATTCATCATTTTGAGTCTGGCTATTGGCGCTATGCGCTAGCAATAACATCGCAAAAAGTAAAAGTAGTTTAGCATTTTTCATAATGGCTAATTTATGAAAATGTTATAGATTTAGCTAAATCAATTGTTTTTATAATTTTTAAATTAAATCAATAGATGAAAAATAATAACCCTGCATATAGACGAAATTTTGCCCTAATTCCTATTTTCATTGTAGTATTGACTATTACCTTTTTAATCGCGCTTTTTTTTGGCTATAATTTTACTCAAAAAGTTGTGGAGTCTCAATTTGCAACTAATAAAGTGGAGGTTTTAGAAGAAACATTACAGCCATACAATGATTTAGTATTTAATAAAATACCAAAAATTTCAATTCATAATGGATTTTTGAATCAGCATTCAATTGTTAAAATAGCAAAAAACTTTTTCAAGACAGATTCCTTTATTAAGTCTATTACATTTTATGACATCAATGTTGGAAACATGCCTATTGATGATGGTTTCAGGCAAGAGAAACTCGCAATAGGTGTAAATGCAATTTATAAGATTGATCAATTAAACCAGGAGCGTGCAAAGTGTTTATTTAGGACACATCAATTCGGTGATTTTAATGGAACTGATGCCAATAATTTTACAAAGTGTGTATTAAAATACGCAGATTTCATTGGCAACTACGATTCAAATGCTGCCATTTCTGTCGACCAAATATTTAAATCATTTTATACATTTAACGATAAGCAAATCACATTTATCAATGTTCCATCTGCTGCAGACATTAAAATATATCAAGCAATCAGCAAATTAGATGTGCCTGTGTCAGTTTCTTTCGACCAAGACATGTTGACATTTGAATTAGATCCAGATCGATTACCAATCATAAATAATAGCCCAAATTTGTATGAGCACATCTTTGTAAAACCGGTTACCTATGATTCTTTAGCGAATGATAAGCATTACTTAACCACTAGCATTGCTTTGTCAGGTGCATTTTCAGGCTATCAACTTTATTTCATTTCTTCTAAATCGTTTTTTTCTAATAGGGTAAGAATGCTTTTTGCTCCAATTGCAATTGGAATTGCTGCGTTCTATATTATTATGTTAGTTATTGCTATTCTAATTTACAGAAACCTCAGCATAAACTCTAAGCTATATAAATTACAATACGACTTTTTAAATAATTTAACACATGAATTTAAGACTCCGGTTAGCGTAATAAAAATTGCTGCTAATAACATGAAGTCAAAATCGGAGCTCACCTTAAAAGAAAAAGATTTATATGTACGAATTTTAGATGAAGAAGCGGATAAATTAAATGATTTAATGAATAAGTTACTTTCTTTGACACAGCTAGAAAACCGCTCATTGCAGGTGAGTATTCAGGAAATTAATTTATCAAATTTGCTTTCTGAATTGAGAGATGCATATCAAATTAAATACCCAGATTTTAAAATTAATTTTGAGTTGAATGACCTTAATGTTATTTATTCTGATAAAGTATTACTGATTAGTTTGTTTCAAAATTTATTTGATAATGCTTATAAGTATTCACAACCTCAACAACGTGAATTGAATATAATTGTGTCGCAAAAAAAGCAAGAAATTATTTTTAGGTTCATAGACAAAGGTATAGGTATCCCTAAAAACGAACAAAAGAATGTCTTTAGAAAGTTTTATAGAATCGAGAATCAATTTAATCAGAATGGAAGTGTAGGAATCGGTTTGTCGTTTTGTAAAGAAGTAGCGAATTTTATGGACGGTGATATAGCAGTAAAAAGTGAATTAGGCCTTGGGTCTGAGTTTATCGTCACCTTGCCACTCAATTATAATGAGCTTGTTACAAAAAGCTAACCATTTATATTTTATTTTTGTCAAATAAAGCTATGGAAATAAATCAAGTAAAAATTGCAGTCATCGAAGACGATGAAAATATGCGTTTATTAATCGCTCAAAGGTTAATCGCAGAAGGCTTTGAAGTTATTGAAGCCGCTGATGGTAATGCAGCAGAATCATTAATTCTAGCAGAGCAACCGCATATTGTATTGTTAGATTGGATGCTTCCAGGAAAATCTGGGATGGATGTTTGTACTTCGATTAGAAGCCAAGATTATGCTGGTATAGTTATTATGGTTACTGCCAAAGCGCAAGATATTGACAAAATAGATGCCTATCATTTTGGTGTTTCAGATTATATTACAAAGCCCTTTAACATGGAAGTGTTGATTGCGCTTTTAAACAATAAAGTGAAATACATCACGAATGCCGAAAAGTCTGATGTAATTAAGTTTTCAAATATGGAGCACCATCCAAATACACATTTGTTGATGAGAGACGGCAAAAAAATCGAGTTGACAATTTTAGAAAACCGAATATTGCTTTATTTTTTAAAGAACCGAAATAAAGTAATTAATCGTGAAGAATTGATGTTAGTTGTATGGGGATATAACTCAGATGTAAATACCAGAACATTAGATATGCACATTGTGAGGTTGCGTAAAAAAATAGAGGTTAACCCTGAAATGCCTTTATTTGTTCAAACTGTAAGAGGTATTGGCTACAAGTTTGCGATTGAGTAATTAAAAAATACTACTTTTCTTTTTAATTTTTACATAGGTAAATTCTTCTTTTGAATTAGATCCATCTACCTCGCCCTCAATTTTAGCATATAAAGAATCCTTGCCTTGCTTTTTGTAAGCTATTAACTTAGGATAATCATTTTCTTCGTTTTCAAAAACGCAATCAGTATCATTTTGCGTCATCACGAATTCAGCTGTATCGATTTCATTTACTGCTAATTCATAGGTAATTGTTCCTGCTCTTTCTTTAATGTTAGAGATTTCCGAAAATGTGGTATCTCCATCATTTGAAATGCTAATCGCATGACCTATAAATGTAGAGTCATTGGCTTTAGTCCATTCCTCAATGAGTACACCATCTTCTGAATGGCTTTCCCATTTTCCAAGCATCCATTTTAAACTCTTTATAGAGTCTTTTCTTTCAGGCGCACAAGCGCTTATAATGCTTAGGCTGTATAGGATACAGGCGCCACAAATGATTGATTTGTTTTTCATAGTCTTCTACCTACAATATTAAATAAATTTTCCCAATCCAAACAATAAATGCTTGACTTATCAAAATACCGTCTATTAAAACCTGGTAATACCATTCTCCTTT
>JAHEGO010000053.1 GCA_024645045.1 Sphingobacteriaceae bacterium
ATGCCTTGAACTATAATGTCAATGTAAGTATACTTGATCCAGATAAAGATGCCCCTTGTAAAAATATTTGCGATGATTTTCAAGTTGGTAGTTTAGCCGATTTCAATACCGTATATGAATTTGGGAAAAAAGTAGATTTATTAACCATCGAGATTGAAAAAGTAAATGTGGAAGCGCTTAAAAAACTAGTAGCTGAAGGCGTTAAAGTTTACCCTGAACCCCGTATTATTGAACTAATACAGGACAAAGGCACACAAAAACAATGGTTAAAAGAACACCATATTCCAACTTCCGATTTTAAATTAATTGATTCAAAATCTGACTTAAACGACTTGAAATGGAGCTTACCATATGTTCAGAAACTCAGAAAAGATGGTTATGATGGTAAAGGAGTTTTCATTATCAAAGAAAAATCACAATTAACAGAAGCTTTCGAAGCACCAAGCTTAGTAGAACAAATGGTTGATTTTGAAAAAGAAATTGCCATCATTGTAGCCAGAAATGAAAGTGGTGAAATTAAAACTTTCCCTGCCGTTGAAATGGATTTTCATCCAACAGCAAACTTAGTTGAATTTCAAATTTCACCTGCAGCAGTATCAGATTTTATTCAATTAAAAGCTGCAAACATTGCAGAAAATATAGCCGAAGAATTAGGGTTAATAGGATTGTTAGCCATTGAATTTTTTGTTTGCAAAAACGGAGAAGTTTTGGTGAACGAAATGGCCCCAAGACCTCACAACAGTGGACACCAAAGTATTGAAGGAAACGTATGTTCTCAATTTGATCAACATTTAAGAGCCATCACAGGACAACCTTTAGGCGATACAGCTAACCGCGCAAATGCAGTAATGATTAATCTGTTAGGCGAAGCAGGTTTTAGCGGAGAAGCAGTTTATCAAGGATTAGAAGAAGTACTACATTTACCAGGTGTTTACATCCACTTATATGGGAAAAAAATAACTAAACCATTTCGCAAAATGGGGCATGTCACCATCATTCACAACGACCGTGAGCAGGCCATTAAAATTGCAAAAGAAGTTAAAGAAAAATTAAAAGTGATAAGTAAATAAAATATGAGCATTCAAGTTGGAATTATTATGGGTAGTGCATCCGATCTACCTATTATGGAAGAAGCTTCCAGTGTTTTAAATGAATTAGGTGTAGCTTTTGAAATGACCGTGGTTTCGGCTCATCGTACGCCTGAAAGAATGGTAGAATATGCTCACACAGCAAAAGAAAGAGGCATCAAAGTTATCATTGCGGGTGCTGGTGGCGCAGCGCATTTACCAGGAATGATTGCATCAATGTGTACCTTACCTGTTATTGGCGTTCCAATTAAATCGAGCAATTCCATTGATGGTTGGGATTCTGTATTGTCTATCTTACAAATGCCTGGAGGAATTCCTGTTGCAACTGTAGCTTTAAACGGTGCTAAAAATGCTGGTATTCTTGCCGCTCAAATTTGCGCAACTGCGGACGACAAAATTGGAAATGCCCTTACTGAATACAAAGCTCAATTAAAGTTAAAAGTAGAAGAAGGTGCAGAAGCAATGAAAAAAAACTACCCAAGTAATTTCTAAAATTCATGGAAAATTCATCCGAATTAATTGAACAAATTAACCACCAACTTCCAGAAACAGAAGCCATCGGATTGAAAAGTGAAATGAATTATGAAGACTTAAGAATAGCATTAGCACAGTATTTAGCAGTTTTATTAAAAGAGAATAGAACCCTATTATACGCTCAATTATACCGAATAGATGTGGCCGAAAAAGATGTAAAAATGGCCTTAGAAAATAAAAACAGCGAATACCTTTTGGCAGAATTAATTCTTCAAAAGTTAAACGAAAAATTATACTGGAGAAATAAATATAAAAAAGCATGAGTGAAATAGATAAAAAAACATTACAGAACTTACGCATAGAGTACAGTTCTTCTCCAATAATAGAAACGGAATTGGACAGAAACCCATTTTCATTTTTTGGAAAATGGTTTGACGAAGCCATGGCCGCGGAGGTGCGAGAACCAAATGCAATGACATTGGCAACCGCAACCAGAGATGGCGTTCCATCGGCACGAATCGTACTGTTGAAAGGCGCCGATCAAAATGGTTTTTCTTTTTACAGCAATTATTTAAGTAGAAAAGGCAAAGAACTCGCTAAAAACCCTTTTGGATGTTTGGTATTCTTTTGGCCTGAATTAGGAAGACAAGTGAGAATTGAAGGCAAAATTTCAAAGCTTTCTAAAGAAGAATCTGAAGCTTATTTTGCTACAAGACCTATTGGAAGTCAGCTAGGAGCAATTGTTTCACCACAAAGTCAAGTGATAGAAAACAGAGAAATTTTAGATGTAGCTTTTAAAGCATACGAACAAAAATTTGAAGGAAAAAAAATACCTAAACCTGCACATTGGGGTGGTTATATATTAAATCCTATTGCCATTGAATTTTGGCAAGGACGCGAAAGCAGGTTACACGACCGTGTGAAATATGTATTAATGGAAAAAGGTAAATGGAAAATTGAAAGATTAGCTCCATAAAAAATGAATGAAAAAATATGCAATTTTATTAAAGAGAAGTTTGGCGAACAAGCGGTTGTAAGCACTGATTTTAGTGGATTACAAGGCATTATTGTATTGCAAACAAATTTAATTGCTGAAGTAGCCCTCCTACTCCGCAACCATCCAGACTTTTACTTTGATTTTTTATCTTGCTTATCTGGCGTAGATCTAGGTGTAGCACAAAAACAGTTTGCGGTAGTTTATCATTTATCTTCTATTACCTTAGGTCATCAAATAACATTAAAAGTAATTGTTGATAATAACAGACAAGTAAACGATTTACCAAAAGTCCCTAGCGTTAGTCAGGTTTGGCGTTCAGCCGATTGGCATGAAAGAGAAGCTTACGATTTACTAGGAATTTATTTTGAAGGACATCCAGATTTAAGAAGAATTTTATGTCCCGATGACTGGGAAGGATTTGCTTTAAGAAAAGATTATGAAGCGGCCGAAAATTATGGCGGCTTGAAAATAAAATGGGAAGGAGCAAAAAATGAATAATTTAAAGACCGACCCCTCTCAATTAAAAAACGAGGAAATGATCCTCAACATGGGGCCGCAACACCCTTCTATGCATGGTGTTTTAAGGCTTGAGCTAGTAACCGATGGAGAAACAGTCAAAGATTGTATACCGCACATTGGCTACTTGCACCGTTGTTTTGAAAAACATGCAGAAGCATTAAACTATCAGCAAATTATTCCATTTGTAGATCGCATGGATTATTTAACATCCATGAACAATGACCATGTTTTTGTAATGGGTGTAGAGAAAATGCTTGGCATTGAACATACCATTCCTAAGCGGGTAGAATATATTCGCGTACTCGTTTGTGAACTCAACAGAATAGCCTCACACCTTATTGCCATTGGCACCTACGGCATGGACATTGGTGCGGTTACTCCTTTCTTTTTCTGCTTTAAAGAAAGAGAACATATTTTAAATTTATTGGAATGGGCTTCGGGTGCAAGATTATTATATAACTACATTTGGGTTGGTGGATTATTTTATGATTTACCAATTGGTTTTGAAGAAAGATGTGCTGAATTCTTGATTCAATTTAAACCAAAAATGGAAGAGCTAGACGAACTCTTAACCAATAACAGTATTTTCATCAATAGGACCAAAAACATCGGCATACTTCCACTTGATCTAGCGATTAATTATGGTTGCTCTGGGCCCATGTTAAGGGGCTCTGGATTGAATTATGATCTTAGAAGGATTGATGGATATTCTGTTTACCCGGAATTAGATTTTGAAGTACCCATTGGTACTGGAAAAATGGGAACAACAGGCGATTGTTGGGATCGATTTGATGTACGCGTAAGAGAAATTTATGAATCCATAAAAATTTCAGAACAATGCATTAAACGCTTAACGAAAGAATTAAAACGCAGTCCAGATTTTGACCCAAGAGCAAAATTGCCAAAGAAAATTATTCCGAAAGCACAAGAGTTTTATATCAGAGCAGAAATGCCCAAAGGCGAATTAGGTTTTTACTTTATAGCCGATGGAAAATCAGACAAACCTTTCAGGTGTAAAGCAAGGTCTGCAAGTTTTAGTAATTTATCTGTTCTTCCAGCACTCGCTAAGGGAGCGATGATTGCCGATTTGATTGCCATACTTGGCTCAATAGATATCGTATTAGGTGAAGTAGATCGTTAACTATTATGAATATTCGAATCGCTGAAAATAAAGACCTTTCTGCTATTGTAAACATTTACAATAGTACCATTCCATCTAGATTAGTTACTGCAGATACAGAAATAGTAAGTGTGGATGATAAAAAAGATTGGTTTGAAAGTTTCAAAGAACCTAGACCAATTTGGGTTGCAGAAATTGATGGAAATGTAATTGCTTGGTTGAGTTTCAAATCATTTTATGGTAGACCAGCCTATGCGGGTACTATTGAAATAGCCATATATATTTCGGAAGCAAATAGAGCAAATGGAATTGGAAGCGTGCTATTGAATTTTGCTATAGCTCAAGCCAAAGAAAGAAATGTTCATACCCTATTGGCTTATATTTTTGAACACAATATACCGAGCATACGTTTTTTCAAGAAACATGGTTTTGAAAATTATGGTGTGCTTCCAAATGTTGCTATAATGGATGAGAAACCATATAGCCTAGGCATCTACGGACTAAAGCTATAAAAAAAACAAAGCGCCAGGTTTTCACCCAGCGCCATTGTTAACCTTAAAAAAAACAATTATTGGAAACCTTCCAATATCTTTATTGCTAATTATTTAGCACGTGCAACTTTCCATTTTATTTTAATTTTATCAACCAAGATATACATCACCGGCACTAAAATTAAAGTTAAAAACGTTGCGAAAATTAATCCGAAAATCATAGTCCAAGATAAAGGACCCCAGAATGCAACACTGTCTCCTCCAAAGAAAATATGTGGATTGAAAGTAGTAAACAATTCTGCAAAGTCAATATTCAAACCAACAGCTAAAGGAATCAAACCTAAAGTTGTTGCTGCAGCAGTTAATAATACTGGTGTCATACGTGTACGTCCTGCTTCTAAAATTGCATCGTAAGTTGATTTGCCTTCTTCAATTTTAAGATCGGCAAATTCGACCAGCAATATTCCATTTCTTACCACAATACCCGCAAGGGCTACAATACCAATACCCATCATTACTACAGACATGGTCATTTTGAAAATACTGATTCCTAAAAACACACCAATGATACTAAAGAAAATTTCAGATAATATAATTGCAGGTTTACTAATGGAATTAAATTGTATTACTAAAATCAATAAAATCAAACCAAAAGAAACCATCAATGCCGTTCCTAAAAACTTAACTGTTTCTAATTGCTCTTCTTGCTCACCTGCCATTTTAATGGTTACACCATCTGGCGCATTGAACTGGTTTATTTCATTTTGAATGCTAGCCACTACTTCATTTGGAGTAAAATTACCTAACACATTTGAAGATAAAATAATGATTCTTTTTTGTTGTTTTCTCTTAATTCCGCCATAGGTATTTACATATTCCACTTTCGCAAAAGAAGACATAGGCACTTGACGAATCATGCCTCCCATTGCCATATCCCTATAGGTTACACGCATATTTCTTAAAACATCCAAATTGCTTCTTTGTTCTTTCGAAGCACGAAGATTAATTTCATAATCATCATTTAAATCACGGAACTTTGATATTTCTTTTCCATATAAAGCGGTACGCATTTCCATTGCCACTTGTCCAGTTGCAATACCTTCACGATTGGCTCTTTCTCTGTCGATATCAAAAATGATTTCTGGTTTATTATTCTGAAAATCTGATTTTAATTCTTCTAATCCTGGTACATTTTTATTGTCTAAATATGCTTTTAAACGAACTGAGGTTGCAACTAAAGAATCCAAGTCATCTCCAGTTATCTCAATTGAAATTGGCTTAGCTGTTGGCGGACCTGCTTGTTCTTGCGAAACAGCAATTTCAGTACCTGGTATTCCTTTAACAGCTTCCCTAATTTTATTTAAGTATTCTTCAGTATTTGCTCCATCTCGCTCGCCAAATGGGACAAAAGAAACAGAGACTTTTCCTTTATTAGGATAGTTACCTTGATCTTCATCTCTAGGATCGGTTACACCTACGGTTACGTTTGAAATTACTGAAGATACTATTGGGTTGTCTTTACCACCCAATGCTCCAATTACTTTTTGTTCAACTTTTTTGATTACTTCATTGGTAGCCGACTGGTCGGTACCAACTGGCAAACTCACATACACATATACAAAGTTTGGTTGAGAAGTTGGGAAGAAAACAAATTTAGGGCTTCTTACCGACATTAATACAAATGTGAAAATGAATAAAGCAACAGTACTTAATAATATCTTACCAGGTCTTTCTAAACACCATACTAATTTTTGTGTGTACCAATCTTGAAACTTAGGCCATGTATTATTTTGAAAATCACGAATTTTCATTTCTAAATAGAAATGATGTAATAAGTAAAACAAACCTAATACCACAATTAAGTTTCCAAATCCAAAATTAATTAAGTATCCAATTACAGCTGCAATACCTACATATTTCAAATTCTTTTTCACCTTTTCATCAAAATGAGGATGGTGAATTTCATCTTCGTTATGTGGTTTCATAAAATCAACTGCAAACACAGGATTGATAATATAAGCAACTAATAAAGAAGCCAGTAAAGTAATGATTAAAGTAATGGGTAAGTAAAACATAAACTTACCAATCACACCTGGCCAGAATGCTAAAGGCACAAACGGTGCAAGTGTGGTCATTGTTCCAGAAAAAACAGGTAAGAATACTTCACCTGTCGCTTGCTTAGCCGCTTCTTTAATTGGCATTTTTCCATTCCCAAAAATACGATGGGTGTTTTCAATTACTACAATTGCATCATCAACCACAATACCCAATGCAAGTAAGAATGAGAACAATACAATCATGTTCATGGTAAAACCAATACTTGGCATAATGATAAACGCCACAGCCATTGATAATGGGACAGAAAGCGCCACAAATATGGCATTCGTTAATCCCATGAAAAACATCAAAATAATAGTCACCAACACAAAACCAATTACAATGGTATTGATTAAATCATGTAAAGTTTCTCTTGTTTTAGCTGATTGATCACCTGTTATTTTAATTTCTAAACCTTTAGGAAATTCTTTTTCTTGAAGTTCAGAAATGATTGCACGAATTTTATCAGAAGCTTCAATTAAATTTTCTCCACTTCTCTTTTTAACATTTAAAGTGATTACGTTTTTACCATATAACCTAGCAAAACTTTCTTGTTCTTTGAAACCGCTTACCACCTCAGCAATATCCTTTAAATACACTGATCCGCCAGTAGGAGTTTTGATAATGGTATTAGACATTTCTAATGCATTTGGAAATTCTTTTTTAATGTTCAATGTACGGCGAACCCCATCAATATTGATGGTACCGCCAGATGCAGAAATATTTTCGTATCCAATTGCTCTTTCAATATCTGTAAATGAAATTTGAGCGGCATTCATTTTATTCAAATCAACATTAATTTGAATTTCTTGTTCCAATGCCCCCACTATATCCACTCCTGAAATTTGTTTCAACGATTCAATTTTATCTTTCATCACATCAGCAAAATCTTTTAATTTTTTCAAATCGAAATCACCTGATATATTTACGTACAAAATTGGCATGTCAGATAAGTTAATATCTATGACACTTGGATCATCTGGCAAATTATTCGGCAAATCAGATTTTGCTTTATCAACTGCATCTTTTACCCTTTGTTTAGCTTCTTTAATATCAACGTTGGTATTGAACTCAGCTGTGATAAAAGAAAAATCTTGGTAAGAGTTTGAAGTAATTTTCTTCAAACCTGGAGTCGATTTTAATTGTTTTTCAATTTGCTTAGTTACTAAGTTCTCCATGTTTTGTGGAGAGGTACCAGGATAAATTGTCCTTACAAATATTTTCGGAATGGTAATTTCCGGAAAATTTTCTTTCGGTAAATTCTGATATGCAGCATATCCAATGAATGACAGTAAAACTGTAATCACATAAATTGCTGTTTTATTATTTATTGCCCAATTGGAAGGACCAAATTCTTTTATTTTATCTTTCATTATAATTTAATTAAATCGCCTTCATTTAAATTTTGGTAACCAGTAACGATTAATTCATCTCCTTCAGTAAGTCCAGATTTTACTTCAACCGTTCCTTTGTAGATTAAACCTGTTTTGATGGCTCTTTTTGAAGCATACGTTTTATCGCCTTCTTTAACTGCAACCATTACGTATTGCCCTGACTGATCATTCTGAACTATATTCATTGGAATACTAAATACTCCTTTTGCTTTGTAATCGATGATATTAAGCAATGCAATCATATTTGGTCTTAAATCGTTGCTATTACCAATTTTGACATCAATACTAAAGGTTCTACTTGCAGGATTAATTACTCTTCCAGCAAAACTAACTTTTGCATCAATTACTTTATTTAAATCAGGCAAACTAACACTTGCTTTGTCACCAATTTTAATCGCTTTCAAATAACTTTCAGCAAGCTCAGCCGTAACTTTCAATTGTTGTAAGTTCACCACTCTAATTGCAGGCTTCATAGCGTTAGCCATTTCTCCAACTTTAATATCTACCTGATCAACAGTACCGTTAATTGGTGATTTGATTTTTGTTAAACTAAGTTGTTCATTAGCGGTTGCCATTGAACGTTCTAAGGCATCTTTATTATTTTTTGCTTGTAAAAATTGAATTTCGGTTCCAATTTTTTGATCCCACAAATTCTTTTGTTTATTGTAAACAACTGTGGCTAAATCTAAACGGTTTTGCAATTCATCTATTGATTTACGAATGATTGCATCATCTATGGTTGCTAATAATTGTCCTTTTCTAACAGATGCGCCTGGCTCAACATATACATTGGTAATTGGGCCCATGGCACGAGGTAATATGTTTACATTTTGTTCAGACTCAACTTTACCTTGTACCTCAACATAATGTGTAAATGTTCCTTTAGTTGCTTTTTGTAATTCAACAAAATGTGTTTTTTTATTTGCTTCAGGATTTTCTTTAGCAAGTTCTTCTTCTATTTTAAGAATTTTAGCAGACAATTCTGCTTGTTGCTTTTTAAGTGTTGCTAATTCAGATTTCTTCGCATCAGATCCAGTTTTTTTACAAGAAATGACAGCGACAGCTAAAACGAAGATTAATATTATTTTTTTCATATATTTTTATTGCGTATTATTTTATTTTGAGATTATTTACCGTATGTTTTGTCTAGTTCAACCTTAGCAATTAATGCATTGTATAATGCTGCGATGTAATTGTTCTCCGCTTCTTTCAATGCAGTTTCGGCAGAAACAACTTCTAAACTTGACCCAACCCCTTGATTGTATTTGATTTTAGCCACCCTTAATACTTCTGTTGCTAATTCCATGTTTTTAGTTTGGTTTTTTAATTGCCCCGAATTGTTTTTGAAATTTGTTTGGGCAGAAGCAGATTCTAGAGTCAATGCATTTTCTAAATTCTTTAAATCGTTTTTAGATTTCTCAAATGCAAATTTTGCTTGATTGGTTTGATAGAATTTTTTACCTGAACCAACTAATGGTACGGTTATGCTTAATCCTACTATAGTTGTTGGGAATAACTTATCGGTTAATTTAGTATAATCATTATTTTGAGCATTCTTTGAAAGTGTTCCAAATGCAGCAATTGTAGGCATTCTAGAGAAAATATTGCGTTTGTAATCTAATTCCATTAAACGCATTTGTGTTTTCACTAATTGGTATTCAACTCGGGCTTGAACATTTGGTCCTTCAAGTGGTATATTTTCAACCGCCAAAACTTCAGTTAATTGATCTGTCAATTTTAATTCTGATGCTATTGGCATTCCCATTTGAAACTTCAATAGATTATTGGTTACCAAATAAACGCGTTCTAAATTTTCACGTTCTGTTACGATATTATTATAAATTACCGTTAAACGGTCAACATCAATTTTTTCAGCAAATCCATTTTGATAATATGCTTTGGTATCGTCTAATGTCTTTTTCAATCGAATAACATTCGCATCTAATAATTCTCTTGACTTTTGAACAACTAAAACAGCATAGTATGCTTTGGTTACTGCAACTCTTGCTTCGTTTTGACTCCTTTCAAGTGCTTTAACTGTCAAGTCTTTATAAACGTTAGAGGCTTGTAATCCAACTAAATAACTCCCATCAAAAATAAGCTGAGATACATCAATACCATAACTCATATTATAAGTGGTACCAAATCTGGCTTCGATATTACTGTAACCATTTGCTGGCATTTTGATTGGATTGCCATTGCCATCTTTTACATTATTATCAATTAAAACACCATAAACAGATGGTGAAATAAAATTAGGGATAACTTGTGTTGGAATGTCGAGAAACTTTTGAGCAGTTGCTTTACCATTGACTTGTGGCAAACCAAGTGCAATTGTTTCTTTTACTTTTTGTTCTGAAATTTGCTTGTCAAGCTTTGCGTTTTTTACTGCATTTTGATTTTGCAATGCATAATCAATGGCTTGTTGTAAGCTGAATTCATATGTTGAGTTTGTTTGTGCATAGATAGCACTAGACAACAACATTAAAAATCCTACTAATTTAGTTTTAAGATTCATTTGTATATTTATTTTTCTGTTATATTTTTATATTGATTGATCAATTGATATCCAGTAGGAGTAACCATTCCATACAAGAACATCTCTGTAGATTGTTTCATAACTTGAACTATTGAAAAGTTTGCAGGTGGAAAGATGTCATATTTAAAACAGCTATCTATTTCTGCTAACCTCATTTTAGAATGAATCAAAACATCAAAATCATTTCGATATAATCCTTCTTTAATACCTCTCGAAATATTATCTTGAATTGATGCTAAAATTTTTTCATTTCTGAAATCTGAAAATCTATTCCAGATGCTCGGATAATATTTTTGTAAATCGTAAAACATAATTGG
>JAHEGO010000013.1 GCA_024645045.1 Sphingobacteriaceae bacterium
TCCTTTTCTCATGCGTGTTCCACCACCTGCAGCTCCACCACGCAACGAATTAATTACTACCCAGCCTTCTGCTTCAGACAATGCATCTTTCCATTCAAAAACAACTTCTGGTCGTTTCTCTTCATATTTTTTTAATAAATCTTTCATGTTTGTGTTTTTAGAATGCTTTCTTTTGATCAAGCAAATTTTGATAAAAAATGGCGTATCAACAAATTAATTCGTGATTGCATTAAATAAAAAAACCCCGCTAATGCGAGGTTTTTGAATATGTTGTAAAGGATTAATAACTTCCTCTTTTTTCTTTGATTCTTGCTTTTTTACCTGTCAAGCCACGTAGGTAATACAACTTAGCTCTTCTAACCGCACCTCTAGAATTAACTTCTAATTTATCGATGTTTGGAGAGTTTACAGGGAAAATACGCTCAACACCAATTGAATTTGATACTTTACGAACAGTGAATGTTTCGTTTGCACCAACTCCATTACGTTGAATAACAACGCCTTGGTATTGCTGAATACGCTCTTTAGCGCCTTCTTTAATTTTATAGTGAACAGTTACAGTATCGCCTGGATTGAAAGTTGGCAATTCATTTTTTGGTGTCTGTTCGTTAACAAATTTTACTAAGTCCATGGTTTTAAGCCTTTAAAAACGATTTTTAACCCGTAAAAATCGGATTGCAAGTATAGGGAAATTTTATCAACAAAAAAATAAAATATTAAAATAATATAGCCTCAGGGGCAGATTTATTGTTAATAACTACGAAAGTAAGTCTGGTCGGCGTTCTTTTGTTCTGGCTAAAGCTTGTTCAAAGCGCCATTTTTCAACTTCAGGTGTATTTCCGCTCAATAATATATCGGGAACTTTGTGACCTCTGAAATCTGCAGGTCTAGTATAAACAGGTGGGCTCAACAAGTCATCTTGAAAAGAATCTGATAAAGCAGATGTTTCGTCGCTCAATACACCTGGAATTAACCTAACGATACTATCAACCAAAACTGCTGCTGCCAATTCGCCGCCACTAAGCACATAATCCCCGATAGATATCTCTTTGGTCACATAGAGGTCTCTAATGCGTTGGTCGATGCCTTTATAGTGTCCGCACAGTAACAATAAATTTCCCTTCAAAGATAATTCGTTTGCGGTGTTTTGTTTGAGTGTTTCGCCATCTGGTGTTAAATAGATGACTTCGTCGTAGGTTATATCTTTTTGTAGTTGTTCAATACAATTGGCAAAAGGTTCAATAGACATCACCATTCCAGAGCCTCCACCATATTGATAGTCGTCTACATTTTTATGTTTGTCATTACTATAATCTCGTAAATTATGTACACGAATACTCACCAAGCCTTTGGTTTGCGCACGTTGCATAATAGAATGCGCAAATGGGCTATCCAACAAAGCTGGAAGTACAGTGATGATGTCAATATTCATATTACTAACTTAAGTAAATTGCTAATAAACCGTCGGGTAATTCGACAATAATTTTTTTAGCGGCTTGGTCTATTTGTTTTACAAACTGATCGTTAATTGGAAACAAGACCTCTTTGTTTTGATAAATCATGGTAGCCATGGTTTGCTGAGGCATCTCTTCAATTCCAGTAATAATAGCTAATTCGCCAAGTTGAGTATCTTCTACAAAATAACCAACCAAATCTTTTATTTTAAAAGCCTTAGATTCTTTAGGCTTATGCTTTTTGTCGATGTAAACTTTTTTGTTGACAAGTGGTGTAGCTTGATCGATGTGTTCTACGCCTTCTAGGTAGAGGTATGCAACAGGTTCTTGCATGCGAAGGGTATCAATAAAAAATGGAACCGGTTTATTATTGATTTCAATAAATACCGATTCCAAATTTTCATAGGCTTCTGGGTTTTCTACTTCAAAATAAAGTTGAACTTCTCCCTTTAGTCCTTTCGTTTTTTTGATTGTTCCTATTTGAAAATACTTGCTTTCTATCGCGTTCATTTCAAGGAAAAATTATTCAGCAGCTGGAGCTTCTGTTTCATCAGCAGCAGGTGCTTCAGCAACAGGAGTTTCTTCTGTAGCTTCTGCTACTACTACTTCTTCCACAACTTCTTCTACTACCTCTTCTACAACTGGTGTATTTTTAGCAATAATAGCTGCTGCTTTTTCTTCTTTTTGTTTTGCTTCAGTTGCTAAACGAGCTTTATTAGCAGCTTCTTTTGAAGAAACCAATGATGATTTTTTCGAATCTACTTTACTTGTTTTAGCATCTACCCAAGCTGCAAATTTTACATCTGCTTGTTCTTGTGTTAAAGCACCTTTTTTCACTCCACCTTCAAGGTGTTTTTTGTACAATACTCCTTTGTATGAAAGGATAGCACGAGTGGTGTCGGTTGGCTGTGCACCATTGTGTAACCATTGAACAGCAGCATCAATGTTTAAATCGATTGTTGCAGGGTTTGTGTTAGGATTGTATACACCTAACTTCTCAATGAATTTACCATCTCTTGGAGCACGCGAATCCGCCACTACGATATGATAGAAAGCTCTTTGCTTTTTACCATGTCTTTGTAATCTGATTTTTACTGGCATTTTCTTTTGTTTTTAGTTAATCCCATTGGTATCCATCCAAAGGGAGGGCAAAGATGCGAACAAATGTGGATAATTCAAAATATTATCTAGGAAATCCGCCTTGTGGCATGTTTTTTAACATTTTTAATGGGTTTCCACCACCTGAAAACTGTTTCATCATCTTTTTCATGTCATCAAATTGTTTCAAAAGCTTGTTCACCTCTTCGATGCTCCTACCGCTTCCAAGGGCAATTCTTTTGCGTCGTGTGCCATTAATTAGTTCAGGGCTTTCTCTTTCTAAAGGCGTCATGCTATGAATAATAGCTTCGATATGTTTAAACGCATCATCTGAAATATCAATGTCTTTAACCATTTTACCCACTCCTGGAATCATTCCCATCAAATCTTTCAGGTTACCCATTTTTTTGATTTGTTGTAATTGATTCAAGAAATCGCTGAAGTCAAATTGATTTTTTCTAATCTTCTTTTGAATACGTGCTGCTTCTTCAGCATCAAACTGTTCTTGCGCTCGCTCTACTAAAGAAACCACATCACCCATGCCTAAAATCCTAGAAGCCATACGCTCTGGATAAAAAACGTCTATGGCTTCTAGCTTTTCGCCAGTACCCACAAATTTGATAGGTTTTTTTACAACCTCACGAATTGTTAAAGCAGCACCACCTCTGGTATCACCATCTAATTTGGTTAATACAACTCCGTCAAAATCTAAACGATCATTAAATGCTTTAGCTGTATTTACCGCATCCTGACCAGTCATGGCATCTACCACAAATAAAATTTCGTGTGGTTGTACACTTGATTTAACGCTGGCGATTTCATCCATCATTTGCTCATCAACAGCTAAACGACCTGCAGTATCGATAATGATTACATTGTGGCCTGCGGCTTTTGCTTGTTTAATTGCATCTTGAGCAATTTTAACCGGGTTTTTACTTTCATAATCTGTAAAAACTGGAACAGAAATTTGTTCCCCTAATATTTTTAATTGATCAATTGCCGCTGGACGATAAACGTCTGCTGCAACTAGAAAAGGAGATTTACCTTTTGATTTTAAATAATTAGCTAATTTACCAGAGAAAGTGGTTTTACCCGAACCCTGTAAACCTGCGATTAATATAATGGCTGGATTTGATTTTAAATTTAACTCCGATTTTTCGCCGCCCATTAAAGCAACCAATTCGTCGTTAACAATTTTAATCATCAATTGACCCGGAGAAACCGAAGTCAATACACTTTGTCCAAATGCTTTTTCTTTAACACGATCTGTAAAATCTTTGGCGATTTTAAAATTAACATCGGCGTCTAAGAGCGCTTTACGCACTTCTTTTACCGTTTCTGCAACGTTGATTTCGGTAATTTTTCCCTGTCCTTTTAAAACCTTAAAGGCCCTATCTAACTTATCACTTAAATTATCAAACATATTCGCTTCTATTAATAATGCTTGCAAAGCTACTAAATAGCAGAAGAACTGAAAAGTTTTTCGATGCTAAGCAAGCTAAATTGTTATTTTTGTTAAATGACTAGTATGCTATTTTTAATCATTGGCTTAGCCCTTGGCGCCCTGCTTGGGGTCCTTTACATGCGTAATAAATCGGGTGTAAATCCTTTAGATTATGATCAAATTATTTCTTTAGAAAAAGAAAAAGCAGGATTAACGGCTACCCTTGCGGAGCAAAGCAAACAAATTGATGCGCTTAATAAAGAAAAGGAAATCGCTAAAAATGCACTTGATCAAAAGGAGCTTGAATTTAATGCAGTGAATATTAGAATTGTAAAAGCAGAAGAAGCTTTTCGCACTCAAAGAGAAAAACTAGAAGAAAAGAAAGTTGAACTAGAAGCGCTACAAACTACACTCACAAAGGAGTTCGAGAATATTGCAAGTAAAATTTTAGATGAAAAATCACATAAATTTACAGAGCAAAACAAAAATAATATTGATGTTATTTTAAGTCCTTTGAAAGAAAGAATCAAAGATTTTGAAGAAAAAGTAGATCGTTCATATAAAAACGAAGCCGCAGAACGCAATACCCTTAAGGGTTCTATCGAAGAGCTCATGAAATTTACCAATAAAATTTCTCTTGAAGCAACAAATTTAACCAATGCTTTAAAAGGTGATAGCAAGAAACAAGGTAATTGGGGAGAATTGGTTTTAGAAAGAATTTTAGAATCAAGTGGTTTAATTGAAGGGCAAAATTATACGTTACAAGGAAAAGGCTTAAATCTTAAAGACGAAGAGGGCAATAGGTTTCAGCCCGACGTAATTATTAATTTACCCGATAACAAACACATTGTAATTGACGCAAAGGTTTCGTTGGTTGCATATGAAAAATTAGTCAACGAAAATACCGAAGAAGGTAGAGATAAATTTATCAAAGAACATTTACTCTCCATTAGAACACACATTAGTGGTTTAAGTGGTAAAAATTACCACGATTTATACGGTATCAATTCGCCAGACTATGTACTATTATTCATTCCTATAGAATCTTCTTTTAGTATTGCTATTCAACATGCACAAGATTTATTTGATTTCGCTTGGTCTAAACGTGTAGTTTTGGTTACTCCTTCTACGTTATTTGCAACCCTAAAAACAGTAGCGTCTATTTGGAAACAGGAGCAACAATCTAAAAATGCAATTGAAATTGCAACCAAAGCTGGAGCACTATATGATAAGTTTGTGGGCTTTACCGAAGACATGAAAAAAATAGGATTGCAAATAGCAGGCACACAAAAAACATATGACGATGCATTTGGTAAACTTCATTCTGGCAGAGGAAGCTTAACAAGTAGTGTAGAAAATTTAAAAAAATTAGGTGCCAAAGCCAGCAAACAAATAGATAAAAGCTTGGTAGAAGACGACGATCAAATTACAACATTAGAATAAATAATTTTGATTAATAAAATCTTACCGGATCTGTCGAAACGCGCAATTGGCTTAGATTTGCTGCGGGCCCTAGCCATACTCATGGTGCTATTTTACCACGGTTGGATTTTTGTTTCTGGCTTTTTTCCAAAAGCTGGTATGTTATTTTTCTTAGGCTATTGGGGTGTAGAATTGTTTTTTGTGCTCAGTGGTTTTTTAATAGGTGGTATTCTTATTGAAAAAGTTTTGAATACCAATTCATTTGGATTAAATACCATTATTGATTTCTGGAAACGCAGGTGGATACGAACCATTCCAATTTACCTTATCGCATTACTCTTACATTTTATTAGCATCAATTATATTGTTGGATTTCCAACATCTTTTGATTTTCGTTATTTGTTTTTTGCGCAAAACTTGGTGCATGCACACCCAAGTTTTTTTCCAGAAGCGTGGAGTCTTTCAGTAGAGGAGTGGTTTTACCTTAGTTTGCCTTTAACTGTTTTGATAGCATTTATTTTTCCAACGAAAAACAAAGAAAAGAGGCTTTTAGTTGCTTTTCTGGCGCTTTTGTTACTTTTTACCTATTTCAGGTGGAGTCAATCTGATGGCACTTTTGATATCAATAGCTGGGATAAAAATATTCGAAAAGTCGTTGCATTTAGATTAGACGCTTTATTATATGGTGTAATTGCGGCCTGGTTTTTTATAACAAAAAAATCATTCGCAATTACTTACCGTAAATATTTGTTGTTGTTAGGTGCTATTTTAGTGCTTATTGCCTACTTCGTTTTTTATAAAAAATTCTGCGCTGGTTTTAACAATGTTTTTTTTAGCAGCCTTAGCTCTTTGGGTTTTGCGCTTACTTTATTTTATTTTAAAACATGGCAAGGACCAAAAAATAAATCTATCCTTAACGCTATCACTTTTTTAAGTGTAATATCTTATTCTCTATATCTTATTCATTATACTTTTTTATTTCGTGTATTGAATAATTTTATAATCGCTAGAACGCTAATGAATGCTAGTGTTTTATTGTTTGTGTATCTTTTGTTCGCCATTGTTTTGGCAAGCTTGTTTCATTATTATTTTGAAAAGCCTTTCTTGAAATTAAAAGAAAAAATGAAAGCATAAAAAAAGCCCGAACAAATGTTCGGGCTTTTTTATTATAATGTTCGCTAATTAGTATAATACTACTTTAGCAACTTTACGATTTAAACCGCTAGTTACTTTTACATAGTAAACACCATTTGCTAATTCATTACGGTTCACAACATATGATTGTGCCGTTAAATTTTGTTCTGTTCTAACAACTCTTCCTGTTGCATCTAACATTTCAATTGCATAAGTAGCACCGTTTAGGCCTTCTACTCTAACATTTAAAATGTCAGCAGCTGGATTTGGATAAACACTTACGTTTCCTTCAGTAGCAAATGTATTGGTAATTCCTGTTGAAGGGTATAACACTCTTGCAATTCTAGGAACTAAGTAGTTTTGTACTGTATCAATGTACAATAATGCTCTAGCTTTTGACATGAAAGGGTTTGAAGCCAAACCGTTTGCATTGAATGGATCTGTTGAATCCCACCATTCCCAAGGTGCGCTACCATTTGCTGCGCCATTGAATGAGAATAATGCTGGTACGTTATTGCTATTTGATAAACCTGCTGTTGTATAAGCATCTGTAAACGCTGGTGTTTTGAAAATATCATTTACACCTAAACGATTTGCTCTATCAGCAACATCATATGAACCACTTGCTTCAACCACCAATAATGGAGGGTTTGTACCTGGTACATAAACACCACCAGTTCTGTATGGTGCAAATGGATCTAATTTACCTTGCATTCCTACAATTGGAACTTCACCAGCTTCTAACCAAGAAGAATCACCCATTGCACCACCGTAGTTAGTAGTCATGTTTACTCTTGAAGAGTAACCTGGGTAATTGTTTGCATTGTTATAAAGTGGGTTTCCGCCAAAACCATCAAAATCTCCAACTGCTTGAGGAATTACATATGGCATTTGTGTTGTTTGGTTGATGAATTTCAATAATTGAATTTCAGATAATTTGTTTAATGTTCCATAAGCCAATGAAATGTATCCACCTGAACCTTGTCCACATAAAACAATTCTATTGGTATCTACTTTGTAAGTGTTTGGACTTGTAGCTCCCATAAAACGGAAATAACGAACCGCGTTTTTAGTGTCTTGCATACCACGGTATACAGCGTTCAAAATAGTTCCAGTACGAACATCTTGATCTCCTTGTGGATTCCAACCTGTTCTGTAACCCACTGCTGCTGCAACGTAGCCTTTTTTAGCAAATTGCTTACACATTTCAACTATTGAACTATCTGTTCTAGCTCCAGTTGGAGATTGATTTAAACCTTTTGGTAAAAAACTACCAGTGTGTAATACAATAACCAATGGACGAGCAATTGCTGAGTCTCCAGTTGGTTCGTAGAAATCTAATTTCAAATCTGATAAAACAGGTGCTCCTGTTAATACCGAGAAGTTTTGTCCGTAAACAATGTTTGGAGTAACGGTTACACCCGAAAATGTATTCGCTACATATCGCTGCGCCATTGCATTACCTGCAAATAAAGTCGCTGCGATCAATGATAAGAATCGTAAATTTTTCTTCATATTGATTTTTTTTTGGTTTTCCTTTTTTAAATATAGTTTATTCTAATTAATTCTTAAATTTTTTAGTTGTTTTTTGCTAAATCAAAAGTGGCTGAAAAATAAGCCATACGGCCTACATATGGGCCTCCATATACTTGGTAGCTCTTTTTATCCAATAAATTTGATGCCCCAAGTTTAAATGTCAAATTCAATTTAGGCACCATTTTGCTGATTTGAGCATCGATTAAATCGTAAGTTGGGACAAATCCTGTGAATTGAGGAGAACCTTCAAATTGAAAACCTTGAATCCATTTATAATTGATACTAAAGCTCCAGTTAATTAAATGAATTTGTCCAATATAGGTATCTAAATCTCTTGCAGCTAAACCAATGTTGAATTTGTGTTCCGGTGTATTAAACGCCGGAATAATAGGATCGATAGAGCCCTTTAAATTCAATACATTCCAAGAGTAATTTCCTGTTAAAGCATAAAAATTGTGAAAGAAATAAGATAAGCCTACAGAAAAACCTTGCGTGGTTACCGTTTCTTTTGAATTAGCCGCTACACGATAAGCATCTGCTTTAATAACCCTTTTATTCAAAGTGTCTATTTGCGTATCCATTCCTAATTTGTATCCTAAAAAGTCGGTGTAAATACTGAAATAATAGCTTGCATCTAAAAACAAAGCGGTTCCAAGTGTAGCGCGATAGCCTATTTCGGCGGTTTTTACCTTTTCAGGTTTTACCGGGTCTACGTTAAAATATTGTAAAGAATCTAATTTCTGTGTGTTAAAGAAAGAGAATAATGATGGTACCGTTATGAGCGAATCAAAACCATTGATGTTTCCCACCAACCTTGCACGTCCTACGTTAAAATATAAAAACTGATCGGCCAATGTTGGGTTTCGAATAGCAGATGAAAATGAAAAACGGAAAACATCTTTTTTGTTATTGGTATAAACCGCAGATGCAGCTGGCGATACAACGTAATCAAAGTTTTGGTTTTTATCTATTCGACCTGTTAAATTAAGTTTTAATTGATTGTTTATTAATTTTTTTTCATATCCAGCATAAAAACCAAATTCAGAATTGGTAATTACCCTGCCAGCTGTGTCACTGAATATGGTACCCCTAGAGCTTGGCGTGTATCTTCTATAATTACCACCAAATAATACTTCATCGGCATTTCTTAAAATTACTTTTCGTTCTGCTTGTAAATGATAGAGTGCCGATTTATCATAAAATTTTGATCCTCCTTCGGTAAATGATGTTTTAGAAGTAATGCTATTCATTGCAGAATCAAATCGTTCGGTACCTGGCTCAAACCTATCTACATAAGGGTATCCAGCGTTTTGATAAATGGTACTTGTTGCATTCGCACCTTGCGGAGAGGTTCCTAAATTCGCATAATATGACGCTTCTTCGTGCCATGATTTTACAGAATCTTGGTAAACATTTAAAACAGAATCTGCGGCATCAAAATCAAAAGGAAAAGTTTGTGGCGGATAGCCCGGTAATTTTCGTGCTCTCTTAGAAATAAAATTCGCCCAATAATTTCGATAGTCACCACTCCATGTGGTCCCTACAAGGCCTGTCCCACTTGACGATGGCTTGTGTAAATCCTGTAATAGTTGAGCGGTAAAAACTGCATCGTAAGAATTTCCTGCATCTTCGTGTGTAGCATATGCACGTACAAACCAATTTTCGCCTTTAACCTCTAATCTGTTTTGAAAAAATAAGATATCTTTTAAACTATACCTGTTGTCGCCTTGGTAAACTGTTGTACCATTTCCCATATTAAAGGCATAAATTAATTCTGTTGTTGGGTTTAATCTGTAATGTAAAGCAGATGCAACTTTTAAGTTTTTAGTGTTATAATCTACTAAGTCTTTTTCTTCGTAACCCTTTCTATGCCATATTCCTAGGCCGGGGTAATTTACTCTTCCATTTTTATCAGAAGCGTTATTTCCTCTTGGATCAAAGTTTTCATCGCCATATCTGTTAACGGCATCGTAGCCTCCAGGGTTATTGATTCCCACCGTTGATTGTGGGGTTGCTGCCATATTGGTTGCTTCCCAATCATAAGCTCGCATGTAATAGATGTTTGTTTTAAAAGCGAATTTATCAATGCCGTTTCTGTTTTTATAAACACGCGCATACCTAATTGCAGATTCAAATAAACCACGCTCACCAACTTTAGACATTACGGTTAAACCTGCAGAATTAAAGGGGTTGCGCGTTTGCATGCTGATAACCCCATTAAATGCATTGGGACCATAAAATGCCGAACTAGCGCCTACAATTAAATCTACTTTTTGTACATCAATTTCAGATGAGCCTAAAAAGTTTCCCAATGAAAAATTCAAACCCGGCGCTTGATTATCAACACCATCAATTAATTGTAAAGAACGAACTGGAGATGTGCTGTTGAAACCCCTAGTGTTAATCACTTTAAAGCCAATACTTGCAGCAGTTAAATCAACTCCCTTAAGTTGACCTAAGCCTTCATAAAAATTTGCAGCTGAGGTTTGTTTGATAGCAATTAAATCCATCGACTCTACAGTTAATGGCGCCTCTTTTTGCTTTTCTGTTAGCCTAGAAGACTGTACCACGGCGGTTTTGCTGGTAACTACATTTTCTTCTAGTAATACATCTATGTTGGTTTTATTTTTTGCAACCTGCAACTCTATGGGTTTATAACCCAAATAGGTAATGAGTAACGTTTTGCTGGTTG
>JAHEGO010000005.1 GCA_024645045.1 Sphingobacteriaceae bacterium
AAACCAAGTTTTAAGCGTAAAGGAAGCTTTAAAAGGAAACCTTCAAATTAATATGATTAAGGCCATTTAATGGCTTTTTCAATTATATATTTTGTCTTATAATTAATATTATGTTAAATAGGTATTTCGAAGCTATACTCTTTAAGAAGCATTTAACCATAAAAAAAGGGAAACTAATTGTTTCCCTTTTTTTATAATATGATTTGGAATTACTTCTTCTTTACTTTTAAAGATTCAATTCGCTTTTTGATTTCTGTAACCTTTGTAAAGTTATTTGTCTTTGCATAAATCTCTTTTAATGATATTAATGTATTCATATCATTTGGTTGTAATTTATTTGCACGTTCTAAATACGGTAATGATTTATTGAACAAATTGGTATATTTTAATTTACCAGCATTATACTCCTTTTCTTTGCTCATTGGCAAGTCATTGGTTTTGTTAAATACTTCTACTGCAGTATTATAGTGCATAGCACCTAAATTGTATAATGCATCAAAATAATTAGAATCAATGGCTATTGCTTTTAAGTATGCTGTTTCTGCATTACTTTTCTTATTCATATTGTCATATGTTGCTCCAAGTGCAAAATATAGTGTTTTATTGGTTGGATCAGCAGCTGCAGCAGCTTCCATTTTCTCAATCATCACTTTACTTTGACCTCTTGACATATACACATTTAATTCGTCAATCGTTAATGCATTGTAATTAGGATACGCCGTTCTACCCATTGAAATGTATTCTAATCCTTTAGTGGTATCTTTTTCTGCAAAGTACACTCCTGCTAAAGATCTGTAAATTTCTGGTTCTGGATACTTTAAGGTAATTAACCTAGCCAAAAGTTCCTTTTGTTTACCAACTAATTTTGCATTTTGAGCAGCAATTGCTGCATTATATATTAAACCAGTATCTAATTTATTAAAGTATTTTTCCCCAATTGCTACTGCTGTTTCGAAGTTTGTAGCTGCCGAAGCGAAATCTTTATCCTTATAATTAGCTATACCGTTGTTGGCAAATCTATTTTGGACATATCTTAATCTATTGATAATATCACTGTAATATTGCTTTTTAAGGTCTAATTCTATTGCTTTAGAATAAGATTCATAAGATTTTAACAAAGCATCTGGATCTAATCTGAAAATCAAGGTATCTTGACTTTCCATGATATCCATATAGATATTTCCTCTATAGTACCAAGTTTTAGGTTTAATACTTGTTTCTTCATTCAAAGCTGCTTTGTCAATTGCAATTTTAGCTTTGGCAAATTCCTTATTTCTTTGGTAATTGAATGCATTCACAACTTCTGCATTCTGTCCAAAACTCTGGTAATAACCCATTATTCCCAAAGCCAGTATGAGGATTTTTTTCATAAAAATCGATTTATTCTTCGTTTTCAGTTTCTATATTATCTTGATTATCTGTATTTTCAATTGGTTCAATTGAATCAGTAGTTGAACTATCGGTTTCTTCAGAAATCACTAATTCATCTTCTTTTACTTCAGCAATTTTAGCCAATGAAGCTATCTCATCATCCTCATTTAACTTAATTAACCTCACTCCTTGTGTTGCTCTACCCATTACCCTTAAATCAGCAACTTCCATACGAATTGTTAAGCCAGATTTATTAATAATCATTAATTGATCTGTTTCGTTAACTGCTTTAATTCCAATTAAATTACCTGTTTTATCGGTAATGTTAATTGTTTTAACACCTTTACCGCCTCTGTTAGTAACTCTATAATCATCAATATCAGAGCGTTTTCCGTATCCTTTTTCAGAAACAACTAATACAGTAGTTGCCGGATCGTTGATTCCAATCATTCCAATTACTTCGTCAGAAGCACCACCTAGCGTAATTCCTCTTACTCCAGCTGCAGTTCTACCCATTGGACGAACGGTACTTTCATTGAAACGAATTGCACGACCAGATTTCAATGCCATAACGATTTCGGCTTGACCATTGGTTAATAACACTTCTAATAATTGATCACCTTCGTTAATGGTAATTGCATTGATACCAGTTACCCTTGGATTAGAATAAGCATCTAATAATGTTTTCTTAATGGTACCGTTTTTAGTACACATTATGATGTAATTATTAGTTAGATAGTCTTCATCAGTTAAATTATCAACATTGATAAACGCTTTAACTTTATCTTCTTTTGAAATGTTAATTAAATTCTGAATTGCTCTACCTTTAGAAGTTCTGGTTCCTTCTGGAATTTCATAAACCTTTAACCAATAACAACGACCTTGTTCTGTAAAGAATAATAGGTAATTATGGGTCGATGCGATGAATAAGTGCTCAATAAAGTCTTCATCACGAGAATTACTTCCCATGGATCCTTTTCCGCCTCTGCCTTGAACTCTATATTCAGAAAGTGGTGTTCTTTTGATATAACCAGCATGTGAAACAGTAATTACAACTTCTTCATTCTCGATCATGTCTTCCATACGGAAAGTACCACCAGCATAAACTATTTCAGTTCTTCTTTCATCACCGTACTTTTCACGCATCTCAGCTAATTCGTCTTTGATAATTTGCATTCTCAAGCCTTCATCAGCTAAAATATTATTCAAGAATGCAATTAATTTCATCAATTCATCGTATTCAGCTTTGATCTTATCTCTCTCTAAACCAGTTAATACTCTTAATCTCATCTCAAGTATTGCTTTAGCTTGAATTTCAGATAAACCGAATTTCTCCATTAAGCCATCTTTAGCTTCTTCTGGTGTTTTTGAGTTCCTGATTAAACTAATTACTTCATCTAAATGATCTAAAGCAATTAATAAACCTTGTAAGATATGAGCTCTTTTTTCTGCTTCATCTAATTCAAATTTTGTTCTACGAACAACTACTTCATGTCTATGTTCTACGAAATGTTGAATGAGTTCTTTTAAACTCAAAAGCATCGGACGACCTTTAACTAAAGCGATATTATTAAATGAAAATGAGGTTTGTAGCGCTGTGTATTTAAACAAATTGTTTAAGACAACTCCGGCATTCGCATCACGTTTAATTTCATAAACGATGCGCATTCCTTCTCTATCTGATTCATCTCTGATATCTGAAATACCTTCTATTTTTTTCTCATTTACTAACTCTGCAGTTCTTTCAATCATGTTAGCCTTATTTACCTGATAAGGTATTTCGGTTACCACAATTCTTTCACGGTCGTTACCAACTGTTTCAATTTCTGCTTTACCACGCATGATCACACGACCTCTACCCGACTCATATCCTTCTTTTACGCCATCATATCCATAAATGATACCACCGGTAGGGAAATCTGGTGCTTTTACGAATTTCATTAATTCGTCTATGGTTATTTCTTTGTTATCAATATAAGCTACAACGCCATCAATAACCTCTCTAAGGTTATGTGGAGCCATATTGGTTGCCATACCTACTGCAATACCAGAAGTACCGTTAATTAGTAAATTTGGAACCTTAGCAGGTAAAACGGTTGGCTCTTGTAGGGAATCGTCAAAGTTAAATTGAAAATCTACGGTGTTTTTGTTGATATCGGCTAACATCTCATCTGCAATTTTTTGCAAACGTGCTTCTGTATAACGCATAGCTGCTGGGCTATCTCCGTCAACAGAACCAAAGTTACCTTGTCCATCTACCATTGGGTAACGCAATGACCATTCTTGGGCCATACGAACCATGGTATCGTATACAGAGGAGTCGCCATGAGGGTGATACTTACCCAAAACTTCCCCGACAATTCTTGCTGATTTTTTAAATGGTTTACCGCTGGTTACTCCCAAATCTAACATACCGTATAAAACCCTACGGTGAACTGGTTTAAAACCATCTCTTACATCTGGTAAAGCTCTTGAAACAATAACCGACATCGAGTAATCGATGTAGGCTGCTTTCATTTCCTCTTCAATATTAATTGGAATAATTCTCTCGTTCTCTGCCATTCTATTTTATGCTATTTTTTTGAATCGCTAATCTACGAAAATTAGCCCTTACAATGGTAGTCTTATGGAAATATTTTGGCTCAATTTTTCCATATTTTTATCCACATTTTAGCATAAAATTAAGCTTCGTTTTTTTCAATATAATTCAAGTCTTTTCCAAAAGTTTCTTTGAGATGAAAAGCAGATAGCAAAGCGATTGCAATACTGATACTTCCAACTAGAAAAGCTGCGTTTATAGCTCCCATAGACTGTTTTGCAACTGCAAATCCTAAAGTTAAAGGTACAACTGCAGCTCTTACAAAATTGGGAACCGTAGTGGTTACAGTTGACCTAATATTCGTTCCGAATTGTTCCGCAGCTATAGTGACAAATAATGCCCAATAGCCAGCACTAAACCCTAAGATAAATGCAATTTTATAAAGCGCCGTTGCAGTACTTAAACCACTGTATAAAAACCAGCAACTACTCATTAAAATCATCACTAAAAAAAGGAAAACTACTTTCTTTCTAGATTTTAAAATTTGACTTAATACACCGCTTGCAATGTCTCCAATTGCTGTACCTAAATAACAAAACATAATACCTTTACCAACACTTATGGTTTCTGTTATTCCTATTTCTTTAGCAATTTCAGGAGAAAATGTAATGAGAATACCAACAACAAACCAAACAGGAAGACCAATTAAAATACAATTTAAGTAAGTGAAAAAACGATGTTTATTGTTAAATAGTAATTTAAAATCAGCTAATTGATGCGCTCTTGACTTGGCATTTTCAAACATGTTTGACTCTGTCACACTTACCCTCATCAACAATAATAAAAAACCTAAAATTCCTCCAATTAAATAAGCTGTTCTCCACGTAAAATGATCACCAATAAAAGCAGCAAAAACAGCGCCTAATAAACCAATACTTGCAACTATCATGGTACCATAACCTCTTTTCTCTTTACTCATGCTCTCGGTAATTAAAGTAATTCCTGCGCCTAGTTCACCTGCTAAACCAACTCCAGCAATGAACCTAATGATGGCATAAGTTTGAATATCATGAACATAAGAATTGGCAAGATTAGCTAATGAATAAACTAAAATAGAGCCAAAAAGTACGGTTAGTCTTCCGCGTTTATCGCCCAATATTCCCCAAATTACGCCTCCGACAAGCATTCCAATCATTTGAGCATTAATTAAATAAACACCAATATTCATTAATTGATCATTTGCAACACCGAGTTCTGTTAAACTTTGTACTCTTACTATACTGAAAAGTATTAAATCATAGATATCGACAAAATACCCTAATGCTGTCACGATTAATAGAGACTTAATGTTTTTCATAAAATTTTAATGTTTCAAATTTGTTCTCAAAGATTTTTCTATTTTAGAGAAAAAACCCGACAAATGAAAGAATTTGTAGTTAAATTATCTTCTATATTTTTGTTTATTTCTTGTTTAAGTGCTTGTAAAATAAAGAATAAGCAGTTAAATCCTTTAGAAGGTAAATGGAACTGGAATAACAGTGTTTGTTGTGGCGATGATGCATTACAATACAGATCAGATAGCAATCATTTACAAATACAATTGAATTTTAAAAAATATACAATTGATTATATTTCCAATGGTACATATTCAAAATCTGAAATTTATCACATAAGAAAAGGTTTAAATGACTTTCAATTTACTTCTGGCGATACACTTTCAGTTGTTGAATTTGGACAATCAGCACCGGCATATTTTTACATCAAAAAAGACACATTGATTCTTTCTAGGAGTTATGTAGAAGGAAGTATAGACACTTATATCAGAAAAAAATAAAACAATTTGCACTTTTTAATTGTTAAATGAACATAAAAAATCATATGGAGAACTTTACGCATTATAATCCCACTAAAATTTTATTTGGTAAAAATGAAATTGAAAAAGTAGCAGTTGAATGTTTACCATATGGACAAACAGCTATTATACTACTTGGAAAAGGATCAGCAAAAAAGCATGGAATTTATGCTAGATTAATTTCATTGTTGAACATGCATCAGATTAAATTTATTACTTATGAAGGAATTAAATCTAATCCAACATTCCAGGATGCAGACGCTGCAATAAAATTAGCCAAAGACAATAAAGTAGATTTTATTATTGCATTGGGTGGCGGTTCGGTTATTGATACTGCAAAAGCAGTAGCAATGGGATATTATGTTGATCATTCTGTATGGGATTTTTACATGCAAAAAGTAGATAGGCCTAGTAAAGCATTACCCATTATTTCAATTCTAACTTTAGCTGCGACAGGAACAGAAATGAATTCTTCTACTGTTATTCAAGATACAGATGGTGGAATGAAAAAAGGATATGGTTCACCCCTATTATTTCCTAAGGTTTCCATTTTAGATCCAGAACTTACCTACTCCGTACCTGCAAATTATACTGCTTATGGTATCGCAGATTTAATGGCACATGCTTTAGAAGTATTCTTTGGATTGGGAGATGCTCCTTTATCAGATCATTATATCGCGAGTATTTTAAAATTAGCTATTCAATTTGGTCCAACAACTATTGAAGAACCTGAAAATTACGATGCCCGTGCAAATATCATGTGGTTAGCTAGTAATGCGCTCAATGGAACTATTTTAAATGGTAGAGGTACCGGTGACTGGGGTTGCCACGGATTAGAACATACTTTAAGTGTGCTTTATGATATTCCACATGGTGCTGGCCTTTCCATTGTTTATCCTGCTTGGTTAAAATATCATTTTTCTAAAATTAAAAGCAGGTTAGCTTTTTTAGCTAAAAATGTATTTGAATTACATACAGGTTCAGAAGAAGAATTGGCTTTACAATTCATTGAAATGCTAGAAAATTACTTCAACACATTAAAAACGCCTATCAGGTTATCTGAATATCAAATACCAGCTACAGATCATCAAAAAATCATTGATAATTTAATACTAAACAATATAACAGGTCGCGTTTATCCACTAAATTCGAATGATTACGATGGAATTGTTAAATTAATGTGGTAATTTCCATTATTAATATTTTAATGTTTTGAACCTAAAAAAACTCATTTTAGCTGGTGAAGGTTTCGACATCGATTTTAAAAAAACGATTACCTTTCATCATAAAATTGCTAAAACAATGGTTGCTTTTGCTAACAATAAAGGTGGCAAAATTCTCATTGGTGTAATGGATGACGGTTCCATTAAAGGTGTGAAAAATGAAGAAGAAGAACGCTTCATGTTGCTCAAAGCTGGTACCCATTTTTGCAAACCCCAAATCATTCCAAAGTTCTCAGAATATATAGTTGACGGGCAATTGGTCCTTGTAGCAGAAATTGAAGAAAGCGATGTAAAACCACATTATGCACTCGATGAAGAAAATAAATGGAGAGTATATATTCGAGTAAAAGATCAGTGTGTATTAGCTAGCAAAATTGTTGTTGATGTATTACAAAAAGCAAATCAGAAGGAACCTGTTATTATCAATTTTACCGAAAAGGAAAAAGCACTCTTAGCTTTTCTTGAAGTAAATGAAAAAATCACTTTAAGAGAATATTGCGACTTAATTAAATGCCATCGCAGACAAGGTTCAAAAATTTTAGTAAATTTGATTTTGTCTGGAATTATTAGGGTGCATTACTCAGATAAAACAGAGTATTACACCGCCGCATAATGAATTCAAATTCCTTTTCATCCCATTTTAAAAGTACATTTTTACTAGCATATCCGGTTGTGATAAGCCAGGTTGGTCACATGGTGGTGAATATCACCGATACCGTTTTCATCGGACATTTAGGTGCTGTAAAATTAGCTGCATGCTCTTTAGGGATCAGTATTTTTGCAGTTTTCATGGTTTTAGGGATTGGAATTTCATATGGACTAACACCATTAATTGCACAAGCATTTGGCGCAAAAGATGACACACATTGTGGAAAGTATTTGATCAATGCATTAGGTTTGAATTTATTGACTGGAATTTTAATTGCATCAGGTATTTTTATCATGTCAAATCATTTGGATTTACTTGGTCAAGAAACAATTGTCATTGAGCAAACCAAACCTTTTCTGCAAATTATTGGTGCATCTATGATTCCTTTGATGCTTTTTTTAACATTCAAACAATTCGCTGAAGGCCTTAGTTTCACTAAACAAGCCATGGTTATTACTTTATTCTCAGATGGTTTTAATGTGTTACTTACTTATGGATTAATTAATGGTGAATTTGGATTACCAAGAATGGAATTAGTTGGAGCTGGTATTGCTAATTTTATTTCACGATTGTTAATGGCTACGTTAATGATGACTTACGTGTTGAAGTCTAAAAACCTCAAACCATATATTAAACAATTTACCTTGAAGTATTTAAATTTTGGTGATTTTTCTGCCATTTTTAAATTAGGTATTCCATCGGCATTTCAATATTTATTTGAAGTAGGTGCTTTCTCTGTTGCAGCTATTATGATGGGTTGGTTAGGTTCTGCCTATCAATCTGCTCATCAAATTGCAATCAATATTGCAGCAACAACTTATATGGCTGCAAGTGGTATTGCCGCTGCAACATCGGTAAGGGTTGGAAATTCTTTAGGTGAAAAAAACTATTCAAAATTATGGCGAGCTGGATTAACAGGCTATTTTATGGTATTGATATTTATGGGAACAACTGCCCTATTGTTATTACTCACTAGAAATATATTACCTGGCTTTTATATTTCAGATATTAACGTTTCTCAAATTGCCTCGCAATTATTGATTATTGCTGCATTTTTTCAATTATCAGATGGAGTACAAGTAATTGGATTAAATGCATTGAGAGGAATGACAGATGTAAAAATACCAACATTGATTACTTTTGTTTCTTATTGGGTAATTGCCATTCCTTTGAGTTATTATCTTGGCTTTTTTACTCCTTTAAAAGCCAATGGGATTTGGGTTGGATTATCAGTGGGATTAACTATTTCAGCTATTTTTCTTTATTTTAGATTTCAGAAATCTGCAAAGAAATTAATATTGGTTAACGCTTAACCCAAACAGCTCATTAAATCTTTGTTCATTTCTTCAAAGCGAATTAAAGCATTGGGAATTATTTTTTCAATTACATCTGTTTTCAAAATTTCTAAATTGATAATTTCTAATTCTGAAAATTTGAATGATTGCTCCATTGCGCCTAACTCTAATTTTACAATGTATTTTTGATTCATTTGAAAAATGGAAATTCTTATTTGCGGGTGTGCGATCGTATCTATAATTCTCATAATATTCTTTAAGAAAATCGAAATTAATCAATTATCATTTATCATGCTAATTTTTATTTTAGGTTCATTTTTTTAGGATTAAGTTGAATGATTGCGTAACAAATACCTACAAACATTAAAATCCATATTCCATCATTTATTGGTACATCTCCTACATCATCGCCAAATCCGGGCGAATTCACTGTTTCCTGTCCGTTTGAATTTATTTCAGGCAAGTAATTCTCAGAAAAGTCAATTTTTGGTAATTCGGTTGAAGGCAATTCATTATTTAATACTTGTTGATTTGCATTAGCATTATTAACTGAAAAAATGATAAATGCAATTAATATGGAAAGGTTTATTCTGTTTAGAAAAATCATAGTACTTATTTACTTAATGAATCTGATGGTTTGATTATGGAATTCATTTTGAATTTTTATAAAATAAATTCCCTTTGGAAAATTAGTAACATCAATTTCCTCACTTTCTTCAAACGAAAATTCAAGTTTATCTTTTCGCAAAAGCAATCCAAAATCATTATATATTTCATATTTTAAAATGGAATTTTTAGCAAGCATTTGACTATTTTTAAGTTTAATTTGATCTATCACTGGATTTGGAAATACAGCCCATTGATTCGCTAATTTTCTAGTATTTATTGAAGTTGTTGTGGGTAGAAAAAACAATTTAAACCTTTGATCATTAAAAGATGCTGAATCCATGTTTGTATGAACGTTGTAATGGTATTTGTCACTTAAAAGGAAAGTTTTATTTAAGTAAAAATCTACTAAATAAACATGGTATTGTTCGAAACTTGATACATCCTCAAAAATTAGATCAAAATTCGTAAAACAGGTGCCTAAAATGCTCAATGCTACTGCTCTATCTCCTTCTATTTTTGCAAGCGAATTAATTGCAAATCTTTCGAATTCTTTTCCAATACTGGCAATATTTACTAATGAATTAGTAAACTTTAAGCCATCATATAAATCAAAATGGTCGTTGGCATTTTCATTAAAGTGAATAAATGTAGCATCGCAATTTAAACTATCCACTTTCAAACTAATTTTTAAATGGTTATTCAATTTATTTTTGAAATAATTACCTCCCTTATTTTGTGACTTATCACCCTCGTCTATTTGTAATCCACCAGCCAATCCTGTTTGTTGAACAAAAAATGCTTGGCCAGCACTAATATATCTTGACGCATCTCCAGTTAAGCCATTCCAAGATTGAAAACTATTTGTAGAAGGATTGTATATGGTGTATGTATTTGAAATATCAATTCCCTTTGAAATGCAATTCCAGTCTATGCTTGAAGGATACGGGTTCCCAATTAAATTAAAACCACTATTTAAGTTACTGTTTGTTTTGGTTGTGTTAATGTTTATCGTGTGTCCTGGATAGGTTCCATTGACAGTTAAAATAGTTGAAGTCGGAACAACACTTCCTGTGCCATCTAGGCTAATTGTTCTGTCTCCCCTTATTAAAATTCTAAACCCTTTGCCATTAGTCAAAGCCTCTGTATTTCCATTTGTAAAGGCTGTCCAGCCAATATCGCTTGTTGCACCAGAACCAATTGTAATATCACTTCCCGCAAGTAGTTCGTTATACCAAAATGCACTCGCTGCATTTGTAATAGAAGGATCGAAATTATTTAAAGCACCTCCTACTCCAGTAATATGTGTACCTTTTCTAACTATATCATTTCCTAAGTTTCGCCATTGTGCAGCAATTGCTCCATTTACAGGGGATGCTAAAAACCTGAATTTTCTCAATGGAGGTATATAAGTTTCAACTGAAATACTGCCAATAATTTGACCATCCGAATATCCAATACTTGCAGAATTATTTGAATCGGCAAGTAGTTTAAAAATTCCATTTGTTTGGATATGGATTGTTTTAGAATATGGAATTTGAATGTTTTTTCCTGGTAATATATTTAATGAAGCATCATTATTTATATTGATACTTGGTAAGGCTAAACTAGAATCCAAGTTGATTGTATTACCAGTTAAAATGTTTACTCCACTTGCATTTGAATCTGGGATACGTGTTGCATCAATCCAGTTTAAGTTATTATTAGTGGATTCCCAGCTTGACAATGCTGTCCATAATCCAGAAGTTTTTGACCGAAAAAAATCAGTATTTTGGGTATTTGTTAATTTGTACAGTGTAATGTTTTGTTGAGTTCCAATATAACATGCAAACCTTGGAGAGGAAGTATTATATTGTAATTGTCGACTATTATTAAATAAATTACTGATAATAAAATTAGAATTTAAAATTGAAAATTGCCATCTTCCAGAAGCATTACTGATAGTTGTTGCTTCAGAAATACTATTTCCTGTACCATTATAATAAATGTATTTCTGACTTAATTCATTGAAAATAGTATATCCGCCTTCATCATTTGAAGTTATTTTCCAAACCAACATTCCATTTGGGTGAATGATATTATTATTAATTGACGAAATTGTAGTATTTGCAAAATAATTATTGATTCCATTTATATTATTCATTGCATAGACGCTGCCATCTTGTTGCTTGAAGTAGGTAATCAAATAATAGCCATCTGTTAAATTGGCCAAATTATTAATTTTAGAAAAAGTACCAAGGTTGTTGTATTGACCTATCGATTTCTCTGAAACAAAAATCAAATAAATAAATACAGCAATAACTTTAAAAAATGATATTTTAGGATTAGAAATCTTATAAATCCAGCTTTTTATCCATTGTATAACCATTGTTTTATGCTATAATTAAAAATCTAAAATTATTTTATAATCAATTAGTTTTCAACTGCTTATATAGTAGATTAAATAATAAATAAATCGGATTATATAGAATAAAGAATTGTTTACTGTTTTAGCGTTAATAATTACCCAATTTTGTGAATAAATTATTTAGGGCTAAAGGTCTTAATTGCTTATTTTTGAAAACATTAATTTGGAATATGAATACAAATAAAAACCAGCTGATAACGGTATCTACAATGGTTGCAATTGCAGCAGCTACCCGTTTTTTACCTCATCCTCCTAATTTTACTGCAATTGGTGGTATGGCATTATTTGGTGCCGCAACTTTAAATAATAAGAAATTAGCACTTATGGTACCAGTTATGGCCATGGTTATTTCAGATTTATTTATCCCTAACGGTTTCGATTTTGCGGTATATGCAGCTTTTATTGCAATTGCAGCATTGGGTCTATACATAAGAAATAAAAAAGGAGTTTTGCCTGTTATTGCAGGTTCTTTAACAGCATCTGTAATTTTCTTTGTGATTAGCAACTTTGCAGTTTGGGTAAGCCAAGCGATGTATGCTAAAAATGCAATTGGTTTAATGACTTGCTTCGGAGCAGCCATTCCATTTTTTCCAAATACCATTGCAGGTGATTTATTTTTCAGCTCATTGTTATTTGCTTCATATGCAATGATTAAAAAAACCAATCTTGTTATTGTAAAATAATTACAAAATATATTTCCAATAAAAAAAGACCAAATAATTTTATTTGGTCTTTTTTTATGTCTTTGGTTTTAGCTTTTTATTGAAGGTGAATTCCATTGGGTACTTTGCCAACTCTTATAGAATCAATGAGTATTCCACTGTTACTATTGTATCTCCACATTAATCCATCTTGACTGAAATCCAAAGGATCTGCGGCGTAAATTTTATCATCTAATGGATCAATACCAATACCATAAAAATAACCTGATACAAATGGGCTCATCGGTATGGTGTTTTCGTATATACCTATTTTATAAATACCATTATTTGCACCGTCTATAGCCGTATTGATTAATAAATTCAATTTATCATTCGTTATTGCCAATTTGTCTGGATGGTCACCTTGCACTCCTATAACGATTTTAGATGCAATGGTTTGTGAATACTTATTTAATTTAACCAATGCTCCTTTAGTGTCATCTTCTTTCATACCAAAATCTTTGTAATCTCCTCGACAAAGCACCCAAACATCTTTATTCGCGTCTTGTGCAAAAGCAATTGGTGCATCACCAACAATAACATTTTTGATAACTTGATTGGTATTGATATTAATAATACTAATTGTGCTGTCATTAATGTAACCACCAGAATTTGCTACATATAAAAAACTATCTACTAAAATTAAGGCTTCTGGACCTTCACCAACTGGTATGCTAGCAACAATAGTATTAGTTTTTAAGTTGACTTCTTTAACAGTATTACTTACCCAATCTGCAACAAAACCCCTAGTTTCATTTACACCTAAGAAACATCTTGGTGATGAAAAACCATTGATACTTGCTACTGATTTAAAAGTTTTAGCATCAATAACCTCTACTTTCGCAGAACCATTTAAAACGATATAACCTTTGTTTTTAAATATTGTCATAGATTGTGCCACATCTCCCAATGGTCTGCCATTAACTGTTTCAAAAACATTTTTAATTAATCGATTTGAATCTCTTTGGTAAAAATCGATACTGGCATTTCCTACACCAAAATTTCCTTCATTGATGATGAAAACCCCTTTGTCAAATGCTAAATTCGGGTCAATGGGTGTTGGTGTTGGTTCTTCTGTGCAAGCTTGCAGAGAAATAGCAAGAATGGCTAATAATCCTAATTTAATTTTCATGTGTTATTTGTTTAAGTATAATTGAAGGTTAATGCTGTAAACCCTTCCTGGTAATGGTCTGAAGGGTATAGATTCTATGTTTTTATTTCCTATATTTTCAATTCTGAATAAAATTTGATATTGGTTTTGTTGGTGTAAAAACAAATGTCCCAATGCGATATCATGTAATAAATAAGTTGGTAAAAACTGTTTATTATCAGAGCTGGTATACCTAAATCCATTGTAATTGAAGCTATATTGAAACCATGTGTTTTGATGACTTAATTTCAACAGTAAACTACTCTTATTGATGGGTACATATATCAATTGTTTGCCTACACTTTGATCATTTAAACTCATCGATTTAGAATTGATTGCATGGTTAATTGAAAAATTATAATTTGTATGGAAATAAAATGCACCCAATTTTCTATTCATAGTTGCAATTAATTCCAAACCATAAATATTGACTTGCCTTAAATTTTGAGGTGTCCAAATGCCATTTTCAATTGCAGCAGGTTGCCAAAGAATCCAATTATTGATCATTCCATAATAGGTGTTCAATGAAATTATATCGCTTTTGTTTTTATATTTAACATTTAGATCTAATTCTAATCCTTGCTCTGCAAGTAAGCTAGGATTACCTCCTGGTTGCCAATACAAATCATTTAAACTTGGTAGGTTATAGTTTTTACTCAACCATAAACCAATTGCAAGGTCTTTTTTCAGTAGGTTTTTTTTATTAAAAGAAATTTGAGATGCAAATAAATTTTTACGAAGCGCATATTCATATCGGTTAATGAAATCGATTGTCCAATTATTTTTTAATATGAATTCTTCGTTAATAGCAAGTGAATTTCTGAATCGATATTGATACTTTCCATAATCGGCAATACTTGCGCCCTCATAAATACTGGAAAGATTAATTTGTTCATTTCTTTTTACAAAATTTCTGCCATATGAAAATTCAAAATTGATGGCATCAAATGTGCTTTTAGAATTTAACAATTCTAAATTTGTAGCTCCAGCCTTTATTCTATTGACATATCGAATATATTCTCTATTATGCCCTAAAGTCCATTTATAGCGGTGAAAGCTATTTTTAATGGTTGAATAAGTCGCGATGTTTCTCAACGCATGGTCTAATTGGTAGGCTGTTTGGTTTCTGTTAAATATCGGCGGCCCTATATTTCGATCACTTTCTTGATACCATGAATGTAAGGTGAATAATGACCTCGAATTTAGTTGATAATATATTTGGTGAATGATTCCTCCTGATTTGACTTCAGCATTTATTTGATTTTGCTTAGGATTATTGAATTGAGTGTAATTCGAAAAGCGATAATGATTCTGATTGTTTAAATAATTTAATGTAAATATTGAACGTATTTTTTCCTTTCCAAATTTTAAGTTTAACTGACTAATAGCAGCGTCCGTACTTGCATAAGTTTGAGAAAAAGAGATCTTGTTGCTATTATTTTCGAATGGATTGTTTGTATTTAATAAGATAACACCTCCCATTGCAGCAGATCCGTATTCTGCTGATGCTGCTCCATATTGAATTTCAATTTTATCACTGCTGTTAGTTGGAATGGTTGAAAAATCTAACAGTCCTAACATTGAAGAGCCAATACTTAAACCGTTCCATAATACTTTGGTATGGTTTGCGTTGGTACCTCTAAAGCTAATGGTACTTGAACCTCCAGCACCATAATTCTTAAAACTAATGGTACTGGCATTTGTCAGTAAATCACTTAAAGAAGTATAATTTGATTTTAAAAAATTTGAAATATATAATGCATTTAGCTTTTTGGGCTCATCGGTTTTGATTACAATCAAAACCTGATTCACTTTTACGGTATCAGTTAAAGGATGTGACCATCCGTTAAAGAAAACTAATAAAAAAGAAATTGTCCAAATATATTGCTTCATTGTTGCATTAAAAATGCTTTCAAAATGGAGAGAATATAAAGATAAATACCGTTGTAATAACGTGAATCATATCTCATGCTTCTATCCCCGAAAGCTGTGATTTAAAATTACAAGGCAGGTCTTCTGACTTACTCTTTATCATTCGCCTTCCCAATTTCTCAGTGGCTTAGAATGAATGATAATCAATAGAGCTTACAGCAGCGGGTCTGTCTCGGATTTACACCGAATTCCCTTTTAATTCCGATAAAATCGGAAACCATTGCACTGCAAAAGTAATATATTTAAAACTGGAAAGATTTTAATTTAATAAACAACCTGTGGAAAATTAGTAATTAATTGTTTTGGGCTTCTTTAATGAGCTTTTCTGATAGTTCTTTACCTAAATAACCATCTATTACTTTGTGTACTATATATAAAATTGGTGTCATTGCTATTGCAACAATGAATTTATAGATATATCCTACCAATCCCACAGCAAATATTTGTTTTAAAGTCCAATTTCCGCCAATATAAAAGGCTATAAATATTACTACGAAACTATCTACTAGTTGAGAAACAACGGTTGATCCTGTAGCCCTTAACCATAAACCTTTTTCACCGGTTCTATCTTTTATCCAATGAAATATTGTAACATCAATTATTTGTCCAACCATAAATGCAGTGATAGAACCAATGATAATCCAAAGCCCCTGCCCTAGTACAGAATTATATGCCGAATTCATGTCAATGGTTAAGCCATTTGTTAATTGTTTATTAATCCAAAAATCAGCAGGAACTAATTGTATAGATGAATAAACGGTCAAAAATCCATATGCAATCATGGTTACAGCAATATAAGATAGTGTTTTTACACCTTTTGTGCCAAAATATTCATTGATTAAATCGGTCATTATGAAAACAATAGGCCAATTTAAAACCCCAGCAGACATGTTTAAGGAAAGGTGGTCAATTCCAAATAAACTTAAGTCTAGCGGTTTCCATCCAAGGGTGCCTTCAACTGAAAAAATTTTCACACCAATGAATTCTGCAATAATTGCATTGGCAATAAAAAAACAAGATAAAATGATAAACAGTTTCGTTTCTTTTGTTTTAAAAATCATAATTTTGAATATGGATCAATTAAAGGTAACAATTATTCAAAGTAATTTATACTGGGAAGATAAGTTGAAAAATCGGAAAATGTTTGCCGAAAAGATCAATAAATTCGCCGAAAACGCTCATATTTTCCTATTACCTGAAATGTTTACTACTGGTTTTACCATGAATGCTGCTGCTTTTGCAGAAGAAATGAATGGAGAAACAGTTTCTTGGATGCGTGAATTAGCGACTACTAAAAATGCAGTCATCGCAGGAAGTGTTATTATCAAAGAAAACAACCAATATTTGAATCGATTTATTTGGATGCAACCCGATGGAAAATGCATTACATATGATAAAAAGCATTTGTTTGGAATGGCAGATGAACCTAAAAATTATGCTGCAGGAAAAGAAGCTATTTTAATAGATTATTTAGGTTGGAAAATTAAACCCATTATATGTTATGATTTAAGATTTCCAACTTGGTGCAGAAATAAAGAAGATTATGATGTGTTATTAGTTGTCGCCAATTGGCCTTCAAAAAGAATTTCTCATTGGGATGCATTATTAAAAGCAAGGGCAATTGAGAACCAAACATATGTAGTTGCTTGTAATCGTGTAGGCCTAGACGTCAATGAAATCGAGCATAACGGCCATTCGGCAATATTTGACCCTTATGGTGAAGAGTTGTATTTTTCAGATGAAGCTAGTATTGAAAATATCGATTTAAGTAAATCTCATTTACAATTAATTCGCCGTCAATATCCATTTTTAAGAGATAGAGATTAGAAAAGCTCTTTAATTAATTCTTACTGCTTTTTTTTTAGCTGCGCTATAATGTAGATTAATTATTGCTGATAGATTTTCAAAATTGATTTTTTTATTGGTACCGCAATCCAACAAATTCATAGTAATACTTGGTTTAAAAGATTCGAAATAGTCCATTATGTTAACACAAAATATTATTTGACAATCGCCTTTGATTTGTTTAATCAAGTATTCATATCCTTTTTCGAGATGAATTTGTTCGCAATGCATTGATTCCAGTGCACCTTGAGGAAATAATACCAATGCGTTTTTGGGGTCATTTAACAGTGAAGCTGCATATTGTAAACTATTCAAGCTTTCTCTTGATGATTTTTTAATCGAAAAACCACCTAAATATTTTATCCATTTTCTTTTTTGTAAATGATCTTCTTGCATCATAATATGAAAATGCTTTTTAAAATGACTGTCAATTAAATGTCCTGCTAAAAATCCATCCCACCACGAAAAATGATTGCATAAAAGTAATACTGAATGATTTTCTAGAATTGGTATTTCATTCACAATTATCTTATTGAACTTTTTTGCAAAAACCCTATTTAAGATGAATGCAAAAAATCGAGAAAATAATTTATTCCTTTTTGCTTTGATCATTTCAATTTAATTAATTCTTCGTCTAAGCTAGGCAATAACAGATAATGACCAAAATTAAATTCAAAAACAGCCTTTTTATGGTAATTGACTAAGAAATTAAGCGCAACTGTCTTTGGAAATAATTGATCATTTTTACCGAAAATTAATACGGTAGGAATTTCAAATTTTCTAATATTTGACTCAACATTTTTTATATTGGGCACAATATTTTTTTGATAGGTTAAGCAATTATAAACTTGTTTTCTTTTTTCTAAAGTATCAATTTCAGCATATGCAATTCCAAACAATTCATCATTTAAAAATTTTAACCTATTTGTAATTTTTAAAAGATTTGGTAAAAAGCTATTGTGAAAAGTAATTTTTCTGAATAAATAATTCGCAAAATTATTAGATGCGATGGCTTTTAGAAAAGAATTTGATTGAATGCCATCTGGTGCAAATAAATATATTTGGTTGATTCTTTCTGCGTAAAATTCGACTAAACTTAAAGCGAAATTACTTCCAATAGAATAACCTGCTACTGCAAATTTATCTAATGAAAACTTTAGGATTAATGGATCTATGAGCTTTTTTAGGTCGTTTTTCAATAAACCTTTTTGGATATTTTTTAAGCTAGGATTGACAATTGTTGAGCCTTCATGAAAAAAAAGATTGATGCCAATAACTTTATATTTCGAAAGTAGGTAATTCGGTAAGTTTTGAAATTGCATACCATTCATACCATAACCATGAAATGCAAAAAGGTATTGATCTCCATCACCATATTCATGGTATACGATGGTTCCAATACCTTCTACTTCATAGCTGTTCATTTAAATTAGTCTATGGTTGCAATACACTTTAATTCAATTGCAATTGGTGTAGGTAAGCAATTTATTTCGCAGGTTGTTCTACAAGGTAAATTATCTTTAAAATATTCGGCATATATTTCGTTGTATTTTTTGAAATCATCTTTCATATTGGTAAGGAAGACGGTCACATCTACTAAGTTTGCCCATGAAGAACCAGCTTCTTCTAAAATCAATTTAACATTGTTAAACACTGATCTGCATTGAATTTCAATGTCGTAAGCGGTAATTTCTCCTTGTTCATTTAATTCTACACCTGGAATTTTTTTGGTGCCTTTTTCACGAGGGCCAACGCCAGATAAAAATAATAGGTTTCCTACTCTTCTTGCATGTGGATACAAACCAACTGGTTCTGGCGCTTTTGATGAATTGATAATTTCTGACATATTCTTTTTTAATATTTAATACAAATGTTTTTGGGTTCTGTAAAGAAGCGTAATGCCTCCCAACCACCTTCCCTGCCTACTCCTGAGCTTTTCATTCCACCAAAAGGCGTACGTAAATCTCTTAATAACCAACAGTTCACCCAAATAATTCCACATTGAATGGCATCTGCCATTTGATGCGCATTATTCAAATTCTCAGTCCAAATACTACAAGCTAAACCATACTCGGTTGCGTTAGCATATTGAATTACTTCTTCTTTTTGATCGAATGGCATGATGGTTACCACAGGTCCAAAAATTTCTTCCATATTGGTTCTGCAATTATAGCTCAAACCTTCAATTACAGTAGGTTCTATGAAATATCCATTTTCACATCTACCGCTTGGATTTATTGCATTTCCTCCTGCTAATATTTTGCCACCTTCTTGTTTCGCTAGCTCGATATAGGAAAGTATTTTTTCAAAATGATTTTTAGAAACAATAGCTCCTAAGTTCACTTCCTCATTAGGATCTCCTACTTTTAATGCTTTTACTTTTTCTACAAAAGCGGTTTTGAATTTTTCGTAAATGGGTCTTTCAACCATAATTCTAGAACCACATAAACAAATTTGTCCTTGGTTTTCAAATGATGATCTTAACACTGTTTTAAGCATTTTATCAAAATTGCAATCTGCAAAAATGATGGTAGGGTTTTTACCACCTAATTCTAAAGACAATTTCTTAAACATAGGTGCAGCAAGGCTTGCAATGCGTTTACCAGTACTCGTTCCACCAGTAAATGAAATGGCTTTAATGCTTGGATGTAATGAAATAACGTCACCAATTTTCGAACCTAAACCATGAACAATATTTAATACTCCTTTTGGTAAACCTGCTTCAATACAGACCTCAGATAAAAGGTAAGCAGTATAAGGTGTAACCTCTGTAGGCTTTGCAACTACACAATTTCCAGCAACCAATGCAGGAGCAATTTTCCAAGAAAATAAATATAAAGGTAAGTTCCAAGGAGAAATACATGCAACTACGCCTATCGGTCTTCTAGTGGTATAATTTACTCCTAAACCCTCCATATAATGAGATTCAGAGTTAAAATGTTGAATGCCTGTTGCAAAAAATCTAAAATTATGAATCGCTCTTGGAATATCTACTTGTCTTGCCAACCATTGTGGCTTACCATTATCCAAAGATTCAGCAATCACAAACTCTTCCATCCTAGCTTCAATTCCAGCAGCTATTTTTTCAATAATTGCTGCTCTTTTTTCAAAATGCATATTAGCCCAACCATTGCATGCTTCGTTAGCAGCAGCAACAGCCAATTCAATATCTTCTGATTCAGAATCTGGTATGTATGAATAAACTTTACCTGTTGCTGGTTCAATATTTTCGAGGTATTTACCAGCTTTTGGTGCAATTAATTCCCCGTTTATATAATTTAGAATTTTCTTCATTGGAAATGAATTAAAAGGCCATCGTTCTTCCACCATCAACAGCAATGCTTTGGCCGTTAATATAGGCAGCTGCAGGACTAGCTAAAAATGCTGTTAGCGCAGCTACTTCCTCTGGATTACCAAATCTACCAGCGGGAATTTCAGCTAACATTTCTGCTTCTATTTCTGCAATTTGATGATTGGTTTTACTTGCTTTATTTTGAATGATACTTTCTAATCTAATGGTTTTAGTTGCGCCTGGTAAAACATTATTTACTGTTATGCCAAAAGGTGCAACTTCAAAACTTAATGTTTTTGCCCAGCCTGCAACAGCTGCTCTTGTTGCATTTGAAACACCTAGACCTTTTAATGGTTGTTTAACTGATGTAGAAATAATATTGATAATTCTACCCCAATTATTCTTTTTCATACCAGGTAAAAATGCTTGAACCAATGCATGGTTACATAATAAATGACTTTGGTAAGCAGCCATAAATGAATTGATTTCAGCTTCAACAATGGCACCAGCTGGAGGTCCACCAGTATTATTTACAAGTATATCGATGTTGTTTTGTAAGGCATATTCATTGGCTTTGTACTTTACATGCAACGAATCTGAAAAATCAGCTACCAAGTATTGATGTTTTTGGTTTTTACTTAAATCTAATTCAGCTAAAACTATTTTTAAAGCTTCCTCATTTCTAGCTACTAAGGTAACATTGGCCCCTAATTCGGCTAATTCCATAGCAATGGATTTTCCAATTCCCTGTGTACTTCCACAAACAATTGCGTTTTTATTTATTAAAGATAGGTCGATCATAAAGGCAAATATAAATGTATTGTAGTGGTTTTCAGAATAAAACTAAAAAAGCTATATTTACTGCATTAAACCCATTTTATTTACCTTAATTTAAAGATCATGGCTATTCAAAAACCCTTCAATTTTAAAGCTTGGATTGACAACAATCGTCATTTACTGAAACCACCAGTTGGCAATCAATGTGTTTACAAAGACGCAGAAAATTTTATTGTAATGGTTGTAGGCGGGCCAAATTCAAGAAAGGATTTTCATTACAATGAAAGTGAAGAATTGTATTTGCAAATTGAAGGTAATATGGTATTGAGAATTATTGATGAAGGTAAACAAGTTGATATTCCTATCAATGAAGGTGATATGTTTTTATTACCACCTAAGACACCTCATTCTCCTCAAAGACCCGAAAACACAGTGGGTTTAGTAATAGAAAAGGTTAGAGAAAATAAAGAAATTGATGGGTTTTTATGGTTTTGTGAAAACTGTAATGAAAAATTATACGAAGAGTATTTTGAACTAACTGATATCGTGAAGCAATTACCACCAGTAATGGAAAAGTTTTATTCATCTGAAACTAACCGAGTTTGTAACCATTGCGGTACTGTAATGCAACCACCAGTTAAAAAATAATTCATGTTAAAAATAGATATCCATACCCATATTATTCCAGAAAAAATGCCTAATTGGGCAGAACGCTTTGGTTACGGTGGGTTCATAAGTTTACATCATCATCAACCATGTTGTGCAAAAATGATGATTGATGATAAATTTTTCAGAGAAATTCAAAGTAATTGTTGGGATCCTGTAGTTAGAATTTCAGAATGCAATCACCATCATATTGATGTTCAAGTATTATCAACTATTCCAGTATTATTTTCTTATTGGGCAAAAGCAAAAGACGCATTAGAATTATCAAAATTCTTAAATGACCATATAGCAGATGTAGTTAATCGTTATCCAAAAAGATTTGTTGGTTTAGCTACCATACCTTTACAAGATATTGATTTAGCAATTTTAGAATTACAAAGATGTGTGAAAGAGCAAGGTTTTGCTGGCGTTCAAATTGGCTCACATGTAAATGATTTAAACTTAAACGATCCTCATTTTTTCCCTTTTTATGAAGAAGCGGAAAAATTAGGTGCTGCTATATTTGTTCACCCTTGGGACATGATGGCCAAAGATAAAATGGCAAAATACTGGCTTCCGTGGTTGGTGGGTATGCCAGCCGAATCATCATTGGCTATTTGTTCAATGATTTTTGGAGGTGTATTTGAAAAATTCCCTAAACTAAGAGTAGCATTTGCTCATGGTGGCGGTTCTTTTCCTGCAACTATTGGTAGAATAGAACATGGTTTTAATGTTAGACCAGATTTAGTTGCAATAGATAATCCAATTAATCCAAGAAATTATTTAAATAAAATATATTTTGATACGCTTGTACACGATCCGTTAATGATGAATTATTTATTGGATTTAGTAGGTCCGAATCAATTGGCTTTAGGAACAGATTACCCATTTCCTTTGGGCGAATTAAGCCCTGGAAAATTAATTGATAGCATGCCATTTAATAATACCATCAAAGAAAGACTTTTCCATGGAACTGCACTGGAATGGTTAGGTTTGAAAAAAGAACAATTCTTATAAAATGCAACACGAAAACAATTTATCATACGCTCAAAAATTAGATCAAGAAGACTCTTTAAAAGAATTTAGAAAAGAATTTTTATTTCCACAACACAATGGAAAAGATGTAATTTATTTATGTGGAAATTCGCTCGGATTACAACCTAAAAATGTAGAAAAATACCTTTTAGATCAACTTAAAAACTGGTCAACTTTTGGTGTGGAAGGGCATTTTAAGTCTGCTACTCCTTGGATGTATTACCAAAAAACAACACAAGAAAGTTTAGCTAAAATTGTAGGTGCAAAACCAATTGAGGTTGTAGCCATGAATCAATTAACAGTAAACCTACATTTGTTAATGGTGAGTTTTTATAGACCAACTGAAAAGCGATATAAAATCATTATGGAAGGTACTGCTTTTCCTTCTGATCAATATGCCATGGAGTCTCAAGTATTACACCATGGTTTTCGTCCGGAAGATGCCATTATTGAATTAACACCACGTAGTGGTGAATACACTTTAAGAAAAGAAGATATTCTAGCTGCTATTTCGGAACATGCAGATTCATTGGCTTTGGTAATGATGGGTGGTGTAAATTATTACAGTGGACAATTTTTTCCATTAGCAGAAATAACCAAAGCTGCTCATGCTGCAGGTGCACTTTGTGGTTTTGATTTAGCACATACCTGTGGAAATATTCCATTACAATTACACGATTGGGATGTTGATTTTGCAGCTTGGTGTTCTTATAAATATTTAAATTCTAGTCCAGGTGGCATTGCGGGTATTTACATTCATGAAAAACATGCATTAAACCCTGAAACACCTCGTTTTGCTGGCTGGTGGGGATACCAAGAATCTACCAGATTTATCATGAAGAAAGGTTTTATTCCAGAACCAGGAGCAGAAGGTTGGCAACTAAGTAATGTGCCTGTATTACAAATGGCAGCTCATAGAGCAGCGTTAGATTTATTTGATGCTGCTGGAATTGAAAATTTAAGAACAAAAAGTTTAGCATTAACAAGCTATATGCAATTTGTTATTCAAGAAAAAAATAAATCTTTGGGTTATGAAAAATATAAAATAATAACACCGCTCAATCCAGCTGAACGTGGTGCTCAAATTTCAATTATATGTAAAGAAGGTGGAAAAGAAAGCTTCGATAAACTGGTAGAACAAGGAATTATAGGTGATTGGCGAGAACCAGAGGTATTAAGGTTCGCTCCTGTTCCTTTGTATAATTCGTTTGAGGATGTATTTCAATTTGGTCAAATTATTTAATTAACAATATTTTATGTCAACAGATAAAAAAGTAACATTGATTGGTGCAGGTTTAGTTGGTTCTTTACTTTCAATGTATTTAGCGAAAAGAGGTTATCAAGTTTCTATATTTGAAAAAAGAGCTGACATGCGAAAAGCTGGTTATGTAGGTGGACGTTCTATCAATTTAGCCTTAAGTCATAGAGGTTTCAATGGCTTAGAAGCAATCGGTTTAGCTGAAGAAATAAGAAAAGTTGGTATTCCAATGTATGGTCGCGTATTACACCAAGCGAATGGCGATATTCAATATCAAGCATATGGAAAAGAAGGAGAAGCGATCTATTCCGTTTCTAGAGGTGGATTAAATAAAAAACTAATGGAATTGGCAGATGAAAATCCAAATATCCATATCACCTTTGAAAAAAATTGCATAGATGTTGACATAAAAAATGGCATCTGTCATTTTGAAGACATGCAAACGCATGAAAAAACAACAGTAAATTCAGATTTAATTTTATCTGCTGATGGTGCATTTTCTGCAGCCAGACTTGCATTACAGACAAAATCAGAAAGATTCGAATATCATCAAACTTATTTAGATCAAGGATATAAAGAGCTTACAATTCCTGCTGGACCTAACGGAACTTTTTTATTAGAAAAAGAAGCTTTACACATTTGGCCAAGGAACAAATACATGATGATTGCTTTACCCAATCTTGATGGATCGTTTACTTGTACTTTGTTTTTTCCATTTGAAGGTGAAGTATCATTTAATGCATTGAAAACTAGAGAGCAGGTTACCGCTTTCTTAACAAAAGATTTTCCAGATGTTGTAGCATTAGCACCTAATGTAGTGGATGAATACATGGCTAATCCGAATGGTTCATTAGTTACTGTAAGAGCCTATCCATGGTCGTTTGAAGGCAAGGTTGGTTTACTTGGTGATGCATCACATGCAATTGTTCCATTCTTTGGACAAGGAATGAATGCGGGTTTTGAAGATTGTTTTGAATTGGGTAAATTAATGGATTTACACCAAGATGATTGGAAAACAATATTATCAGAATTTCAAATTAGTAGAAAACCAAATGCAGATGCAATTGCTGATATGGCCTTAGAAAATTTCATTGAGATGCGAGATAAAGTAGCAGATCAAAAATTCTTGTTACGTAAAAAGATTGAGCAAAAAATCAGTAAAAAATATCCTGAAAATTATATTTCAAAGTATGCATTAGTCAGTTTTGGAACTGCACCTTATAAAGATGCATTGGCTACTGGTTTTAAGCAAGATGCTTTATTTGAAAAGGTTTTAGCCATTCCATCAATAGAGCAAAACTGGGATAGTCCAGAAACTGAAACGAAAATTGAACATTTATTAAAAGAATTTGGATTCATTAATGGATAAGCGCTGGGTTAAAATTCTTTACCAAACAGTAAGGGTAATTGCAATATATTTTATCGCAATGGAACTTAATTTTTTGTGGTTGTTTGGATATTCTCCTACTATTAATGAATTAAGAAATCCTCCCTATTCAATTGCATCAGAAGTTTACTCTTCTGACAGTGTTTTAATTGGTAGGTATTTCAAAGAAAATAGAATTCCTGTAGTATATGATAGCATCGCTCCTATTGTATTTAAAGCATTAGTAGCCACTGAGGATGTTCGTTTTTACCAACACCATGGCATTGATTTTTATTCTATTGGATCTAGTATTTGGTCTACAGCCAATGGAGATAAACGTGGTGCAAGTACCATTACCCAACAATTAGCAAAGAATTTATTCAGAACAAGAAGCCGTACATCGCAAGGGTTGATAAGGTTTATTCCAGTAGTAAAAACAATAGTTTATAAGACGAAGGAATGGATAACTGCATTGAAATTAGAATACTTGTATGATAAAAAAGATATTCTAGAAATGTATTTAAATACGGTAAGTTTTGGGAATAATTCATTCGGTATTAAAGTTGCAGCAAAAAAATACTTCAATAAATTACCAATAGAATTAAATACAGAGGAAGCGGCTTTGTTGGTTGGTATGTTAAAAGCTACATCCACTTACAACCCTATTACTAAGCCAGAGAAAGCACTAGAAAGAAGAAATGTGGTGTTGGCTCAAATGGCCAAAGATGGCGTAATTTCTGAGGGTAAATACAAACAAATTGTTCTTAAGCCAATAAAGCTGTCTCTTTCAGAAGATGATGAAAAGGATAAAACTAAAGATTCATATTTAAGAACTGCTGTTGCTAATTATTTAGAAAAGTGGTGCGATGACAATGGATTTGATTTATATGCTGATGGTTTAAAAATTTACACCACAATTGATTCAAGAATGCAAAAACATGCAGAAGATGCGATGCAAGATTGGATGAAAACATTACAAAAAAGATTTAGAAATACATGGCAAAATGAAGCACCATGGCGCGATGAAAATGGCGTTGAAATTCCAAATTTCTTAAACATGCTTGCACAAAGACTTCCATTGTACAATGCTTTACAAGATAAATATGGCGAGCAAACCGATTCTATTGAAGCAAAGCTGAACGAAAAGAAACGCATGAAAATTTTCACTTGGAAAGGTGAAAAAGACACCACCTTTTCTACCTATGATTCGTTAGCCTATTATGCAAGTATGTTACAATCAGGGTTGATGACACTTGACCCATTCAATGGCCATATTAAAACATGGGTTGGCGGAATCAATTATAAATACTTTAAATATGATCACATCAATCAAGCTAAAAGACAAGCAGGATCTACATTTAAGCCATTTGTATATTTAGCAGCAATTGACAATGGCTACTCTCCTTGTGATAAATTTACTGATAAACCTATCACCATTAATTATACAGAAGACGGAGAACAAAAATCATGGTCACCAAAAAATTCTGATTGGAAATTTTCTGGAAAAGAAATGTCTTTAAGATGGGCTATGGGAAAATCTTGTAACTCTGTAACAGCGCAATTAACACAAGCAATTGGTTGGGACAAAGTGGTAGAATATGCTAAAAAGTTAGGTATTGAAAGTCCATTAAAATCTGTGCCTTCCGTTGGTTTAGGCTCAAATGATGTAACACTTTATGAAATGGTTCGTGCCTATGGTGTATTTTTAAATACTGGTGTTAAATCTGAGCCAATATTAGTAACTAAAATTAACGACCAAGATGGTAAGGTATTAGCTGAATTTAAATCAAAACAAGAAAGAGTTATATCTGAAGAAACAGCTTGGTTGATGATACATATGTTCAAAGGCGGAATGGAAGAGCCTGGAGGTACCTCTCAAGCCCTTTGGGAATATGATATATGGAGTAAAGGAAATGAAATTGGCGGAAAAACAGGAACTACATCAAATCATTCAGATGGTTGGTATATTGGAATTACTAAAGACTTAGTTACTGGAGTTTGGGTTGGAGCTGATGAAAGAAGCATTCACTTTAAAACATCAGATTATGGCGAAGGCTCTAAAACCGCTTTACCAATTTATGGTAAGTTTATGGAAAAATTGTACCACGATCCTTTATCTGGTATTACTTATGGTAAATTTCCTAAACCAACCGTTAAAATAACTAAAGATTATTATTGTCCTACACCACGTCAACGTAATGATTCAAGTGCAGTTGATTCAACAGGTGTTATAATGAGCGATTCTTTAAATATTATAGAAGCAGAACAATAAAAAAAATCCCGATGATTTCATCGGGATTTTTTTTGTTATAATTTTTGAAGAAATATTTCAGAATTAACTTTGCTTAAATCGCCTAAGTAAGACCACCTAATTCCTTGAATGTATTTATTAAATACAATATTTACATCTTTTGGGTTTACTTTATTAATATTCTCAATAAAGCTATTGAAGTTCTTCCAATTACCCTTTACTTCAGCCATTCCTAGGCCTTGTGTTTGAGCAGAATTGGTTTCTAATCCCATATAATAGGAAGTTACATAACCACTTTTTTGATCTTTAATTTCTTTTTCAGAAAATCCTTCCTTTTTAAGTTTCTTTAATTCATCAATCATTACTGAAACTGCTTGTTTAGGATCAGTTGTACTTACATAAATATTAGTGTATGGATTAATGTTTGTACTATAACTTGCAGAAGGTGCATAAGATAAACTTCTCTTGGTTCTTATTTCATCAAATAAACGATCTGCTAAAATTCCAAAGGCAATTTGCATAGCATAAGTTTCAGCTGTTCCGTAAGCTGGAGCATTCATTATCCCTCTTATGTAATTTGTAGCCAATTTTCTATCTTCTACTTTAATAGTTGACTGAGCAATACTTAAAAGTTTAGTTTTGGGAGCTACAAAATTACCTTCTGGCATTTTTTCAGTTAATTTTTTAACTTTTTCGATTAAATCTTGACGATCAATTTTACCAATTACAACTAAAAAACATTGTTTCTTAGAAATAATTTTTTCATAATGTTTCTTAACTAAATCAAGGGTTAATTTATTAATACTTTCTTCAGATCCTGATGGCTTTTTATCATAATTCAAATTTGCAAATGCATCAGTCATTGCCATTTCAGTTAAATAAGCATCTGGATTCGAAATAGATTGTTTAACATTAGATATAGCCGATTCTTTGATTTTTTGAAACTCTTCATCGGGCATTAATGGTGCATTAATCACATCTTGAAAAATTGCCCAAGTAGCATTGAAATTTCTTTGGATACAACTCATCGAAATATTTGCAGCATCTAAACCAGCATTACTTTCTATACTACTTCCCATTTTATCTAATTGACGATTCAATTCATCTTTGGAATAGTTTGCAGAACCGCCACTAGTCACTAAATCTAATGCAATAGATTCAATTCCTTCTTGTTCTTTTAGGTAATTGGCTGTTCCACCTTTAACAAATAACCTAGCACTTACTATTTGGTTACTTGTAGGCTTATACAGCACTTTAAACCCATTTACCATTATCTCTTCGGTTGTTGATTTTGATTGAGCCGAAGCATTATTTACAACTAAAAATCCAATAGCAATAAATAAATATTTTAATATCTTTTTCATGTTCTAATTATTTTTTAACGATGCTGAAGGTAATATTTCTAGCAGCTGTTTTTTCATCATCTGTATTTACTTTAGCTTGTTTAATTTGGAATTTTTTATTGTTTGTTCCAATAATTCTTGCTGGTGAAATACCTGCATCTGCTAAGGCTTTTAATATGTTTTCATATCGATCATTACCGGTAGATTTTTTTTCACCATCGTGCCACGAAGCGGTAACATCAATATTTGCATTAGGGTTAATGGTTAACCATTGAATTAAGCTGTTTAATTTAGCAGCATTTGCTTCTGAAGCTAAAGTTGTTTCATTTAATTCAAAGTTTAATGTGTATTCATTCATGCTTAAAGTAGTCGCAAAAAATTGATCCATTTTTAGGGCTTTCTGCATGCCTGTTCTAACCATTGCTCCCATTACATAAGGTTGAGATTTGATGTATTTTCTTACATAATTTTTGATGTCTTCACGGGTAATTTTCTGCAAATTGTCTTGGTAATTGGTATAATAACCAATAGTTGCAGAACACCACCAGAAGGTTACTCCATGTATAAATTGAGATGGTTTTTCCATACTGTATGCTTCTGAAACAGCCATTTGGTCTTTTGCAGTTTGTAATTGCTCATCTGTGAAGTAATCATCAGCATCCCAAGCATTGATATTTTTCCATAGTACATCATATGCTTCTTTAATTTTTCTTGGATTTGGTACCATGAAAATTTGAATTGGACCTACATATTTAGCAGATTGATAGCCAACTTGAACTTGAAAAGCTAAACCTGTTTCAACTAATTCTTTATACAACTTCACATTTTTTTGTTGAAGAATTGTAGAAAAAATGTCTGCAGCGTAAGTAGATTTAATATCGTTTCTTGTATCTGGACCTTGGTAAGTCAGCATAAACACTGGTACTTGTGCGTTTGGCGATTCAACTACAAATTGTTTAGCATATTCAATAGGCTTAAATGACGGAATTGGATATTTTTCAAAAGGATCAAATCCAGATGGTTGCCAATCTCCCATTTTCTTTTCAATTTCATCAAAAACTTTTTGATGATCTACATCACCACATACGGCTAACAATGAGTTATTAGGCCAGTAATATTTATTTTTAATGACATTCATTTTTTCAGTAGTTGCTGAATAAATAATTTTATAATCACCAATTGGGTTTTTTCTGCTGTAATTATCTTGCCAAACCTCTCTGTTACTTCTATCCATTAAAGCAAAAAACGGATTCGATTCTGCTCTTTGAAACTCACCTGCAACTACAGGATTTTCTCTTCTCATTTCGGCTGTATCAAATAGTGGATAACGTATTGCGCTATTCATAAAATCAATTCCTTCCGATAATTTATCTTTACTTAAAGTGAAGAAATAATTTACTCTTTCATCAGAAGTAGTACCATTAAAAGAAATTCCTAGTTCATTCACACGATCTAAAAATGCTTTTTGAGAAGGATATGTTTTATTGGCTTTGAAAAACATATGTTCATATAAATGGCTCAAACCATTGTATTCAGGATCTTCAGTATAAGCTCCATTTTTAACACATATTTCAATGGTTGCTAATGGTACATTTGCATCTTCGATGACTAAAATTTCCATACCATTGTTCAACTTTTTCATAAAAAAGTTATCTGGTAACTTTTCTTGGGCTTTTGCTACTAATCCAATTCCAGATACAGTAAGCAATACAATTAGTTTTTTCAACATAAATATAATTTGATATATGCTGCTAATATATTGCTATTTCAGGATAAATGAAGGTAATAATTGTTTTACATTTCTATTTAATCTTACTTATAAAGCCAAAATGTGTTTATAATCTATCTAAATAAGGTTTTTAAGCGCAAGAAATGAAGCGATTTTTTTGATTTTTAATTCAGCTTGAGTATATTTAAATGATCCATAAAATCAATGTCAATTATGAAAAAAATACTCTTTTTATGTGCTATATTTTTGTTCTCGAATATAGTTGCAAATGCACAAGTTGAAACCTATGCTAATGCATGGTCAAGTAAAAAAGGCAATTTAACCGTAGCCTATTTCAACAATTACCCATATTCATATACTAATGATAAAGGTGAATTAACAGGTATCGAAATTGATTTAATTAAAGCTTTTTCAGATTGGTTATACAATAAAAAAGGTATCGAATTAACAATTAAATACGAGGCTTACGATGATTTTGCTAAGTTTTATGAAAATGTAAAGAATAAGAAAACTACTTCTATTGGGGCTGGTTCAGTAACGGTTAGTTCAGATAGAGCTAGAGATGTTAAATTTTCATCACCTTATTTAAAGAATAAACCCATTTTAATTTCTGGTGTTTCAAGATTAAGTTTAACTGATGTAAGAAGTATTTCTAAAGAATTTGCTGGTTTAACCGCTGTTATTGTTAAGAATTCTAATCACGAAAAATTAATTAGTCAGATCAAAGAAAATTATTGGACAGACTTGAAAATTGAATTAGTAGAATCACCTCAAGTAGTAATTGATAAAATAAGTAGTGGAGAGAAATATTTCGGATATGTAGACCTCATTACTTATTGGGCTTCTTTACAAAAAGACAGCAAACCATTAAAAATGCACAGAATTCCAGGTTCAAATTCTGAAAATTTTGCTTTTATTTTCAATAAAAATAGTGATTGGCAAAGTGCTTTTAATGAATTTTTTGATAGTGGTTTAGGTTTTCCTAGTACAGATGATTACAAAGAAATTTTAAGAAAACACGTTGGTTCTGATATTACAAACGCTGTTGCAATAGGTTATTAAACAAAATTTCCTACCCTTATTTTTTTAAAATAAATTGTAAGGGTAGGAAATTTTCAATCCCCACTCCTAACATTACTTCTTCGTCAGCTCGGTATAGCAATACTTTTATTTTTTCTTTCTGTTTCATTTGAAATTCACTCATTACCTGTAAACATCCGCCACAAGGAACTATAAAATCATCTGTAAATTTTCCATTTGAATTTTGAGCACAAATAGCAATTGCCTTAATTGATTTATTTGAATTTCTTGACCCGAAATGAAATAATGCAACACGTTCTGCGCATAATCCACTAGGAAATGCTGCATTTTCTTGATTGTTACCCAATATAATCTCTCCATCTTCTATTAATAAACTTGCCCCAACATGAAAGTTCGAATAAGGTGCATATGCATTAATTGAAGCTTCTTTGCAGGCTTTTATTAATATTTGTTCTTGTTCACTTAGTTCAGATAAATGAATAGATGTAAATAGAGTATCTATTTTTATTTGTTTCATCATTTTATTAATTTGACGTTTTCCAGTCATTTAATTTGCTGTTCATTAACTTAAACCATAAAGAAGGAATTAGTGCAAGTAAAATCATTCCTGGATATCCATTCGGTAATTGTGGGCTATCTTCATATTGATTCAATAATTGATAAGGCTTGCTGGCTGTCATATGATGGTCAGAATGTCTTTGCAATTGAAATAATAAAAAATTACTAATGATGTGATTTGTATTCCAACTATGTGTTGGATTTACTTTTTCATATTTTCCATCGGGCAATAATTTTCGTTCAATGCCATAATGTTCAATGTAATTTACACCTTCTAAAATCAATATAGATAAGAGGCTACTAGTAATGATATATAATAATATGCTATAGTTGAAATAACCTATATATATTGATGAAACGCCTGTGATGGTAATTAATAGCAACAAACTCCAAATCCATAACCTAATGGCTTCATTATGAATTGAAAAAACAGCTTGTTTCTTGATCGCCAATCTTTGACATTCTAAATGCCATGCACTTTTAATTCCACCGAAAATTGCTTGAGGTAAAAAGGCATACAAAGATTGATTTTTCTTAGCGGATGAAGGGTCTGATGGAGTTGAAACATATACATGGTGGCCTCTATTGTGTTCAATATAAAAGTGACCATAACATACTTGAACTAATAAAAATTTACCCAGTATGCGTTCTAAATTATTCTTCTTATGACCAAGTTCATGCGCTACGGTAATACCTATTCCACCGTTTAAAATCATAGTAGAGAGGGTAATTCCTATCCACTCAAATTTGCTCAATTGATTTACAGTTATAAAATAGCAGATGTAAATAAAAACACCAGTTTGAACCAATACCCATGCAAAAGTGATGAACTTAAAATAATGATTATGTAAATATTGATTAACAAATTCTTTGTCAATATTACTTGAATCTGTTCCAACTAAATAATCTAATATTGGTAATCCTATAAAAACTAAAATTGTTGGAAGAAAAAAATAGTAACCACCTAAATTTATTGAAATAATAACAATGAAGGGTATCACAAAAGCTAATAAATAACCTAGAGAAGAAGTATTTCTCATATTTAGTCTTCAATTAAATGGAAATGATGAAATACCCTATGAAAAAGTGGTGCAGCCAGCAAAGAGAAAGATGCAATCGCTATTAAGCCACTATAAATTGCATAAAATGAAGCAAAAATTTTAGCTGCATTTGAATTTAATGCATCAACTGGCCCCATTCCACCCAATAACATTGATGCATTTAATAAAGCATCTATCCAATTCAAATGTGCAATAAATTTATAGCCTAATACTCCAATTAAAAGCGAAAACATCAACAAACTAAATGCGTATAAAAAGAAAAGTAATTGTCTTTTATAAAAAGCATTTAAAGAAATTAATTGATCTGATTTTTTTTCAAATACCTTCATTAATTAAATTGTATCTATTTTAAATATACAAATTCAAAATTGTAATGAAGAAAATGCGCTTTTTTTAATTGTATAAAAAATGATTATTTTTAATAATTGGCGTTTTTAACAAAGAAACACCTAAAATGGGTTCTTTTAAAATCGTATTAGCTAAATCAACCCAATCTGGATTGATAGCCCTTATTAATTTCTCTTTTTGAGCTCTTGTCCAGTTTTTGATAGTTAATAGACGGTCTTTGGCTTGAAATGTATTATGGTATGCTTCAAAATAAACTAATCGGCTATTGGTTTCTGTAAATCCTTCAAACAAATCGGGTTTGATTTTGTGGTTTTTAGAAAATTGAATGATATCTTCTGTAATACCTATTTCTATTGATGTTCTATTCGCATTAGTAATAAAATACAAATATTTAACTTCTTGTTGAATGTTTGTTTTTTGAGTAGAAATTTCTTGATTTAAGACCATAGCTAAAAATTTTAGTTGTTTTTTAAATATTTATTACTAATTTTATAAGCAATAATACTAACATTTTTAGCAATTGCAAAATAATTATGAAAAAAATTAGCGCAAACATCAAATTCTTAAGGAAAAACAAAGGATTAACTCAAGAGCAATTTGCCACAGAAATAGGCATTAAAAGGTCTATGGTTGGTGCATATGAAGAAGATAGGGCTAGTCCAAAAATGGAAAATATCAAAGAAATTGCTAATTTTTTTGGTATTTCAGTAGATGAATTGGTAAGTGAGCGAATAACAGCAAAATGGTTAGAAGAAAAAGCCAAACGTGTTCAAAATGAAAATGAACTAAAAGCAGGAAATTTAAGAGTATTAAGTATTACGGTAGATTCAGATAATAATGAAAATATTGAACTTGTTCCTGTTAAAGCAAGTGCCGGTTATTTAAATGGATATGCAGATCCTGAATTTGTAAAGGAGTTACCAAAATTTCATTTACCTATTTTACAAAATGGTACTTTCAGGGCATTTGAAATTAAAGGAGATTCAATGTTACCCCTTTTTCCAGGAAGTATTGTAGTAGGTGAATTTATTGATGATTGGAAATCTATTAAATCAAATGAAACCTATGTGGTCGTTTCTAAAAATGATGGCATCGTTTATAAAAGAGTAATCAATAAATTAAAAGATCAAAAACAACTCTTATTAAAATCTGACAACAAAGTATATGATCCATATACCATTTCTGCTGATGAAGTTATTGAAATATGGAAAGCTAAAGCATATATTAGTTTGAACTTCCCAGAGCCTGATAACGATACCAGCATTGAAAAATTAACAGGAATGATGATGGAAATGCAAAAGAAAATTAATGCTATTCAAAAAGATTAATTCTTCTATAATAGAAAATAAGATCCTAAACCAAGAATCAATAAGAAACCAATTGTATCTGTAAAAGTAGTTAATACAATGGAAGATGCTACTGCAGGATCAAAGCCCAGTTTTTCTAATAAAATTGGAACAGATGCGCCTGTAATACCCGCAACAATTAAGTTTCCTAGCATTGCAAGAAACACAACTAAACCTAACATTGCAGAGTGGTTATTTAAAACTGCTACTATTGCAACCATAATTCCAAAAAATAAACCATTGAATACACCAACAATTAATTCTTTACTAATGGTTTGAAATATTTTTGAATCTGGTAAGGTATTTAAGGAAATGCGTCGAATAGTTACCGCCAGTGCTTGTGTACCTGCATTCCCTCCCATTCCAGCTATAATAGGCATGAATGTAGCTAACAATGTAATTTTTGCAATGGTATTTTGAAACATAAATACTACAGAACTTGCCAAAAAAGCAGTAGCCATATTGACTACTAACCAAGGTAAACGACTTCTGATAGCGGCTTTCCAATTACCACTCAACTCCTCTTCATCCGAAACGTTAGCAATCTTTAAGATATCCTCAGTTGTTTCTTCTTCTAATACGTCGATTACATCATCAAAAGAAACTACACCCAATAACACACGATTCTTATCTACTACAGGAATACCTGGTAAATTATATTGTGAAAGCATTTGGGCAACTTCTTCTTGATCAGTGTCTGTTTCAACGTAAATTAATTCTTCATCATATAGTGCGTCTATGCGAATAAGTGCTTTTGCTTTGATTAAGTTTTTAAGGGAAACTGTTCCAACTAATCGATCAGCATCATCCACAACATAAATAGAATAAAATGCTTCAATCTCTTCAGATTGAAGTGCTACTTCTTCTAATGCTTCTTTTTTTGTTAACGAAAAATGAATTTTAACAATTTCGGTGGTCATCAAACCACCAGCTGTATCTTCTGGGTAAATTAACAGCTTGCGAATTTCAGCTGCATCCTCTTCATCAATTCTATCTAAAATTTCATCACGTTTAGATTCAGATAATTGACTTACAATATCGGTTGCATCGTCATATGACAATTCTTCTACAATATTGGTGACCAAATCTGAATGCAGACTTTCCAGTAGTTTTTCTGGATGTGATTCGGGATCCATTTCTGATATGGCTTCTGATGCAATATCAATGGGTAATAAATGAATGATCCGATGACGCTTTTCTTCTTTTAAGAGCTCTAATATATTTGCAATTTCAGTTGGATGTAATTCTTCTAAGAAGGCTTGTAATTCAGCTACAGGCCCTTCAAAAAGAACTTCAATCTTTTCTAAATCTAATAATATGTCGTCTCTTTGTTTCAAGCCACTAAAATACTCTTGATTATTGAGAATTCCGTATTTTATGGTAAAAAAAAATCCTTATTGTTTACAATAAGGATTTTTGAATAATTGAATGCTAATTATTGTTGAACAATCATCGCAATGGTAATCGCTCGAGTAATTGCATTGGTACCTTCAATATTTTCAACAACAAATATTCCTTTTTTACCTTTAATGGTTTCAAATGCAATAATTGAACCTATTTTAAGCTTATTAATTTTAGTTTCAGTAAGGTTTACAGCATATTTTTGCAAAATTGAATCATTTGCTACCATATCCACTAATTCATGTGTTACAGAATCTGAAACATTTTTGAATTTTGTTGCATTTCTTACTGTCCAATCAATTACTTCTGGCCAAGGATTATCTGTAGTGATGGTATTTGAAAACACAGAAGAAGCTGGTGATGCCATGGTATTAGAATCACTTAATATATTTCCTTTTCCAAAATAATATATGATATCAACGCTATCTTGTCTCTTTTTTGCAGTATCTAAAATATATGTTAATCCTGTTATAGTATTGATAAAAGGATGACCAGCTAATGCTCTAGGCGTATTTCTATCTGTTAAATAAATAGAACCATAACGATTGATCGCTTTGTATTTTGGGCCATTGTCAACTTGTTCTTTTGAACATGCAAAAAATGTAATGGTACATGCTAAAAGAAATAACAACAATTTTTGATTTGTTTTCATAGTGTTATAATTGGGATTTTAAGTAATTTGTGCTTTCAGGACCTTTATTAGCTATTAAATCAAAAATACTTAAATTTTCAATAAAACCATTTTTGGATTCAAAAACCTGAGTATATGGTGTAATGTGCTTAGGAATATTAGTTATTTCTGCTACCGGATCTAAAATAATAGTAGGCTTTATCTTTATCAATTGGTTAATTGTTTCCAATAATGCTAAATTATATTGCCATAAATATTCGAACTTTTGACCTTCATAAAAAGGGTGAAAATGATGTTCGTAAAATTCAAAATAAGGTGATCTTCTATAACCTGCTTCTAAACTTTTCCAATGTCTTTTTTGCCAAGGTTCTTCATATGCTATTTTAATATCTTTATAAAACCTTACTTCTGGTGCTAATTTTGCAGTTGGAATTACCAATAATAATGGGCCGTTAGCCGAAGCAATAAGTGTTCTATTTCTATCGGTCCTTCTATCATAATATTCTTCAATATTTAAATTAATAGTATCTTTTTTAGCAAAAACACAATATTGTTGAATACTTGGCAAATAATTTAATTGCATGATTTTTACTTAATTTATTGTATTTAAATTGAAAAATCGAAAATAATGCATTTTTTTAGGATTTATAGAGAAATCTTGGCTAATTTCAGGCTTTATTCTTTATTAATTTATGAAAGCAATTACGCGATTACTCTTATTTATATTCATATTAACATTGGCAAATTCAGGCTATGCTAAAAAGTTAAAAGCCAATTTTTCATATTATACATTCAATACGCCAGACGGTAAACCCTATATTGAAACAAATATTTCCATTCTTGCCAGTTCTGTTAATTTCACTAAGTTAAGCTCTGGTAAATATCAAGCCAGTGTTAAAGTTCAAGTCCGTTTTTATTTAATGGAAAATGAATTAAAAAGTGAAGAAAATTACAACTTGCTTTCTACTTTGGTAACCGATACCAATCAAACACAATTTCAATTTATAGATCAAAGGAGATATCCTTTAGCAAACGGTAATTATACCATAAGTTTATCGCTGCAGGACAACAATGATGTTCAAAATAAAGTTTCATTAAAGGAAAATTTTAATATAGATTTCCCAGATGCGCTTATTAATTTCTCAGATATTGCTTTGTTAGAATCTTACTCAAAAGACCAAAGTAATAGTGTTTATAATAGGAATGGCTATACCCTAATTCCAATGGTTGACAACTTCTATCCTACAAATATTCACCAATTAAAATTTTATAATGAAATATATAATACACAGAAATTAGCTCCAAATGAGCAGTTTTTGCTGTCTTATTATATCGAATTTGATGGTGGCGCTAAACTTAATTCATTCATTCAACAACAAAAAGTAACAGCAAAAAATGTCATTGTAAATTTAGGCGAATTTGATATAACAGATTTACAAAGTGGAAACTATAACCTTGTGATTGAATTGAGAAATAAGATGAATGAAGTGATCGCTTCAAAAAAATGTTATTTTCAAAGAAGTAATAAATCGTTAGGTAAAGATTTAGAAAAGGTTACCAGTTTAGAAATTAATAATTCATTTGCTGCAAATTATAATTTGTCACAAATGAAAGAACATATTGCTTGTTTGAAACCAATTTCAACACAAAATGAATTGGCTTATGAAAGAACATTGATGGCGAATTTAGAGTTGAACCAAATGAAGCAATTTTTAGTTTATTTTTGGACTAAAAGAAACCCTGCAGATGCTGTGAATGCTTGGTCTAAATATGAAAATGAAGTAAAAAAGGTTAATAATACTTATTCTTCAAAAATTACCAAAGGATACGATACAGACAGAGGTTACGTTTACTTAAAATATGGAGCGCCTAATGTAATTAGGAATAGTGATATGAATGTAAAAGCATATCCATATGAAATTTGGCATTATTATAAAATAGGAAATTTTACTAACAAGCGATTCGTGTTTTTTAGTCCAGATAATTTAAAAAATGAAATGGTATTGCTTCACTCTGATTTATATGGTGAAAGATATGATCCACAATGGAAATACAAAATTTTATCTAGGTCTATGAAAAACAATCCAGATGAAGTAGAACCTAACTCTAATGATAGTTTCGGAGACAAATTAGATGCTGATTACAATGACTAAATTTTTTTCAAATTTTGCTATACTCCTATTAAAAGTAATTGCAAAATTACCTTTTTGGTTTTTGTATTGGATTTCAGATATTTTGTATTTATTGGTTTATAAGCTTTTAGGATATCGCAAAAAAGTTGTCAGACAAAATTTAATCAAATCATTTCCAGATAAATCTGCAAGTGAATTAAAGGTAATAGAGCAAGATTTTTACAGAAATCTATGTGATACAATTATCGAAACTATTAAATCTACCAGTATTACAGCAAAAGATATAAAAGAGCATGTTCAAATTATTAATTCGGAATATGTTGATCAATTATATGCAAGCAATAAAAAGATTTTTGCAATGCAAGGTCATTATGCTAACTGGGAATGGCCTGCATTTGCTTGGTGTTTAATGTACCCAGGTCAATCAATTGGAATTTATAAGCCATTAACAAATCCTCAATTCGATCAATATTATTTTCAATTCAGGTCGAAATTTGGCATGTTGCCTTTGGCTATGAATGATGTTGCTCGAACTTTAATTTCCAAAAGAAATGATACCTACACTTTGGGTATAATTTCTGATCAAACACCTGCAGATACTGATTCTGCTTACTGGACTAAATTCCTTAATCAACCCACAGCTGTATTTTTAGGGACAGAAAAATTAGCTAAACAATTTGATGCAGTTGTATTATTTTTAAAAGTAAATAGAGTTAAAAGAGGTTATTACCAAATGGAAATTGTACCCATTTGTGAGCATACAAAGGAAACAGCATTATACGAGATTACTGAAAAACATGTGAGATTTTTAGAAGATATCATCAACGAAAATCCAGCAGATTGGTTGTGGTCTCATAGGCGATGGAAACACCAACCATCCATAGAAAATATAGAAAAATTTAAGCTATCATGAACAATAGACCCTCTGTTGCTGTAGTCATTTTGAATTGGAATGGACAAAAATTATTAAGTGAATTTTTGCCTAATGTGGTCAAACATACACCTGCTCCAACAACTATTATACTTGCTGATAATGCTTCAACTGATGAATCTATAGCTTGGACAAATACGCATTTTCCTCAAGTACAAATTATCAAAAATCAAGAAAATTTAGGATTTGCTGCGGGTTATAATACTGCGTTAGCTAATTTAAATTACGAGTATTTTGTGTTATTAAACTCAGATGTTGCAGTTACCGATAATTGGATTGATCCAATTATTCAATTAATGGAAAATGACCGTCAAATTGCTGTGTGCCAACCTAAATTATTAAGTTTTAAATCTCCTGAAAGTTACGAATATGCTGGAGCTGCAGGTGGTTATATAGATGTTTTAGGTTACCCATTTTGTAGAGGTAGAATATTTGAAACATTGGAAAAAGATGAACTTCAATATGAAAAAACAGAAGAAGTATTTTGGGCTTCTGGTGCGGCATTCTTTATTCGTGCTGATTTGTTTAAACTAGCCGGAGGATTTGATAAAGATTTCTTTGCACACATGGAAGAAATAGATTTGTGTTGGAGATTAAAAAATATGGGCTATAAAATTATGGCTTCTCATGAATCTACTGTTTATCATTTAGGTGGTGGTACATTAACAGAAACTAGTCCGCAAAAAACCTTTCTAAACTTCCGCAATAGTCTATATACACTAAGAAAAAACATTCCACTTCACACTGCATTTGGACTGTTATTTATTAGACATGTATTAGATTTAGTGGCATTACTTAAGTTCCTATTATCTGGCAAATTCAAACATGCTTTTGCAATAAATAGGGCACACTATGATTTCTTGATCAATCAAGGAAAGTGTATTCAGAAGAGAAAAGAATTACTTAAATTATTTAAGAAAAGCAATAAATCGGGTCAATACAAAAGAAGTATTGTATATGATTATTACATTTTAAAGAAGAAAAAATTTTCAGATTTATCAGTCAGAAATTTTTTCAGATAATAAATATTCAATTGCTAAAGTGTAACTTTTAAACCCAAAACCTGCGATAATTCCAATACATTTTTTTGCAGTTAAAGACTCATGTCTATATGCTTCTCTAGCATATATATTGCTAATATGAACTTCAATAACTGGTGTTTCTATTGCTGATATAGTATCAGCAAGGGCAACAGATGTATGCGTATAACCACCTGCATTCAAAATAATTCCATCGACTTGATAGCCTACTTCTTGAATTTTGTTGATCAACTCTCCTTCTACATTACTTTGAAAATAGTCGAATTCAATTGCCGGAAAATCAATTTTTATTTGTTCGTAATAATCTTCAAAAGGTTTTTCTCCGTATATTGTGGTTTCTCTTTTACCAAGAAGATTTAAATTGGGTCCGTTGATGATGCAAATTTTCATAAATTATGGATTGGAATTCTGCTAAAAAAAGTTTTAAATCATACCTACAATTAGAGCGGTCTCTTTCTGTAAATTCTATTGATGCATACATTCATGATATTGATAAATTAACGCAATATTTTGATGCAAACAACCAAAAAACAAGTCCGATCGCTGTTACCAGCAAAGATATAAAAGATTTTTTGGTATGGATCAACGAATTAGGCATGACTGCAAGTTCACAATCTCGTATTTTATCAGGAATTAAAGCATTTTATAAGTTTTTAAATTTAGAAGACATCATTTCTATAGATCCAGCTGCTTTAGTTGAAGCCCCTAAAATAGGCCGAAAGCTCCCCGATACGCTTTCAATAGAAGAAATTAACACACTTATAGACGCAATAGACTTAAGTAAGCCTGAAGGGGCTAGAAACAAGGCAATGATGGAAACATTATATGCATGTGGTTTACGTGTTTCTGAATTAATTAATTTAAAAATATCAAACTTACAATTGAACATTGATTTTCTAAAAGTTACTGGTAAAGGTGATAAAGAAAGATATGTTCCGATTGGGCCACAAGCTAAAAAGATGATTGATATTTATAGAAATGAAATTCGAAATCATTTGACCATAAAAAAAGGACAAGAAGATTATTTATTCTTGAATAGACGCGGAAGTAAATTAAGCAGAGTAATGGTGTTTAATATTATCAAAGCATTGGTTATTAAAGCTGGTATTCATAAAACCATTAGCCCACATACTTTTAGACATTCATTTGCCACGCATTTAGTGGAAGGTGGAGCCGATTTAAGGGCTGTTCAAGAAATGTTAGGGCATGAATCCATTACTACAACTGAAATTTACACCCATTTAGATCGAAGTTATTTAAGAGAAACCATAGTGGAATTTCACCCTAGAAATAAACGAAAACGTGGAGAAAATTAATTTTTTGTTCCTAAAACTAAACGATTTTTACCTTTAAAATCTTGAATTATTTGAATGTTTTCAAAAGTAAATTGTGCTAATAATTGAGCAGTTTCTGTTGCAAAAGATTCATTAATTTCTAAATACAACTTTCCATTTGCATTTAAATGTTGCGCTGCAATGGAAACAATTCTTTCGTAATATTTCAATGGCTTTTGATCAGGGACAAACAATGCAAGAGCTGGTTCAAAAGCTAATACATTTTGTTGCATTTGCAATTTTTCTGATTCCAAAACATATGGTGGATTACTAACAATAAGATCAAACTTACCGTTTGGTTGAAATTCAAAAACATCCGCTAATATAAATTCCATTTGTAGATTGTATTTTTTAGCATTGGATTGAGCTGTTTTTAAGGCTTCAGCTGAAATATCGATGGCGGAAATGCTCCAGTTTGCTCGTTGGTGTTTTAATGCAATTGGAATACATCCAGATCCTGTTCCAATGTCTAAAACATCCATTATTCGATTATCATGATTAGCTAAAATGTAATCAATGATCTCTTCAGTTTCAGGTCGAGGAATCAATACATGTTCATTTACTGATATTTTTAAATCATGGAAATAGGTATAACCTAAAATATATTGAATGGGTTTATGTTGAATTAATTGAAAAGCAATGAAATCTATTTGTTCAAAAAGAGCAGCGGATAATAATTCAGTTTCATTTAAAATTAGTTTGATACGGTCATAACCTAATATTTCTTTAAAAACCATGGCAGTAATGGATTCAGCTTCTGTTGGTTCATATACCTTGGAAATGAATAATTTGAAGTTTTGATAGGCTTCTTTGACTGTTCTTATCTTTGAAAACATATTCAAAACTAATAAAAAAAGCTATTTTTACAGGATGATTCCTGAAAGTAAATTTATGGAACGCGCTTTGGCGTTAGCTGCCATGGGTTTAGGTAAAACAAGTCCTAACCCAATGGTTGGTGCTGTAATTGTTTATAATGGAGAAATTATAGCAGAAGGTTTTCACGAAGCATATGGCCAAGCGCATGCAGAAGTCAACGCCATCAATCAAGTAATTGCAAAATACCCTCTAAATGTAAACGAGATATTAGCTGAATCCACAATTTATGTGAGCCTAGAGCCTTGTAGCCATTTTGGTAAAACACCACCATGTGTGGATTTATTGATTAAATACCAATTGAAACACGTTGTAATTGGTTGTCAAGATCCATTTGATGCCGTCAATGGTAAAGGAATTCAAAAATTAAAAGATGCGGGTATAACTGTTCATTATCCATTTCTAGAAAAGGAATGTCTTTCAATAAATAAAAGATTCTTTACATATCATCTGAAACAGAGACCTTATATTATTTTAAAATGGGCGCAAAGTGCTGATGGATTTATGGGACTAAAAAATGAAAGAACAGCAATTAGCAACGAGGAGAGTTTACGTATTTCACATCAATGGAGA
>JAHEGO010000029.1 GCA_024645045.1 Sphingobacteriaceae bacterium
GTCTTTCACTGCAAGGTTAATAAAGATTTGGTTAGCCATAATTTAAAAGATTAAAGTATTTCTAATTTAAAATATATTTTTAATAATTTAATTAACTCAAAAGAATATTGCTTTGAAGTTAGTGTAAATTTATTAATTGGTTAAATTACGGGTGTGCAAATCTCTATTAAAAAACCATCAAAATCTCTTACGTATCCAACTATTTGTCCCCATGGTTTTTCTTTTGGTTCTGCATATAATTTTGCTCCATTTTCTATTGCTTTTTTTATAGTTCCAAGTACATCATCGGTTGTGAATCCAATTTCAATTCCAAATGGTTTTGTGTTTAAGCTGCTTTGTATAAAGCCATCTTTTAAATTTGATAAAGCCAATTCTTTTGAAGCAAAGGAAAGAGTTGTAGTGCCTGAAATTATTTCACCATAGGAATTATCAGGTGAAATGAATTTTTTACTGAACCCAAATGCCTGTTCATAGAATTGAATGCTTTTATTTACATCCTCGACATAAAGGATTGTATATGCGAATTTAATCATATAGAATTTTTTTTATTATAAAAAAAAGCATCACATTTCTGTAAGGCTTTCAATATTACGAAAACAATTACAATGAGATATGTAACTTTAATAAACTAATTAAGTTTCCTACAATTAGGGTTATAATAAGTTAAATATTATTTAAGCTATTAAATTCTTGCTTTTTACTTTCATACCAGGTCGTAAAATCCGAAGGGGTTTTCATCTGTTTTTGCATTTCATTCATCGCATCTATATGTGCGGTGTCTTTTTCTTGAAACATTTCCATTCCATGTTTTTTACTTTGAGATGCAATTTCTTCAAACGTTTCACCGTAAAATTCAGTGTCGCATGCTCCTCCGAGCTGTTTGCAGGTCATCTTTTTCATTTTTTTAATATCAATTAATTATAAAAGTAGTAATTAATCTGATAATGTAATTATTTCATTATGCAAACAGCTTTAACAAGATTTTATATATTTGACTAGACATTTTATTTAGAAGTAGGGGGAAAGTTACGGTGCTAATAAATTAAATTTAATATCTTTAATTATGATTCGACGTGGAAATTTGAATGATGTTTCGTTATTGCAAAGCATAGGTAGAAAAACATTTGACGACACTTTTGGAAATACTTGTACAAAAGAAGATATGCTTAGCGTACTAGAAAGGTATTTCAACACAGAGCAGGTTAGCTTTGAGTTACAAGACCAAACCGACAATTTCTTTTTTTGTGAAGAGGAGGGTATTGTTAAAGGTTATTTGCGTATCAATGCTAAACATGCTTGTCCATTAGAAAATTTTAAAAGTCTAAAATGTATTGAGCTTGTCAGATTATATGTGTTAAATGAATATCATGGCAAAGGAGTGGCGAATCAGCTAATGGATTTTGCAATTCAATTCGCGCGCAACCATGGATTCGAAAAAATATATTTGTCTGTTTGGGAATACAACTTTCGTGCGCGTGGGTTTTATGAAAAACATGGATTTTTAAATACAGGCATTGAAAATGATTTTCCGCTAGGTTCAACACCTCAAACCGATTTCTGGTTTGTGAAAGATTTGAAATAAAAAAAGCCTCACATTTCTGTAAGGCTTACTGCAATAACCAACAAAAAATAAAAGGTATTAATTGATTTAGCTAGAATAATGTATCTTCAAGTTTGATAGCAATCAAAATCATTTGAAAACCTTATTAAACAGATATGAACCATTCACAATTTCTCCTTTTAATATTTTGTAATAATTCTCATAATCTTCATCTGGAATAGAGCCGTCTTTGTTATACAATGCGAACTGAACTATTCCCTTTGCATTCCGTAAATTTTTCACCTCTATGGTTAAAGAATATGTTTCTGCATTAGGATTGGTAAATGAATAAAGTTTAAGTGATAACCTAAATGCGATTAGTGTTATGATTGCTATTTTCATTTCAGTTATTTTGTATTATGGTTTAATTTTTCCTTCGCTGTGTCCACTAAATAATAAACCATAGGCACTAAAAATACTGTCAAGATTAAAGAGGAAAGAAGTCCGCCAATAATAACCCAAGCCAATCCGTTTTTCCATTCGGCTGCCGTTCCTGTCGCCATTGCGATAGGGAGCATACCGACAACCATTGAAAGCGTTGTCATTAGAATTGGTCGCATACGACCTTTTCCTGCAATGATTAATGCTTCTTTGAAATGTTTGCCTTCTGCTTTTAATTGATTGGTGAAATCCACAATTAGAATTGCGTTTTTTACTACCAATCCCATCAACATAATTAAACCCAATAGAGCGAATAAACTCAAATTGCTTAACGACAAATTCAATGCAAAAAATGCCCCAATTGCTGCTACAGGAATAGAAAACAATACTACAAATGGATAAACAAAACTGTCATAAAGTGCTACCATAATAAGGTAAATCAACAAAAAAGAAATGAGCAAAACTGAACCTAATGCACCGAAACTATCATTCTGTCTTTTGATGTCGCTACCCCAAGTCATCTGTATTCCGTTTGGTAACGGATTTTCTTTGAGATAAGCTACTACATCGTCTGCTACCGTTCCTGATGGTCTGCCTAAAGCATCAGAAGTCAATGTAACGGCTGCTTGTCGGTCTTTTCTTTCTAACAAGGACGGAGAATTGTCTTGCTCAACGATTGCAAATTGCGAAACTTCAACTGCTAATCCCATTGGGTTAATAATGGAAAGTTGTTGAACATCTTCAAAATTTTGTCGGCTAAATTCATCCAACCAAATTCTCACTGGGTATTCTGTTCCGTTATCGGTAAGTGTGGCATCATCGTTTCCTGTAAAAGCCGTTCTCAGGTTTATTCCAAGATATGCCGTTGTTAAGCCTAATCGCTGCATTTTATCCTTGTCGGGAATAATTTTGTATTCGGGACTTCCTGCTTCAACGGATAAGCGAACATTATCAGCGCCGGGAATTTTTTCAATAATTGCTTTTAGGTCATTTCCGCTTTGCATCACTAAATCCAAATTACTTCCGCTCAAAGTGATTTCAATTGGTGCAGAACGAGGTATTAAACCTAAAGCTGCCATTGAATAATTTATACTTGGAAATTTTGTTTTCAAATCCTCACGAATTTTTTTCATAAATGTTTCTGTCGGCACATTTTTAAGTTCCTTTTTTGATTTTAATTGAATTGTAAATTCTGTTTTGTTTGCAGAACCAACACCCAAACTTCCAATACCTGTGCTTGGACCGCCAATGTTGCTGAATACGGTTGCTACTTCGGGTTGTTGAATAATGTAGGTTTCAATTTTTTGAGCAATTAAGTTATTTTGCTGAATGGAAGTGGATTTGTCAAACTCTAAAGCCATTCTGAACTTTCCTTGGTCGCCTGTTGAAATTAATTCTTTACCAATAATACCTTGTTTCATAATGCCTAAAGTCATTACAAAAAGTAACAAAACAATTCCTGTAAAAATTAATTTATGGCTCAAAACCCATTCTAATTGTCTGCCATACCAATTGGTGAATTTTTCTAATTGATGTTCAAACCAAAGCAAAAAGCGATTAAAAAAATTAGTTGGTTGTAAATCTTCTTTCTTTCCAATTCTTGAAGCCAACCAAGGTGTAAGTGTAAAACCAACCAATAAACTGGTGAGTGTAGAAGTTACTACCACAACCGAAAACTGCTTGAGCATATCGGCAACAAATACTTGCAAAAATAGAATTGGTAAAAATACCACAACGTCAACCAATGTGATTGACAATGCAGCAAAGCCAATTTCCATTCTGCCATCCATTGCAGCAGATCGTTTGTCTTTTCCTCTATCTAAGTGCTTCTGAATGTTTTCTAAAACTACGGTAGCGTCATCTACCAAAATACCAATGATTAAAGACATTGCAAGCAAGGTCATTAAGTTTAATGTGTAACCCAAAAGCCACATTACTGCAAAGGCGGTAACTAAAGATGTAGGAATGGCAATCAAAACGATTAGTGAATTTCTAAAACTTCTAAGAAATAATAGCATTACTAACGATACCAATAACACCGCTAAGATTAAATCAAAAACAACGGAGTTAACGGCTGCAATCGTGTTATCGGTGCTATCGTCTGCAATAATAAATTTTACACCCGAACTGGTATTTTGTTGTTCGATGGATTGAAATTTTTCTCGAACGGCTTTTGAAACATCTACAGCGTTTGCATCACCTTGTTTTTTTAACATTAACCCAATACCGTTTTTGCCGTTGTAGCGACTGATGGAAGTCGTTTCTTTTACACCGTCAATTACATCTGCCACATCTTTTATATAAACAGGACTTCCCATTACAGGCAATGCCACCTGAACATTTTTAATATCCTCAATAGACGCGAATTTTCCAGTTAAACGAACTGAATTTCTCTCTTTTTCGGTTTGCACCTTTCCAGCAGGTAAGTCTAAGCCAGAGCGATTAATTGCTTCAACAACCTGAACCATTGAAATTTTATACAATTTCAATTTGTCTTGATTTATTTTTACTTGTATTTCTCTTTCCTCACCACCTAAAACGGTAATCTCTGCAACGCCTTTTATTTGTTGAATTTGTGGCAGATAATCATCTTTCATTTTTTGATAAAACTCAGGGGCAGACAAATTACTTGTTGCACTGATGGACATTATCGGCAAATCATTTGGCGAAACTTTACTCATCACAGGACTTAAAATGTCTTGCGGTAAATCTTTGCGGATATTGTCTATATAGCGTTGAGCATCTTGCATTGTTTTATCTAAATCTGTTCCGTATTTCAGATTGGCAATGATGATAGAGGCATTAGGTAATGACTTTGTTACCAAATAATCTACGCCTTCCAAGTTGGATAAGGCATCCTCTATTTTTCGTGAAACGGATGTTTCTACTTCGTTGGGTTCGGCACCAGGGTAAACAGTTTTAATTACAACCACAGGCTGGTTAAAGTCGGGCATTAACTCGTAACTTAAATTTTTATACCCGATAAATCCTAATAATGTAAATACGCTGAAAAGCACTATTATCAGCGAAGGACGTTTGATTGATATTTCTGTAATATTCATATTTCGCTGATTTTATTTAACAGTTACATTTGCACCGTCAAAAAGATTTATAAATCCATTCGATACAATTACATCACCTGTTTTTAAACCGTTTGACACAACAGATTTGTTCTGTATCTTTTTAGAAATTTTAATGTTTTGCAAGATTGCTTTACCATTTTTTATAATGTAAACTTGTGGTTGACTTTCAGAGCCAACTATAGAAGAGGACGAAATAATAATTCCTTTTTCTTGTGTGTCATTTTTTAAATTCACTTTACCAAACATTCCTGATTTTATTTTAATATCTGATGTGTTATTTACCGAAAACTGAACAGGGAAAATACTTCCCATATTGGCTTTACTACCTATCATTGTAGCTTTACCCGCTAATGAAATTTCAGAATAAGCATCTACTGATAGAGAATAGCTTTGATTTAATTTGAATTGACTTAAATCATTTTCGGGAACATTTACTGTGAATTTTAAATTTGTAATGTCCGTTATTTGAAGCAATGGAACTCCGGGTGCTGCAAATGCCCCTTCTTCACTAAGTTTTGCAGTAACTACTCCAGTGAAAGGGGATTTGATAGTTGTTTTATTTATTTGTTCTACTAAAGTAGCTTTCTGCACTTTTGCAGATTTCAATCCCAATATGGATTTTTCTAATTGAACACCTTGGATTGCATCTGCTTTAGCTAAAATCATATAGCGATTTACATCCGCTTCCAAACCTTCAATTTGCATTTCAATGGTTTGCAGTTGCAATTTCAATAATGAATTATCCAACTGAATTAATGCTTGCCCTTTATTCACATAGCTTCCTACGTCAACTAAAACATCATTTATCTTTCCTTGTATTTCGGCACTTATTTTAGTTTCCTTGTTAGGTTCAAATGTTCCAGAACGAGAAATTTCGGCATTCACATTTTCAATTTGCAAGGTGTCTGCCTGAACATTTATAGCTTGTTCTTTATCGTATTGATAAACTTTACTTTGTGTAATTTCTTTGTTGTTTTTCAACTTGATTACTACGATGGCAATCAATACCAATGGTATAATAATGTATAATGCCTTTTTTAAGATTGACGTTTTTGTATTCATTGTAATAATTATTTAGTTGTTGAAATATTACCAGTTAGTTTTTTAAGTTCTAAATCTGCTTTTAGATATTCAATTACAGCAGACAGATATGTTTGTTGTGCTTCACGTAAAGCATTGTCCGCAAGCAAAACATCTGTTAAACTTGCTGTTCCTTGTTTCTGTTGAATTATCGTTTGCTCATAAATTGTTTGAGCCAATTGGATTTGTTCTGTTGTTGTTTCTACCGTTTTTTTAGCGACTTCTTTTTGCATTTTTGCATTTTTAACCTGCATATTATTTTGTTCGGTAAGTAATCCAAATTGAAGTTCATTGTTTTGAAGTTCAAATATTTTCTGATTAATTTTTCGTTGTGTAACCGTTCCGTTAAATAGTGGATAAGAGAGTTGAATACCTGCAAAACCAATAGGATAGAATTTTAGAAAATCATTCGGTTGCTTGTCATATCCAAAACCTGTTGTTCCATACATTCCAATAAGATTTATTGAAGGTAAAAACCTTGATTTGTTTAACGTGCTTAATTCACTCGACAATAAGCGGTTTTGAGTTTTTATGATACGAATATCTAAAATTGATGAAGGTGTATATTCATTTGCGTTTTGATATTGAATGTTTGGCTCAATTTGTAGATTTTGTTCGATTGAAACACCCATCGCAAATTTCAACGCATTTAAAACTTGCTCGTATTTACTGTTTAAGCTTTCTTTTTGTGTAGTTAATTGTGCAACCTGTAATTTTACCTTACTTACATCTACTCCTTTGGCAAGCAATTGTTCATTGAGCAATTGCATATTTTTTAAAAGTCGAGTAGCGTTTGCCAAGTTGCTGTCAATAAAAGCTAATTGATGATGCAAAATTTGAGCATTGTAATATAGATTTGAGATTTCAAAATAGATTTGCTCTTCGGTTTTTTTGTATTGTAATTCGGTCAATTCCGAAGCTATTTTAGTAGTTAGAATGGCACCGTAAACTTGCGGATTATACAAAGGCATTGAAAATTGTAAGTTTGCATTGATGTTATGCGGAACGCCAAATTGAGCTTCTTTAAACTGACCTTCAGGAGCTGTCGGATTAAATGTTGATAATGGCATTAGCTGGTATGGCAAATTGGTAAAATACTTGTAATCCGCATTGGCTGTTACCTTCGGTATCAAATTGACTTTAGCTTCTTTCTCTTTTTGCTCACCAATAGAAATATTATTTCTACTCATTTGCAGGTTTTTGTTGTTAACCTGTGCTGTGTCAATACACTGTTGCAGCGAACATACTTGTGCTTGTGCTGCTTGAAATCCTATTAAAATGAATAGTAGGAGTAGTGTTTGTTTGTGAATGTTTACTAACTTCATAAGTCAAAATATTTTAATTATTCCTTTTTGTGATAGTGAAATATGCAAGTGCAGCAAATACCATTGTTACAGAAATTCTAAAAATCATTGCACCGATGGTTTTTGTTTCATAAATACCGCCTGAGTTGATATGATAAAATAAACCAATAAGAGCAGTAATTAAAATTATGGTAGAAACTCCTAAAAGTTTAGCTGTCCATCTTTTAGATGTAACAAAGCCATAAGAGGCAATAAGATAAAGAATACTACTGATAAAATTTGACCAAACAATAAATAAAACGTAGTTGCCTTCTTTTGCTCTGATACCAAATAAATCGAATATCACAGAGGAGCTAAGAAACAAAGTAAGCAGACCAAATCCAGTTAAGATTGTTGCTAATAAATAGGGAAGTGCTTTTTTCATTTTTCTATCATTTTTAAAAGTCCTTTTAATACAGTGTTTCCATCTTTAATTAAGTTTGATTTATGCCCCGATAATTTCCATTTTAATACTGTCATACGCATACTGCCCATAATAATAGTTGAAATAGTTGCCGAACCGATTAATTCAAAGTAAGTTCCTTCGTCTTGACCTTTCTTTATGATAGCACCAATTTGAGTTTGCATCAGTTCCATCATAGTAGAAACCTTCTCACTAAGGTCTTTATTAAATTGAAATATACCTTCCGAAAAAATTACGCTTACAATAGCCGGTTTCATTAAAAATGTTTTTAACTGAGAAGCAAAAATTTCTTTTAATTGTTCTGATGGCGTGTTATCCTCTTTAGAGATTATTGTTGCAATTCGCTCTTTCATTTCAAAAATAAAATAGGACAAAAGTCCCAGCATAATATCTTTTTTACTTTTAAAATGTCGGTATAATGCAGCCTCAGAAAGTCCTAAATCTGCAGCTAAGTTTTTTATTGTCAATTCTTGTATGCCATATTGGTCAATCCGCAAAGTGGCGGCTTCCATTATTTCTATTTGTCTGTCTGTGAATTTATTGTTTTTCATTTTCAAGTTCCTCTTTATAAATGATTTTCATAAAAGTAAGTAAGTGTTCGCTCACAAAGGTAGTTGAATTTTATTCACTCCTGCAATTTTTTTAAGAATTTTTATATTTCTGACGAAAATCATCTCCTGCGTTGGAGAATAGGCTTTTTGGGGTTTACCTGTGTCGCCTTTTTGATGTGGCTATACGAATATCCTCTTCTGCCTCGTTTTAAAACGAGGCAGTTATTGAGTATTACACTTCGTGTAAATAATTGTCCAATGCCTACCTCGTCTTTTGCCGAGACAGACATTAACATATTAATCTTGTCGCTCCGACCAAAATCCCTGTCTGCCGCCAGGCAAGGAACTGGTATCAAATGTTTAGGAAATATCTAGACCTCCAACTAAACAACTCATTCTAAAAAATAAATTCGCGAGGAATTTTCATTCCTCTTCATTATTTTTCATTTTTCTTCTTAAAGTTTTTGCAATTTTTTTGCAAGAAAAAAGGGTTTACAAAGTATTAACTTCATAAACCCTTGATTTTGTTGCTCCCCTAATTGACGAAAGTTGCAGCTATTTCCCGATGATTGAGTATGTAACTATTAGGAAACTGAAGGGTGGAACTTCTTAAACTTTTTTCAATTTTCCACTATAGTCCTTAAATAAGCTAGATAAACTTCTCCTCGTCGTTCTGCAAAGATATCTAGCAGTAAGACGGTACTTGATTGAATAAACAAACCCATTTCAATCCCATTCCACAGTGAATTTTGCCTAGCTCCATACATAAGAATAACACCTATGATTATTAAAGTGATTTCAGTGTATCTGAAAATTACAAAATTTCGCATGACTTTTTCCATTCTTGGAATTTCTTCTGTTTGAATCATTTCAGTTTTTTTCGACAGATATGTTTCCACTCTTATAATATCTTTTGGGCTACGATAAATTAACGTTAGGCCAACTATGATTTCTAAAGCAGCAACCAAAATAAAGGGAATTGCTATTCCTTTCATAAAAGATGTTTTAGCAATAGAAAGGCATATTACTGCTAAGGCTACCCCTAAAAGCCCTAAACCTAAAAACAAGAAACTCTCAAGTCTTTCTCCTGTAAAGTATTTTACAATTGGATTCATCTCTTATAATTTGAAAAACTTTTTATTCATTCTATAAATAAATCCATATCCGAAAATCTTATT
>JAHEGO010000006.1 GCA_024645045.1 Sphingobacteriaceae bacterium
AAAAAAAGCCTCTGAAAATTCAGAGGCTTTTTTTGTACCCAGCGCCGGAGTCGAACCGGCACGGTTTCCCACAGGTGTTTGAGACCAGCGCGTCTACCAATTCCGCCAGCTGGGCATTCTTGACATTTCTAAATTACTTGCTAATTCAGGATGCAAACTTATTCAAACTATCTTTAATTCGCAACAAATATTTTTTTCTGTAAAATGCATCTTTTATATCTGCTAAAATGTCGCTGTTTTCAACAGAAGAAAGGGCATCAAACTTAGCGCAACTCTCTTGCAAATAGTTATTTAAGTCTGATTCGAGACCTGCTATGGTCTGAAACATTGTATTTATAGCCTCGGGGTTATCAGTACTCAAATCTGAAATTTGTTCATTGATATCCATCATTTCCATCAAAAAAACAGGAGATAAAACATGTTTTTCTGTAACTGAAATTTGTCCTGTTAATGTTAATACATATTCTACCCTTTTATCAAAGTCAGTAAATAACCTATAGGCTTCATTATTAAATGTAGATAATTGTAAAACTTCTGCTTGTTTCTCTGGAGATTCGTTGATGAAAAAATCAGGGTGAAATTTTTTACTGTTTAAATAATAGCGTTGCTTGATGATTTTTTCATCAGCTAAAAAAGAAACAGGAATTTCATAAAATTCAAAATAGTTCATTTTTTTATTTTGAAAATATTTTCCAAAGATCGTTTCCGAAAGCAAACACCATTAAACTAATCAAAATTACAAAACCTACCATTTGCGCACGTTCCATAAATTTATCACTTAAAGGCCTTCCAATAATAGATTCAATAATTAAGAAAACACAATGTCCTCCATCTAATGCTGGTATTGGCAAAATATTCATGAATGCTAAAATCATTGAAAGAATAGCAGTTAATGTCCAAAATTTAATCCAATTAAAAGTAGCACCATAAATTGCCGCAATACCAATAGGGCCTTGAACTGCTTTATTTGCAGCTACTTCACCCCTAACTACTTTGCCTAAGCCTTTAACGTTATCTGTTAATGTAGACCAAGCTTTTGAAGCGCCAATTGGCAATGCCGAAACAAAACCATATTGAATGTTTTTCAATTCAAAATCTTTCTTTGGAAAAAATCCGATGGTTCCCTCTTTACTTACATTTACTGTTAAGTTCAATTTTTCGTCGCCTCTTAATACGATAACATCTATTGATTTACCAGCATTTTTCACAACAATTGGTTTCAATTGATCCATGAATTGTGCAGCAGAATCATTGACAGTTAAAATCACGTCACCTACTTGCATGCCTGCTTTTGCAGCACTTCCATCTGCAATTAAACTATCAACTTTATTCTCCACTCTTGGAAAATCATCAATGAAATTAGTTCTACCTTTTTCAGATAATTTTTCGATGAAATTTGTTGGAATGGTAATTTGTTGTGTTTGCCCTGCTCTATCGAATTCGATGACTGCATTTCCCATTAATACAGCAGAACTCCACATATCAGAGAATTTTACTAAAGGCTTTTGATTGATGCTTAAAATTTTATCACCAGATTTTAAACCTATTTCATTTGCCAATTCGTAAGCAACAATCCCGTTTTTAGCTTGTTCATTTGGAATATAAGTATCACCATATTTAAAGGTCAACATCCAAAAAATAAATATCCCTAAAATTACATTTACAACCACACCGCCAATCATTACAATCAATCTTTGCCAAGCCGGTTTTGATCTAAACTCCCAAGGTTCAGCAGGAGCTTTCATCGCCTCTACATCCATTGATTCATCAATCATTCCAGCAATTTTCACGTAGCCTCCAAGAGGAAGCCATCCAATTCCGTATTCTGTTTCGCCAACTTTTATGCTAAATAATTTAAAACCCCAAGCATCAAAAAACAAATAAAATTTTTCGACTTTGATTCCAAAAGCACGAGCAGCTAAAAAGTGACCTAACTCGTGTAAGACTACTAAAATTGAAAGGCCTGCGATTAATTGCGCAGCCATGATCAGTCCATTCATATAAAGTATTATTTATTTTTATTCAAAATCCAATTGCGTGTAAATATACGGCTTTCTGTATCGGTAGCTACATAGTCCTCGTAATTTGGGCGCTCAATAAATGTAATTTTTTGCATACAATCTGCAATGGCATCAGACATTTCTAAAAACCCAATTTGGTCATTTAAGAAAGCAGCAACAACCTCTTCATTTGCGGCATTCAATATGCATGGCATATTTCCACCTTTTTTCATTGCATCAAAAGCCAAAGCCAAATTTTGAAAAGTAGCAGTATCTGCTTTTTCAAAACTCAATGTAGGATAATTTAAAAAATCGAAACGAGGGAAATCAGTAATGGTTCTTTGCGGATAAGTTAATGCATATTGTATAGGCAACTTCATATCTGGCAAACCCATTTGTGCTTTCATTGAGCCATCATCAAATTGAACAATAGAATGAATAATTGATTGCGGATGTACAATAACATCAATCTGTTCTGGCTTTAAATTAAAAAGCCATTTAGCTTCAATTACTTCTAAGCCTTTATTCATTAGGGATGCAGAATCGATGGTGATTTTTGCACCCATTGTCCAGTTGGGGTGTTTCAATGCCTCGGCTTTGGTTTTATTCATTAATGCAGAACGATCCATTCCCCTAAAAGGTCCGCCGGATGCTGTTAAATAAATCTTTTCAATTTTATTATGCCATTCTCCAGCCAAACATTGAAATATGGCAGAATGTTCTGAATCTACAGGTAAAATTCTTACATCATATTGTTCTGCTAATGCTGTGATTAAATCACCGGCTACCACCAATGTTTCTTTATTTGCAAGCGCAATGTGCTTCTTAGCCTTAATGGCTGCAATGGTTGGTTTTAAACCAGCATAGCCCACTAAGGCTGTCAAAACTATATTTAAATTGGAGAAAGTAACCACTTCGGATAATGCTTGTTCTCCAGCAAAAACTTTAATATCGGTTCCTGCTAATTTATCCTTTAACCATGCATATTGATTTTCATCTGTAATTACGACTGCATTCACATCAAACTTGATAGCTTGCTCAGCTAATAGAATTGCGTTATGATGAGCGGTTAATACTTCCACTTTAAATAAATGTGGATTAGCTGCTACCACTTCTAATGCCTGTGTTCCAATAGAACCAGTAGATCCAAGAATTGCAATGTGTTTTTTATTTTCTGAATTTATCATACAATTAATTGATCTGCAATTTTTCTATCATTTGATAACCTAGGCACTTTATTTTGACCACCTAGTTTACCTTCCTTTTTCATATAATTAACAAAAGTACCTTTTGGTAAAATATTTATCCTTAACCTTCTCAATACTTTACCTTGAATTAGGTCTTTGTAATATACATTTTTTTCTTGCAACAGCTCATCCACTCTTTGTTCAAAAGCAGAAAGGTTGGGTATGTTTTCGGCTGTTTCTATAAACCATTCATGGTATGGAAGCCCACTGTCTATTGGGTTTACTTGTGGTGCCACTGTAAATTCTGAAATAGCTAATCCTATTTCTTTAGCTGCAGTCATTAAAGCATATTCTACTTCTTCACCAATTACATGTTCTCCAAATGCCGAAATAAAATGTTTAATTCGACCCGTAACTTTAATGCGATAAGGAGCCTTACTTACAAATTTAATCGTATCACCAATACTATAAGACCAAAGGCCAGCATTCGTAGTTAACACGATAGCATAATTCTGATTAAGTGCTATTTCAGCTAAGGTCAATCTTTTGGGATTTTCATCGAAATAGTTCTCAACTGGAATAAATTCAAAGAATATACCGGCATTTATATTTAACAATAAACCGTCTGCTGTTTGGCTATCTTGAAATGCAATGAAACCTTCAGATGCAGGATATGTTTCGATTGTATCGATTTTCTTTCCAATGCTTTGCTCAATTTTTGCACGGTAAGGTTCAAAGTTTACGCCTCCATATACAAACAATGAAAAGTTTTTAAAGATGTCTTTTATTTTTTGTGTATTTGACCTTTCAATTAATTTATCAAAATACATTTGTACCCAAGGTGGAATTCCAGAAATAAGCGTCATGTTTTGATCAATTGTTTCCTCCACAATTGCGTCTAATTTCGACTCCCAATCTTCGATACAATTTGTATCAAACGATGGCAATCTATTTTTTTGTAAGTAAGCCGGAACATGGTGAGCCACAATGCCAGATAGCCTTCCAGTGGCTATCCCGGATTTCTGTTCAAGCAAAGGACTTCCTTGTAAAAAAATTAATTTCCCTTTTAAGAAGTCGGCTTTTCCTGTTTCTTGGATATAACAAAGCAGTGCCATTTTTGCAGCATCGATGTGATGTTGCATAGAATCTTTGGTGATTGGAATATACTTTACACCCGATGTTGTTCCAGAAGTTTTACAAAAATAAATTGGCTTTCCTGGCCATAATACATCTGATTTTCCTGCAATTAAATCTTGCATGTAAGGAACCTGAAAATCTTCATAATCCCTAACAGGAACAGCCCTTTGATAAGCTTCATAAGATTTAATATTTTCAAAATTATGCGCCTTACCAAATTGCGTTTCTTTCGCTTTTATTAATAGATCTAAAAGTATTTGATTTTGAATTTGAACAGCATGCAGTTGTTGCTTTTGCAATTTTCTAGTCAGTATAGCAGCGTATATTTTTGCAAAAAAAGATTTCATATTTCTGCTAAACTCCAAAATTGTTATCCTCCACTATGATAATTGGAAATAGGTAACGATAAGCCAGTGCAATGATTAGAAAAGACATTGGAATGGTAAATAAAACACCAACTAATAAAAAGGCTAAACCTATGATGTTTAAAGCTAAAATGGCTAAATATAATAACACAATAAAGCCTAATTTACCTTTGGTTAATTGATAACTTAACATGAAAGCATTTCCTACCTCAAATTGCTTGTCAATGATTAAATAATTGACAAAACCAAGTCTTACATAAACCAATAAAGTTGGTAAAATAATTAATAAAAGAACGGCAAATATATATGCTAAATGCACAAAACTATCGTTAAAAATTTCGGATGGGTTTTTCGATACAGCATCAAAAAAAGCAGTAAAACTTTGGTCAATAACTCCTATGATTTCCAAAAAGCCAACCGTTAGAAACATCAAAGCCATGACTAGTAAAATTAAATAGAAACTTGCCCTTACAATCTTCAAAGCCTCAATTTTATTAGGTTTGATGGAGTGAAAAGCTAAGTTTTTTTCATCAATAATTGCAAAAGCCAACTTAATTGTTGTAACGGTAATAAATATATTTAAAAACAACGAAAAAATATTATAGATCAAAGATGCTATCAATTGTTTTTGTAATAATGCACCTAATAAACCAGATAGAAAAGACAACAGCACGATACTTAAAAATACACCAATTAATACAATGATGTTTTTTTTGGTTAAATGAAATGCAGTTGAAAAAATTGCTTTGATCATGTTAGTTGTTTAAAATTGCTTTTGCATAATTTTCCCAGCTTAAATGCTTAGCTGTTTCAGTCACATTTTTTCGATCTATTGGTTGATCTAACATGTGGATCATTTCATTTGCCATCGATTGAATATCTCTATCTTCAGCTAAATAGCCATTATAGCCATGTTTGATGGTTTCTGGAAAATGTCCAACTTTAGTTGCTAAAACAGGTAAATCAAAATTATAACTAATGGATTCTACGCCAGAAGGTGTGGCATTTAGGTAGTATAATAATATAGCATCTGCTATTTGAAAATACTCATGTACTTTTTCATTTGGTACAAATTCATTGACAACTGCTACCCTATTTTGCAATTGGTATTTTTCAATTAATTCCAATGGTCGATAATCTTGTTCGTTATCGGTATTATTCAAGAAAATAGATTTTGCAGTATTAAACAATGTTTTTTTAATACGCGTACTCCATTTGTTTTGATCTAAAGTTTGCCAAAAAGATTCACCAACTATTAGCAGCGAAACATCATCTCTCTGTTTTGCAACTGCTGCAAAAGATTCAATTACTTGATGTAAACCCTTGTATTTCCTAATAAAACCAAAAAACAACAAGACTTTTGGCGCTAAATTTAAACTTGCTTTTTTTGTTGCAATGTCAAAATCTGCTTGTGGTTTAAACATATCATAAATTGGATGATATAATTTAATCACTGTTCTTGATTGATCTTTTGCCCTTATGCCTGTTTCGTTAACGGTAACTTTCATTTTTGGAAAAGCATGTTTCAACTCCTCCACCGTTTGATAAGAATGTGTTATGTATGTATTCGCTACACTTAATCCATATTTTGTAAATAGTTTATCAATAGAACTTGCTTCTTTTTGAACGACTAAGTGCAAATCAAAAATTACTTCGATGTTGTGTTTTTTTAATCCTCTAGCGATGTATCCCATGGGTAAACCTTGAATAGCTATTGCCCATTGAAAAATAACTTTAGACGGCTGTAAATTTGCAATGAAATTAACAGTTTCAGCCCAAGTTGCTGGATTATTATAATTAGTAATATAAGTGATTTTAATATTCGTTCCAGCTAATTGATCTGCTTTAGAACTTCTATCAATAAAATCTCTTGGAATGATAGCTGGGTATTGTTGCGTCCATGACACAATGTGTACTTCATGTCCAAGCGCATCTAATGCCTTAGCTAACGAAGTATTGTAATTTGCTATTCCTCCTTTAAATTGAGGTCCAGGTCCAAAGAGTACTATTTTTTCAGTCGACATTTTCAAATAGTATAATTTTACTTTTTACTATTTTCAACGGCTTTATCATAAACTCTTCTCAAACCTTCCGCTAAAGAAATTTTTGGAGTCCAACCATATTTTTCTAATACATAAGTCATATCAGAATGTCTGGCATGTACTCCAACTGGCTTATCTAGCAATGGTTTGATAGTTGGTTGATACCCTGCAAAACCTGCAAATACATCAATAATTTCTAAGAAAGAATATAATCTACCAGCACCAATATTGATTGCTGAACCATCTGTAATATTATCCATCGCTAAAAAGATTGCATCAATACAATCATCGATGTGAACGAAATCTCTACCTTGCTTACCAGAACCCCATACTTCAAATGGATCCTCTTTTTTAGCAGCTCTTAAAGCAATTGCTGGAATTGGATAAGTTAAATCTTGGTCTTCGCCATAACCAGAAAACGGACGCACACATGCAACCGAAATGCCGTAATATTTTGCAGCAATTCTAGCCAAGTATTCGCCTGTTAATTTTGACCAACCGTAAGTCATGTCAGGTTTTCCTAAATTATGATCAAAGTCGATATCGCTTTCTTTTAAAGCAACGAAATCTGTATCAGATTGTAAATCGATAGGATATGCAGCTGAAGAGCTTGGATACATTACCCTTGCAGGTTTATGGTTACAAACCCAATAGAAAAATTCAGCATCAATTGCTAAATCAATTGCTACCATCATTGGATCACCATCAATTTTAGCTCGACCACCTACAATGGCTGCAAAGTGAAACACATCTGTGAACTTGTCGAAAGCTAAACCATAATGTTCTTGAATGTAATTTTGATTTGCCGTCATTTTATTCAATAATGTTCTGAAATCACCATTGAAAAAATAAACTCTTCCGTTTTCATAAACTGACAAATCTTTAACAGATTCACTTGGGTTCGTTAACCATTGATCAGGATGAATTCCTGTAGATAAATTATCTACTATTATGACTCTATCTTCGTTATTCTTTAAAATTCTTTTGACTAAATTTCTTCCTACAAACCCGCAGGCACCAGACACTAAATGGTATTTCATGTTAATTGTAATTAAATATGTTTTTCAATTTGATAGTTGTTGCGATCATGGGTACTACGACCTACCATTTCAGCAATAAAGCCAGTTAAAAATAATTGTACGCCAATAATGGTCATCACTAAAGCAATGTAAAACAGCGGTTGAGCTGTTACATCTCTAGAAATGTGTTGACCTTCATAAATCGTATAAAGCTTGTCTGCAATGATGTATATGGCAATTAACATTCCTGATAGAAATGACAATACGCCAATCGTACCAAAAAAATGCATTGGTTTTTTTTGAAATTTCCCAACAAAAAAGATAGAAAGCAAATCTAAAAATCCATTCACAAATCTGCTTAAACCAAACTTAGTAACACCGTATTTTCTGGCACGGTGTTCAACTGGTTGCTCTACAATTTTAGTAAACCCAGCCCATTTCGCTATAACTGGAATGTATCGGTGCATTTCGCCATACACCTCTATATTCTTTACTACTTCTTTACGATATGCTTTTAAACCGCAATTAAAATCATGTAGATTGTTAATACCAGACATTTTTCTAGTTGCCCAATTAAATAATTTAGTAGGAATGGTTTTTGAAAGTGGATCGTAACGCTTCTTTTTCCAACCAGATATTAAATCTAATTTTTCATCTATTAGGCGGTGATACATCAATGGTAATTCATCTGGGCTGTCTTGTAAGTCGGCATCCATGGTAAAAACTACATTTCCTTGTGCAGCTTCAAAGCCTACATTTAACGCAGCAGATTTACCATAATTCCTGCGAAACTTGATACCCTTTACATTTGGGTTTTTAGCTTGCAAGCCTTCAATCACATTCCATGATTGATCTTTACTTCCATCGTCAATAAACATCAACTCATAGCTGAATTTATTCGCATCCATTACCCTCACAATCCAGTCATGTAATTCTGGAAGCGATTCATCTTCATTCAATAAAGGAATAACTATTGATATATCCATTTAACTATTATTTATTCAAAAACAGGTCTTTTCTTTTTCATTATTGCAGCAATAATGAAAGACAATACAAATCCAAATGCAGATGTTCCTAAAAAGTTCAAGCCAACTCTTTTCAATGTAACGCTGTAATCTTGTTCATTCAATCGCTCTAATGCTTTTGAAATATCGTCTTCAGAAGCACCAAATTTTTGCATCATCGCTACTGCATTTTCTATCACTGTATCTTTAATGATGATAGGTAAATTAGTATCTATAAAATTCATCAACACATAACCAAATAAGCCAGATATTAATGCTCCTATTGCAAAAGTGAAAAACCCCGTAAACAAGGCTTCAGATAAACTAATATAGCCTTCTTGCGAAGCCCTAAATTCTTTAACTGACAAAACAATAAATGTGATGATAAACACCATACTTAAACTTGTCCATGTACCACTTGCTAATAATTTTGCATCAATCACGTACAATAAAATTGTGTACAAAACAGAAACTAGTCCTGAAATAATACCCCATTTTAAAGCAACGCTTCTAAATTCTTTAACTGCTTGATTTTCCATAATTATAAATTAAAAAATGAATGATTGAAACGATCTGTTCCATGATAATAGGCTAACAATGATGCCAATGTTGCGGCATCTAGGGCTTTATTTGGAGCTGAAGAAAGGTATTCTGAAAAATCTTCTGCTTTGTAAGCCGGACTTGCAAAAAAAGAAACGATTGGATAAAACCATTCTTTAATTTCAGATTGCACATTCAAAGTATGTTGAACCCTAGCAATCTCTGAATAAGGCGCATCAATTAAAATTTGGTTTGCAATGATGTCTTCATAGATTGCATGTTCATCTTGAAACTCATCATCTTCTACCAATAAAAATTCTTTTAGGTAATCATCTAAGTCAGGGTCTAAACCTTCTTCTTTACATTCTTTGATATAAAGCAATAGGTTAAGCATTTCCGTTCCCCTATCTATGGTTTGGTCTTCAATTGCTTCCCATTCTTCCGACTCTAAATAATCTTCTTCTAATTGCAGAGCATCAGCCGCAAAGAAATTAATCATTAATAAGTCAAATAAATATTCTCTAATGGGATCGAATTTGGGAAAATCATCAATGCACTTATCAAGCATTGCAACTTTATCCATAAATGCTTCTTCCGATTCAAAAACAGTTGTTAATTGTTCAAAAATTTCTTTTGCTGAAATATCATCGGCTTGCACTAGCGCTCCTTGTTGAAAGCCAGCTATTGTAGCAGCTAAAGCATCCTTAATTGAATTATCCATATTATTTTAGCTGGTTATTGTTGATGATTGAAATTACTTTTCCTTTTAATTCTTGATTGATCAATGCGGTGTTTTTTGATTTAGACAAAATGTCTTTTGATTGAAGTGTCCATTTTGCATTTGGATCAAAAACCGTCAAAGATGCTGCTTGATTAACAGCTATAGTTTGCGTTGCTAAACCTAGCACTTTTCTAGGTGCATCTGTCCATTTAAGAATAATCTCTGTTATATCCATTTGTTTCTCTAAAGACATCAACGACAATGAAAATGCAGTTTGCAAACCAATCATACCTTCGCTTGCGTGTTCAAATTCTACTTGTTTATGTTCTAAGTCTTCTGGCGTATGTTGAGAACAAATGGCATCAATGGTACCTTCTTTCAAGCCTTGCTTTAATGCTTTAATGTCTTCTTTCGTTCTTAAAGGTGGTGATAGTTTGAAATTGGAATCGAAATTTGCAAGTGCAGAATCATCGAAATACAAATTGTTTACACTGACATCTGCCGTTACTTGCAAACCTTTCTTCTTTGCTGCCTTAATCAATTCAACTGACTTTGCTGAACTGATACATGAAAAGTGTATTCTTGAATTTTGGTATTCTGCTAAAAATAAATCTCGGGAAACCATTAACTCTTCTGCAAGTGTTGGATTCCCCTTCATTCCTAGCAAAGTACTCATTTGTCCTTCATTCATTTTAGCATTTTGAGAAATACTTTTTTCTTCTGCTTTTGCAATGATAAAACTGTCAATACCTTTAGCATAAAGCAAAGCACGAGACATTAAACCCGCATCCTGAACAGCTCTTGTTCCATCTGAAAATGCGATGGCTCCTGCTAATTTCATATCATACATTTCTGCTAAATCTTTTCCTTCTCTATTTGCTGATAAGGATCCAATTGGAAATATATTTACTGCATTACCTTTCGCTTTATTGTTAATGTATTCTATTTCAGATTTACTTTTAAGTGCGGGTTGTGTATTCGGCATGAGTGCGACACCAACAAAACCTCCTTTTGCGGCAGCATTTAATCCAGACTCAATATCTTCTTTGGTTTCAAAACCAGGATCACAAAAATTAACATTTAAATCTAACCAGCCAATTGAAACATATTGACCTTTACAATCTATAAGTTTTGCTCCCGAAACATTTAGCTTTTTTCCAATCTCTTTGATGATTTGATCTTGAATATAAATATCAACCACTTTTAAATGATGAGGAGATTTTGGGTCGATAACGGTAATCGATTGTAAAATTAATTTCATTGTTATAAATGGCCTTAAAGTTATTGAGGAAAATCAGCTTAAATGCCGAATACCTATTTATGGATTAAAACGGCTAAAGAACCTTAAAATAAGCACTTCTGACGCTAAAAATACCAGTGCTAAAATAACACATATTTTCCATAATTGAAGTCCTAAACTGTCTTGAGAGATGCTATTTTTCAAATTTTGTATAGTAGCATCATAAACCTTGAGTTTATTTATATTTAAACTAGCTAATTCTGAGGATGTTATGTAATTTAAATTTGATTCTGAACGGTTATAATTTAGCGCAATTGATGCGATGCTTTGTTGATTATTCTTTAAACTGAGCCAACCAGCCTCATTTACATCTGATGGGATAACTAATTTAACGCTCGAATTGACCAATTTCCATTCAGGAATCCATAACTGATTACCAATGGATAAACTGTATTTATTTTGATCGGATAATGGATTAGCAATGCGATTCATTGGCACCAAATTTTTTCCAGATACAACATACGCTAGTGGTTGATTTGACGAAACCAATTGAGGTATTTTCAAAAATATTGGAACCATTAATGGGTGTTCTGCGAAATCTCCAAAAGTTGGATCTAACGAAAATGAAAATAAAAATACATCCCCTTTTTTGAACTTTTGTTTTTGTAAAACGGAAGCGCCATCTTGTAAATTCATTAATGATGATGTAGTATTTCTGTTCCAAATAAAGTGTTTTTTAATTATAGGAAAATTGACATCTTGGCTTATTTTGGTGAAAACATCTTCAAATGTTTTTTCATTTAAATTTAATGACTTAATATTTTGAGTATTCGATTGAATGCCAATGCAATTAGGCATTTGGAATACATTCAACAATTGGTTTAAACTATTAAAATTTGTACGTTCTGATGGAATAATAATTAAACTTTTACCATTCGAAACGAATTTCTGTAAAGCCTGCACCAACCCATCTGAAACATTAATAGGTTCGTTTAAAATAATTGTTTCTGTTAAATCAAATATTGAAAAATTAATTTGATCGAATTGATTGGTTGTTAATTTAATTAATGGTTCTGTTCGATAAACAGTTTGAATAAACGGAGAAGTGTTTTTATTTCCATCTATCAATAGAACAGGTAATGCATTTGCAATGGTATATGTAAAATAATATTGGTCGTCAAATGCTAATTGTTCTGACTCTAAAAATACTTTCGCATTTTGAACTCCTTCGTTATCATTGGTAAAAATAAAAGTATCTACAATTGATGAATTTTCATTTAAACTAATGGAATTCAACGCCTTAGATATATTATTAATTTGTAGTTTAACAGGAATTTCTTTGCAATCATGGTCAGCATGATTGGTTATTCTAACAAGTAACTTTTCTTTTTGATTGGCCATATGAATTGGCGTTTCAAACCAAACTGAATCAATAGAAATATTTTCAATTACACTTGGTTTAAACACAACCATTCGATAAAAAATAGTTGAATCAAAAGATTGACTTTTCCTTTTAGAAATAAAATTTTTCTGATAATCGCTTAAATAAAAATAGTTTTTATTTACAGAAGTGAATGTAGAAAATAAAGCATTTTGCCTGGCAATAATTGCATCTATCGTTCTAGTATTTGCAGATAATTTTACTTCATCAACCGCTTTAATAGCAAGCTCTTTAGTAAGTATTTGCTGACTTTCAACAGAAAAATCGTTGGTAATAATTTGAAATTTATCTTGTAATTGATAGGCTGTAATAATTTCTTTTGCTTTAATTTTTGCTTGATCCAACAGGTTTCCATTTTCATTTTGCAATGACATGCTGTAAGAATTATCTATATAAATAGACACACTATTATTACCACTTTTAGGAGTATTTGGATTAATTGGTAAATATGGTTTTGCAAAGGCAAAGACTAAAAAAACAATAAAGAAAATTCGTGCAAGCAAAACAAGTATGTGCTTTAACTTTTGTTTTTTAATTGTTTCTTGTTGAACTTCTTTTAATTGTTGAACATTACTAAATAAAACCCTTTTGTACTTTCGTAAATTAAATAGGTGTATCAAAATAGGAATTGATACTGCTAATAAAGAAAATAAAATATTTGGGTTGCTAAATCTCATTGCTTCAAAAATAATAAATATATACTATATTTATGTTTCATGGAAATAGCCAAACATTCATACGATTTAATTGGTCATAAACATCCAATCTACGCATTGGCAGGCTCTAGCAAATCTCATATAGTATTTACTGCTGGAGGCGAAGGCGCAGTTGTGGAATGGAGTTTAAAGAAGAAAACGTTTTTAAAAATTGTATTTCACATGAAGTCAAGTATATATTGCCTTCATAGTATTGCTAAACCAAACATAATCATTGCAGGAGACAGACTTGGCAATATTGCTGGTTTTGACTTTGAAAGTCAACAAGTCGTGTTTCATTTTAAAGCACACCAATCTGCTATTTTCGCTATTCAATCTGACAGCGAAAATTTTTATTCCGTTTCTGAAGACGGTTGTCTGAATAGCTATTCTCTAGCAGATTACAGCCTTATCAAGCAAAATAAAATCAATCAACATACACTTAGAACAATAACATTAAATCCGAACAATAACGATTGTTTAATTGGCGGCAAAGAACAGTTTTTGAACGTATATGATAAAAACGACCTAACAAATCCAAGATCATTATTAGGCCATTCACTACCCATCTTTTCAAGTTGTTACAATGTAAACCAACATCATTATATTACAGGAGCTAGAGATGCACAAATAAATGTTTGGGATACCAATGGGCAAGGTTTAATCCAAAGCATTCCAGCGCATTTATTTGCAATAAACGACTTATTGAGTATACCGTCAAAACAAATTATTGTATCAGCAAGCAGAGATAAAAACATAAAAATATGGGATGATAAAAACTATCAATTATTACAGAAAATAGATAGTTCAACTAACGGTCACAAACTTTCCGTTAACCGATTGTGTTATACTCCTTTTGAAAATACAATGCTAAGTGTTGGAGATGATAAAATTTTAAAGGTTTGGGAAATTACTGCTTAAAATAAGCGCTATGCCTTTTGAAACAAGCGTTTCATTAATCTTAATTTGTGCGTATAAGCTTGTGTTTCTAAATTGAATATCCCTTGGTGGTCTAATTGGTCTATTCGAACTTGACCTGAAGCATGAATAATTTGTCCCTCTCCTAACGCGATACCAACATGTATAATTTTACCGTCTTCGTTGTCAAAAAAAACCAAATCACCTGCTGTCAATTCATCTACAAAATTAATGGTTTCACCATGCAAAGCTTGATCCTTGGCATCTCTAGGAATAGCACAACCAATAATCTTATATACTACTTGGGTAAATCCAGAACAGTCTATTCCAAAAATTGAACGACCTCCCCATTGGTAAGGCGTTAACAAAAACAATTTAGCTAACGAAATTATATTAAACTGATTAAAATATTTTGCTGAATTGGTCTGACCAGTAAATGAATATTGTTGTTGATTTATTGCTAAATTATTTTCTTTAAAAGCAGGCAAATTTGATCCAATGCTAATTGCTTGTAACCCAGCACCAGATGATAACATAGAAACTCTATCGATATTTATTTCATGAGCATTTAGCAATTCATCGGCTTCAATTAAATTGCATTGTTTAGGATCAATCCAACCGGTATATTCATCCCACAAACATTGGATCTTCCACCACTTGGGTAGTTTTTCTAAAACTTCAACGGATTCACCAAATAAAATTTGTGTTACTTGTTCAGCGGAATCAGCAGGTTCAGCACGAACAGGAACTACGCTTAAAGTGATGATCGCAAATTGTCTGCTCATGGAAATGTATAATTAGATTTACTCTTGGTGTAACCAAGTTTTCTTTGCTAATAATTCGTCCTTAGTTTCTCTTACATTTTCATCATCAATGCAACAATCAACTGGACAAACAGCAGCACACTGAGGTTCATCGTGAAAACCAACACATTCAGTACATTTGTCTGGAACGATGTAATAAACTTCGTCTGAAATTGCATTTTGAGCTGCATCCGCATCCATCGTATGACCATCACCAAAATCAATTAAGCCTTTTAGGCTAGTTCCTTCAGAGAATTTCCAGGCAGCGCCTGCATCATATATCGCATTATTTGGGCATTCTGGTTCGCAAGCCCCACAATTAATACATTCTTCGGTAATAATAATAGCCATTTGTATCTTATTTCTTAATTTCAGCCTCGCAAATATAACAATAAAGTGCTTTTTTTGATTTCAGAATTTCAAAATAAAATATAAAAAATGGAAATAATCGCTGCATTAAACGAATTAGGATTGTATTTAACTCATAAGGATGAAGATTTAGTGAGTCAAATAAATAATGCTGCTAATTATAACCCATGGTTTAGTAAAGAAAACATGACTTTAGCCATTGATTCTTGGGCGAAATTATTAAATACCGATAAATTGAACGGATGGATGCAAAGGGAGAAATTCACTGCATTAAATGAGCGCAAGAAAATCGGATTGGTATTAGCTGGGAATATTCCAATGGTCGGATTTCATGATATTATATCGGTCTTGATAACTGGTCATGAGGCACATATTAAATTATCTTCTCAAGATCAAAAACTAATTCCATTTTTACTTAATAAGCTAATTGAAATAGCTCCTGCTTTAAAAAATCAAATTTATTATCCAGAAAAGCTAAATGAGGTAGATGCAGTTATTGCTACTGGTAGCGATAATTCGGCTAGGTATTTTGAATATTATTTTGGACAAAAACCAAATATTATTAGGAAAAATAGAAATAGCATTGCCATATTAGAAGGCAACGAAAGCCCTGAAGAAATAGTAGCTTTAGGGAATGACATATTTAATTATTTTGGTTTAGGTTGTAGAAATGTCTCTAAAATTTACATCCCAAAAAATTATGATTTAACCTATTTATTAGATCATTTAGAAAGTTACCATCGCATTGCAGATTTTCATAAATACCATAACAATTATGACTTTCAAAAATCACTTTTGTTGGTGAACGGCGTAAAACATTTAGATAATGGATTTTTACTACTAAAAGAAAGCGATTCGCTTTTAGCCGCAATATCTGTTTTGCATTACGAATATTATGAAGATTTAGATTCGCTTCAATCAAAAATCGAATTAGAGAAAGACAAAATACAATGTATTGCTTCTCACCTAAAAATTAACACAACCTGCCAATTGGTTGGTTTTGGTGAAACACAACAGCCTGGATGGACCGATTATGCGGATGACGTTAATACCATTTCTTTCCTAAAAAAAATAGCCAATTAATTTAATTAATTGGCTATTTTAATTTGTTAGATTTAATTATCTGACTGCTACTTTGAAAGCATCAGTTTCTGCATATTTCTTGAACTCTAAATCTTTAACGGCTTTAGCTTTTAAAGATTGATCTTCTAAAATTGCACGTGATAAGTTTGTAGTTAAATTATCTAATTTATTAGTTCTTGCTGCAATTACAGCCCTTAAATAATATACACTTGCATTTTGTTGAGCGCAATCTAAACTCTTCAATGCTTGATCATAATTACCCGCTAAGGTTGCTGCTAGTGCTGCATTGTATGAACATGAATTTACAGATCCATAATATGATAATGCTGCATTGTAATCTCCTTGGCGAATTTTCAAGTTACCTAAGTTTAAATTGTTTTGAGCACCAAAAGATTTAGCTAATAAATAATTTCTTTCTGCATTTACATAATCATGTTTCTGCGCATATGCTACACCAAGGTTGTGGTAAATAATTGCATTGTCTTTATCTAATGATGCAGCTTTGTTTAATAATACAATTGCGTCATCGGCTTTTGAACCTTGATTTAAATAAGTATAAGCAATATTCGCAATCGGTCTCCAATCTGCAGGGAAAGCAGCATTAGCTTTATTGTAAATTGTCAATTTAACGGCTTCATCAGTTGTTAAAGTTGATGCATACAACAATTCTTCAATCGTTAAAGTAGGTGTTTCTTTAGCTGCTTCAACACTAATTTCAGCATCTGATTTACGCTTAGCTGTTGCAATTAAAGTTACTTCAGATCTTCTTAAGGTTGGCAATAACTTATTTGCTAATTTTTGATATGATTTTAATTTTTTAATCGCGTTTTCTCTTTCAATTGGATCTGCAACTGTAGAAACAATGCTGATAATTTGGTCACGATCTGCTAAGTCAGAATTTGCAGCAGCTTGTTTTAAACCGTCCCAATCTTCGGCAGTTGCAGATTTTTTATAAAACGAACTATCATTTACTTGTTTAACGCCTTTTTTCTTTAACCAAGACAATAAGAACTCATAGGTTGCATCTGTACGATTAATTGATAATTGATCGTTTCTTCTTAATTCTCCATCAGGAGATGCATAAGACGAAATGCTGATACCAGTTAATTGGTTACCTGATTTTACAAAACTTTCAAAAGCTTTGATGTCTGCAGATTTCTTTTGTTTAGCTGAAATTGATGCATCATCTATATTGAATAAAATTTGTCCTTTTTGCTCAACTGGAACAACTTTTTGGAAGTTATCAGCTGCTAACATTGCCACATCGGTTGTATTGATTGAATAGGCAGTAGTTAAAGTTCCTTTAGCTAATTCTACACTTCCAAAAGACAAGCATTTTTTACCTTTAGTTGCAATTAAATCGAAAACTAAAGTAGCATCAGCCATTTTATCGTTATAAGCTACACGGTCTGTATAAGTAAATGTACCACCAGTTAATTTACTAATAGTTGCACCTTTTACATCTACAACCAATTCACCTTTAATAAATGCAGGTTTTAACTTTGTAGCTGTTCCGTTGTAATTGATACTTGGATTTAAACTAATACTTGTTTTTTTATCAAAATATTTTGCAGGAATTTTACCTGTTACCAAAACATCAATACTATCACCCCTAACTTCTAGAGGACTTGGTTTAGCCTCGTAACTAATGGTGTTAGATTTGGTTTTCATAGACTTAAGCGAATTACAACTCGAAAAGAAAGCGGTAAGTGCAAAAGCTGCTAAAAACAATTTAATTTGAAAAGTTTTCATATCTGTTATTTTGAATGCGTTTTAAATGCTAAAAATAATTAGTAAGAATTGTTTTATTACTAATTATAATACCCTATTTTTGTTTAAATAGAGATGCGCAAATATAATAGAAATTGACGAAATTACAATTTCAAACAAAGGAGGCTTTTTGTACATAATAAAAGTAAAAGGGATCGCAAAAATCCCGGATTATATTCAACTTCGTGATGAACAATTCACGCTTCTAGCCTATTTTAGAGTAGATAGACCTGAAAAATCTATTGAAAAATGTGGGCTTGCTGCGCATACCGAATACTTAAACGAACTCATAAAAACCATCCCTTTTGGTGTTATTCAAAAATTAGAACTCAATGGAGACCAATAACCCGATTATCCAACTTCAAGACATCAATGTTTTTCAACAAGATCATTTGGTGCTTTCTGGCGTAACTTTAGCTATCAATAAAGGAGAATTTGTGTTCCTTATTGGCCAAACAGGCAGCGGAAAAAGCAGTTTACTTAAAACCATTTATGGCGATTTGAAAATAAGTCAAGGAAATGGACATGTAGTAGGATTCTCTTTGACAAGCATCAAAGAAAAAGAAGTGCCATACATGAGAAGAAAAATGGGCATCGTTTTTCAAGATTTTCAATTATTAACCGACCGTTCAGTAGAAGATAATTTGAAATTTGTCATGAGTGCAACTGGATGGGATGATCCTAAAATGATTGCGGCAAGAACGGAAGAAGTTATCAACGAAGTAGGATTAGCTGGAAAGAATCATAAAATGCCACATCAATTATCAGGTGGTGAACAACAAAGGGTGGTAATAGCCCGAGCGATGATCAATCATCCTGAAGTAATTTTAGCAGACGAACCAACAGGAAACCTAGACCCTGATTCTTCTGTAGAAATTATGAATTTATTATTAAAGATTTCTAAAATGGGAACCGCCGTGGTGATGGCTACGCATGACTATCGCATGATTGAGAAATTTCCATCAAGAATTATCAAATGTGAAAGAGGTAAAATTATTGAAGACCATTATCAAACTGTATAAATTAAACACATGAAAAAAATATTTTTTACGCTATTGGTTTTATTAGGATTGAATAGCATTTCATTTGCACAAAGCGAAGGAACAGAAGTTGGAAACAAATTTGTTGACCTGAAATATGCAAATCCAGAAGGAAAAGAAATTGCGCTTTCTTCAATCAAAGGAAAAGTTGTTTTACTAGACTTTTGGGCATCATGGTGTGGACCTTGTCGCATGGAAAACCCGAATTTGATTAAAACCTACGCTACTTTTAAAAATTCGAAATTTAAAAATGCAAAGGGGTTTGAAATTTACAGTGTATCATTAGACAAAAACAAAGAACCTTGGGTGGCCGCTATTGCTAAAGATAAATTAGTTTGGGAAAACCATGTTTCCGATTTAAAAGGATGGTATTCTAGTGCCGCAGCAGCTTATGGCGTTTCTTTTATTCCTCAGAATTTTTTAATAGATGGCAATGGAATAATTGTTGCTAAAAATTTAAGAGGCGAAGACTTAGACAACGAATTGAAAAAATTGTTGAAGTAATTAAAGAAATTTTTTAATAGACTTAATACTTCCTAAATGAAAAACCTGGATGCCTGTTGGTAAGTCCAGGTTTTTTTTTGGATGTTGAATCTCTCCGTTTTCATTCAAATAAAGAGGCATTGGATTTTTAATACTGTGTAATTCAAAACCCAGTTCTTTAAAATAGCTATTGCCTGCAAATGCTATATCTGTATAGGTCATAAGCTCATCCATTTTTTGCAATTCCTGAAAATGATGAAGCAATTTAGTTAAACCGCCAACTACTGTAAATTCTTTTTTACTTGCGAATCTTAACAATTCGAAAGAGCGAACTGGTACTTCCCTTTTATTTAATAATCTGGCTGCAGAAAATGTAGCCATGGCAACAATTTCATCTGCTAGTAACAATGCGAAATGATAACGTGCAGTGCAATATCCTTGTAAATGATTTTCGTTTAAAAAAACACTTGCTATTGTTTTATCTACTCTAGCAATTTTACATTTACGGCCATGAATTTTCTGGTTTAAACCCATCAATGAAAGTAACCTACTTTCAATAATAGCGCGCTTAAACTCCCATTGGTATTGAAACAGCTGAATTCGCTTAACTTTACTTTGGATGCCACTGAGCAACATTTTTTGCATGCCTATAGCTTGCAATTCGGTAGCTATTTGATCGTTTGTGATGAGTTCAATTTGTAACGGAATATTTTTTAATTGAAATATTTTGGGGCTATCTGGAGTTGATTGTATCAAATCAAAATCATAATGCTGCTGCTGTAAATATGCTTCGAAACTGAGTTCAAAAGAATTCATTAGCTTTTCAATAATTTCTGAATAGCGTCTAATTTCAACAAAGCTTCAACTGGTGTTAACGCATTCACATCTAAACCATTTAAATTATCTCTGATTTCTTTTAAAACAGGGTCATCTATCGAAAACATGTTGAGTTGAAATTCGGACGAAGAATTGGCTTTTGCTTTTTTCAACACTGATTTTATATCTGCTGAAGTGCCTCTTTGTTCTTCTAGTTTTTTCAACATAACATTAGCAGATTTAAGCACACTATTAGGCATTCCAGCCATTTTAGCTACATGAATTCCAAAGCTATGCTCGCTACCTCCAGGTAATAATTTACGCAAGAAAATAATTTTATGGTCCATCTCTTTAATAGACACATGGTAGTTTTTAATTCTTGTAAAAGTTTGGGCCATTTCGTTTAGCTCATGGTAATGAGTAGCGAATAATGTTTTGGCTAAAACTGTTGGGTGGTTATGAATAAATTCTGCGATTGCCCAAGCGATAGAGATGCCATCGTAGGTACTCGTGCCACGACCAATTTCATCTAACAATACTAAACTTCTATTGGATAAATTATTTAAGATGCTGGCCGTTTCGTTCATTTCAACCATGAATGTTGACTCACCTGTTGATATATTATCTGACGCTCCTACCCTTGTAAATATTTTATCTACCACGCCCATTTTTAAAGCTTTTGCGGGCACAAAAGAACCAATCTGAGCCATTAGCACAATTAAGCCCGTTTGTCTTAATATGGCCGACTTACCAGACATATTTGGCCCAGTTATCATGATCATTTGTTGCTCCAAAGGATTCAAATTAATATCATTTGGAATATAACTTTCACCAATGGCTAAGGTATGTTCTATAACTGGGTGTCTGCCTTCTGTAATTAACAATGAGGTGTCGTCTGTTAATAAAGGTTTAACATAGTCGTTTTTAGCCGCAGTAAAAGCAAAAGAACAAATTACATCTAAAAAAGCAATTAATTGCGCATCGGTCTGTATTGCTTGTATGTATTGCAACATAGACGATATTAATTCTTGATACAATTGAAATTCAATGGCTGAAATTTTCTCTTCTGCGCCAATAATTTTTTCTTCGTATTCTTTTAATTCGGGGGTAATGTACCTTTCCGCATTGACCAATGTTTGTTTACGAATCCAATCAGTTGGTACTTTATCTTTGTGCACATGTGTTACCTCTAAGTAATATCCAAAGACACTATTGAATGCAACTTTCAAAGAAGAAATACCTGTTTTTTCTGATTCTCTTTTTTGAATGGCTAATAGGTAATCTTTACCACTAAACGCAATCTTTCTTAATTCGTCTAGTTCTTCCGAAACACCTGTTGCTATTACATTTCCTTTAATTAATAATGCTGGAGGCTCAGGTTGTATCGTTTGGTTAATTTTATCTATTAACGCGATACATGGATCTAATTGTTCAGCTAATAGTTGTATACTTTCTTCTGAAATTGCAGCTGCTAAATTTTTAATTTCTGCAATGGCTTGCAATGATCTTGAAAGTTGTATTAATTCACGTGGGTTAACTTTTTGTAAAGCTACTTTTGCAATTAACCTTTCTAAGTCACCAATGTTTTTTATTTGTTCTTCTAATTGCTGATGAAATTCATTTTCCTTTTGTAGCAACTCAACCAAAGCGTGCCTTTTTTCTATAGCCTGCTTATCTTTCAGAGGTAATAAAATCCATTTACGCAATAACCTTGCCCCCATCGAACTATTAGTATAATCTAAAACGCTTAACAAAGACTTTGCGTTTTCGTTATTGGCTTGAACTAATTCTAAGTTTCGAATCGTGAATCGGTCAAGCCAAACATATTGCTCTTCCATAATTCTACTAATGGTAGAAATATGTTGTAAATGATGGTGTTGTGTGTCGTAAATATAATGTAATGCAGCTCCCGCAGCAATAATTGCTGCATCTAATTGTTCTATTCCAAAACCCTTCAAACCATTGGTTTGAAAGTGCTTGATTAAAGTTTCTGATGCATAATCTTTCGCAAATATCCATTCTTCTAAACCGAAGAAATAAAATGAGTCGCCAAATAATTGCAATAATTTTTTCTGTTGGTTCCTAACGCATAATATTTCTGTTGGCTTAAAACTTTGAATCAGTTTATCGATGTAATCTGCGTTGCCTTGTGCAACTAAAAACTCGCCTGTCGAAATGTCTAAAAATGCAATTCCAATTAATTGTTCAGCATAAAAATGAACTGCTGCTAAATAATTATTTGATTTATGTTGAAGGATATTATCACTATAAGAAACACCAGGTGTAACCATTTCTGTTACTCCTCTTTTTACAATGGTTTTAGTGGTTTTTGGGTCTTCCAATTGGTCACAAATGGCAACCCTAAACCCGGCCCTTACTAATTTAGGTAAATAGGAATCCAGGGAATGATGCGGAAAGCCAGCCAATTCTATAAAAGACGCCGATCCGTTGGCTCTCTTAGTTAAGACGATGCCTAATACATCTGCTGTTTTAATGGCATCTTCTCCAAAAGTTTCATAAAAATCACCTACACGAAATAGCAATAATGCACCAGGGTGCTTTGCTTTAATTTCGTTGTATTGCTTCATTAAAGGAGTTTCCTTAACTTCTGTCGTCTTTGCCAATGCTTGCTGTTTTAAACCTTAAAAATAAACAAAAAAATGCGTTATTTATGGAGTTGTCTATAGAACTCCCATAAAACAATGCCTGCTGTTACCGAAATATTAAAAGAATGTTTGGTGCCGAATTGAGGGATTTCAATACACATATTTGATTGGTTTATCACTTCCTGGTCGACGCCCATCACCTCATTACCAAAGACCAAAGCGTATTTTGCTTGCGTATCAACTGCTAACTTAGCCAACGAAACACTATTTTGAACTTGTTCTATTGACGCAATTAGATAGTTGTTTTGCTTTAAATCTTGAATTGCTAAATGGGTACTTTCAAAGTATTTCCATTGTACAGATTCCGTTGCTCCTAATGCCGTTTTTTCAATTTCTCTATGTGGAGGTTGCGCTGTTATGCCACATAAATAAACAGCTTCAACAGCGAAAGCATCTGCCGAGCGGAACACCGAACCAATGTTATTCATTGACCTAATGTTATCTAACACAATCACGATTGGGGTTTTGGTAGTTGACTTAAAAGTAGCCACATCTACCCTACCCAACTCCTCCAACTTTAGTTTTTTCATCTTTCAAAGATATTTTGATTTACTTAAACCGCAATTAGAAATTAATTTTTTTATATTTGCCTCGGGTAAGTCTTATACGACCAGCTCCCTTTGAACTCCCCCAGGTTCGGAAGGAAGCAAGGGTAAAAGGTTGTAGCGGTGCGATATAAGTTGCTTACCCATTTTTTTTGAATCAATTTTTCACCCTTATATATTTTTTATGCAATTTTTCATCGACACAGCAAACTTAGATCAAATTAGAGAAGCCCAAGCTTTGGGAATTTTAGATGGTGTTACTACTAACCCTTCTTTGATGGCTAAAGAAGGCATTGCCGGTGAAGAAAATGTCATGAAACACTACAAAGCAATTTGCGATATTGTAGAAGACAAAGTAAGTGCAGAAGTAATTTCAACAGATTACGAAGGCATGATCAAAGAAGGTGATAAATTAGCTGCTATTGATCCTAAAATTGTGGTGAAAATCCCTATGATTAAAGATGGTATCAAAGCTTTAAAATATTTTTCTAAAAAAGGAATCAGAACAAATTGTACATTAATCTTCTCTGCGGGTCAAGCATTATTAGCTGCAAAAGCAGGTGCTACTTATGTTTCGCCCTTTGTTGGTCGTTTAGATGATATTTCTTCGGATGGTATGATTTTAATCGAAGACATTCGTCAGATTTACGATAACTACCAATTCGAAACGCAAATTTTAGCTGCATCAGTTCGTCATCCTTTGCATATTATACAATGTGCTAAAATTGGTGCGGATGTAATGACTGGACCTTTATCAGCAATTTTACAATTATTGAAACATCCATTAACAGATAATGGGTTAGCTCAATTTTTAGCTGATCACGCGAAAGCAAATGCTAAATAAGCTGCTTATTTAATTTAATGGAATATCCTTTAGCAACGTATTGCTAGGAACAAGTATGCCTTTTACGCCCACTTTTTCTCCTGCAGCAGCGTCTCTTGGTCTATCGCCAATAAAATAAGATTGAGCTGGGTCAATATCGAATCGGGCAAGCGCTTTTTCAACTAGTAAACTACCGGGTTTTCTGCACAAACAATTGCCATTAAAATCGGGATGATGCGGACAATAATAGATAGAAGTAATAGTTACCCCTGCTTTAGCCATTTCAGTTAAGAAATATTGATGCATTTTATTTAATTCATCAACTGTATACAAACCTTTAGCCAAACCACCTTGATTGGTAATGATTATGATTAAAAAACCCTGAGATTGATAAGATTTGAGCGTTTCGGCCAAATGAGGTAATAATTTAAAATCTTCAAAACGCATCACATAATCACCAATTTCTTCGTTAATGATTCCGTCCCTGTCTAAAAATATCGCTTTGTTCATGAGCTAAAATTACGGATTTCAAAATATTAATTATCTTCGTAGGAGAAAAAAAATAATGTCAGATAGTTTAGTCATCATTCCAACGTATAACGAGAAAGAAAACATTGAAAAAATGATTCGAAAGGTACTTTCCTTAGAACCAGCATTTCACTTGTTATTGGTTGACGATGGGTCGCCAGATGGAACCGGCACTATAATTAAATCGCTACAAAAAGAATTCCCTAATCAACTGTTTTTAATAGAAAGAAGCGGCAAGTTAGGCTTAGGAACTGCATATATTACCGGTTTTAAATGGGCTCTTGACCATCATTATCATTTCATATTTGAAATGGATGCTGATTTTTCTCATAATCCAGATGATTTAATTAAACTAAGAAATAGTTGTGCAAATGGCGCCGATTTAGCGATTGGATCTAGGTATAAATCTGGAATCAATGTGGTGAATTGGCCTATGAGTAGGGTTTTACTCTCCTTTTACGCTTCAAAATATGTACAATTTATTACCGGAATGCCAATCAACGACGCAACTGCTGGTTTTAAATGTTACAGAAGAGCCGTCTTACAATCAATCGATTTCAATAAAATAAAATTTGTGGGTTATGCTTTCCAGATAGAAATGAAGTTTACAACTTGGAAAAAAGGATTCCAAATAATTGAAGTGCCAATTATTTTTACAGACCGTAGCGAAGGCACCAGTAAAATGTCAAAAGGAATTGTTAAAGAAGCAATTTTAGGTGTTATTCAAATGAAGCTTCGTTCGTATTTTCAAAAATCATAACTCAATGAATAGCAATTTAGACCCATCATTAGAAAACTTAGGCAACGAAGACCGCGATATTGAACGTGTGCTTCGCCCCTCTGCTTTCGATGATTTTACGGGACAATTTAAAATTATTGAGAATTTAAAAATATTTGTAGAAGCGGCTAAGAAAAGAAAAGAAGCGCTAGACCATGTGCTTTTACACGGCCCTCCGGGTTTAGGCAAAACAACCTTATCTCATATTATCGCAAATGAACTAGGTGTAAATATCAAAATTACATCTGGTCCTGTATTAGATAAACCTGGCGATCTTGCTGGACTACTGACTAATTTAGAAGAAGGTGATATTTTATTTATAGATGAGATACACCGCTTGAGTCCTGTTGTGGAAGAGTATTTATATTCTGCAATGGAAGACTATAAAATTGACATCATGTTAGATAGCGGACCGAATGCAAGGTCTGTGCAAATTAGCTTAAACCCTTTTACATTAATTGGCGCAACAACAAGGTCTGGTTTACTTACAGCGCCTTTAAGAGCTCGCTTTGGTATCAATGCACGCTTAGAATATTACGACTCAAAATTACTTACCGATATTGTATTAAGATCGTCTGGAATTTTAACTACGCCTATTACGGAAGAAGGTGCATACGAAATTGCCAGAAGAAGTAGAGGGACACCACGTATAGCAAATGCATTACTTAGAAGAACAAGGGATTTTGCCGAAATAAAAGGCAATGGAAAAATTGATACTACTATATCGCAATTTGCATTGAACGCATTAAATGTAGATGAATACGGTTTAGATGAAATGGATAATAAAATATTAATTACCATAATCGAAAAATTCAAAGGAGGACCTGTAGGGCTTAAAACCATTGCTACAGCGGTTGGTGAAGACGAAGGTACTATTGAAGAAGTATACGAACCGTTCCTTATTCAAGAAGGATTTTTAATGCGTACTCCAAGAGGAAGAGAAGCGACTGAACTTGCCTACAAACATTTAAATAGATTACCAAATTATAAATCGGGTAATCCTTCGTTATTTTAATTGATACTTCAATCTAATATCAGTGTAATTCGCAATGTATGTATGCGCTTTTAAGTTAATACCTAAACTCCAGTGCTCATTAATCGCATAAGAAATTTCATGTCTATGAAAAATCCTATGATAATAATTAATTGGATCATACAAGTATGTGCCAATACTGCTTGCAAAATTCACCCTACCCATTTTAAATCCTAAACCAGTACTTATACCCGATCTGTATTGGGTTTTAGCCAATTTCCCATCCTGAATTAATTTTTGACGCAATGCTTGATCTTGGTAAAAGTCTAAAGCAGCAACATGATACAATACTCCATTTAGTTGCTTTGTTCTACTAAATTCTAAACCGAAAATTGGATACTTTTTTGAAGTTAAATTTCGAGTGGTTGTTGCTGAAAAAAAAGTAGAAATATAATATTTTGGATCGGAAAATAAACTTGACTTGTTTTTGCGTTTGTAATTAAAATCTACTTGATCTAAAAAATACGTTAAACCTAAATTTATGCCTGGAAAATTTAAACCATTATTTGGATCTTTTATTCCACCATTTGAAATGTGATTGAAAATAAATGATGCATTGATGGCTGTATTTTTATTGATTAGAAAATAATTGGTCAGGCCCAAAGCTAAGTAATTGCTGATGTTTGAGCTATAGGTTAAATTACCTGGATTGGAAATAGGATCGAATTTTTTATTGGCATATACAAAACCTGCTTGTGATTTGACACCAAAAATATATTTGTGTGTAATTTTAAATTGAGGCTCCATAAACAATGAAGTGGCAAATGCTTTACCCAATAATTCTGAATTATCTAAATCAAAATAAGTAAAAATGACACCAGACTTTGGCAAGCAATTACAATCATCAATATTTGACTGTTTATTCCAAATATTAAATACTTCCAATTGCAATCCTTTGGGTTTTGCATCTTTGATATTTGCAACCCTGTTTGTTTGGGCAAATGCCGCAGTTGAATTTGCAGAAATTGCATAACCTAATTGCTTTTGCGCTTTAACAGAAAAACCACTTAAAGCCAATAATATGATTAAAAAATACGCCTTCATCAATATTTTAAAAATTGAAGTAAATTTGCAATAATTATTTATAAAAACACATGCATAGCCATCAGCACAGCCAATTGATTAAAGATACAGCAAATATGCTGGGGTTTTTATCCTGTGGGATTGCGCAGGCTGGATTTCTTACGGAAGAAGCACCACGCTTAACAAAATGGCTAAACGAAAAAAAGAATGGGGAAATGGCCTACATGGAAAACCACTTCGACATGCGCTTAGATCCTAGCAAATTAGTTGATGGTGCAAAATCTGTGATTTCATTGAGTTATAATTATTTCACCAATCAAAGTCAAATAGATTCAAATGCACCTAAAATTTCAAAATATGCATTCGGTGAAGATTACCATTTTGTAATAAAAAATAAATTAAAAACCTTTCTTCAAATTCTAAAAGAAAATATTGGCGATTTCAATGGTAGGGTATTTGTTGACTCTGCTCCTGTTATGGAAAAAGCTTGGGCTCAAAAGTCTGGTATTGGTTGGGTCGGTAAAAATGCGAATTTAATTACCCAAAAGCAGGGGTCCTTTTTTTTCTTAGCAGAAATTATATTAGACATTCCGCTCAGCTATGATGCACCAGCAACAGACCATTGCGGCACTTGTACAAAATGCATTGATGCCTGTCCAACACAAGCCATTGTAGATCCATATATTGTTGATGGAAGCAAATGCATTTCCTATTTTACCATCGAATTAAAAAATGAATTTCCTAAAGAAATGAAAGGGAAATTTGATAACTGGATGTTTGGATGTGATATTTGTCAAGATGTATGCCCTTGGAATAGATTTTCTAAACCTCATCAAGAAAGTAAATTTAATGCATCTGAAACAATGCTAAACATGAAGGCTAGCGAATGGAAAGAACTAACTGAAGAAACATTTCAATTAATCTTTAAAAATACAGCTGTAAAACGCACAAAATATGAAGGGCTGAAACGCAATATAGACTGGCTTTCCAAATAATCATTCAATAAAAAAGGCCTCTTAAATTAGAGGCCTTTTTATTTATTTCGTTTTAAATTACTTATTAATTACGACACGTTGTGTGATAACTTTATCGTTATACCTCACGTGTGAAAAATAAATACCTGGTGCAATTGAAGGCATAACGGCTAGTTGCACATTGTTTACCCCCGTTTGCATTCCTTCATAATGTGCAGACTGCATTACCTGTCCTAATACATCTACTAATTGAATTTCTACATCACCTTGTGAAGGTAATGACAACATATAGTTGATGGCATGACTTGCAGGATTTGGGAATGGGCCTGCTGCAATAAATCCTACTGCTTTAGGGTCATTGATTCCTTGCCCACAAGGCGCAAATGGGAATACATACATTGTTAATGTATCATTGGTTTGATTCAAATCATCTTGAATGTCACTTAAATAAGTACTCAAAACCCTTACCGCTGCTGGATCACAATCTAATACATCATCAAAAGTATGTGATATAACTTCTTGCGGTGCAATGACAGCTGTAATTAATTCTGTTTTGGTAACGGTGCCATTTTTACCACCTTGAATAGTATAATTAACATTGAAGTTTGAAATGGTATCAGTACCTGAGTTTTTAATTAAAATAGTAACTGGTGTAAATTGATCTACTGTACTATTTACAGGCGACACATAAGCATCCATCTTTCCATCTGTAATACTTGATATAGAAGAGAAGAATGTGCTTGTCATGACGTTATTTAACGGCGTAGTGTCGTTTAATAAATATGCTTCAACTCTTAAAGTATAATTTCCAGTTAATGCAGGTGTAATCTCAGTTTCAAAAGTATAAGTTAATAAATCGGCAGGTAACAATGGACGATATGGGTCTTCTACAGGAATAACCTCATTAGCCATTTCAACATTGTCTACAAAATACTTCACGTTCAAACCTGAAACCTTACTCAATCCAATATTTTTAACAGAAATCACAACAGGGATTTTTGTTGGATATACTTCTGGTGGAGGTAGTGGATTGTCAATACTTTCAATTTTCACGTCACCTAAAACCACAAATTCGTCAGCTCCAATATCTGGGAATTTAGGATCTCTAGGCTGACCTTCAATATCTTTTGTAATTTCAGGGATTACAACACCAGCAGCATCTAAGAACGTATTGGTTAACCTTAAATTTGTGGTTGTAAAGTAATCTGGATCAACTGAAACTCCATTATCATCTTTCAAATAAACATCTCTGTATTCGTCAAATGTTAAATAATCAACGGAATTTACCCTAGCAAATAAACCAGTTTTAGTGGCCATGTTATTGTTATCTGATGTATCAATTGAATTTGGATCATCAATTAATAATGCAAAACCATTATTTGAATTATAAATTGAGTTATTCAACATGCGAATTCCTTTTGAATTGATATCCATTTTAAGGGCTGCGCTGTTTACAGAATTACCATCGTAATTAATTGAGTTATTATAAAGATTTAATGGATAAACTTTGTCTAAACTTAAACCAAATCCATCCATACCTAATCTAAATCCACCACCAATCATATTATTGGCAACTAAAAGACCGTTTACTCCTATGACATCATTCAATGCCATACCTACTGATGATGCATAAACAATTTTGTTATTAGTGATTCGCGAATCCACACGGTCAATGATTACATTGATTCCTGTTGAATTCAATTGATTTTTACGCATGATTACTTGATTTTGATCAATTGAAGTTAAATCCACATTGGAACTAAAAATTCCGTAATTGGCTGCACCTTCAATGATATTACTATCAATGGTAACACCAAAATCTCTTATGTATTGACTGGTTCCTCTAACACCAATACCAATAGCGCCACCATAAATTGCATTCTTAATAATTCTAATATTAGAACCTCCTTTTCCAGCAGTAGTAATACTTGCAGAGTCAGAAGTAGTAATACCATAAATATTTGGAGAGGTTGAACCTGTATCCATTTTAATGATACAATCTTTTACTAAGATATTTCTTGCATCAGAAGTGATTTGAATTGCTGCAGAACCTGCAATAGATGTACTCGCATTTTTCAAAGTCATGTTTTTAATTTGTACATAACTTGATCTGTTTAAACGAATAATATTACGAGTAGTAGCTCCACTCACACCATTGCTATTGATAATAACATCTGCTGCATTACCAGTTTCCGATTTGAAAACAACCAAATTAGTAGCTGATGTGTTTTTGGGATTATTTATTGTAAATCTTTCGTTATAAGTTCCTGGTCTTACATTAAATGTAACTGGACCTGTAATTCCACATGCCAATGAAGCCGCTGCATCTGTAAAGGTTGCAAACGAAGGACTTGCACCGCCAATTGTATAGACTCCGGTTTTTAAACCTGTACAAACAATATTTTGAATTGAATCATTTTTGGTAACAGGATCAGTTGTAATTCTATTTGCAGGGTCTATTCTAACTGCAAATTGATATGTTGAATTAGCTGTTGCATTGAAAGGTGTGCTGAAACTAAATACTGTGCTTGAGTATGCAGTATCTAATGAAGTAGCTGTATTTGCTGTAGGTGTAAAAGACTCTCCTACTGTTGGCACCCAAACACCAGGTGTTGCTGAATATTGCAACTTAACTGTACTTCCATTTAAACTTGTACTACCCAAGTTCATAATTTTTACTTTAATCGTATTAGGATCTGTACTAAATACCAAAGGTTGAATGTCAACTAATGCCATATCCTTTGCATTGATAATAAATTCATCAGCACCAATATCTGAATTCAATGGATTTCTACTTTGCTTATCTATATCAACTGCAACAGCAGGAATAAATACGCCTTTATTATCAATTAAAGGATTCGTAGTATGTAAATTAAATGCTGAAACAAATTGTGGATCAATTTCTAACGACTTAGTTTCAAAACCAATCATCGATTGTTTTAAACTTGTCAAGTTTAATCTATCACCACCCGAAGAACCATAATAAGCATAGTTACCAGCAGTGGTATTAGCATCCGTATAATAAATATTATTGTCAGATGCCCTAATTGAAGTTTGGTTCGTTACATAAAATGCATATCCACCAGCAGGGTTGTAGAAAATATTATTCATCAAACTAACATTCACACCAGCTGCTAAGAAAAATGCAGCCGAAGTACTTGGAAGAGTTACTGGCGCTTTATCGTAGTAAACAGAATTATGGTAAATATTAATTTTATTTACTTCATTTAAGTAAATACCCGCACCACTTAGTGTTGTTTTGTAACCACCTGCCAACATGTTATTAGAAACAGTAAGCGCAGTAATACCTTCAACAGTGGTTAAATTAATACCTCTGAAACCAGCATTCGAAATTTTATTTCCGTTGATAATACCATCAGATTTAGAACTACTGATTTTAATCCCTTCTGAACTTACAGAAGAATTTGATTTCATACTTATGGTATTCCAACTTACAGAATTTACACTCGTATTTAATAAGTTTATACCATAACCATAAGCAGAGTCTATTTTATTATTATAGATTACTGTTCCTATAGATTTAAAAGCACCCGATTGTCCAACAAATTGAATTCCGGTAACTCCATTTTTAATGGTTGTGTTTTTAATGGTCAAGTAATCTGCTTTAACTGCACTGTCAATTTTTGTTTTAAAAGCTGCAACTACTCCATATTTATAATCAGCCAAATTAGAAGAATTTGGCAAATTAATAATACAACTGTCAATTGTTACATTATTACTTCCAGTAGCAATATGAAAACCCGAGGCATAACTTGAAGTTGATAAATTGGTTAAAGTAAGATTTTTAAAACTAACATAATCTGCACCGTCTAATTGAATTACATGGTGATTAGTTTGACCTTGGTTTAAATTGGTGTTTTGAATTATTACGTCTGCTGCATTTCCTGAGAAAGAACGGAAGGTAATTGTTTTATTTGGAGATGCACCTTTAATTGCAGGAATAGAAAACGGTGTTGGATAAGTTCCTGGATATACATCAAAAACAGTTGGCCCACCTACTCCACATTCAAACGCGGCTAATGCAGAAGCAAATGTTGGATAATTTTTCAAACCAACAGGTCCACCAATGGTGTACCTACCATTTAAGCCAACACATAAATTTACAATTAATGTATCGTTGTCAAACCAAGTATCTCCAGGATATGCTGGCTCTACTCTTATCTCCATTGTATATTGTCCTGGCGCTGGAATAATCCATGGTGTAGACAAATTAAATACTTGTTTTGAATAAGATAAACTAAGTTGCGTTAAAGTAAATGAATCTACTGGGTTAAATGCTCCATTATTGATACGGTATTTAATTGCCATTTTGTGTCCATTCACACTATTAATAGAAAGCAATCCGTCATTTTTAATTACAACAGGAATTGTGTTTGAACCTTCTCTTGGAACGAAGTTTTTATCTAATTCAAAAACTTCCAAATCATGTGGACTTCTGATTACTTCATCGGCACCAACATCTGGCATTTCTGGATCACGAGGATGATTCTCAAAATCGAAAGTAATGAATGGTAGAATATATGCTTTACGAATTAGCGCTTTGTTGTTTAATCTTAAATTTGTTGCAGATGGGAAATTTGGATTCACATTAAAAGATTGTCCGTTTTTTCCAGTTGCAGTTTTTAAAGATGCTAAAGAAGTACATTGAGTAGAACCAATAATGGCTAATTTTGTACCTGCTGTAATAAAGTAATTATTATAATTAAAAGTATCTACTGTAGTTAAATTTTTAATAATAACAGTAGCCGCACCTAAAGAGGTATGGAAAATATTGTTCTTTAATGAAATTTTAGATGATGGTCTATCTGTAGTATATTCAATTACAAAACATGCATTTTCAGTATTGAATGCACTAGAATAGAAAATAGTATTATGTAAAAACTGAATACTTTTTGAATATTCCACATGGATACCTCTTGAGAATGCTGCTTTCGAAGTACCTGAGATCATGTTGTTGTAAACTAAAGCTGCAGATCCTCCATTCACATTGTTAAAGAACATACCAAATGTTCCATAGTTTTTAATTTGGTTGTTATAAAAACCAAAGTTACCTGCCGCATCCCTAACACGAATACCAAATTGCATTTGACTTGGGTCAGGACGAATTGTAATTTGATTGTTTGCAATTAAAGGAATGTTGTTATAATCAACATCAATACCAGATATACAAGCGTAAATTTTATTGTTGTTGATTTTATTTCCTTTACATGGTTTTATCGTACTTTCTCCTAATAATCTAATTGCAAATGCACCACCATAAAATGTATTGTTAACAATACTATTGTAATTTGCACAATTAGCTAAACCAGATGTATTGTTTATATCTGAAGAAACAATTCCAATAGCATTACCATTGAAAATAGTGAAGGTAGAATCTAACTTTAATGTACAACGATTAATTGTATTGTAGTCTGCAGAAATTTTTGGATTATCTCTGCTATACGTTAAATGAAATACTGAAGCAAATGAATTTGTTGAAGATAAAACCCTGTTGTTTTCAATTGTTAAATCTTGAAATGAAACATACCTACACCCTTCTAAACGAATAACAGAGTTATTGTATAATGTATTGTCTCCGTCATCAACAATAGTAACATCAGCGGCCCTACCCGTTTCAGATTTAAATACTACCACATTTTTTGCAGATGCCCCTTTGAAAGGTTTAATTACAATGTTCTCATTGTATACACCAGGTCTAATGTTAAATGTTACACGACCAATAACTTCGGTTCTTGTACTTAATAATTCCGTTACTGCTTTTTGTATAGAAGAGTAATTTGCATTATTACCACCAATGGTATAAATACCACTTAAGTATTTTGTTTGTGCTTGTGCAAAAAAAGTACAAATACTTAAAGTAAATGCAAATAGGCCGACAAAGATTTTCTTATTCATGTATGCTATTGATTAAATTCTATTTCGCTAATTTTTTATTGATTAATTTTTACAAATCTTCCATTATGGTATTTCTGACCAGACTTCAAGACATATAAATAAGTGCCTTCTGCTAAATCAGATATATCTGAATTGACTTTCACAAAACCTTCTGATGATTGATCAAAATGTTTCGAGCTTACCCTTCTACCAGTTAAATCAAATACTGTTAAATCTATTGCATTTGGTTGATCTTGATACATCACAAAGTTAATTTTTGATGCACTTGGGTTTGGATAAGCAGAGAAGTAATCTGTTAGATTATTTGCATCTACCCCTACTAATGTTGATACCGTAATACAAGTACTGTCATTTTCTGGAATCACATCATCTCCTAAAGTTGTGTATGAACAGATGTCAAATATTACTGCAGAGTCTGGATCAATTTGATATGTAAACTCAATGTCATTGATTTGATTTTCTTTTAATTGAGTTGATATTTGCTTAACCTCTTTGACTTTATTATTTACCACCAATGTTGTTTTATATCCATAAGCAGTTAAGTTTCCATAATTCAAAACGCGAACTTTTACAGGCGTTATTTGCTTCAATGTGATATTATTTAAAGGAGTTAAAAATTGTGAAACCCCAATATCAGACGTATCTTTTGAATACAATGTATACCTGATCGTATCATTTAAATTATTGAAATCATTATTCACAATTTGACCGTTTGGATCAGTTTTTTGAATTTCGGTATAAGCAGTTAATATATGTTTACCGCCTACTCTAGTCGAAAATTTCTTTTTGAAAATTATATTCAACGAAGAATCTGGCATCAAAGGTGCAATTACAACAGTTGAATCAATAAGTTTATCATCTAATTTATATTTCGCTTTAAAAGTTGACAATTTAACAGATCCAACATTTTTCACCCTAACCCATACTAAAACACTGTCTTTAAAAGAAGAATTCTGGAAAGGTTTAATTATTGCATTCATTTCAACGTCAAAACCAGGAATAAATTCATCCGCACCAATATCTGGAGAAACTGGATTTCTTTCTTCTCCATCAATATCTACAGTTACTACAGGGCTTGGAGCTGCTCTTCCATTCAATGCCGCATTATTTACGTGTAAATCAAAATTACTTCTATATAATGGATCAAACTGCAATGTATTGATAGCCGTAAATATTGGATTCGGCGCCAAACTTAACGCATTGATATCTTTGTAAACTTTTCCTTTCCATCTTACTAAGGTTGTGTCTTTCGTATACATTACATTGGCTGCAACATCATAAATCTCTTCTAAACTTCCTACTTCTGTTGTAAAGTCTAAAGCATAACCCTTGCCTCTGTTTTCGAATATATTACTATATATATTCATACTATTTGATTTATAAATTCTGAATGCAGCAGAAGAATCAGATTCGCCATCATACAACAAACTGTTGTTAATAATATCGATTGAACCAGATGAGTTAATACCTTTTGAAGGAAATGCTCCTGTATTTCTAATGGCCATTGCTTGGTCACCGTATTTTCCATCTGCTAAGTAACCGCCAGCAAACATATTATTGGCAATTAAACCACGAGATAGTGTTCTACAGCTGTCCATCATGAATGCTGCATTACCTGCATTGGTAACAATATTTTCTGTAATGATAAAATCTGTTAATGCTCCATAAACATTGATACCCGTACTTAACGGATTTCCTTTACGCATATTGATTTTGTTTTTACTGATACTATCAATTTGTGCAAAGAAAATGTCTATACCTGCAGTGTTGTTTTTATCGAACGTACAATTAATAACTTGGTTTGGTCCACGAGTTGCATTGTCTTTAGTTCCAATAAAACGAACACCAAATGCTCCTCCATGGAAATTACAATTCTTAACTGTATTGTTATTTGCAGTCGAAGGTTCGGTAAATGCAATTGAACCTGAACCCAACACGCCAACTAATGTATTTACAATTGAAACACTGTCGAAATAAAACTCACATCCATCAATGGTATTATAACTAGCACTATCTGCTAAATGAATACCAGATGCTCTTGCTATTGCAGCACTTTTGAATGTTAAGTTTTTAAAGTTGATGTAACGAGCGCCAGCAATTTGTGCAACGTGATGTTCTGTTTGAATACCTGTATTAGAATATTGCAAAATTACATCTTTTGCATTACCAGTAGCAGAAGTAAAGGTAACCGTTGTGTCTTTTGTAGTTTTAATTGGTGGTACAGAGAATCTCTCTGTATAAGTACCTGGAGAAACTTTGAATACGATAGAAGAATCAAATCCACAAACTAAAGCGACAATTGCTTGAGAGAAATTAGAGAAATCTTCAGTTCCATTTTTTCCAATGGTGTAATCACCTTTTTCTAATCCAACACATAAGTCTTTACAAATTGTTTCATATTGGAAAATGGTATCTAATGGTAACCTGCATGTTGGAACAATACGAACACATAAAGGAATAACTAAAAAGTCTTTCTTTAAGTGCTTTAAATTAAATGATACAACTTGTTCGTCATATCTACCCTTGAGTTCGTTTAATTGAACTGTTTGGTTCCCTTTCCAAGTTTTACCCGAGTCAACAGAATATTCTAAACAAATAGATTTATCTGACAAGTTTAAATTTCCTTCGTTTAATACTGTTACTTTAAATGTATTAGAACCATATACCGCCTTCTCATTTACAATATTTAATAAACTGACGTTGTTTGCTTCTCTTTCATATTCGATTGAACCAATATCGGTAACTCGAGGGCTACGTTTCCTGTTGTTGTAATCTCTTGCAATTCCTTTAACCGGAATTCCTTTTTTATCAAACCTTAAAGTATCTGTTAAATTTAAATTTGTACCACTGATATATCCAGGATTTAAATTGAAAGAAGTTAAATCTTTTGCAGTACTCAATTGCCAAATAGCAAATGACTGTTGATCCAATACTGGATAATAGGCAAATCTTGATTCGTATTCTGACTTGTAATTATTGTGTTCAAATTCAGAAATGGGGTCGGTTGAATTAAAGAAAATGGTATAAGGTGCAGGAGTAGTTCCAGGAACTGAATCTACTTGTACTATATTATTTAAAACTTTAATTCCTGTAGGAGTAAAGAATTGTGATACCCAGTTGCCTTGGTCATCTTGCACTTGAACTGAATCCCTTGCAATGTTTAATGCCGCGCGCAAACCGTTGTATCGAATTGAATTGTAATAGATACCAATGTTTGATGAGCGCTTAATTAAAATAGCACCTGTTGTTGGAGTATTAGAATTTCCAAAGTCGTGTGTAATCCAGTTGTTTGAAATAATCAATTTGTTTTCATCAAATGCATCAACACCATAAGCTTTTATACCTACCCTATTAGAATTTTTAATTGTATTACCATTGATTAATCCACCTTCACCCGCAAAGTTATAAGAGATCGTAATACTTGAATCTGTTACGGTTCTTGGTGTAAGTATATTGAAACCAATCCTTTTAATGGTATTGTATATTGTATATATACCATTTTGGTAAAAATCATGAATATTATTACTATCAATTACATTGTTTACATCATAATCAACTTGAGATGCGCCTAATAAAGCTACACCAGCATAACCACCTACCAATTCATTTCTAACAATTTTATTGTTTGATCCATTTTTAGAACAAGAAACAGGATCGGTAATGTCTAATTTGTTAGTGGAAGTAAATGCAATTGGATAAAATACTTTGGTTTTTAAAGTGGTGTTCACTTCAACTTTACAACCATCAATTACAACTGATTGTGCATTACGAGTAATGTGAATTCCAGAACCAAAATTTGCTCCAGTGTTTTTAATATTCAAGTTTTTAACCCTCACAAAATTTGAAGATTGCAAACGTAATGTATAATGCAACTTACTGTCATCACCTACCGGAGTTGCAGGCTGCTGTAAAACTACTTCTGTATTATTTAAAGTGTTGTATGGTAAAATATTTAAATAAGGTGAATCTAAAGCCACTAAATATTTAGGAACAATTACCCTTTCTAAATAAGGACTTGATGCAGGGTGCATGTAAATATATGTTTCGCATGCAATACCAGCTCTATTAGAAATATCATCAATTGCACCTTTTAGTGTAGTGAAATACCTAGTCGTATCTGTATTTGGTAACCTAGCTGGGAAACCAACATAATAATTACCACCAATACCCACTCCTAAATCAGCACAACGGGTATTATTGGTATAAACAGTATCTTCTTTTAATGATTTAGAAATTAAATCAACACAAACTTGATAAGTTGTATAGTCTGTTATAATGAATGGTTTTTTGAAATTATAAATTTGCTCTGAACCAATTGTTTTCATTGTTAATTTAACTGTATCTCTACCTGCAGCAGAATAACCATCTGTAGTGACAGTATAAGTTAAAATTACTGAACGACCAGCCAATGAATATTTACCCCTATTTCTTAACCTTACAGAAAGCACATTTGGTTTACATGCACTTAATAATGGATTTCTTATTTGATTAATATCTAAGTCAATTAAAGGGATGGTAAATTCATCACAACCAATATCAGGTGTTTTAGATTTTCTTGGCTCTAAGTCAAAATCTGTTTTTACTTCATAGTTGCTTCCTTTACTTTCAACGTTAGGATCATAAGTATGTAAATCGTAAGGTAATTTTTCAAACTTAACAGGTAAAGCTAAAGACTTTCTATCGCGTGTTGAATTTGTTTGGTCATTTTTGAATGAAGTTAAAGCCGCTTGAGGTGTTTGCGTTTTTTGCGCAAATGTAAAATTCTTATCCGCATTTGAACCATTTAAATCTGATAAGCGTTTGATCAAAATTAAAGGGGTTGTTTTACTAGGATAAGAAGTATAATACAAGTTATTTTCAGATGCAGTTAAACCATTGTTTGGTGCTCTTCCTCCACCTTTTGTTTTAGTATAATATTCTAATGAAATAGCGCCATTTGTTGAATATAAAATATTATTAAAAGCTTCAATATCTGTATTTGTACTACCAATGGTCATACACCTTGCTACAGAAGCGTTGATTGAAGTTGAACTAGTTCGAGGTGCATCCATCAATACGGTGTTATTGATAACTGAAACACCCACGCAAGTATTTAAATTAATACCACAGGTTGTTGCACCTGGTGTAGTAAATCCTCCTGCAATCATATTATTAGCAATCACAAAAGATGCTTTTTTAGATGGTGCAATTTTTTTACTCAAACAGTTTTTTACAGTAATACCTTGCCATGTAATATCATAAATTTTATTTCCTGAAATTTCATTGGTAAAATCGCCAGCACGATCTCCCATGAATTTTACTTCAATGGCATTGGCATTTAAATCCATACCGAATTTACCGGTAATGACATTGTTTAAAATTCTGGTATCTGCATATTCCAAATAGACACCTGTTTTATGAAAACTTGCAATGATATTTTTACTCAACACGTTACCTAAATCTCTTTGTGCTGTATCTAAACCATACATGGCAATACCAAAATAACCTCCCATAATTTTATTTCCAATTATGGTATTATTACTTGAATTGATGCCGTAACAAGCAGGTGTAGTCATTAAAGTTCCTAGTTTACTTGAAACTATACCAACTAAAGAAGTTGGATAAGGTGTTTGCGTAGAGTCCAAACGAATGACACAATTCTTAATTGTATTATATTTTGCATTTCCAGCAAATTGAATACATGATCCATTGGTCATATTTCTATTTTCAACAGTCAATTCATCAAGCGTAATATATTGTGCATTGTTCATCAATACTGTTGCATGATTTTCGTTGGTACCACCAAAGAAAGTTAACTTGGTACTGTATGCATTATTTAATGACTTAAACGTAATGGTATTTACAGAAGATGAATTTCTGATTTTCCATAAATATACCTGCTCGTCGTATGTACCATCAGCTAATTCAATAATAGTTGGACCCGCTACCCCACATTTCAAATACTCATAAGTTTGTTGCAAACTAGAAAAAGTGCTGTCATTTGGTAGTTTATTTCTATCAATTAAGAATCGACCATCTAAACCGACGCAAACATCAATCGTTAAAGAATCGTTGAATGCACGTTGATCCCCTACTGGAGAAGTGGCAATGTATACGGTAAATTTGAAACTTTGATAACTAGGTCTGTTTACCCAATATTTAGCGGGTACCACAAAACTTTCAGTGGTGAAGTAACTTGATAAACTGGTAAATGTATGTTCAATGGCAGAATCTGGATCAATTTGATCTACGCCATTAATTTTATACATGAAATATAATTTCTTATTCGTACCAGAAGTTGGACCTTGGTAACGAACATAAATTTTCCATGGTGTTGGTTTTTTATATTTGAATACATCTGGTGTAATTCCTATGATGGCGAAATCTTCTCCACCTGGTCCAAATTCATCACAACCAATATCTGGTGGATTTATTTGATCTCTTAATTCATTGTCATAATCGACTGAAACTTCTGTTAAAGGTGCTGTATTTCCTTTTTGATTAATGTCTGAAGAAAGTGAGTGTAAATCTGTAGGTGCAAAGAAGAAAGGATCTTTACTAATTGTCAATTGATCTTTTCCAGAAGCTAATACCAATTCTCTTAAGTTAATTCTTGGAGCAGAGTTCCAATAGGTAAATCCAGAAACAGGATTGGTATTCGTGTCTAGCTTAGCAACAAAATAATCATTGTTATTTGCAGCAACTACAGGATTTGATGCAGCGGCAGCAGCATTGTAAAATGCATATCCAAAATTTGCATTATAAAAAATATTATTAAAAACTTTAATTGGATTACTTGCAAGAGAACCAGCACCAGAAACGTAAAAAGCGGATGTATTATCAGGTGCTCCAACATTGGTTGGTGCATCCATTCTAACCGAGTTAAAATAAACATTTACCCATCCACAGCTATTGATAGACAAACCTTGAGGTAAATCAACAGAAGCGGTTTTATTACTAAAGAAGCCACCGGCAATCATGTTATTAGAAACGTTGACAGACCTGTTGGTTGGTGCACCTGTTCCTATAACAGCATTCATGTAAATACCGTATTGTCCAGCACCTGTTACATAGTTGAATGTTATTTCAATATTTCCAGGAGAACTGGTAGAAATATTTTGCAAGTAATAACCCGCAGATTTTAAATCGGCAGAAGGTCTTAGCGAAACTTTATTCTTTTTAAGTTTTAAGTTGGTTAAACAATTTACATTGATACCATAATATGAAACCTGGTTAATGGTATTGTTTTCAATAACAATTCCTGTATCTCTAGCAGATGCGGAACTTGATATGGCAATACCGTAATAACCACCAGAAATTAAATTGTTTGTAATGGTGGCAAATTTTCCAGAAGTAGTTGCTGCTAAATTATAAGGTGAAGCAGACATATCTGCTAATAATATACCTGCAAATCCTCTTCCATTTGAAATGGAATCGACTGAAATATCACAATTATTAATGGTATTGTATTTTGCATCATTTAACATTTGCACACCAATACCTGAAATAATATTCTTGTTGACAATTTTTAAATTCCTTAAAGTAATTCTGTCCGCACCATTTAATTTAACAGATGTTTGAACCGAAGCATTGGTAACAATATATACATCTCTTCCACCCGATTGTGATTCAACAATTACATTTTTAGAAGGTATAACTGAATTGTTATAATCTATTGCAGGTAATTCTAAAGGTTCGGTATAAGTTCCTGGCTTAACTTTAATCGTTAAGTCGTTACTGATACCTGAATAACGAATTGCATTAAATGCATCAGCAATAGTTCTATAATCTGACGGGGCAATACCTACAATTTTAGTTCCTGCAATTGGAGTTGCAGTATATGCAGTTAATGTATCATTTGATGCATTAGCATCTGTTTGGTTATTTGCTTCGATGGTATAAAACTCAAAGTTTTTACCCGCTAAATCAGTAAATGTAGTTGATAAAGTAACATTCGCTGTTGGTATTTGATTACTCGATGAAGCAGCTGGAATTGTAATAAAATTTGAATAGTTTGGTTGAACCACTCCGTTAATTTTCCATCCAACTTTCAAACTGGTAATGGCAACTGTTCCGTAATTTCTAACTTTTACGATAACTGATTTATTAGCTGCTCCTGTATGAGGCGCTAATGGTGCCACTAAACCATACACCCCAATATCAATCACATTCTGAGCGAATGTAGTTGCACTTAAGGTTAAACAAAAAGCACTTAACAAGAATGATCTTATTAGTTTTTTTGAATTGAATTTAAATTGCTTCATCATCATGTGGTATTTCATAGGATATGGCGACAGGTAAAAACCCATCGCCATTCCAATT
>JAHEGO010000001.1:0-143743 GCA_024645045.1 Sphingobacteriaceae bacterium
TATATACAGCAACAGACAAATCGTTGATATTACTCATCTTTTGAAGAATAATAGATTGTTTGGTACTGTCAAAATCTCTGATAATGCTCATGCTTCTTTTCGGAGGCAATTGCGCTAAAACAATGGCTGCGAGTTCTTCGCTTTCTTCTTTAATCAAGAACATAATTTGTTGTTCGTTCAATTGATTTAAGAAATGGAAAATATCACGATCTTTGGTTTTTGGCGCAGCTTGTAAAGTGTTAATCTCTTTTTTAAATTCTTCAATTTGTTTGATTTGTTCTTCAGGAACAATTGTTAATGTATCGTCTAAAGAAATTTCCACATAGTTGTAGTTGTCTTTAGATAAATGAGAATTTAAAAATGGCAACAACTTAGGGTTTGTTGCTTTTAAAATATTGACAATTTTTTGTAAGCCTTTGCGCTCGTCTTCTTCAACCCAGTTGTTGAATAAGTCTGCTACTTTTGCTTTATTACTGATAAATTCTTTAGTTACATAAGAACGCATTTCTGCAAGCCTTGCAAATTGCTCCAGGTTTTCATCTTGATTAATAATAACCGGATTTTTTTGAGCTGTTTCTAATTGTTCTACTTTGTTATGTAAAATTTGTAAGGCTTCGTCTGCTTTCGTATTCTTCTTAGGCTTCAATAATAAATAAAGCAATACAAATGCAAACACCATGATGATTAACAAAATGGCTAAATATGGTAAGAATGCCGACAAGCTTAAACCACCAGCTGCTGGAGCCGCTTGTGGATCTTTGCTATTTTGCGGAAAAGTTTGGTTGATGGTAGGAGGTTGTTGCTGCATCATTTGCGGAGGCATTTGACTTAAGGCAGCTACGTTTCCAGCTGTTTTTTGAAAATCTTGATAAGCATTTGGTGATGGCGGAAACACTTGCGACTGTACAATTAAACGATCGCCATTTGCAGCATCTAAAGGAATAGAATTTCTAATTAATTGATCGATGAAACCTAGCGCATTAGAATCGTAACAAGTATCCATTACTACCAATACTGTTTTTTGTTTACCACTTCCTATATTGAAAGGAGCATAAACACCTTCATCATTGGTTACTACATTTGAACCATCCATTACACCTGGTAAGTAATCGACAGACATAGTAGTGTCTAAAACCGGCACTACCGAATCCATTACAAATTGTGGCGATTTAATTTTAACGTCTACTAAAAAATTAGTGCCTTTTAAATAGGGTAAAATAGTATTGTAAACCATACGCTCCAGCTTTTTGGCTTCGGTATAGTTTTCTTTAGAAAAAGGGTTCTCTTGCAAATTGATACCTTGAGCAAAGGCCTTATTTTGAAGCGATGAAAACACCGCAACAGCCCATAGGAATGCAAAAAATAATATATAAGTCTTCTTTCTGTTGTACAACATCAATCTTGGCGTAAGGTCAAAATTTATAATCCTAGTCTTTATTATTCAAGCTATTAATGCGCTAAAATAACAAAAATCTATTGTTTTCAACATTTTTGTGTGGAAAATTAACATAGCCATGTCATAAAAGTGTCAATAACTGCATTAAACGCGGTTTTTAAGCTTTTAAGGATATTAACAAAAGGCAATTTCGACAATTATATGAGGAGCATAAAAATCCCTATCTTGGCATTCTAAATTATCATTATGAAAAAACCAGCTAATTATTTACTAGCCTCTTTGGGTTTAGTTATGGCTATTTCAAGCTGTAAAACTAACCAAGGCGGAGAAAAAATTAAAGCAATTGATGTAGCCAATATTGACACATCGGTTCGCCCACAAGACGACTTTTATGCTTACGCGAATGGTTTGTGGTTGAAAAACAATCCAATTCCTAGTACAGAAACTCGTTGGGGAGCATTCAGTATTTTACAAGACCAAACCAATAAAAAATTGAAAGTTTTATTAGACGAGTCGGCTGCAAATACAGCTGCAGAAAAAGGAAGCAACGAACAAAAAGTTGGCGATTTTTATGCAAGTGGAATGGATTCTTTAGCCATTGAAAAAGCTGGATTAACACCATTGAAAGCAGAGCTTGCAAAAATTCAAGCAATACAAAATACCAACGATTTATTAAATGAAGTTGCACAACTGCAAAAAAAGGGAGTAGGCGCATTGTTTAGTTTTTATGTTTACCAAGACATGAAAATTAGCACAGCATATATTCCATATGCAGACCAAGGCGGATTGAGTTTACCAGATAGAGATTACTATACTAATACCGATGCACGTTCGGAAGAAATTAGAAAACAATATCGCATTCATTTAGAAAAAATGTTTGTGATGATGGGCGACGATCAAGCAACAGCACAAGCAAATGCTGCAACAATTATTCGCTTGGAAACTGAGCTAGCAAAGGCTTCTATGACAAGAGTAGAAATGCGCGATCCATATGCCACTTACAATAAAATGAGCATTGCTGATGCAAATAAAATTACAAAAAGCATTAATTGGAATACAGTAATTAGTAAAGCAGGATTATCGAATGTAAATGAAATGATTGTTAGCCAACCTAAATTTTTTACAGCACTTGACAACATGTTAAGTACTGAAAAAATTGACGCTTGGAAAACATATTTAAGATGGCATTTAGTGAGCGGCTTTGCTGGTAATTTAAACCAAGCTTTTGTTGCAGAAAGTTTTGCATTTAATGGAACCGTAATGAATGGTGCTAAACAAATGCGCCCAAGATGGAAGCGAGTTTTAGGCGACATCAACGGTGGTTTAGGAGAAGCATTAGGTTCGGTTTATGTAAAAAGATATTTCCCTGAAGAAGCTAAAAAAAGATGTTTAGAAATGGTGAACAACATGCAGGTAGTTTATCGTGAGCGCATCGAAAAATTAGATTGGATGGGAGATTCAACGAAGAAACAAGCCATAGAAAAATTAGAAGTATTTATAAAGAAAATTGGTTACCCAGATAAATTCAAAGACTATAGCAAATTGACTATTAGCAGAGAATCATATGTACAAAATATTATTGCTGCAAATGAATTTGCATTCGAAGAAATGATCAACAAATACGGTAAACCAGTTGACAAAACAGAATGGGGAATGACTCCACATACGATCAATGCCTATTACAATCCAAACATTAACGAGATTGTATTCCCTGCAGGTATTTTACAATTCCCATTCTTTGACCCAAGTGTAGACGATGCGATTAATTACGGTGGTATTGGTGCAGTAATTGGCCATGAAATGACACATGGTTTTGATGACCAAGGTTGTCAATTTGATAAAGATGGTAATTTAAAAAACTGGTGGACTGAACAAGACAACAATAAATTTAAAGCAAAAACTAAAATGTTAGTTGATCAATATTCAGCTTATACAGTTTTAAATAATGTACATGTAAATGGCGAATTAACATTGGGCGAAAATATTGCCGATGTTGGTGGTATTAACATTGCATACGATGCATTTAAAAGAACAGCACAAGGAAAATCATCAGAAAAAATTGATGGCTTTACTGCAGACCAAAGATTCTTTTTAAGTTGGGCACAAGTTTGGAGACAAAACATTACAGACGAAAACTTGAACCAAAGAATTGTAACAGACCCGCATTCTCCGGGTAAATACAGAACCAATGGTCCGTTAACCAATATGCCAGAATTTTATGAAGCATTTGGCATTAAACAAGGCGATAAAATGTACAGACCAGCAGCAGAACGCGTAAAGGTTTGGTAATAAAATAATTTTAAAATTGAAAAGGCGCGCTAAAATTTAGCGCGCCTTTTTTTATGTCAGATATGGTCAAAACAGTTAATGGATGAAGATGGAATTTTTATTTCTTTTTATTAACACCAAATTTGATTGATCAAAAAAATGGGACTAAGAAGAATTGTAAAAAAGGTTTTATCAAAAAAACGAAGCGCGAAAGCAAGCTTACAATTTTTTAAAATTGGCGACCATGTTGCATATCATATTTTAGCGCCAGACACAATCGGAAACGACATCAATAAAATTAAATTTTATTTTGTAGATGAAAATGGCCAATTAATTTGTCGCACAAATATTCCTTCACTATTGCATTACGAATTCACCGCAAAAAGAAGAGATTGCTTTTTATTTGCACTGGTTGTTTCAGAAAACGACATTCCTTTTAAAGTTTCAATTGAAGTAAATGGAATGCCCTACCAAGCGCAACAATTTTCGGAAGAAATTGTGGCTATTGAAATTTAATCAACCAGCACTTGGTCATATAGGTGATGAATTAGGCCATCGACTAAGCCAATTTTAGGCACATTGATGTTTTCGATGTTAGCCCATTTCATAATATTATGATAGATTAAGAGCGCTGGAACAATTACATCGGCTCGGTCTTTTTTTAGCCTATACAATTCCATTCTTTCTAATAAACTCAATGGTGCTAATTCATTGTAAATTTGTTTGATTTCTTTATAATTTAAAACAGCATCGTTTCTCTGAATTGATAAAATTTTATTGATGTTACCACCAGAACCAATCGCTTCAATATTAGGGTAATCTCTTGCAATGCTTTTTAAGTCTATTTTTAATTTTTGCCAAACATCATCATTTACCATATCGGTAAGCACCCTAACGGTGCCAATATTATATGATTTTTGAAATTTAACTTTTGAATTATGGTATAGGGTAATTTCTGTACTGCCACCGCCCACATCAATATACATATAGCATTTATTGTTACTGAGCATTTCCGCTATATGGTTTTCATAAATAATTTCCGCTTCTAATTGACCAGAAATAATTTCAATTTCGATTCCTGTTTCATCTTTTATTTCATCGATGATATCTTTTGAATTATTTGCATCTCTCATTGCGCTCGTTGCACAAGCCATATAGTGGTCTACATCATAGACCTTCATGAGTTGGTCAAATGTTTTTATAGTATTGAAAAGCATCTTTTTTTTCTTCGATCCTACTGCACCTTTTGTAAAAACATCAAAACCCAATCGAAGTGGAATTCTTAATAAGTTTAATTTTTCAAAACGCAAATCCGAGTCATTTTTAATGACCTCACAAATAAGAATGCGAGCGGCATTACTGCCTATGTCTATTGCTGCGAGTACCAATGCTAGTATTTTTTATTAATCAAAAACTGATAAGTTGCTTCTTGCGACCGTATCATTTTTCTGCCAACTAAAGGTACATGTTTATTCAATAAATCTGCATCTAAAATGCGTGCTTTTTGATTGTCTTTTAATTGAATTTCGATGATGTCAATTAATTCTTGTTTGATGGCTTTATCGAAAATTGGTGTGGCTACTTCAATCCTATGATCTAAGTTTCTCACCATCCAATCGGCACTTGAAATATATACTTTTTCATTTCCATTGTTGTGGAATATCATCACCCTTGCATGCTCTAAATATTGATCCACAATACTTATTGCATTTAAAGAATCATTGGCTTTTTTAGGTGTATAAATACCACGAATAATTAAATGAACTGCTACACCTTGCTTACTTGCTTTATATAAGTTTTCCAATAGCGTTAAGTCACTTAAAGAATTTAATTTGATGATAATTTTTGCCGGCTTACCCTTTTTCGCATATTTAATTTCATTTTCAATAAGCTCTACAAGTGAAGCCCGCATGTTGATTGGTGAAATCAATAAGTGTTTCATTTTAGCAATTGGCTTATCACCCATTTGCCAATTCAGCAAGTAGTCAAAAATTTTACTTACCTCATTCATTAATGCTCTGTTAGCTGTTAATAAACAATGGTCGGCATAAATTCTTGCTGTTTTTTCGTTCAAATTGCCTGTGCTAATAAAACCATATTTGATTATTTTATTATTTACTTTCTTTTGAATCAAACAAACTTTTGCATGCACTTTTTTATTCGGCACACCAACTAACACAGTTACGCCTTCTTCCTCCATAATCGACTTCCATTTTAAATTGGCTTCTTCGTCGAATCTGGCTTTTAGCTCAATGAAAACAATTACTTGTTTACCATTACGCGCTGCGTTTATGAGTGCATTTATAATTTTAGAATTATCGGCTAAGCGGTAGGCGGTTATTTTAATACTGTAAACATCGTCGTCCATGGCCGCCTCGCGCAACATGTCAATTACCGGATCGAAGGAATGGTAAGGGAAGTGCAACATGACATCTTGTTTAACAATAATGTCGGCTATTTGCACTCGTTTCTTAATGGCTGTATGTTGAAATGGTTTAGGCCTACTTAATTTTTGAGAAATTACATTAGGGAAATCCATAAAGTGTCTAAAATTATGAATATGCCCACCAGGAATAATACTGCTTCTTCTCGTTAGTTTTAATTTTCTAATTAAAAAATCTAACAATTCTGTATTCATACCTTTTTCATAGACAAACCTAACTGGTTTGCCTTTTCTTCTGTTTTTAATTCCTTTAGAAATTTTTTCAATGAAATTAATGCCAACTTCTTGGTCCAAATCTATCTCTGCATCTTTTGTTATTTTGAAAACATGCGCTTCAAATTGATTGAATTTAAAATGAGAAAATATAATTGGCAAATTAAATTCGATCAGATCTTCTAATAAAATAATATTGGTATAACCAGGCTTTGAAGGCAGAATTACAAAGCGTCCTACGGCTTTACTTGGAATTTCAATTAAAGAAAATTTTTGTTGATAGGCACTGTTGCGATTTTTCATCGCTATAGCTAAGTATAAACTTTTGTCTCTTAAATATGGCAGTTCGGGCAAATTTTCAATCATTAATGGAATGATATATGGCCTTACTACGTCTTCAAAATATTGTTTAACAAATTCTTTTTGTTCTTTATTTATTTTTTTATCATTTATTAAAACAATTTTATTTTGAACAAGCTCTCTATTTATTTTACTCCATATCCTATTGAATTCACCTTGTTGTTTTAGAACTATTTTTTGAATATCATCTAAAATAACCTGAGGCGCATCTATAAAATCTAAATTCAGCGCATTCTTTTTATCGGCAAACTCTACCATTCTTTTTAGTGTAGCTACGCGCACCCTAAAAAACTCATCCATGTTGTTTGAGAAAATTCCAAGAAAACGTATGCGATCGGCTAGTGGTGTTTTGCTGTCGTCTGCTTCTTGTAAAACCCTTGCGTTAAAACTTAACCAGCTGATGTCTCTTGCAATGTATTTAGGCTTCATTTAAATTGGTATTTGCCCAAAAATACGCTATTCGAATTGTCCTATATTTAAAAACAAAAAACATAACCTTAAGCTAACATTAGCCTTTCAATTTTTTAACATTGAATAGATGCAATGCGCTTTTAAGCTAAAAAACAAACATATTTTTGTATTTTTGTAACCTTGGCGCCGTAGTTCAACGGATAGAATAGATGTTTCCTAAACATTTGATACAGGTTCGATTCCTGTCGGAGCCACTTCTTTAAAAATCAATTACTTACCTTTTATTTTCTTGAAGTTTTTACTACAGGTTTGCAGTGAACTTTGCAGTGTTTTGCTTTAGTAGTGGTTTTGGTCGGGAACTTGGAAGTAGGTGGCAGATGTGGGGGGTAGAGAATATAAAAACACAATTTATTTATAATTTCGTGTTATATATATTTACTTATCAAACCATTAAAAATGAAATTCAAACCAAAATCAATTGGTTTAATTCTTGACCCATGAAAAAAATATTACTTCTAACAATTATCGGTTTAGCAGGTTTGTTTCAAGCGACAAAAGCACAAACCCTTTACTTCCCTCCACTAAGTACTACGGCTACTTGGGATACCATTTCTCCTGCTTCTTTAGGTTGGTGCACAAATGAAATTGATGCTTTATATGATTATTTGCAGCAACAAGATACTAAAGGTTTTATTGTATTAAAAGACGGCAAAATAGTTTTAGAAAAATACTTCGGAACATTTACGAAGGATAGTTTATGGTATTGGGCATCCGCGGGTAAGACAATTACTTCCTTTTTAGTAGGTAAAGCACAGGAAGAAAATTATATATCAATTACAGATACTTCATCAACATACTTAGGTAAAGGCTGGACGAATTGCACGATAACCCAAGAAAACAAAATCAAAATCAGAAATCAATTAACAATGACTTCGGGCCTTGACGATGGTGTGCCTGACAATCATTGCATCATTGACACTTGTTTAAACTATTTAGCTGACGAAGGAACTCGTTGGGCTTATCACAATGCCCCATACACTCTTTTAGAAAAAGTATTAACAACTGCAACTGGCATGCCCATTAATTCTTACACACAAACAGAACTAAAAAGAAAAACTGGCATGACTGGTGCTTGGGCTTATGTTGATTACGACAATGTATTCTTTAGTAAAGTTCGAAGTATGGCTCGTTTCGGTTTATTAATGCAAAATAACTGCATCTGGAATAACGACACTTTACTTTACGATACTAGCTATGTTCATCAAATGACAAACACTTCTCAAAGCCTCAATCTATCTTATGGCTATTTATGGTGGCTGAATGGGAAATCTTCCTATATGCTTCCAACCTCTCAGATAGTTTTTCCAGGTTCTTATGCTCCTGCTGCCCCGAGCGATATGTTTGCGGGTCTTGGAAAAAACGGACAGATTGTAAGTATTTCAAAAAGATTAGGATTAGTCGTAGTTAGAATGGGTAATCAGGCAACAAGCGGTGAAGTTCCAACACAATTATGTAATACTATTTGGGAAAAACTAAATTCCGTAATGTGCAACTTAACATCAATTAATGAAACTTTACCGAATACAGCAACAGTTACCATTTTTCCAAATCCAGCAAATTCCGAAATAAATATTGTCTTACCTTCAAACGACAATACTCAAATTGAAATTACAAATACTATGGGGCAATTAATTATTAAAGACCAGAACAAAAATAAAATTGACATTTCAAACTTGAAAAATGGATTATACTTTATTTCAGTAATACATGGCCAAAAAACTTACACACAAAAAATAATTAAGCAATAATGATAAGCGATTCTGGTCGGAGCCACTTCTTTAAAAATAAACTACTTACCTATTATTTTCTTGAAGTTTATGTTGGGGTATTGCAATAAACCTTGCAGTTGTTGCTATAGTGGTGGTTTTGGTCGCGAACCTGGGTGTATTTGGAGGCAGGTGGCAGATGTGATAAAATAAAATCCTATATTTAATACTAAATTTAGGATATAAATAAGACAATATGAGAAGCATAATTACATTGTTATTTATTCTAACATTCACAATGGATGAGTCTGCTCAACAATTAAAATAGTTATACAAGACATTAAGCTTAATAGATTGAATTATAAATTATATGATTTACTCTGCAAAGAAACTATATCAGGCGACATACAAAACAATCAAACAGAATTAGATTTAAACAACCTTATGCCTGCGGTTTACTTTATAAAAGTATTTCGTTACAATTCATCTCTCAAGGATTTTAAAATTAAAAAAAATAATTATGCGCAGAATTTTAACCATCATTGCAATTTTTTTTGTTAATATGATTGCAGTGGCACAGGCTTCTTCTAAGATTAGCTATCAAGCAGTCATTCGTTCAAACAATGCCTTGGTAGTTTCAACACAAATAGGAATGAGAGTAAGTATTATCAAAGATTCTGCAACTGGTATAGTTGTTTACCAAGAAACTTATAACCCCCAACCAACAACTAACGCCAATGGTTTAGTAAGTGTTGAAATTGGTGGTGGCAATCCAAGTGTTGGTTTATTTGAAAATATTGATTGGTTGGCGGCTACCTATTTTGTTAAAATAGAAACAGATGTAACAGGTGGAACAAATTATACGAATGTTGGTGTTAATCAGTTGTTAAGAAAAGGAGACGATACACCCAAAAAGAAAAATGTAGGTCGTATTATATTTTTATTTTTTAAGGCATATTTTATTATTATGGCTGTAGGATGGGGTATTGCCACAATAGGAAATGCAAATAGATAATTATTTATAATTAAATTTTTTACTCTATTTTCTATTCCAATATTTTACTCAGGAAAATATAAGTCTAACTATTACCTGCCTAACCAATTTGGAGACCCTTGGGCAATCTTTAAAAATCAATCAATATCTTTTTTTCTTGAAGTTTTACTACAATAAATTATATGTAAACACCAAATAAAGAAACACACAAAAACCTGTCAAAAGATTTATTGTGATTCCCAAAATAGCTAAAGCTTTAACCCAAACATCATCTTTAGTAGATTTTCTTAATGCTTAACAACTGCTATGCTATTGTAATTCGAACTTTTAGTATTGTTTTCAAATTGATATAATTCTGATACCAAAGCCAGATTTACATCTTTTTCATAAATCAAGTTTTCAATGTAATTAGCATTTTTATTAACTATAACTAATTTAAATATTTACCAATAATTATTAAATCTTAGCAATCTTACGCCAAGGAAGCGTAATAAAATAAATCAAGACGATAGGTATGATGATTGGAACAAGATGGGTGTAAACCAATAACATAAAAATTGCTCCAAATATTAGCCCAATTAAAGCGTACCAATATATTTTTTTGTTTGTAGGAATACCATTAATTGATCGTTCTATAAAACCTATTAATTTCATTATTCCTAATAGCAACAAAATAAAAAAAGCACCTATTATTATCATACCAAAAACAATTGGGCCAATTAAAGCAAGCATTAAAAAAATGATTGCAATTGAAAACAATAAAGTTATTGAAACGTTTTTTTTGTATTTAGGCTCAGACTTTTTCTCTAAGGCGCGTTTACTTTTCTTTTTGATAAAAGTGCTTTCAGTTTTTTTATTTTCAATTGAAATATCAATCACGGGCGCAGCTAATATTATTTTTGAAGATTTTAAAAGGAAGGTTTCTGTTTCTGCTGTTGAAGCAAAAACCTGTTCCGCTTCTTGTTCGGCGTTCATATCCGAATACACTTCAACAGGCTCAAGCGTTTGTTTTTCTACTAAAAGACCAGCGCATAAAGCACATCTATCAAATTTACCACTATGTACTAAATGTTCATTCTGATTTACAATGCAATTATTTAAAATAGCATTTTTATTAATACTACATGATGAGAAAGTAAAAGCCAGAAATATTAGTAACAAATGAATGTTGTTCGGTTTTCTCATAATTACATTTTAATTATTTGATAAAACGTATACAATATAAGTTTTTACAAGAGGATTCAAAAAAAGCTTAGCAAATATTTGTATGTTTATTAGTACTACATAGTAATTTTATAGATACTTTCGCCTAATCTTAATTAACAAAAAATGAAACAAAGCAATTTCATGTTTATCAAATATTTTTTCAGCTTTTGCTTTGTTTTACTAATTCTTGCAGTTTTTGTACCTAGAAAATATAAAGCCTTACAATTTCTCAAGCTGAAAAATGTGCAATTTTTCGAATTAAAAACAGGTTCTAAAATTACATATACACATCTAGTTGCTCAGGGAACAAAAAAGCCATTTCCAATTATTTATTTACATGGAGGTCCAGGTGGATTTATTTCCGAAAGAGAAATTAAAATATTAGAACCGCTTACAAATGATGGATTCGAAATATATTTATATGACCAAATTGGAAGTGGTCAGTCTGAAAGATTATCAGATATTAAAGAATACACAGCTGATCGACATAAAAAAGACCTAGAAGAATTAATAAAAAAGATTGGTGCCGAGAAAGTAATTTTAATAGGCCAATCGTGGGGTGCAGTTCTTTTTACTTTATATATTGCAGACAACCCCAATAAAGTTGACAAAGCGATTTTAATAGGTCCAGGTCCAATTCAACCAACAAACTTTGCTTTGTTAAATATCAATCCACCTGATAGTTTAAAATTAACAATACCTACCTTTACTAATAAAGAGGCGAATGAAAAATCAAAAAACATAAGATCAAGTGCAGTTGCTTTTTGTGCAAGAACCTTCGGCAAGAAACTTGCATCAGATAATGAAATGGACAATTTCCAAACACTACTTAATTCTGAATTGAATAAAGCAACTGTGCGCGACACTACTAATGCTTTGAATCCTCAGGGTGTTGGCGGTTTTTATGCTCAAATAATGACTATTCAAAGCCTAACTAAAATTCAAGATACAAGACCTAAACTAAAAAGCGCCCATGTTTCTGTTTTAATTATGAAAGGTCAATTTGACAATCAGCCTTGGGGATTTGTAAACGAATATTTAGAAATTTTCTCCAATCACTTATTAAAAATTATACCAGATGCAGGCCATGCCATTTCAGTTGAACAACCTGAAAAATATATTAAAACTATTCGCGAGTTTTTAATTAAATAAAATTTATTTCACTACTTCAATAGCTATTTCATTTCTGCGATTAATTACATCCCAAGGTGCATTGTAGCCCATGTACATATAAGGCCCTGTAACTTTTAAATTGTTTTTAGAAACAATAGCAGCTAAATTATTTTTATATTTTTCAATTTTTTTATCGGAAGAAAATCCGCTGTAACGAATTACTGCAAGCACCCTTGCTTGTTCTTCAACAATTTCAACTTTTGTAGAATTTGGTTTAGGTAATTGATTGCTTGAATATTTTTTAGGCATCATGAAATACATACTTGCCGTATCCCCCATTTTCATTACTACTGGTGCGGTCATTGCAATTTTTTGATTGCGCTCGTTGCCGCCAAAAATATAACCTGCGATGGTCCTGAAACCATTGCTCATTTTTTCTTGGTTTGAACTTTGCATTAATTGTGTTTGTGCAACAATCATTGCGGGGTATTCTCTAATTTCTATATCACCATATTTTTTAATAACACGGTAAGCAGGCATTTCAATGCCATCAGATTTAAAAGCAAACAGTGCGCCTACAGCAGCAATCATTATTACTAGAAATAAAATAGCCATGGTTTTTTTCATATCCTAAAGAACAATCTGGTTTTCAATTTGTTTTATTTGATTAACTTTAAATTTTATAATTATTAATGAATGAAAAGATATTTTTTGATATTGCTTGTATTTGGTTTATTTATATGTAATAAGTTGTCTGCTCAATCCCTACCACCTATTCAGTTAGACAGGCCAGACCAAACGGAATGCCCTTTTATTACCCCTGAAAATTATATACAGGCAGAGAGTGGTTTTAACATTGAAAACGTAAGTGCAGATAGACAATTGTTAACTACGCCAACTGTATTGTGGAAGTATGGAGTTAATAAAAAATTTGAACTCCGTTTCATTACAGAACTAATTACAGACAAAAATAATTCGGATAAATTCACAGGCCTTGCACCTCTTACTTTTGGATTTAAAACTGCATTGTTTGAAGAAAAAGGCATTATACCAAAAACTTCTTTTATAGGACATATTACTACTGCTACTATGGGCAGCGAAAAACTGCAAACCAAATACATTGCACCTTCTTTTCGTTTTACAATGCAACACACCATTTCTGACAATATGGTTTTAGCATATAATTTAGGCGCAGAATGGAACGGAGAAGCGGCAGCGCAAACCTATATTTATACTTTAACCACAGGATTGAGTTTAACAGAAAAATTAGGCATGTACACAGAGCTTTATGGTTTTAAAACAGCTTACATGCCCGCAGATCATCGTTTTGACGGCGGCTTTACTTATTTAGTCAATAGTAATTTTATGGCCGATATTTCGGGTGGCTTTAGAATAACAGACAACGCTCCTAAAAATTATATTTCTTTAGGATTGTCTTATCGGATGAAAGTCAAAAATTAATTCATAAAAAAAGGGCTCCAATTTGGAGCCCTTTTTTTATTTACTTTTTGTCTAAATTATTTCACGATGGCAATTTTACCATTTGATAAGCCATAGTTATTGGCATCAATGTAATGGTAGAAATAAATACCTGAACTTAATTTATCTGTAGCGATGATGTTTACACCATCAGTTAATTTTTCGGTTATCAATAATCTTCCGCTTAAATCGTAGATATTAATTTTACCCAATTTGTTTTTCAATTGAACAACATTCAATTGATTCGCTGCAGGGTTTGGATAAATTTTTACAAAATTATCTGTTAATACATTCTGTAAACCTTGCACTACAAATGTGTCAATATTAACTACATAATCTTCTGTTTCGCCAGATCCAAATTGAGTACAAGGATCAAGCGCGGTAAGGGTTCCAGCAATTGCTCTTGTACGAATACGCATTCCTGTTTTTCCTAATTGTGCGTTTGCAGGAATGGTAATCATGGTTTTAGTAACCGAATCTAAAATTGATGTATCTGCAATAGAAACATATTCTGTAGAATCAAACGAACCACTGTGGTCAAAATCAATCCAAGCACCAGCTCTAGAAACACCAGCAAACTTTGTCAACAATTCGTATGTAAAGTTTTTATGTAAAGTTGCTGTTGAATTTCCTGAATCTGGATAAGATGCATAATTATTTAACGAACAACCTGTAAATCCATAATGCATGGTGGTATTAGTAATGTTCACCGAATCTATAGCAGTCAATGAAGTAATACAACCACCACCTAATGTTGAGGTGCAATAGCAATTGTAAAATGGATTAATGCTTATTAAATGTGCAGCAGTTGTGTCTGAAACATTTGAACAAGATAATACACATGCATAGTAAGTCGCTGTGTTTACAGTGTCTTTAGTACTTAAAGCTTGACTGCTCATGTTTGTCCAATTTTTTCCGTCTGAAGATTTAATCCATTGGTAAGTTTGTCCTAAACCAATTGAATTACCTTTCAACGATAAGTTTACAATTCCACCTGGACAAACTGCCGATTTAGAACTTACTACATTACCTGTTGTTGGAGGTGTAGTACAAGCAATTGCTTGGATAATATTTACTTTATAATCTTCTGTTTCTCCAGAACCAAATGTTGAACATGCAACAGTTGAATCGTTTTGACCATTACCTGAACGTGTGCGGATACGCATTCCTGTTACGCCAGTTAATGCAGTTAATGGAATATTTAAATTAATGCTTTGTACAACATTCGCTACACTGCTTGTGCAAATTTGTTGCCACTCTGAATTGTCAAATCTACCGTTATGGTTATAATCAACCCAAACAGATGCTTTAACAGAACCTGTAAATTTAGCTTTCAACAAATAACTCTGTCCTTGCATTAAAGTTGCAGTAGTATTTCCGCTATTTGGATAAGAAGTATATGCGCCTGTTCCGCAACCGGTATTTCCATTATCTAAAGTTGTACCTTCTATAGCCAATGAATCTAATGCAGTAGCTTGAGTTGTACAATTCCCTCCAATACCTGTAACACAATAGCAATCGCTAAATGCTTTAATGTTAACTTGAACTACATTAGTAGTTGAAGTTAAACCACTACAAGTAATTTCACATTTGTAAAATCCGTTTGCAGATAAAGTTGTAGTATAAACTTTATCAGTTGCAGATGTTATTGGATTCCAAGTTGTATTATTAGTAGAACTAAACCAAGCATATGTTTGGCCAGTACCAATGGTGTTACCAGTAATGCTAAATGTAACTGGGCTATTTGCGCAAGCCAAAGTGTCTGTAACGCTTAATACTCCAGGGTTTGGAGGTGCAATACATGCAGTTGCTGCAACAATGTTAATGATGTAATCTTCTGTTTCTCCAGAGTTACCGAAGTTAGTACAAGCTGAAGTTGAATCGTTTGTTGAATTTGCAGATCTTGTTCTGATACGCATACCAGTTAATCCTGCTTGTGCATTTGATGGAATGCTAATGTTGTTGTTGATAACAGTACCTGTTGCAGAAGTTAAACTCAATTGTTTCCATTCTGAATTCTCAAAAATACCATTTCTATTGTAGTCAATCCAAACAGATGATTTAACAGAACCCGTAAATTTATTACTTAAAGTATATGTTTCACCTTGTGTTAAACTCGCTGTGGTATTACCAGATGCAGGGTATGCAATGTAGCTGCCAGTTGCACAACCGGTACTTCCTTTAGCCAATGTAGTATTTGTAAATGAAACCGAGTCTATTGCAGTTCCTTGGCCGCCTGTACATCCACCACCTAAGTTTGTTGCACAATAGCAATTGTAAAATGGATTCATTGTTACATTAACCGATGTTGATGTATCTTTTTGTCCGTTACATTGAATAATGCAAGCGTAATATTTTGCAACAGCTTGATTGGTTTGATAACTTACAGTTGTTGCGCCAACAATCGTGTCCCAAGAAGTATTATTATTGGATGATAACCATTGGTAAGACAAACCTAAACCAGTACTAGCACCAGATAATGATAAAGTAAAGTTTGAACCTACGCAAGTTGAAATAGCTGAACTTAACGCCGTGCCTGCGTTTGGAGGTGTTGTACATGCAGGAGCTGTAGTAATTAACAACTGAACATTTGGTCTGTAGTTAGTTAATGTTCCGTTGGTTGTAGGAATCACATTGCTATTCGCTGCACTTTGCCAGTACTGAGTACTATTCACAACGCCTTTAGTAGAAAATCTAAATCCTTTTGACAAAGTTGTCAAATCTGAACCGTTAGTTCCACCAGAATTTGTTTCAATAATTATTTCAATATTGGTTTGGTTTGCATGTAAAAATGGTGTGCTAAATGTAATTGGCACCCATGTGTTTTTTACAAACAAAGTACTGTTAAGCGTATCTGCGAAAACAAGCGTAGCGCCTGCTTCTTCTGTAGCTACAGTGCTTGCAGTAAATGTACTATCTGCAACTTCTTTCATGTAAATTTTTACAGGTGTTCTACCTGGGTTAATTACCGTGTCGCAATAGAATGCAATACCGCTAATGTTACCTAGCGAACCAATTTCGGCTTTGGTATATTTTATTGCAGTTCTTTCATAAGAACGATTACTACCCAAAGGCTTTCTTCTGATAGTTGCTGCACTGTTACCGGTAATAGTCACTGCAGTATTTGCAGTAGGAATGGTTACCGTAGTTTGTGCTATTAATTCTGAATGAATAAATAAAACAGCACAAATTAAAAAGAGTAAATTTTTTAATTTCATAAAGTTGATTTAGTGTAGCTTAAAAATAACGTAAAATGATGCATAAGTCCTAATATTAAGACGAATTACTTGAAATTATAGACAAATCGAGGATATTTTGGCATCTTTACCGCTACATTTGGCCCTTTAGTTTAATGGATAGAATGGGAGATTCCGGTTCTCTCGGTACAGGTTCGATTCCTGTAGGGGCCACTAAAAACACAACCACGTCTATGTTCAAATTTCAAAAATATTTTCTATCCATTTTATTTTTCCCAGTTTCTTTATTTGCGCAAAATATTGCTGTGAAGTTTAGTGTTGATATGCACCATCAAAATATTTCGCCAAATGGTGTGCACGTTGCAGGAAATTTTCAAAATGAAGCTGGCTTTGTTTCTGATTGGGATCCGGCTGCAACATTATTAACAGATGCAAATGCAGATAGCATTTATGAAGTAACATTAAATTTCCCTGCTGGTTATTATGAATATAAATTTATCAATGGAAATAGTTGGACAGGAGCTGAGAATCCACCCGTGTATTGTAGTGTGGGCAATACTTACAACCGTTATCAAACTTTTACAGGAAATATAAATTTACCCGTAGTTCCATTTAACAAATGCAATGCGCCAGCAACAAATTATGATACCTATTGGTGGAACGATGCAATTTTCTATGAACTATTTGTGCGCAGTTTTTACGATAGCAATAACGATGGCATCGGAGATTTTAAAGGCATCATTCAAAAATTAAATTATTTAAATGACGGCAATCCAAATACAAAATCTGATTTAGGAATTACAGCACTTTGGTTAATGCCAATGATGGCATCGCCGAGTTACCATGGTTACGATGTGACAGATTATTATGCAACTGAACCCGATTATGGAACCATGGCTGATTTTGAAGAATTAATTGACAGTGCACACGCACATGGAATTAAAATTATCATAGACTTTGTGATGAATCACACATCAAATCAACACCCATGGTTTACTCAATCGGCTAATAATGTCAATAATTACCGTAATTGGTATGTTTGGAGCCCAACCAACCCGGCATTTTTAGGCCCTTGGGGACAAACCGTTTGGCATAATTACAACAACAGCTATTATTATGGGCTTTTCTATAATGGAATGCCCGATTTAAATTATGATAACGCTGCCGTTAAAACAGAAATGTTTAAAGTAAGCGATTTTTGGCTAAACAAAGGTGTTGATGGTTTTAGGTTAGATGCGATAAAATATTTAGATGAAGATGGAACAATTCTTGAAAACACACCAGGAAATTTTTCATTGTTACAAGATTTTAATGCATCATATAAAACAACAAACCCAGATGCTTTTGCCATTGGCGAAGTTTGGTCCCCTACCGCTTCTATTGTTCCTTATGTAGAAAATAAAAGATTAGATGCTTGTTTTGAATTTGGATTGGCTGGCGCAATTTTAACATCTGTAAATAATAAAAATGCTGATGCATTAAAAAATCAAATTAAAGTAGTAGCACAAGCCTATCCAAGTTTACAATACGGAACTTTTTTAACCAACCACGATCAAGATAGGGTATATACACAACTTGCGAACGATACCAGTAAAATGAAATTAGCAGCAGCCCAATACTTAACACTACCAGGCGTTCCATTCATTTATTATGGCGAAGAAATTGGCATGATAGGATCAGGTGCAGATGAAAATAAACGCAAACCAATGCAGTGGACTGCTGGAACAAACGCAGGTTTTAGTACACATATTCCTTGGCAAACTTTAGGAGCTAACTACTCAACAAATAATATTCAAAACTTACAAGCAAATCCAAATTCTATTTGGAACCATTATCAAAAATTAATTCAAGCGAGAAAAGAAAACGAAACTTTAAGAAAGGGTTATGTATTATTATTTGAAAACAAGAAAAGTGTCAATTTAGCTTTTGCAAGAATTTACAATCAATCTGCAACTATTAGCTTAACAAATTTTTCTAATGCAAATTCAATTGACACTTTTACGTTAGGTATTTCTACTTTAATACCTGGGACATACCATGCAAGTAATTTAATTACAGGCGAAAATTTAGGCAATGTGACCATCAATAATAACGGTGGCATAAATGCATTAATCGTCAATGTAAAAGCAGCTAGCAACATGCTGATAAGCCTAAAAAGCGCTGTTTCTGTACCTTTTATTCAAAAAAACAGGGCAATTATCATGAGCCCTAATCCTGCACACGCAAAAGTTAATTTCAATTTAAGCAATGTAAATGAGGAGTTTCTGGTAGAAATAATAGACATGAGCGGCCTAGTTTTATTTACTCAAAAAATAAACAGCAACAATAATAATGTCAATATTGAAGCGCTACCTAATGGAATTTACTTCGTTAAAATTAAAGACAAAAATAATATACAAATAGAAAGAATGCTGAAGCAATAAATTATAATTGTTGAAATAAAATTTCATTTTCTTTCACTTCAATTTTTGCGGGACAATTAAATTTCAATGCAAAATTGAATACCAAATGTCCTGCTGGGAAATTAAAATAAACTGGAAAATTATATGGCTTGCAAGCAGCTAAAATAATTTCTTCTACCGAACTTCCAAACGGAATTTCATGGTCTTTCATTGCCGTCATTCCTCCTATTAATAAGCCTTTCAAGCCTTTCAATTTTCCAGCCCTATCCAAACTAATCATCATTCGATCGATGTGGTATAGGTATTCGTCGAGGTCTTCTAAGAATAAAATTTTACCATTGGTATCGATATCACTATCGCTTCCTTGTAATGCGTAAATTAAAGATAAATTGCCGCCAACTAACAATCCTTCTGCATTACCAAATTTATTGAATTCGCTTTTTGAAAAATGTATTTCATTTTTTTCACCCATTAAAGCTCTACGCATTGAATGTAAAGTTTCATGATCTATTTCGGAAGGGAAAAGCGAAGGCATAGATGAATGAATACTAGCAACTCCCATCGCAGATAAATGAGAATGTAAAACGGTAACATCAGAAAACCCACATATCCACTTAGGATTTTTTAAAAAATGATCCCATTGAATCTGGTCTATAATTTGCATGGTTCCATAACCACCTCGAGCACATAATATGGCATCAATTCGATCATCGTCTAAGAATTCTTGAAAATTAGCGAGTCTTTGCTCGGCTGTACCAGCAAATTGATGGTGTTCGAGCCCAATCGAACTCCCTAATACCACGTTTAACCCCCAACTTTCAATCAAATTGATGGTAAATTGCAGTGCTTCTGCATTTATTTTGCGGGCGGTACTTAAAATACCAATTGTATCGCCTTTTTTAAGGTTTCTTGGAATGTGCATTGCGTTTAAAGCATTATCTTTGCCAAATTATATATTAATCCCTCAGTTTTGGAAGATCAATTTAAAAGAACCACCGTTACCGCTGCATTACCATATGCAAATGGTCCGGTACATATAGGCCATTTGGCAGGTTGTTATTTGCCTGCTGATATTTACGTGCGTTACCTTCGTTCTAAAGGTAAAGATGTGAAATTTATTTGTGGTTCCGATGAGCATGGTGCTGCAATTTCCATCAGAGCAAAAAAAGAAGGAATTACTTCACAACAAGTAATTGATAAATACCATCAAATGATGGGTGATGCATTTAAAGAATTCGGAATTTCATTTGATATTTATGCAAGAACATCTTCGCCTACTCATCATGAAACTGCATCCGAATTTTTCACTAACCTGTACAATAAAAATATTTTCACAGAAGAAGTTACGGAGCAATATTATGACGAAGAAGCGAAACAATTTTTAGCCGATCGATACATTGTAGGAACATGTCCTAATTGTAATAATGAAAACGCTTACGGCGATCAGTGTGAAAGTTGTGGCAGCACATTAAATGCTACAGACCTTATCAATCCTCATTCTACTTTATCTGGCGCTGTACCGGTAATTAAGTCTACCAAAAACTGGTTCTTGCCTTTAGATAAAATGCAAGGCGATATAGAAAAATATATCAATGCTCACAAAGACTGGAAAGCCAATGTATTTGGGCAATGCAAGTCGTGGTTAAACCAAGGTTTGCAACCCCGCGCAATGACTAGAGATTTAGACTGGGGCGTTAAAGTGCCGTTAAAAGATGCAAAAGGAAAAGTTTTGTATGTATGGTTTGATGCACCGATCGGTTATATTTCTGCTACAAAAGAATTAACGCCAGACTGGGAAAAATATTGGAAAAGCAAAGACACCAAATTAGTTCACTTTATTGGCAAAGACAATATTGTTTTTCATTGCATTATTTTCCCTGCTATATTAATGGCACACGGCGATTATATTTTACCAGAAAATGTTCCTGCAAATGAATTCTTAAACCTTGAAGGAGATAAAATTTCTACTTCAAGAAATTGGGCTGTTTGGTTACATGAATACCTTCAAGAATTTTCGGGAAAGCAAGATGTTTTAAGATATGTATTATGTGCAAATGCACCCGAAACCAAAGACAACGATTTTACCTGGAAAGATTTTCAGGCTAGAAACAACAATGAACTAGTTGCCATATTTGGTAATTTCATCAATAGGGTAATGGTGTTAAGCCATAAGTATTTTGATGGAAAAGCCGGTGAAATTAAAGATGCTAGCGCCTATGATACAGAAGTATTAGCCGAACTGGCAACATATCCAGACAAAATTGCCAGATCAATTGAGCAATATAGATTCAGAGAGGCATTGGGTGAATTAATGAACTTAGCTCGTTTAGGAAATAAATATTTAGCAGATACGGAACCTTGGAAAATAATTAAAGAGGAGCCTAAAAGAGTAGAAAATATTTTAGCAATTAGTTTGCAAATTGCAGCTAACCTAGCCATTCTATCGGAACCATTTTTACCTTTTACTTCCAAAAGTTTATTTGAGCAATTAAATTTAAGCGCAAGCAATTGGAATGCTGCAGGTGCAGCAAACATAATTAATGCAGGCCATCAACTTGGCGATCCATCTTTATTATTTGCTAAAATTGAAGACGAGCTAATGGATGCACAACTTGCAAAACTTGCAGCATCAAAAAAAACAAACGAACAAGCAACCCATCAAATGGAAGCACAAAAACCACTCATCACTTTTGAAGATTTTAGCAAAAACGACATTCGTGTAGGCACCATTATTGCAGCTGAACGTGTTCCTAAAACTAAAAATTTGTTAAAGATGACCATCGACACGGGTATCGACCAAAGAACCGTTGTGTCTGGCATTGCGGCTTTTTATGAACCTGAAAATATCATTGGCCAACAAGTTTCTATTTTAGTAAACTTAGCGCCTAGAGCAATAAAGGGTATTAATTCAGAAGGAATGATTTTGATGGCAGAAAATGCTGATGGATCTTTAGCGTTTGTGGCACCTACTCAAACAATTTCAAATGGCGGAAGCGTCAAATAAATTTTATTTTTAAAAATCTTACATGAGCATTTCATTTGAAATCAAAAGCAAAATAATTATTACCTGTCCGAAATTTATTGCGCCTTATTTAGGTCAAGAGGTTACAGATTTAGGTTATACAATTACAGAACAATGGGCTACTGGTGTTGCAATTGAAGGCACACTAAACGATTGTATTAAATTAAACTTTTACATCCGTACGGGCAACCAAGTGCTTTGGTTGATCAAAGATTTTGAAGCCGTAAATGCTGATTTAATGTATAAAGAAGCATTAAATATTGAATGGGAAAACATCATTAAAAAAGATGGTTATTTATGCATTACTTCTAATGTTGAAAATGATACCATTGACAATAATTTATTTGCAAACGTTAAATTGAAAGATGCGATTGTTGATCGCATGAAAGAAAAATTTGGCATCCGACCTGATAGCGGGCCAGAAAGAAATAAATTGGTGATTCATTTATTTTGGAGAGAAAACAGGGTGTCAGTTTTCATCGATACTTCAGGAGAAACTTTATCGAAACACAATTACAGAAAATTACCTGGTTCTGCTCCAATGCAAGAAAGCCTTGCGGCAGCAACTATTATAGCTAGTGGTTGGGATAGAAAATCTGATTTTGTAAATCCAATGTGTGGTAGCGGAACATTAGCCATCGAAGCAGCATTAATGGCATTGAATAAATACCCGGGTTTGTTAAGGGCCTATTACAGCTTCATGCACATTGAAGGATATAACGATGAATATTATCAAAGTGTTAGAGCAGAAGGAAGAGCAGTTGCATTGAAAAGCACGCCAGCAAAAATTATTGCTACAGATATTAATCCGAATGCAATTAACGCAACACGAATGAATGCGCAAACCGCAGGTGTGGACCACATTATTGACTTTGAAGTTTGTGATTTTAGAGATACAAAAGTACCTACAGACAATCCAGGTGTAGTCATGTTTAACCCTGAATATGGCGAAAGACTTGGTGAATACGAAGAATTAGAAATTATTTACAAAGCCATTGGCGATTTCTTGAAAAAAAATTGCCAAGGGTATAAAGGTTTTATTTTTACAGCAAGCCCAAACTTAGCAAAAAAGGTAGGTTTGAAGGCTTCCACTAAAACAGAATTTTTCAATAGTAAATTAGAATGCAGATTGCTCTCTTACGAATTATACGGAGGAAGTAAACGCGAACCCAAAATAATGTCTTAACTAAAACTTATACCATGTTAAAAAGAAGTATAATCGTTGCGATTACTTTCTCAAGTGTTTTATTTTTTAATAACGCTATTGCACAGAAAAATAAAAACGCAGTAATTGCTCCAACTACTGAAGCGCCAAAAAAAGACGCCAAAAAAACAATTAAAGAAACAGTAAAACCAACTAAACTAATAGATGGTTTATTCGCCATGTATCAAGATACAGCTATTGGAACTGTTTTTATGAAAATTAAAAAAGAGCAATTAAACAAAGAGTACATTTATTTTAATTACGCTGAAAATGGTGTGGTTGCTGCAGGTGCATTTAAAGGCTCTTTCAGAGACAACGAAATTTTCTCTATCAGAAAATATTTTGACCGCATAGAATTCATTAAAGAAAATACTAATTATTATTTCGACCCAGCAAATCCAATTTCAAAATCTTCAGATGCAAACATCAACAAACCAATATTAGCATCTTTAAAAATTGTCGCAGAAGAAGGCGAAAATTATTTAGTTAAAGCAGACGAATTATTTCTTTCAGAAAATTTGTCTCAGATAAAACCATCACCAAATCCAAATGCTAAACCGGGCGCTAGTTTTTCACTTGGAACATTAAGTAAAGAAAAAACCAAATTTGCAAGCATCAGAAATTATCCAAAAAACACCGATGTTATTGTAGAGTATGTATACGACAACCCATCGCCAATGAACGGTGGCGGTCCAGACGTTACAGATGCTAGGTCTGTGACCGTAAAAATTCAACATTCTATAATTGAATCTCCAAAAAACAACTTCAAACCAAGATTCGACGATCCACGCATTGGATATTTTATGCAACAAGTAGAAGACATGACTACTCAAAAAGCTACGCCTTATAGAGATGTTATTAATAGATGGAATTTAGAGAAAAAAGACCCTTCTGCTGCATTGTCTGAACCAGTTGAGCCTATTACTTGGTGGATTGAAAATACTACTCCAGAAGAATTTAGACCAACTATTAAAGAAGCAATTTTATCTTGGAATCAAGCTTTTGAAAAAGCAGGTTTTAAAAATGCGATTCGTTGCGAAGTACAACCAGATACTGCAACATGGGACGCAGGTGACATTAGATACAATGTATTACGTTGGACTTCTTCACCGTTTCCTCCATTTGGCGGTTATGGTCCTAGTTTTGTAAACCCTAGAACAGGCCAAATCATTGGAGCAGACATTATGTTAGAGTATGTATTTTTTACCAATAGATTGAAACAAGAAAAATTATTTGATGCTACTTCAATAGCATCTGAAGAAAATAATTTTAACAAAAATAATTTCTGCGATATTGGAAATTATTTTAGTCAAGCAACCCAATTTGGCAATGCAGCATTAATGGCTTATAGTGCAAGTGATGTTGAAAAAAGCAATTACATTAAACAGTCTTTATATTATTTAGTATTGCACGAAGTGGGCCATACTTTTGGTTTGAACCACAACATGAAAGCCAGTCAATTACACAATACAATAAACATCAATAACAAAGAATTAACTAAGCAAATTGGATTAACTGGATCGGTAATGGATTATCCGGCTGCTAATATTGCGCTAGACAGAACTAAGCAGGGGCAGTACTTTACAACCAAACCAGGTCCATACGATTTATGGGCAATAGAATTCGGTTATAGTCAATCTTTAAGTAACGAAAAAGAAGAAGCAGATAGGTTATTAAAAATTGCAAGTAGATCTAATGACCCTCAATTAAGTTTCGGAAACGATGCCGATGACATGCGTGCACCTGGAAAAGGAATTGACCCAAGAGTAATGATCAACGATTTAACGAGTGATGCTATTTCTTATTCGATAGATAGAATGAAGTTATCAAATAACTTAATGAAGAAATTAAAATCAAAATATATCAAAGAAGGTCAATCATACCATGAAATGCGCAATGCATACTTAGTTGCTGCAGGAGAATACAATACAGCTGCTGGTGTTATTTCAAGATACATTGGTGGCGTTTACATTGATAGAAGTTTCCCAGAGCAAAAAAGTACTGCAAAGCCTATTGCTGCTGTAAGCTACGCCGATCAAAAGAGAGCAATGAAAGCATTGTCAGAATATGTATTTGCGCCTAAAGCCTTCGATTTGCCGGCAGATCTTTACCAATATTTACAGTACCAAAGAAGAGGTTTTAACGGTGGGAATGAAGATCCAAAAATTCATGAAAGGGTATTAAATATTCAGAAAGGAATTTTTGCACACATTTTGAGTGCAAATGTTTTGAAGCGAATTTCTGATGGAAGCTTATACGGAAATCAATATTCGGTTTCTGAAATGATGAATGATTTAACAAATGCAATTTTTAACGCTGATGCACAAACTAACGTGAATGGCTTTAGACAAAACGTACAATTAGCATACGTCGATAATTTATTAGAAATTGTAAACGGAGCAAATTTTGATTACCGTTCTCAATCAAATGCATTGGCTAATTTGCGAAAGATAAAATCTATTTCTACTACAGCTGCAGCCTTAGGAGATGCAGATACAAAGGCACATAGAGCGAATATTATTTATACAATCAACAAAGGGTTAGAAAAATAAAATAGCTCATTCATAAAAAAAGGCCTTGCAATGCGCAAGGCCTTTTTTTATTTTTGAATGAGCCCAAGCCCAGGTTTGTTTTCTAATATTAATTTTCCATCTACTAATTTTGGAGTTTGAAAAGGATTGTTCTTCACCATCCACGGACTATCTAAATCGCAATAGTCTACCTGTGGTGCTAATGCAGCAGCTGCATAAATTCCGCAAGAAGTTTCACTCATGCAGCCTATCATAATTTTTAAATTTAGGCTACGGGCTTTAGCAATCATTTTTTGTGCTTCAACAATTCCTGTAGATTTCATCAGCTTGATGTTGATGCCATGAAATGCTTGTGAAATATTGTCTATGTCGTACAAACGCCTGCAAGATTCATCTGCAAACAATGGCAATGGCGATTTTTCTTTCAACCAACACATGTCTTCTATTTGATTGATTTCTAATGGCTGTTCAATGATACTTACGTTTTTGGTGGCTAACCACTCTATCATTGATAAAGCATATTCTTTATTACCCCAGCCTCTATTTGCATCTACATAAATTGGCTTATCGCTGATACTTCGAATGGTTTCAATAATTTCTTTATCCTGTTGCGATCCCAACTTCACCTTTACAAAATGGAAAGGTTTTGCATCTTCCATTTTCTTTGCAATTATTTCCGGGTGGTCAATTCCTATTGTAAAAGAAGTGAAAGGCATTTTGCTAGGGTCTGAACCAAGTAATTCGTAACATGGTATGCCATTTATTTTTCCAATCAAATCGTGTAAAGCTATATCTATGGCTGCTTTTGCAGCATTGTTACCAGGAGCTAAACCATCAATGTATTCAATAATTGATAAATATTGTGAGGGTTCGAAATTTTTTAAATTCACTTTCGTAAAGAATTCGTTTGCGCTTTCAAATGTTTCTCCCAAGTACGGTGGCATAGACGCTTCACCATAACCAATATGTGTTTCATAACTCAATTTAACTAAGACAACAGGCGTATAGTTTCTAGAAAAATTCGAAATCCTAAAGGGATAATTTAACTCAAGTTTTAATTCCTCCTTGCTAAATTCTATCATGGCTTTTGTATTATATCAGTACAATTCAAATCATTTATTACTTTTGTAAATATAGATTATGCAACAGACATTATACAATCCATTTATTAATTTTGAGTTTAGGCCAAACACTTGTTTCTTAACAGGTGAAAAATTAGCCACAGACGCAACTCCGCTTAACATTTTCCCTGATTGGATCATGAATGAATTTGAGCTAAAGGATCAACCTTTTAAGCTCTTAGACGAAACCTATACCACTTACGGGAAATTAACACTGCCTTGTAGCGAAAATGCATATAAACGCATTCTACTTTTGCAAACAGAAGTTAAATTGGCATTTCAAAACGGTCCAGATGCATTGGCTAATTTAACTGAATGGAAATTATTTTTTTGGTCTGGTTTAATTGCATACGGTTTAATTTATAAAGAAATAAAACACGGATTAATCAATCAACAAAGAGGAGAAATATTTGATTTATCTCCTGCCTTAATTGAAAAGTTCAAAAACCTTTTATTTTTTTTACAAGGCATTGTTTATGAAATGGATAAATCAGAAGCAAAACCGTTTTCGCTTTTTACATTTAATGTTGAAAATGACGAAACCCTTGCTCCATTTGAGCATCGTAACGAAATAAACACAATGACATTGATGTTGCGAATTAAAAACACCGCCATTTTAATTTGTCTTCAAGACAATGGTGCAAATGAAATTTACCATCAAGCGTTAGTTGAAAAAATAAATAAACAGGCAATTTCCGCAAAACAATTTCAAGAGATTAACGCAAAAGTATTTTATTCAAACTACTTGTTTAATCAAATTATGCAATATGATTTTGTTATACACCAAAACAAAATTTACATCAGTAGCCTTAATGGATTTTTTGCTAAACCTCCTTTTGATGAATGGATTAATAAAACTTATGCCCAGGTATTGGAAGCGTTTTGGAAACCTTGGAATGTATCTTTAATGGATATCTTAAAAGATCCAACTTGTCCAGTTTCGGCTTTTGAAGCTTAAAAAGCAGTATTTTTTGTCAAAAACCACCTAAAAAACAAGAAAAGCGACGCTACTTTCGCATTTTTATTAACTTGCAGCAGAATATAATATCAATAATTTATGAAAAGAAAACTTTTACTTTTATTAGGCTTAGTAGTTGCAGGTTTTTCAGTATCTGCACAAAAAGCATTTCACACGCAAAATTCTGGTTTTGCAACGGCATCTAGAGGCATCAACGATTTTGATGTTGTAGATTCTAATATTGTTTGGGCAGTTGCCTATGATGGTTCTGGCGCAGCAGCTACCATTCGTGATTTTACAGTAACAACTGATGGTGGATATTCTTGGTTAGCAGGCGCTGTGAAAGGCACAACTGCAACAGCTTTGAACAATTATGGCTTAGCAAACATTTCAGCAATTAATGGTACTACTGCTTATGCATCAATCTACCCAGTAACAACTGCAATTGGGTTACAAGGTGTTTACAAAACAGAAAATGCAGGCGCAACTTGGACTAAAGTTTCTACAGGTGCATTTACTAATGCAAGTTCATTTATCAACGTAGTTCATTTTTTTGATGCACAAAATGGTATTGCAGCAGGTGATCCAGCAAATGGTTATTTTGAAATCTATACAACTTCAAATGGTGGTGCGAATTGGACTCGTGTTCCAAGTGCAAACATTCCTTGCACTCCATTAGCTAGCGAGTACGGAACCGTAGGTTACTATGCTGCATATGACAGTACATTTGTTTACCCAACAACATTTGGTCGTATATTATTAAGTAGAGATATGGGTGCTACTTGGGCTTTGGGAACAACACCACTAGACAGTACAGATGGTACTGCTTTACCAAGCATTTCATTCCAAGATCATGATTTTGCAGTAGCAGTAATGGCTAACACAACTGCAGCAGTTAATACATTTATTATTTCTCAAGATGGTGGATTAAACTGGGATTACGCCGGAATTGATACTGTTGGTGGCGTTTATGATTTCAATGCAATAGAATATGTTAAAGGTACAGTGGGCACTTGGTTTGCTACATCAGCAAATTCAACATCTGGCGGTATGGGTGCGGCTTATACAGAAGATGGAGCACAAACTTGGATCAGTATTGATAAAGAACAACACACTTGTGTTCGCTTCAATGACATCAACAATGGATGGGCAGGCGGATTCAATACATCTGCTACTGTTGGAGGAATTTCGAAATGGGGTTCTGTAAGAACCGCTGCAGGTATTTCAAACAATAAAGTTGATGGTTTTGTAGTATATCCAAATCCTTCTAATGGTAAATTTTATGTGAAAGCAAACGTTAAAGGTGCTTCAGCTATTAAAGTAATGGACTTAACAGGAAGAGTAGTATTCCAAGAAAACTACCCAACTAAAGCGTTATTATTCACTTCAATTGATTTGAGCAATCAAACACCTGGAATATATTTTGTAGAAGTTCGCGAAGGAAACAATGTTTCTATTCAAAAAGTTAGCGTACAATAAATAATATTAATCAATGAAAAGGCGGGCTTGTCCCGCCTTTTTTGTTTAGCGGTGCATATAAAATAATTATATTCGCTTATGCAAAATTACCATGTTATCGGGCTCATGTCTGGCACCTCTTTAGATGGTGTAGATTTGGCTTATTGCAAATTTATTTTTAAAAATAACAGTTGGGAATATCAAATTATACACGCCAAGTGTATTCAATATGATCAACTATGGAAAAAAAAATTAGCTAATGCAGAAAACGAAAACGCATTAGCAATTAGTATGTTGGATGTTGAGCTTGGGAAATATTTTGCAATACTTATCAATAATTTTATAGAAGAAAATAATATAAATGCTGTAGATTTTATCGCTTCACATGGGCACACAATTTTTCATCAGCCTGAACATAATTTAACTTTACAAATTGGATCTTGCGCGTCAATCTCAGCTAACACAGGCATTAGCACGGTTTGTGATTTTAGAACAATGGACGTTTCAATGGGTGGACAAGGTGCTCCATTAGTTCCGATCGGCGACCGAGATTTGTTCTCAAACTTTGATTTCTGTTTGAATATTGGTGGTATTGCAAATGTTTCTTTTAATTTAAATGGAGAACGATTGGCTTATGATATTTGTCCGGCAAACATGATGTTAAATTATTATTTGCCAGACAAGCACATGATGTTTGATCATTCTGGAGTCATTGCAAGATCGGGGTCGTGTAATAGTGACTTATTAGCCGAATTAAACATGCTTGCCTACTATAATCAAGAGCCGCCAAAGTCTCTCGGAAAAGAATGGGTGCTTGCGAATATTTATACTTTAGTATCAAAATTTAAACTCAACAATCAAGACATACTAGCAACTTTAGTAGAACATATAGCTATGCAAATCGCTAAAAGTTGCAGAAACACTAGCAAAAACCCTAAAGTTTTAATTACCGGCGGCGGGGCTTATCATCATTATTTAATAGAAAGAATTAATTTTCATACATCTGCACAAATCATAATTCCCGCAGCAGAGTTAATTGAATTTAAAGAAGCATTGATTTTTGCTTTTTTAGGAGTGTTAAGAATGAGAAATGAAAACAATTGTTTAGCTAGCGTAACTGGCGCCAAAAAAGATAATTGTGGCGGCGCAGTTTATTTTGCAAATCAAAAATAACAAATGCGAATATTTAAAAAAAATACTAAAACATTTATTTTATGGGCTTTATTTTTTAGCTCATTGTCAATCACTAGTATTTATTTTCAGCGCAAAACACAAGTAATTCAGCGCGAAAAAATTAGCATTCAAAAAAAAATTCTAAAAGAATTAAACCTTGCCGAAACATTTTTATCAGACACCATCGTTCAACAGATATGTGCTACAAATATTGATTCTATTGATAAGCAAGCATGGGACTATTTAATAGAACAGACCAATAAGCGTCAGCATATCGCGCTAATTTATCAACACAATAAGTTAAAATATTGGACAAATAATGCAATAGTATTAAACGAAAAAGAATTAGTAAGCTTACCTAATTTCTCGTTTCAGAAAATTAGAAATGCGTATTATATCATTTATAAAAAATCAAATAAAAAAAATATACTGCTTTTATTAATTCCCATTAAGCATGCTTATTCATACGAAAATGAATATTTAAAAAATAAATTTGAAGAAAGATTAAAAATTCCAGATTACATTTCTCTAAATGAAAAAGATGCATCTGACAAATCGAGTATCCTAGATTTAAAAGGGAATGAAATCTTTACTATTTCCATTTCTGATTCAAAACTAAAAAGTCATCACTTTTATTTTGAAATATGCTGTGAATTACTGGCATTTATTTTTGCTATGTCTGCATTACTTCTGTATTTGGCTCAATTGGCACATAGAAAAGCTAAAGGACTAGCAATACTTGCCTTGTTTGCTATATTATTAGCCTTAAAAACAGTTACATTATATTTTCATTTACCTAAGGCCATCTTTCAGTTGCCTATTTTTGGGCCAAGTCTATTCGCGAGCAACTTTCTATTCGCTTCATTTGGTGAGTTAATTTTTAACGTATTTCTTTTATCAATATTTATCCAGTTTTTATATTCTACTATAGCTAATCATAAAATTATAAAATCTGGGACCTTTTTATTTTTATTGCAAATTATAATAGCTGCTTTAGCAGTATTTTACACTTTCTTTATTAAGACACTGGTTTTAGATTCAAGTATATCATTCGACTTTTTCAATATTGAAAACCTAAACATATACAGCCTAATAGGATTAACACTTATAGGGATTGTAAGCTATCAGTTTTACTTATTACTATACACTGCAATTTCCATAGTCGACAGTTCGATTTTTAATTTAAAACTTCGAAAAATAATTTTTACCCACGCTGCATTAATGATAGTAGCATATTTTTATGTTACAATTGTAATAATACCGCTAAGCATAACATTTGTTATTTCATTTGCATTACTCAACAGTAAATTTTCTGATAAGCAGCGTTTCCCTTTATCATATATTATATTAATAATATCGTTGTTTGTTTTACTTACGGTAAGTCTACTGTTTTATTATTCAAATCAGAAAGAAACACAAAACAGAGAATTACTAATCTCAAAATTAGCCCTTGCAAACGACCCCATTGCTGAGTATTTACTGGATGATATTTTAATTAATGCTGCTAAGGATCCTTATATTATCAATCAAATGGGGAAAAGCCAGCCAAATCTGGGTTTAATTTCTGATCGATTAAAGTCTAATCATTTTAATGGTTATTTTTCAAAATACAATCGCAACATCCAGTTTTTTTCTTTAAATAACAAATACGATCGTTATCAATCGTTGTTGATGGATTCGTTTATTTCTAATGCATGCGAAGCAACAGCAAATCAAAATTTATTTTACCAGACTAATAACGACGGTATATTAAATTATTATGCAAAAATAAAATACCATATTCAAGGGAGTGAAATTTTAGCAATTGTATCATTAACTGCAAATTATTTTAGAGAAGATAATATATATCCAGAATTATTTTTAGAAGGGAATCTACGTGTCAATAAAGACTTTAACCCATATTCTTACGCAATTTATAAGAATGAAAAATTAATTTCTCAAAAGGGAGACTACCCTTATTTTTCAACACCAAAAGATTTTTATATTCCATTAAAAGATTTTGTCAAAAATGGCTATAGCCATATGGTTTATAGGCCTAACAAAGAATCGCTAATTGTTGTAAGCAAAGAAAATTATAGTTTGGTAAAATATTTTTCTTTTTACATTTATGTTTTTTTGGCTTATTTGTTTTTGTTTATTATCATTTACTTAGTAGGTATATTTATCAAAACCAAAACAAGTTTAATTTCTTGGAATGCAATAAATCACAGAATGCACTTGCTTTTCAAAACCAGGATACAATTATCTTTAGTTGTTGCTGTTGTCATTTCTATTTCAATAATGGGTATTGTTACCTATTCATATATTAGCAATCTAAATGAATCGCAAGAACAAGATAAATTAAGTCAAAAATTACATGCCATTCAAAATATATTAAATGAACAAACAAATTCAGCAAGATTTATTTTAGCTGTAAATAATGATCAATTTAACCAAGACTTCCAGAGAGTTGCTGATTTATATCAAAGCGATATAAACTTATATGACTTAAACGGGAAACTACTATTATCCACAAGACCTAAACTTATTGCTGCTGGTCTTACAGCTAATTACATGAATCCTACGGCTTTTTTAAAACTTTCAATTGATGGTCAGTCGGAATTGTATTTAAAGGAGCAAGTTGGTGATTTAAAATATTTGTCTGCCTATATACCTATCAGAAATTCAAAATCTGAAATCATAGCCTATTTGAATTTACCCTACTTTGCAAATGTTGACGAATACAATCAAAAAATAGCGCTTTTTTTCAGCACCATTATCAATAGTTATGTTTTAATTATTTTTATTTTTTCAGCAATTGCTTTCTTTATTGCAAAATCGCTCACTGCTCCTTTAAATCTTATTCAGAAAGAATTAGCTAAAATTAAATTGGGTGAAAAAATGAAATCGATTAATTGGAAGAGCAACGACGAAATTGGCACTTTGATACAAGCATACAATAATATGATTATTGAATTAGAAGAAAGTGCAAATATGCTTGCAAAATCTGAAAGAGAAAGCGCATGGAAAGAAATGGCAAAGCAAGTAGCACATGAAATCAAAAACCCTTTAACACCAATGAAATTAGGCCTTCAGTTACTTGAAAGGTCATACAAAAACAATGATGAAGACTTTAACACAAGGTTTGAAATTTTTGCTAAATCATTTATTCAACAAATTGATAACTTAACAAATATTGCGAATGAATTTGCTAATTATGCGCAAATGCCTAAAACTAAGTTAGCAGAAATAAATATTAAAACAGCATTACTTGCCTCTTTAGAATTATTTAAAAATAATACACATGCAGTAATTAAAATAATTGATGAAACATCTGAAAAAATTACAGTATTAGGAGACCACGATAATTTTATTAGCATATTTAACAACTTGCTGAGCAATGCAATTCAAGCAACCGAACAGATTGAACAAGCTCAAATAAGTATTCACTTATCAATTACTAAAGAAAAACTTTTATTAAAATTTGAAGATAATGGAGCAGGAATTCCATTATCAATTCAACCCCAAATTTTTGAACCTAGTTTTACAACTAAAAATAGTGGTATGGGCTTAGGTCTTGCAATTGTAAAGAGTAATTTGGCACAAATAGGAGCAGATATCTGGTTTGAGAGTACAGCCAATAAAGGCACTACATTTTACGTTTTAATACCTATTATTAAACAATAATGTATCATAAGGCCTTATTTTTCACTCTTTTGCTCTCTATGCCGTCATTTATCTATGCACAAAATGCCATTGAAAGCAAAGATTCAATAAATAAACCATTACCTACTTTCTTAACTAAAAAATATTTTCACCGCGACAGTTTAACACTTTTCCAAAGAAGCGCACCGGTAGCAAACCCATTTGCTATTCCTAAAAACTCCACTGATTTTAATTTAGACAACGGCATTTCTAAAACTGGAAGTATTTCAAGGGCAATAAATATTGGCAACACACAAGACCTGGGAGTTATGTCATCTTTTAACTTGCAACTTTCTGGAAAACTGAGCAACGAAATAGATTTATTAGCAGTTATTGCAGATGACAATATTCCAGTTCAGCCCGATGGCAACACACAACAGCTTCAAGAATTTGATCGTGTATTTATACAGTTAAACAATGCTAAAAGTAAATTAATTGCAGGTGACTTTGAATTGAAAAGTAACGGAAGTTATTTTTTAAATTATTTAAAAAAAGGTAAAGGATTTCTGATAAACACAAACCAAAAAAACTATCAACTTTCTTTTGGCACTGCAATAGCAAAAGGGAAATATAGCAAATATAATTTTCTTGGAACCGAAGGCAGTCAAGGGCCTTATAGAATTAAGGGACCAAATAATGAGCCCTATATAATTATTATGGCTGGTACCGAGCGTGTATACATTGACGGAGAATTGTTAAAGAGAGGCGAAACGCAAGATTATACAATTGACTATAATACAGCTGAAATAACTTTTACAAACAAGCGTATGATTACTGCATATGCAAGAATAACAATTGAGTTTGAATATTCTGAAAAAAGTTATAGTAGAACAGTAAATGTTTTAAATGCATCTTTCAAACAAGAAGAAATTGATTATAAAATAAATTATTACAACGAGCAGGATAATAAAAATATTAGCTTCCTACAGAATTTATCGAATGAACAAAAAGTATTCTTAAGCAATTTAGGCGACCATATTGATCAAGCATATACAAGTTCTGATGATACGGTTTCGCTAAATACCAATCAAATTCTCTACCAAAAAATAGATAGTTTAGGGTACACAATTTATGTTTACCGACCGTTATATGATGGACAGAAATACAGATTAATTTTCACCGATTTAGGCCCCAACGCAGGGAATTATATTCTTAGCAATAATAGTGCTAATGGCCGCGTATACCAATGGATACAACCAATTTCAGGTGTACCACAAGGGAATTACGAGCCAGTTGTTAAATTAATTACGCCAAAAAAACACGAGCAACTGAGTATTGGATTATCTTTCACGCCACACAAAAATTGGAAAATTAGCAATGAGACAGCAATTAGCAATAAAGATTTGAATTTATATGCAACCAAAGACGATCAAGACAATATTGGTTTTGCAAACAAGACCCAAATTTATAATCAATTAAAACTATTTAAAGATAGCGTTAGAAGTATAAATTTAGAGAATAATATTTCAATAGAATTAAGTGATAAAAACTTCAATGCTATAGAGAATTATCGACCGATACAGTTTAACAGAAGTTATAATATTACGAACACAAACAGGGCAAATGATATATGGATAAATTTAAATAGTAGGATAATCAAGGACGCTGATAATTTTTTAGAATACCATGCAAGCTTTTATCATCAAAAGAATCAGTATAACGCATTACAACACCAAATTACCGGTGGCATTTTAAATAATAAATGGAAGCTCAACACCAATACATCTCTACTTCTTAGCGAATCGACTTACATTTTATCGAGCACAAATTACGTAAAACAAAAAGCGAACTTAGAAAGAAATTTACATTTATTTACACTTGGCATTTTCCAAGAATTGGAAAACAATAGGACAAGAATGAAGCTCAGTGATTCGCTAAATAAAAATAGCTTTGCATTTAATGATTTTGGAATTTATATAAAAAACAAAAACAATAGCAATCAAAATATTAAAATTGCTTACAATCATCGAACAGATCAAAATCCATATTTAAATAATTTAAGCACAAGCACTTTCGCTAATGCAGTTTCTTTGAGCACTGAATTCAATGGAAACAAAAAATCTATTTGGGCACTTAATTATTTATACAGAAAATTTGAAGTTAACCAAAGTAATACGAGTTTAAAAAATGATGAAAATGCAATTGCTAGAATTAAACACGATGGTGTTATTTGGAATGGTGTTATTCAAACTGCTACATTTTACGAATTAGGATCAGGCCAAGAGCCTAAAAGGGCATATTCCTTTGTTGAAGTGCCTATCGGGCAAGGCTTATATGTATATAAAGACTATAACAATAACGGAATTAAAGAATTAAATGAATTTGAACTTGCCAAGTTCTCGTATGAAGCCAATTACATTAAAGTAAGTTTAATGTCAACTGATTTTATCAGAACTAAATCTACTAGCATATCAGAAAATATTTTATTTGACCTAAGCAGTATACAATCTGAAATGGGTTTGATTCAAAATGCATTGAAACTTTTTTCAAATCAATTCACTTTAAAGTTAGATAAGAAAGTCGCTGATGGCGGAGATTTTAGTATAAATCCATTTTTAATTAAACAAATGGATACTTCTTTGATTTCTTTTGCAAAAGCAATCAGAAACACATGTTATTTTAACAGAGCAAATCCTGTTTTTGGGGTGGATTATACCTATCAGCAAACTGAAAACAAAAGCCTATTGGTGAACGGTTTTGAGAGTAGAAAAAAATTGGAACACATTTTGCAAATTCGTAAGATATTCTTTGAGAATTACCTTACAAATATTTTTCTTCGTTTAGGCTCAAAGGGCTTTAATTCTTACTATTTTACAGAAAAAAACTATGCAATTAGTTTCATAGAATTTAAGCCAGAATTAACTTATCAATTCAATAGTTTCTGGCGTTTAACCACAGCGGCAAGTTATGCAGCGCAGACCAACCAGAGCACCATTAAAGAGCAAGCAACAAGATTGTCTTTCAACGCAGAAGCAAATTATAATGCAGCTAGTTCTTATAGTATTAGTAGCAAATGCAGCTTTATTAAGAATTCTTATAATGCGAATACAAATAATACCATAGCTTATGAAATGCTAGAAGGACTTCAAAAAGGGAACAACTACACTTGGAGTTTAATCTTTCAAAGAAACTTTTCAACAGGCGTACAATTGAGTTTGATATATGATGGAAGAGCATCCGATCAAGCACCAACTATTAATATTGGAAGCGTTCAAGCAAGAGCGTATTTTTAGAAATAAAAAAGCCTGATGGATTGCATCAGGCTTTTTATATTAAAATATTCCTTCAATATTTTTATTTCAATTTCAATATTGTTTTTCCAATTGATGTGCCATCTGCATATAATACAATGGTATAATCGCCAGGATTTAAACTAGAGCTCTTTGTCCAGTATATGTTGTACTCTTGGCTAGGATTGTTCTGGAAATCAAAGTTTCTTTTAACAGAATATTGAAGCGTTTCTCCATTTGCATTGAATTTACTTTCATTTGCATCAGTTACAACCTCTGCTTTATTTTCAGGATTGATCACTCTTACAAAAAAATCTTTATTCCCTGTTGAAGCAACTTGATTATCTGCTAAAGTGAAGCTGATTTTTATTTTCTCTAAACTTTTTACTCTATCTGTTTCAGATTCTTTACCATTTGATCTGAATTTTATTCCAGTTGCAACAAGCGAAGTTGGTTTTAAAATTTCAGCTACTGCAACTTTGTTTGATAGTGAAATATTTTTATTCAATAAGTCACTTGACTTTTTTTGTTCTGATTCAACTGTTTGTTTTAATCCGGTATTTTCATTCGTTAACTCTTCATTTTCTTTTTTCAAGTCAGCAATTTGCTCTTGATATTTATTGATATAATAACGCAATTGATCAATCTCATTTTTTGCTTTTACCAGTTGTGCTTTGTTCATTTGACCTCGTTTTAAAGCCGCCTGAAGCTCAGCCACCTTGCCTTTTAGCTCTTCGTCTTTAGCTATCAAATTTTGATTTAATGTGTCAGCATTTGCAGTCGCTGTGTTTAAGTCAACTTCTAGTTGATCTAATTCTGTCTGCAACTTAGATTTTTCATCAGTAGTTTGTTCGTATTTGGTTTCAGATTTATTTTTCTGTAACCAAAGAAATACATTTGTTGCAATAAGTAAAGCGATTACAACTAAAAGCGTGTATATCTTTTTAGTGTCTTTTTGCGGAGTTTGATTGTTTTCCATTTCCTTTTTATTTTTTTGCAATTTCGTCAACGTAGTTTAATCGTAAATCTGATAAAAATTGACTTAACAATTTTTCAGCATCTACACTAATATTACCTTTTGTTTTATTTTTTAACATTTCAAGCATGTCTATAGCTTGTTGTGCTTGCTCTATGTTTTTTTCAATGGCGTTAGTCATTGGATTCATTACTTTGCCTAAACCCTGCATGCCAGTTGAATGAAACAAGTAAATTAAAGAGGCAAATAACTGTTCGTCTTTTTCCATAGCGAAATAATTTTGAACAAATATAAATAAAAAGGCCGAAATTCTATTTCGGCCTTTTGTTAAGGAGTTTGGGTGTTTTAATATTTAATACTGTTGAGTAGTTCTTCGCTCATTGGTTTTGTGGTTGATGGAAAATATTTGATTAATTCGCCATTTTCATCAATTAGGTATTTATTAAAGTTCCAATTAGGCTGCTGGCTATTCCAGCCATTGGCATCTTTATTTGCTAACCATTTAAATAAATCACAAGCGTTGTTGCCAACAACATCAACTTTTTCGAAGAGCTGAAATGTTACCCCATAGTTTTTTTGGCAAAAACTCGCAATCTCGTGGTTATTACCTGGTTCTTGACCTCCAAAATTATTTGCAGGGAAACCAAGTATTATTAAACGATCACCATATGCTTTATGTAAGGCCTCTAGTGCTTCATATTGAGGGGTAAAGCCGCATTTTGATGCTGTATTAACAATTAATACTTTTTTGCCTTTATAAACAGAAAAGTCAATCAACGTTCCGTCAATTGCTTTCATTTTAAAAGCGTAAAAGTTTTTAGTGCTAGTATTTTTTAATTCAGCAGGCTTGCTTTTTACTTGGTTAAAACCCAAACATGAAGTAAGCAATGTTAATAGTGGAATAAATATTTTCATAATCTTTTAACGATTGACGTTTGTTTTTGTTTTATTTTTTTAGAAAATCTAAATACATCATTTGCTTGTAAGGGATTTGTATTTTTTTGCTCGTTGCTTGAGTTCTTTTTCAACTTGTTCAGAATACCCTATGCTTTCTTTGCAGCCTTTTAAAATAGATTTCCATATTAAGTTAAAAAAACCTTGTTGCGGCTTTCTTTTAAGGTAAAACTGAGGTTGTATGAATTTGCCATAAACTGATGGATTATCATTAGAAAGCACCATTACATTTGCTAAAAATGAATATAATTTATGCTGCTTAAGTTGTTTATCTCTGTTATCAAATTCTAAAACCCTAACTCTTAAATTTTTATATTTCATTGAAATATTAGCATCTAAGCCGTTTTCATTTCCTTTTAGGTTTATTTTTAACTGTTGCAATTTGCAATTTGCAATTTCAATTTTAGCCAAAGGATGCAATATGGCATTTAACTTTGCCAAATTATAAACACCCATTTCACCTTTACAATAAAAAGACCTTAGCGAATCGCCGTAAAATAAGCCAAGATTCAGTGAAGTTTTAGCTTCATTATTGAGCATAAATGCCAAGTCGACTTTCAATAAGTTATTTTCTAGAATTTGAGACGGCTCATTACTAAAATTACTAATACCTCCACTTGTATTTTTAAATGAAAAATCCCAGCGTAAATTATTAGCGGGCAATTTTTCGGAGTAATTTATGTCTCCATTTACTATTTTGATATTATTTATTGTAATAGGAAAGTTTATATCAAATGGTAATTGTTGAGGAAACTTTCTTTCTTTAAATGGATTAATTTCGAAACTTTTATTCAAATGAATTTTACATTTCATTTTTTCTACTGTTAATAGATCTGCATGAAATTTTTGTAAATAAATAAACTGCTCAAAATTAAAATTCGAAAAATTTAATCTTTTAAAAGCAAACTCATACCTTGTTTTTTGAAACCCAAATTCATCACAAAAATCAGACTCTTGACGATTAGGCGTAATGTTTAAATTGTATACATTAAAGCCTTTAGATGCAGTGCTTGCAGTGCATTCCTCAAAATTAATACGATATAGGCTGTCGTTACTTGTATATGAATAATCTCGTACGGTTAGCCCCACATCATCTGCATAAAATGCTTTGTGATTAATAGATGATTGAGCATTTATATTCAAATTTTTTACATAAAAATTGGAAAGGAATATGCGTTGTCTATTTCTTTTTAATGCGCTATCAATTTGTAAACAAAGTGTAATATTTTTTAGGTAAATATTCTTGATATTTAACGATAGCATTGAATTTTTAATCAATTCATAAGGGTGTTGAAATTTATTTCCCTTCAATTTATTTTTCGTTGCCATTGCAGCATTATAATAAACTGCTATGATTGGTTTTTCTATTTGTAATTGATTAATGAACAATTTTTTATTGAAGTAGAATTCAATTGGATGTGTGTTTTTAATTTCCAGTTTTTTAATGATAATGCTGAATAAATAAATAGGGGCTTCATTATTACGATACAGTTGATGATAAACTGATGCATTTGGTTTCAACCTTAAGCTGTCAATACTGAAATTTCCAGTCAAGAAATTAATGTGTATGTCTTTAAAGGCAACACTATATAAATTATTGGTCGATGCTTCGATATTTTTTCGGATAGCATTGGCAACGCTCGGTTTCCAATACCAAGCTAAAGAAAAGGCGCACAACATCACAACAGTTATAAAAACTGCCAAAACTTGTAATATTCTAAGCCCAACTTTCTTGTTTAAATGCATTTTCTGCTGTCCGATATACTAATATAGGCTAAATTGCCGGTTTATTTAATAATTCAATAAAAATTAAAAACTGACATTTTTTCAGATTTTTAGTATTTTTGTACAATCATATGGAGCAAATTAAAGAGATATTTCAAAAAGAGCACGACGAACAAAGGCAAGGCGAAGCTACCATGATTGAATCGCCAATTGCAAATGATCATGCTCGAAAACTATACATAGAGAGTTATGGCTGTGCCATGAATTTTGCAGATTCTGAAGTGGTTGCGGCAATCATGTTAGAAATGGGTTTTCAGACAACAGCTGACCATAAAGAAGCCGATGTTATTTTCGTAAACACCTGTTCTATTAGAGAAAATGCAGAACAGAGAATTCGCAAAAGACTCACCGATTTTAGGTCGCAAAAAATAACAAAACCCGGAACTATTGTTGGGGTGTTAGGTTGCATGGCTGAAAGGCTGAAAGCCAAGTTTATGGAAGAAGAGAAGTTGGTTGATTTGGTAATTGGCCCTGATGCATATAGAGATTTACCCGTTCTATTATCCCAAATTGATGGCGGACAAAAAGCTATCAATGTATTATTGTCTAGAGAAGAAACTTATGCAGACATAACACCTATTAGATTAAATACAAATGGCGTGAATGCTTTTGTTTCAATCATGCGTGGTTGCGATAATATGTGTTCCTTCTGTGTTGTACCATTTACAAGGGGTAGAGAGCGAAGCAGATCTGCAAATTCTATCATCAACGAAGTAACAGAATTATTTGAAAGCGGATATCGTGAAGTGGTTTTATTAGGACAAAATGTAGATTCATATAAATGGGTAAACGAATCAACCAACGAAGTTGTTAATTTCGCTAAACTTTTAGCAATGGTTGCGCAAGTAAATCCATTAATACGTGTAAGATTTTCTACATCACATCCAAAAGATATTACAGATGAAGTGTTACAAACAATTGCCGACCATGCAAATATTTGTAATTCCATTCATCTGCCTGTTCAATCTGGAAGCACTAGTGTATTAGATAGAATGAACAGAAATTATTCTAGGGAATGGTATTTAAATAGAATTGATGCCATTAGAAGAATTATTCCTGGTTGTGCAATTTCAACAGATATTATTACTGGTTTTTGTGGCGAAACAGACGAAGAGTTTAACGATACTTTAAGCATGATGCATTACGTAAAGTTCAATTATGCCTATCAGTTCTCTTATTCTGAAAGACCCGGTACGCCTGCAGCAAAGAAGATGAAAGATGATATTGATGAGCAGACAAAGGCAAGACGTTTAGACCAAGTAATTGCTTTGCAAAGAGGCCATAGTTTAGAAAAATTAAAAGAGTTTGTTGGTCAAATTCATGAAGTATTAATCGAAGGGTTTTCAAAAAAATCTACAAATGATTTTGCAGGAAAAAACGATCAAAATGCAGTTGTGGTTTTTCCTGCAGATAACAGATTTAAAAAAGGAGATTATGTAAAAGTTTTAATCGAAACTTGTACATCTGCAACTTTAATTGGTAAAATTATTAACGAGTAAAAACAACATGGAATTACAAGTTATAAAAAACAGGTTTGGTATAATCGGGAATTCACCTTTATTAAATAGAGCTATTGACATAGCAACTCAGGTTGCTCCTACAGATATTTCTGTTTTAATTACAGGCGAAAGCGGAAGCGGTAAAGAAGTATTTTCACAAATCATTCATCAATTAAGTGCGAGAAAACACGGTCCTTTTATAGCAGTTAACTGCGGCGCAATACCCGAAGGAACAATAGATTCAGAGTTATTCGGACATGAAAAAGGTTCTTTTACAGGAGCACACGAAGCTCGAAAAGGTTATTTCGAAGTGGTAAGTGGAGGAACTATATTTTTAGATGAAGTAGCGGAACTTCCAATTGGTACACAAGCAAGGTTATTAAGAGTTTTAGAAACAGGCGAGTATCTCAGAGTAGGTTCTTCTAAAGTTCAAAAAACAAATGTACGAATAGTTGCTGCCACAAATGTAAACGTATACGAAGCAGTTCAACGCGGAAAATTTCGCGAAGATTTATATTATAGATTAAATACAGTCCCATTAAAAGTTCCTTCTTTAAGAGAAAGAAAGGAAGATGTTTATTTATTGTTTAGGAAATTCATATCAGATTTTTCGGTTAAATATAGAAGTCCAAATATTCAATTAAATGAAGAAGCTAGGGCCATACTAGAAAATTATTCTTGGCCTGGAAATATTCGTCAATTGAAAAATGTAGCGGAGCAGATTTCGGTCTTACAAAACGGCCAACAAGAAATTGACGCACAGGAGCTCATCAAATATTTACCCTTTGAACAACCGATGAGTGGCTTGCCTGCTCGTTTAGGCCAGCATTCAGAAAACGATTTTTCCGAGCGAGATATTTTGTATAAAGTCTTATTCGATATGAAGAAAGACCTTACCGATTTAAAGAAGGTTGTGTTAGATTTATTGCAAAATTCTGGCACTGCAAATGAATTTATTGCAGACAATACGAGCATTATCAATAAATTGGTTCAAGAAATTAATCCTACAAATATTGACATGGCAGGGTTTCAAATGCCAATGCAAGTAAATCCTGTAAGCCAACCTAGCAGCAACTTTCAACCAAATAATTTCCACGCTACTCCATATAAACTAGAAAGTCCGATAGAAGAGGTGGAAGAAACCTTATCTTTGGAAGACAAAGAAATAGATTATATTAAAAAGGCTTTAAAAAAGCATAAGGGAAAGAGAAAATTAGCAGCTCAAGAACTAGGCATATCAGAGCGAACCTTATACCGAAAAATTAAAGAATATGACATCAATCTTTAACATAGCAAAAAAAGCTAGCGGCGTATTTTTTATAATATTGCTGTTAACCTTGAGCGCATGCGGAATTTATTCTTTTACAGGTGCTTCTATTTCACCAGATACAAAAACGGTGTCGGTTACATTGTTTCAAAACAATGCCAATTTAGTTGTGCCTACTTTAAGCCAGACCATTACCGAGTCATTGAAAGACAGAATAGTTACGCAAACTAATTTGCAAATTACTAGAAGTGCTGCTGATATTGAGTTTGAAGGTCGAATTATAGATTACAGTGTAAAACCAATGTCACTTCAAGGCAATAACCAAACTTCACAAAACAGATTGAGTATTTCCGTTAAAGTGAAATACGTCAACAAAAAAGAAGAAGCTAAAAGTTTTGAATATACTTTTACAAGGTATGCCGATTTTCCAGGAACAAAAAATTTAGCCGAAGTAGAAAACGAATTAATAAAAACTATTTCGACACAATTAATAGATGATATTTTTAACAAAGCATTTGTAAACTGGTAGTATGAATTCAACAAATATTATTGCTTACATAGATCAACCAGCTAACATGGACAAGTCGGCATTGCCTGTCTTGAAATCACTCATTGATGAATTTCCTTATTGCCAAACATTTCATTTATTAAACGCTAAAGCGCAACATAATACCAATGAAATTATGTTTGATACAACCTTGCGCCAAACAGCTGCCTATGCTGCAAATCGGAAGGTGTTGTATTATTTAATTCATGAGCAAAAAGCGAAGACAATATTGCCATCACCTGAACCTACAGCGGAATTTAATGCTAATGCACTTGATGTTATTTCTAATGCGGAAACGGAAACAATTGCAGCAGTTGAACCACCACTTGAAAATATTTCAATTAGCCCTATTGATGTTACCGAAGAGAAAATTACAAACACTGAAATTATTTCAGCAACAAATTCAGAAACAGACATAACAATAAAAGAAGAAATATTGCCAGAAGAAACTCAAAACAACGACGGCACTTTTTCTTTTACAGAATGGCTTCAAAAAAAATCAAAAAATCAAATAGTAAACCCAAGTTTGACTTCAAACTTATCTGAAAGCAAACCTCAAATAAAATTAGACACATCAGAGCAAATTCAATCTTTGATACAAGATGAGATTGGCGAATTGATTTTGGGAAATGTTTTCAGCGAAGGATATTTTGCAAGTGATGCAGCCTTAGCTAAAAAACCAATTGTTGGAAATCAAAAACAAGAGGCTTTAATTGAAAGTTTTATTCAGTCCGAACACCCTAAAGTAATTAAGGTGAACAAAGATGAAAAGGTTATTAATTTAGAGAATAAAGCGAAAAAGAGTGCCATTGACTCACAAATTCCAGTCAGTGAGACTTTGGCTGCAATTTATGTCAAACAGAAACTTTTCAATAAAGGAATTGAGGCTTATGAAAAATTAAGTTTGAAATATCCCGAAAAAAAGGCTTACTTTGCTTCCCTTATAGAAGAAATTAAATCAGAGATTAACAAATAAAATAGCACAAAATGTATACTTTTTTAATAGTAATTGCCTTAATTATCAGTGTTTTATTAATTTTAGTGGTTTTAGTACAAAACCCTAAAGGCGGAGGATTATCTTCTAGTTTTTCATCGTCAAACCAAGTAATGGGTGTTAAAAAAACAACTGACTTTTTAGAAAAAGCGACTTGGACATTAGCAATCGCACTTTTAGTAGTTTGTTTAGTAATCAATATGGTGAAACCAAGCGCAGAAGAAGGCACTACAGAGCAATCTGCGGTACAAGAGCAAATTGACAATGCTTCAACAGCGCCTCAAACACCAGCAGCTAATATGCCAGCAAATTCAACATCAGCAGTACCTGCAGCAGCAGATACTACAAAATAGTTTCAGTAAATCCATTTTAAAAACCCTCGCAAATAGCGGGGGTTTTTTATTTGTGTCAGGCTGTCACGCTTCCTGCCTTAATTGACGTATAAAAGGGCCTTAAAAATGAAAAATTGTCGCTTTTGATGTCTAAAATTAAGCAAAAGTCTAATTGGCATAGCTTGTGATAGATAGGGGTAAATTGTTAAACTTTTAATATTAAAAAAATATGGGAATCAGTATCAAACCAATTGCAGACAGAGTGGTAATCTTACCTGCTCCTGCCGAAGAAAAAACAGCTTCAGGAATTTTCATCCCTGACACTGCGAAAGAAAAACCTCAGAGAGGAACAGTTGTTGCAGTGGGCGATGGTAAAAAAGAAGAACCTATTACCGTTAAAGTTGGCGACGAAGTGTTATACGGAAAGTATGCTGGCACTGAAATCACTTACGAAGGCAAAGAGTATTTAATCATGCGTGAATCTGATATTTATGCAATTATTTAATTAAACGATTTAATCAAAAAAACAAAATGGCAAAACAAGTTAAATATAATGTAGAAGCGCGCGACGCTTTGAAACGAGGAGTAGATATTTTAGCAAACGCAGTAAAAGTTACATTAGGACCAAAAGGTAGAAATGTAATTATTGATAGAAAATTTGGTGCACCTTCGATTACAAAAGATGGTGTTACTGTTGCAAAAGAAGTTGAGTTAAAAGATCCATTGGAAAACATGGGCGCGCAATTAGTAAAAGAAGTTGCTTCTAAAACTGCTGACCAGGCTGGTGATGGAACAACTACTGCTACAGTATTAGCACAAGCAATTGTGACTGCAGGTGTAAAAAATGTTGCAGCTGGCGCAAATCCTATGGACTTAAAAAGAGGAATTGATAAAGCAGTTGCAGAAGTTGTTAAAAACTTGCAAGCGCAATCATCTCCTGTTGGCGACGACAATAATAAAATAAAACAAGTTGCTACTATTTCTGCGAACAACGACGAAGTAATTGGTAAATTAATTGCTGATGCAATGGCGAAAGTTGGTAAAGACGGTGTCATTACTGTTGAAGAAGCAAAAGGTACAGAAACAGAAGTAAAAACAGTAGAAGGTATGCAATTTGATAGAGGTTATTTATCTCCATACTTTGTAACCAACACTGATAAAATGGAAGCAGAATTAGATAATCCATTTATCTTAATTTACGATAAGAAAATTTCTTCAATGAAAGAATTGCTTCCAATTTTAGAGAAGCAAGTACAAACAGGTCGTCCATTATTAATTATTGCAGAAGATTTAGACGGAGAAGCTTTAGCTACGTTAGTAGTTAATAAAATTCGCGGTTCATTAAAAGTGGTTGCGGTTAAGGCACCAGGTTTTGGAGATCGTCGTAAAGCAATGTTAGAAGACATCGCAATTTTAACTGGAGGAACGGTAATTTCAGAAGAAAGAGGATATAAATTAGAGAATGCAGAACTATCTTATTTAGGTCAAGCAGAAAGAGTATTAATCGACAAAGATAATACTACCATTATTAATGGTGCTGGCCAGAAAGAAGATATTGCTGCACGCATTGGTCAAATCAAAGCGCAAATCGATTCTACAACTTCTGATTACGATAAAGAAAAATTACAAGAGCGCTTAGCTAAATTAGCTGGTGGTGTAGCAGTATTATATGTTGGTGCTGCAACAGAAGTAGAAATGAAAGAAAAGAAAGACCGTGTAGATGATGCACTTCATGCAACTCGTGCTGCAGTAGAAGAAGGTATTGTTGCTGGTGGTGGTGTTGCATTTATTCGTTCGGTACAAGCCTTAGAAGGCTTGAAAGGCGCGAATGAAGATGAAACCACAGGTATACAAATTATCAAAAGAGCAATTGAAGAACCACTTCGTCAAATTTGCGAAAACGCAGGTGTAGAAGGTTCTATTGTTGTTCAAAAAGTGAAAGAAGGAAAATTAGATTTCGGATACAATGCGCGTGCAGATAGATATGAAAATATGATTGCTGCTGGTGTTATTGACCCAACTAAAGTTTCTAGAATTGCATTAGAGAATGCAGCTTCAATTGCAGCAATGTTATTGACAACCGAATGTGTTTTAGCTGACGATCCAGAAGATGACAAAGGTGCTCCTGGTATGGGCGGCGCTCCTGGCATGGGTGGCATGGGCGGAATGATGTAATCATTTTCTCAAAACACATTGCATAAAAAAAGTCCTCATCAAATGATGAGGACTTTTTTTATGCAATGTTAAAATGATATTACAAGTTTACTTTAACATTAAAACTTAATTTTGCTTTAACGTATGTTCTTGTATTGATGCTGGTATTTACACCACCTGTTAATCTAACTTTGAAAGTTGGTTTAGCTAAGTAAGGAACAATGTTAACAACGGTAGTATCTACCACTAAACTAATTGGGTTTGTGTTTTGTGGTACTGGGCTTAAGGTTGCAATGTTTTGAAACAAAGCGCCTGTTGTATCTTTAGCAATTGCAGCAGTCATGTTAGACAACGCATTGAAATTGCCACCCGCTAAAGAATTACCAGCTGAGTCAACCATGGTTAATTTAAATTCTGTTAAAGTAATAGATTCTAATAAGTCTCTATCAGCATTATTAGCTGCTAAGATTGAATCTAATCCAGAAGGGACTACACCAATAGTGTCTAATGCACCAGTGCTATCTACTTGGTCAAATTGAAATCTTACTTCTTGTGTAAGAGGAATAGTTACAGCAACGCCTAAATCGTTACAAGAAACTAAAATTGTCGATCCCAATAAGATCGTTCCAGCAATTAAGCTATGGAGTAAAGTTTTTTTCATATGGATTGTTTTTTAATTACACATTGATAGCACAAAGTTAAGGATAATTTTTTTATCCAAAAACCCTTAAATAAGGCTACTGCGCTAGTTCATTTACATATTGAATCACTTCATAAGGGTGATTATTCACCTTTTTTTCACCTCTTTTTTTGCCTAAACGAACAATTATGGTGTTTTTGCTTGGGACAACAATAATGTATTGCCCCAAAATACCCCTGCAATAAAATGCTGGAACTTTAGCGTTTTGTAACACCCACCATTGGTAGCCATAATAGTCTGTTTGATTTCCAAATTCATCTTTTAAGCCATTACTTTCTGTTGAAACAGTTACCCAATTACTATCTACAATTTGTTGGTTATTCCATTTACCTTTTTGTAAATATAATTTTCCAATTCTTGCAAAATCACGCGCGTTGGTATAAAAACAACAAAATGCTTTTTCATCTCCATCCGCGTGGTCGATGCTCCATTTTGCATCGTGTTCTGCTCCAATTTTTGACCATAATTTTTCAGATGCATAAGCAGCATTGGATTTTCCAGTTGCAGCACTTAGTACTAAACCCAACAATTGGGTGTCACCACTTTTGTATTTAAACTCAGTGCCTGCAGGCTTTTCAGCCTTTAATGAAAATACTAATTTCTTTAAGTCAGTTCCATAATATGCATCTGTAGTTTGATTGATAGGCGTACTATAAGATTCGTGAAAATTTAGCCCCGAAGACATTCTTAATAAATCTTTGATGGTTATTTTCGCAAGCTCACCAGTATTATATGTCGGAAGATATTTTCCTATAGGGTCATTTACGCTCCCTATTTTTCCTTCATCGATTGCAATTCCCACTAAAATACTGATGATGCTTTTTGCCATTGAAAAAGAATTAGAATAGGAGCTATCTCCATAGCCATCCCAGTATTCCTCATATTTTATGGAGTCGTTTTTAATCACTAGAAACGCAACCGATTCGGTCTCTGTAAGTGTTTTTCTTAGGGAGTCTGAAAGCGGTATAGCGTTTTTGTCTAATGCGCTAGGCCAAGGTGTTTTAGTGCCATTGTTTGGAACTGTCCTGTATTCGAAAATGTTTAAATCATCGATGTTGGCTTGTTGATGTATAAGTGCCTTGTAAATATAAGTAGTACCAGTTGCCCAAATTGCTAGATTAGCTAATAAGACAATCGCAATTCCATAACGAATTATTTTTTGTTTCATGATGCTATAATTTCCATTTCAAATAAATCAGCTAAGTGTTTTTTTAGTTTTGTTTTCACTATTTCAAAATCAACTTTTTCACCAAGTTCAGCCTCCATAGATGTCACCGCTTTGTCATCGATTCCACATGGAATAATATTTTTAAAATGCGCTAAATTAGTATTTACATTAAATGCAAAACCATGCATGGTTACCCATCTACTACACCTTACGCCCATGGCACAAATTTTCCTAGCCTTAAAAGGATTGTCGCTCTCTAACCACACGCCTGTTTGACCTTCAGAGCGACCACCTTGAATTCCATATTCTGCTAATGTTAATATTACAGCTTCTTCTAGTAGTCTTAAATATTTATGAATATCTGTAAAAAAATAGTCTAAATTTAAAATAGGGTAACCTACAATTTGTCCTGGTCCATGATATGTTATATCACCACCTCGATTTATTTTATAGAAACGTGCATGATTATCAATTAATCCTTTTTCGTCTAAAAGCAGGTGTTCTATTTTTCCGCTTTTACCTAAAGTATATACTGGCGGATGCTCGCAAAAAATTAAATAATTTTTAGTAGGATCATTGCTGTTATTTGTTCTGTTTGCAGTTTTAATTTGAACAATTTCTGCAAACAATTTCTCTTGTTGATCCCATGCTTCTTGGTAATCAATTAAACCCCACTCTTGAAATTCGACGGGTATTTTTTTTGTCTCAGCTGATATTAAATCTTGCATAAAAGCAATTGAAGTTTAAAATCAAAGTTACAAACTTTATAGATTGTATAATTGATATGGCAATACATAATGATTTTGGAAGAGAAGGAGAACAAATAGCCAAGGCTTATTTAGTTAAGCAAGGCTATCAAATAATAGCTGAAAACTATCAATTTAGCCATGTAGAGATAGACTTAATAGTCCAAAAGAATAAGATACTTGTTTTTGTGGAGGTAAAGTCTAGAGGAACTTCAAAGTATGGTCACCCAGAAAACTTCGTAAATAAAGATAAGCGCAAATACCTTAAGCGGGCTGCAAGAGCATATCTTGCAGGTGCAGGTCATCGAGGCGAAGTGAGGTTTGATATAATTGCAATCATCAAAGAACGGCATCTTTTCAAAGAGCTGAAACACTTTGAAGACGCATTTTTTTAAAAGGCGTTTTACACTTTTGCATTGTCAATCAATTTCTTATTTTTGTTTCATGACCAACGAACAGATCAAGGATTTAAGAGATCGCATCACATCTCTGAGGAGGCATCTTTGACATCGATCAAAAATTAATTGAGATCGAAAAAGAACAAGCGCAAACTTTAGCGCCAGATTTTTGGGAAGACCAAAAAGCAGCAGAAAAAATCTTACATCAAATTAAAGCCAAAAAAGTTTGGACAGAAGCATTTGCACATGTAAATGCAGTTGTTGAAGACACCATTGTGCTTTATGAATTCTATAAAGACGGAGCCGTACTTGAGCCTGAAATGTTTGACCAGATGGAGCTTGCGTGGAAAGCATTAGATGAGCTAGAGTTTAAAAATATGCTCAGTGGCGAAGAAGATCAACTCAATGCGGTGCTTACTATAAATGCAGGCGCGGGTGGAACTGAAAGCTGCGATTGGGCAGCGATGTTGATGCGCATGTATATAATGTGGGGTGAAAAAAATGGATATCAAGTTAGAGAAATTGATTATCAAGCAGGAGAAGGCGCTGGAATTAAATCTTGCACATTAGAGTTTGAAGGCGCTTTTACTTATGGATATTTGAAAGGCGAAAACGGCGTACATCGTTTGGTAAGAATTTCTCCATTTGATTCAAATGCAAGAAGACACACTTCATTTGCTTCGGTATATGTTTACCCACTCGTAGACGACTCTATTCAAATTGACATCAATTTAGCAGATGTAAGTTGGGATACTTTTAGAGCAGGTGGGAAAGGTGGCCAGAATGTCAATAAAGTAGAAACTGCTGTTCGTTTAAAACATGCACCATCTGGAATAATTATTGAATGTCAACAGGAACGTTCCCAAAACCAGAATAAAGAAAAAGCTTTAAAAATGCTTAAATCCCAACTATACGAGTTGGAGTTGAGGAAGAAAAACGAAGCAAAACAGGCCGTTGAAAGCACAAAAAAGAAAATTGAATGGGGTTCTCAAATTAGGAACTATGTGTTACACCCTTATAAATTGGTAAAAGACCTTAGAACAAACATGGAAACCTCTAATGCTCAAGGAGTTTTGGATGGAGAACTCAACCCTTTTATCAAGGCTTATTTAATGGAGTTTTAAAAAATATTAAAAATTGATACTTATGCTTAGTCATAGTATATTTAACCATAATTAATTCGATACGTTTTGAAAATCTGTGTACCCAAAGAAAATAAAGAGCGCGAAAATCGTGTGGCTTTAACACCCTCGGTGGTGAAACAATTAACAACTGCTGGTTACGAAGTTTGCGTGGAAGCAGGTGCTGGTTTGAAATCATATTTTGATGACGCAAGTTATCAAGCAGCTGGAGCAAGCATCGAAAATGATGCACAAAAAATTTATACTTCAGCAGATGTAGTATTGAAAGTAAATGCACCTAATGCATCTGAAATTGCAAACATGAAAAAAGAAGCAATTCTAATTTCATTTATGTGGGCAGCAACAAACCCTGAATTAGTAGCAGCATGCACAAATGCTGGCATATCTGCTTTTTCTATGGATGCAGTTCCCCGTATATCACGCGCTCAAAAAATGGATGCGCTCAGTTCGCAAGCAAACTTAGCTGGATATAAAGCAGTGTTAATGGCAGCAAATGAAATGGGAAAAATTTTACCCATGATGACTACTGCAGCAGGAACTATTCGTCCTGCAAAGGTGGTGATTTTTGGCGCGGGAGTAGCGGGCTTACAAGCAATCGCAACTGCAAAAAGATTAGGGGCTGTTGTAGAAGTAAGTGACATTCGTCCAGAAACAAAAGAACAAGTCGAATCTTTAGGGGGCAAATTCATCGAAGTAAAAAGTGATGACAGTATTAAAATGGAAGGTGGCTATGTAAAAGGTGTTTCTGATGAGTTTTTGAAAATGCAACAGGAGTTGGTTTCTAAACACATTAAAGAAGCTGATATTGTAATTACCACTGCACTTATTCCAGGCAAAAAAGCACCATTATTGGTAACCGAAGAAATGGTAGCAAGCATGAAATTCGGATCTGTTATTTTAGACATGGCCGTTGAACAAGGTGGTAACGTTGTGGGTAGTGAGCTCAACAAAACGATTCAAAAAAATGGGGTTACCATTATTGGAGAAAGTAATATTCCAAGTTTATTGCCAATGAATGCTAGCGAATTATATGCAAAAAATATTCAAACGTTATTGGTTCATTTAGCTACCAAAGAAAAATTTAATTGGGAGTTAGACGAAGACATTACCAAAGGTTCTTTAATTGTACACAATGGTACAGCAGTTCATCCGTCAATCATTAAATAAAAAATAAATGGAACAGATATTATCATTCATAAGTACGCATCGAGAGATGATTTACTTTATCATATTAGCAGTCTTTGTAGGAGTAGAAGTAATCGGACATGTGCCCTCTGTATTGCATACCCCATTAATGTCTGGCGCGAATGCCATTCATGGTGTGGTTGTGGTCGGAGCGATTATAGTGATGCTTGATACCGACGTTACAAACTACATTTCATTAACATTGGGAACAATTGCTGTAATTCTAGGAACATTAAATGTGGTGGGAGGTTTTGTTGTTACAGACAGAATGTTGGATATGTTTAAAAAGAAATAATCTTAAAGAAAATTTTATGACACAATATTTATTAGAAATAGCTTACCTCATCGCTTCTATTACTTTTATTATAGGATTAAAGATGATGAGTAATCCTAAAAAAGCAAGACAAGGAAATTTAATTGCAGCAGCAGGTATGACCATTGCAATTATTGGTACAATTTTTCTTTATACAAAAGAAGGATTAACTTCTCGTGATAACATTAAAATGATTTTAATTTTTGGCGGTATAGCAGCTGGTACAATTATTGGCTGGTTAACTGCTAAGAAAGTGCAAATGACTAAAATGCCAGAATTAGTTTCTATGTTCAATGGTATGGGCGGTGCGTGTGCGGCTTTAATAGGTTTGATGGAATTTCATCACAGTGTTGGACAAACATCTACTATGGTAACCGTGCTTGCCGGAATGATTATTGGCAGTGTTTCTTTTTCAGGAAGTATCATTGCGTATTTAAAATTAAATGGCGCAATGGCAAAACCAATTCGATTGCCAAAATATAATATCATCAATACTGTTGTCATGTTTGCTTTATTTGCATTCGCAGCCTATGTGGTAATGAGTGGATCAGACAGCAGCACTTTGTTGTATTTATTATTTGCATCCGCATTATTTTATGGAATTCTATTTGTAATTCCAATTGGTGGCGCAGACATGCCAGTTGTAATTTCATTGTTAAACTCTTTTACAGGTTTAGCAGCTGCATTTGGCGGATTTCTTTATGACAACAAAGTAATGTTAACTGGTGGTATTTTAGTAGGGTCAGCGGGTACGTTGTTAACCATTGTAATGTGTAAAGCAATGAACCGTTCTTTATTTAGTGTAATTTTTGGATCGTTTGGAAGTAGCGCCGCTGCTGCAGATGGCGCCGATGTTGCAGGTTCTATCAAAGATATTTCTACTACAGATGTTGCAGTCTTGATGAACTATTCTAAACGTGTAGTAATTGTTCCAGGTTATGGATTAGCAGTAGCGCAAGCTCAACACATTATCCATGAATTAGAATTATTATTAGAAGAAAGAGGCGTAGAAGTTAAATATGCAATCCACCCAGTTGCAGGTCGCATGCCTGGTCACATGAATGTTTTACTAGCAGAATCAAATGTTGATTATGGTAAAATGGTTGAGATGGAAGAAATCAATTCTGAATTTGAACAAACAGATGTGGTTTTAGTAGTTGGCGCAAACGACGTAGTGAACCCTGCAGCGAAAACCGATCCAAGCTCACCAATATATGGTATGCCAATATTAGATGTAGAAAAAGCAAAACACATTATTGTAAACAAACGCTCTATGAGTGCCGGTTACGCAGGCATTGAGAACTTATTATTCTATAATCCAAAAACAAGCATGTTCTTTGGTGATGCGAAAAAAGCACTAACAGATTTAGTTGCAGAATTAAAAACAATGTAATTTAATAACTTAATCAAACAACAAATTCTTGCCATTCGCAAGAATTTGTTGTTTATAGCCAAATATAAAATTGAAAAAGACAATCGTCTTATTTTTTTTACTGCTTTCGATAAACGTTTTTTCACAAAGCAAGAAGCCTTTTTTTTCAGACACATTGCGTTCTGTTGATATCGATTCTGCTATGGTAATAACTGCAAAACGTGGCTTGTCAATCAACGATTTTAGAAGTGTTATGCTTCAAGACACTATGTTTTACGAGGCTTTCAGAGCATTAAAAAAATATTCATTTATTGCTGAAAACAAAATCAACACATTTGATGAAGACCAAAAACAAATCGCTAAAATTTATCGAAAAATAAAACATGTAAATGAAGGCTTAAAATACCATCAAGAAATTTTATCAAAGACGGATAGCGGAAAAGTTTTTAAATACAACGGCGAATTTGATTTGTTTACAGTTAAAATGTTTTCCTATATTTTTATGAATGAAAACAACACCGATTTTTTGGCAGATAAAAAAGTAAAAAAAACAGAAACAGACGAAGAGGGTTATAAAGAAAAACTAAAAACTTTAATTTTTACACCTGGAAAAGCAGTAAAAGGAGTGCCACTGATCAGCGATAAAACTGAAATATTTAGCCCCGCACTTTCGAAATATTACCAGTACAGTTTTTACTATGCAACCTACCAAGGCAACATTCCTGTATATTATTTCAAGTGTAAATTAAAAGACGATATCAGCTGGTGGAATCAAGGAGAAACCATGATTCAAGAGCTGACAACCATATTTGACGCTAAAAATATGAATATTTTGGGTCGATACGTTGAAATGACTTATTCTTCCATTCCCTTCGATTTTCATGTAAAAATGAACATTGAAATGACTTATTTAAACGAAGAAACACTGGTCCCGACACATATTTCTTATGATGGAGACTGGGATATACCATTTAAAAAAAGAGAAATCTGTACCTTTGACATTCAACACTATTCATTTAAATAATGATTCGCAAAGAGACCATTGATAAAATTTTTGAAATCGCCGCTATTGAAGAAGTAGTAGGGGATTTTGTGAATTTAAAAAAGCGTGGCGCGAATTTATTAGGCAATTGTCCTTTTCATAATGAAAAGACACCTTCGTTTACTGTTTCACCAAGTAAAGGCATTTATAAATGTTTTGGTTGCGGTAAAGCAGGTAATTCCGTGAACTTTATCATGGAGCACGAAAAACTTACTTATCCTGATGCGTTAAGGCAGTTAGCTAAAAAATACAATATTGCTATAGAAGAAGACGAAACTATTTCTGACGAGGATAGGGAAAAATATAATCACCGCGAAAGTTTAATGTTGACAACAGATTTTGCAAAGAAATTTTTTGTTGATACGCTATGGAATACTGAATATGGTCAAACGGTCGGTTTGAGTTATTTTAAAGAGCGCGCATTTAGAGAAGACATAGTAAAAAAATTCGAATTAGGTTTTAGTCCACAAGAATGGTCTGGTTTAACAGATGCCGCCAAAGAAGCTGGATTCGAGGATCGTTATTTAATTGAAACGGGTTTAAGTATTCTTCATGAAGAAAAGAAATCTGTTTATGACAGGTTCCGCAATCGAGTGATGTTCCCTATACATAACATTACAGGAAGAGTAATTGCATTTGGCGGTAGAATTTTAGCAACGAATCCTAATAGCCCAAAATATGTTAATTCGCCAGAGAGTGAAATTTATCACAAGAGCAATGTGCTTTATGGTATTTATTTTGCTAAAAAAACCATTAGAGATTTAGATAATTGTTTTTTGGTGGAAGGCTATACCGATGTTGTTTCCTTGCATCAATCTGGAATTGAAAACGTTGTCGCTTCATCGGGCACCTCGTTAACCACTGAACAAATTAGGTTAATCGGGCGCTTTACAAAAAACATTACCATCCTCTACGATGGAGACCCTGCGGGGATTAAGGCCTCTTTAAGAGGAATTGATATGATATTAGAAGAAGGCCTCAATGTTAAAATCGTTTTATTCCCTGATGGCCACGACCCCGATTCTTATGTGCGTTCGGTTGGTGGAACTGCTTTTCAAGAATATGTTTTAAAAACACAATCTGACTTTATCGTTTTTAAAACAAATTTATTATTAGCAGATACACACAATGATCCAATTAAAAAAGCAGATTTAATTAGAGACATTGTAGAAAGTATTGCAAAAATTCCAGATGCAATTAAGGCTTCTTTATTTATCAAAGAATGCAGCAAGCTGATGGATATGGATGAACGCTTATTGCTTTCCGAACTAAATAAGTTTAGTTTAAAGAAAGTAAAAAAAGCGAACAACCAAGAAGAGTTGAGCACTATTGGAATTGAAAGTGAAATTCAGGCTACTCCAATTGTTAAAGAAAATAGGCCAAATGACGCGCAGGAAAAAGAAGTGATTCGAATTCTGGTTAATTATGCTAATCAAAACATCACCTTAGCAGACGAAGCCGGAAAGCCCCAATCTATAAGTATTGCAGCGTATATTTTGCAAGTAATTGAGCAAGAACAATTGACTTTTGTAAACGAGCCATATATTCAATTACTAGGTATAATTCAAGCTGCAATAGCAGATGGCATTGCACCTTCTCAAACATTTTTCAGTAACCATTCCAACCAAATTGTAGCAACCCTTTCTGCAGCGCTACTTTCTTCGCCACATAATTTAAGCGAAAGATGGAAAGAGCATGATATTTATATTCCGCAAGAAGAAAAGATATTAGAAAAAGTAGTAAAGAGTGCACTCAATCATTTGCGCTTGAATAAGTCTAAAAAATTATTTTTTGAAATCGGAGAACGTCTAAAAGAAAATTTATCTGAGGAAGAAACAACCATGTACTTACAAACACACATGGCCATGCGTGAGCAAATTAAATTCTTTGAAAGAGAATTAGGATTAGTAGTATTAAAATAATTAAGCGATTGCCCAAGTAAGAATATGTTCTTTATACTTGATATAGTTAATCTGATAGTTTTCTTGAAAGCCTGAGATGTCTATACTAGCTGAAACTGGAGCAGCAGATGCATAATCGAATCGCTCTATTTTTATACCACCAATAAATGGAAGAGAACCTTTTCCGTATAACTTAAATAAAGTTTCTTTGATTCCCCAGCAAACATACAATTGCGCTAATTCATCTTTATCCGAAATGAACGATAGTTCATCTTCACTTAAGAAACGTTTTTTTATTTTTAAAATGCGATCTGTAATTTTTTCAATGTCTACACCTACTTTTTTATTTTCATAAATAATCACAGCTGCAAAGTCGTCTGCATGTGAAATGCTAATTTCATATTTCGAGTTTTTGACAAATGGCTTATGGTGTTCGTCGATATTTATTTCGATGTAATGTTCTGTTTGCAACAAGGCTCTCAATAAAACCCTGCTCCCAAGCCACTGTCTTTTTCTTGCAGGGCTAAGCTTTTCAATATTTTCAAGTTCCGAATCACGCAATTGTAGCATAGCCAATAAGGTTTCGTTCGACTCAGAGATCTCCCAAATGGCTATTTCACCTTTATCAGCAATTTTATTTGACCAAACAATTGGCATATTTATAAATCAGAATTTTAAAAAAATTATTAATTTAGGACAAAAGTAAATAATCGCGCGATGATTTTATCGGATAAAAGAATTTTAGAAGAAATAGAGAAGGGCACAATTGTTATTGAGCCTTTCGAGCAAAAATGTTTAGGCACCAATTCTTATGATGTACATTTAGGTAAATACCTAGCAGTATACAAAGACAGGGTTTTAGATGCTAAAAAGCACAATGAAATTGAACATTTTGAAATTCCACCTGAAGGTTTTGTGTTACAACCAAACACTTTGTATTTAGGGGTAACATTAGAATATACCGAAACACATGCGCATGTTCCTTTTTTGGAAGGCAAATCAAGTACAGGCAGATTGGGTATCGATATACATGCAACAGCAGGGAAAGGTGACGTAGGTTTTTGCAACACTTGGACACTCGAAATTTCAAGCACGCAACCGGTTAGGATATACCATGGTATGCCTATAGGGCAATTGATCTACTTTGTGGTAGAAGGCGATGTGGAAGTAATGTATAATACCAAAGGCAATGCGAAATACAATGGCAAAACAGTAAAGCCTGTAGAAAGCATGATGTACAAAAACGAATTTTAATTTCAACAGGATGCGTCAGTTTTTTACTTTAATCATTTGTTTATTTTTTTACAATGTAAGTATTGCACAAATTGGAAACTACCAAGGCAAACCGCATTATTTAATAGATAGCTATCGAGCAGGTATAAAAATTGGCACGATTGAAGTAGAAATGTACCCAAGCATTGCGCCTAAACACGTTCGAAATTTTGACAGTTTAGTTACGGAACATTTTTTTGATACCACTGCATTTCATCGCGTCGTTCCTGGTTTTGTAATTCAAGGTGGCGATCCAAATTCGAAGCATGGTCCCAAAAGTACCTGGGGAATTGGCAATCCAAATCAAGTAAATATTCCTGCAGAATTTAATCCAATATCTCATCAACGTGGCGTTCTGTCTGCTGCTAGAGACAACGATATCAATTCTGCTAACTCTCAATTTTTTATTTGTGTTGCAGCGGCAACTCATTTAGATAATAATTATACAGCATATGGGAAAGTAATATCTGGCATGACAGTAGTCGATAACATTGTTTCCTCTGCTAGAGATGCAAACGATAATCCTTTGCAAAAAATTGAGATGTTTGTAAGTAAAGGAATTGTTGACACATCAAGTTGCAATAATAGCCCAATAATTATTCAGCCCGAAAATAATTTTGCTGGCATCAGCGCCAACTATCTTTTCAAATGGAATGCAGTACAAGGCGCATTAATTTATGATTTAGAATTTGCAACCGATAGCTTATTTCAAAATATTGTTCTAAGAAAATCAACGGCGGCATTAAGTGTTGCCATTAGCGAACTTAGCCCTGGAAAAGTTAAATATTTTTGGAGAATATTTGCCAATAACGGAGGGTTTAAAAGCCCTGCAAGTATAACAAGAACAGTATATACAGGGCTTGATGCGCCTCAACTTTTTTTACCATTAAACGCTTCTATTGGGAAGTCAACGCAAACCCATTTCGAATGGGCTAAAGTTGCAAAAGCTAATTCATACCGCATTCAGGTTTGTACTACACCAGCATTTACAGCTTCAGCAATCAAATTAGATTCATCTGGGATTACCGATACTTTTTTTAATTATAATTTTTCATTGACCAATAGAAAATATTATTGGAGAATTGCTTCTGAGGTTAATGGAGTTGCTGGTATAAATTCTTCTGCAATTTATTTTACAACTGGAAGCAGCACCGGCATTTTTCAAAACCAATTACTACAAATAAAGCAATATCCAAACCCCGTTAATGGCACCATAAATTTTGATTGCAACAATTGGGCAGCGCAAGTAAAATTGCTTATATATGATTCTAATGGAAAATTGATTTCAATACAAATATTGCATCCCGAAAATAATACCATATCATTTCCATTTAATTTGCCAAAAGGCCACTATATCTATCGCGTTGAAAGTGGCAAAGCATTCAGCACAGGTAGCATTGATGCATTATAATTGAGATATACCTGTCTTGTATTTTTTTCGCATATTTGTGGCTTAAATAAGCAACATGAGCCAACACCCACCGGTAGTAGAAAAATTCAATAAATATCAAATCGTCACCATTGTAATTCTTGCGCTAACGCAATTTACAGTTGTGTTAGATTTTATGGTAATGTCTCCATTAGGCGACATGCTTATGAAATCGATGGGTTTAACAACAGCACAATTTGGTTTTGCTGTTTCTAGTTATGCATTTAGTGCGGCTATTTCTGGATTTCTTACAGCTGGCTTTGCCGATAAATTTGATAGAAAAAAACTATTATTATTTTTCTACATCGGATTTATCATTGGCACATTAATGTGTAGCCTAGCTACTAATTACAGCATGCTCATTACAGCTAGAATTGTAACGGGTTTGTTTGGTGGTGTAATTGGTTCAATTTCATTAGCAATTGTTGCTGATTTATTCCCCATACAAAAACGTGGTAGGGTAATGGGCTTTTTGCAAATGGGTTTTGGCGCAAGTCAAGTATTGGGAATTCCTATTAGTTTATACATTGCAAATTATTTTAATTGGGAAGCGCCCTTCATGATGATTGTAGTTTTCGCATCATTAATTTGGTTAATAATTGCATGGAAACTTCAACCAATTAATAAACACCTTTCAATTAAAACAGATAAAAATGCATTCTTACATTTATGGCATACAATCGCTAGAAAAGAATATCGCGTGGGCTTTCTAACTACTGCGTTATTATCTTTAGGTGGATTTATGATGATGCCATGGGGAAGCGCATTTGCTATCAATAACTTAAAAGTAAGTCCAGCTCAACTACCAATTATGTTTATGGTAGGTGGCGTAAGCTCTTTAGTTATTATGCCATTAATAGGAAGGCTGAGTGATCGTTTCGAAAAGTTTAAAGTGTTTACCTATGCAAGTATTTGGATGGCTACGGTTGTAATTATTTACACCAACCTTTCAGCCGTGCCGTTTTACTTTATCCTATTCATGAATGTAGTTATGATGATTGGAATTTTAAGCCGTATGGTACCTGCAATGGCATTGGTTTCTGCATTACCTGAAATGCAAGATAGAGGAGCATTCATGAGCATCAATTCTTCTTTACAACAATTTGCTGGCGGCATTGCAGCTGCAATTGGCGGAATGATTGTAGTACAACAAACCAAAACTAGCCCATTAGAAAATTTTAATGTTTTAGGCTATGTAATTTTAGTTCTATCAGTCATTAATATTTTAATGGTTTATCGATTGAGTAAAATCGTTAAAGAGAAACTTGCTAAAAGAGCTGCAGCCGCTACTGTTTAGCGACCCTTCTTAAGCCAGCTTTCGCTTTAGTTTCAATGCTGTTTTTGTATTCCTCATTTTTCATTTGGCTACAAAGGCTGAAATAATACTGTGCTTTCGGGTAATTTTTTTTATACTCATAAATATAACCTAATTGAAGTGAAGCATTTGCTGCGAAGTAATAAGGAAGGTTTAAGCCAGTGCTTACCGTCGAAGTATAAAACATTATTGCTTGTTCAATTTTATTTTGTTGATGATAAATTCTGCCTAGGCGGTAAAGGTATTCCAACTTTTCTTTTGTTAAAGTAAAGCTGCTTGCTTTTTTATCTTTCAAAGAAAGCAGGGCTTTGTCATAATAGCCGCCATCAAAATATAGTCTTGCTTTTAACAATGCTAAGTCTGGCGGATACACTTGTAGGCAAAGGTTTTGAGCATCTTTGTCCTTTTCCGAAATGGCTTGTCCTCTAACTTTACAAAGTGAAATATAGGCGTTGTATTTATCAATATTTCCACGCAACAAATGGAACCAAGCAATTTTCAAATAGGCATCTTTAATATTGAAATTGCCTGTGTAGTTTTTCAAATAACTCTCAAAGTAATTTGCCGCATCATTGTCAAATCTATTCAATTTGCATAAGCCTAATAAATAATCTAAGTGATAAAATGATGCATATGCACTTGATTTCGGGCGTTCTATTAAGAGTTGAATTGCTTCGTCTGTATGCCCCGTTTTGCTTGCTGCTAATGCTTTAATATAAACGCCAAGTAAATTTGTATTTGGTATTGCATCGCACACATTTTTTATTTTGTCAAATGCACCAAGGTCGCCTTCTTTACTTAAATAAATAAAACTAAGAAAGAATGCAGATTCATCATACAGATAAGCATAGTTGCTTTTAGGTAATTTCTGCGTCAAATCTTCGAGCATTGATGTGCCCTGCTCTACATTTCCTTTCAGCCCAATTGATGAAAGTGCCCATTTATATTGCTCAGGCACCATTCCAATTAATCCGTATAACAAAGCGAAACTTTTTTTATTTGGTAAAAACTCTGGAAATTTATGTTGATTTTCCTCTAGTAACTTGTATGCTTTTTGTAATTCATAAGCACCGCTGATAAATTCTTGGTATTTAAATCGATTGATACAGCTTTGCAAATTAATTTCAGCTTCCACATATAAATACCATGGAGAACTTGCATCGTCGCTAGCAATTAAATCTAATCTTTTTGACTTGTTTGATTTGAGTACTTCGAAACTAGCATTGGTTTCTGTCGTTAGCACTTTTAAAAAATCGATGTAGTTTTCTAGCAGAACTGGAATTCTGTTAGTCGGGTTTATCCTTTTTTCTTGCTGAATTTGCAAAGCACCTTCATTGAACTTCAATGATAAAATATTTTTATATGCTTTGATGCAATTATCGTTAAACACAAAATTTGCATTTGCAGTGTTGCAGCAAATCAAGAGGCATAAAAATAATATGGAGCGAAATTTTGACATAAAAAAAACGACTCCATGAAGATAGGAATCGTTTTTCTATTTTGCTTAAATAATGTCTAAAATTATGCTTCTGCTTTTACAAATCTATCATCTACTAAGATTCTTCCGCAATGCTCGCATACTATAATTTTTTTACCTTGTCTGATGTCTGACTGTCTTTGAGGCGGAATTTTATTGAAACAACCAGAGCAAGAATCTCTAGAAACAGTTACAACTGCTAATCCGTTTTTTGCGTTTGTTCTTAATCTTTCGTAAGCAATTAATAAACGCTCTTCAATTAATTTTTCAGCTTTAGCAGCTTTTTTCATAGCAGCTTCTTCTTCTTTTTCAGTTTCTTTAGTGATGACATCTAATTCAGCTTTTTTAAGATCTAAATCTTTTTTTCTTTCATCTAAAGAAGTTTGAGCTCCTTCTAATACTCTTGTTTTGTTTCCAATTTCAAAAGTATATTCTTTTATTTTTTTCTCAGAAACTTGAATGTCTAAACCTTGAATTTCAATTTCTTTTGAAAGCGCTTCGTACTCGCGATTGTTTTTAACATTGTTTTGTTGCTCCTCGTATTTTTTAATAGCGGCAGCAGCTTGTTTCATTGTATTTTTACGATTAACGATTTCGTCTTCTAATTCGTTGATCTCTTCTTTGATTTTGTGAATACGAGTTTCTAATCCTGCAACGTCATCTTCAAGATCTGCAACTTCCATTGGAAGTTCACCTCTAACAATACGAATTTGATCAATTTCAGAATGAATCGTTTGTAATTCGTATAAAGCTTTTAATTTTTGTTCTATTGTTGCTTCCATCTTTCTTTAATAATCTGCCTTTTAATAGTAAAATACTGGGTTAGTATTAATTTTCGTTAAGGAGAGTGCAAATGTAGGAAATTTATTTTGAATTATTTCTAATAACAAATCCATCGTAAACTGCTCACTTTCATAGTGTCCAACGTCAATTAGTACAATTTTAGCCTCTGCATCAAAGAATTGGTGGTATTTAAAATCGGATGTGAAAAGCACATCGGCGCCTTGCGCTATTGCCACTTTTGTTAAAAAACTACCTGAACCACCGCAAATCGCCACTTTTTCTATTTTTTTACCTAAATCGGCAGTGTGTTTAATTACACCAGTTTTGAACTGTTTTTTGCAATGAGCTAAAAAATCCTCCAAATTTCCAGATTGTTCCCACATGCCAATCATGCCACTTCCGACCTCTTGATTTGGGTTTTCTATTCGAGAAATTTGATAGGCAACTTCTTCATAAGGATGGTGATTGATCATGTTTTGAACAATTTCACTTTGTAAATGCTGCGGAAATATAACTTCAATGCATGTTTCGGGTTCGTAATGCCTTATACCCTTTTCGCCAATATAGGCATTGCTTCGATGCCCGGGCTTAAAGGTTCCTTCGCCTGTACTGGTAAAGCTGCATTCAGAATAGTTACCAATTTGGCCTGCGCCAGCTGCAAATAGCGCATCTCTCAATACGCCTACGTGCTCATTTGGGCAATAGCAAGTCAATTTTCTAATTTCACCTTCTTTAGGTGCTAAAATTTGACGTTTTTGAAGGCCAATGCGATTGGCAATTTCATTATTGACACCTAATTTTACATTATCTAAATTGGTATGAATAGCATAAATGGCAATATCATGCTGTATGGCTTTCATCACTACTCTTTCAACATAACTTTTTCCAGTGAATCGCTTTAATCCACCAAAAACGATTGGATGATGGGCAATAATGATATTGGCGCCAGTTGTAATAGCCTCATCTACAACTGCTTCGGTGCAGTCTAAACAAACAATGCCCTTCTTAAGTTCTGTTTCTGATCTGCCAATTATTAAGCCAGAATTGTCATAATCTTCTTGATAGGCAAGCGGGGCATAAGATTCTAAAAAATCACAAAGCGCTTTAATATTCATTTTAAATAATTTGATGAGATTTTAATAAAGGTGCGAAAAATAATTTTTTTTATATATTTATTTTATGATTACGATAGCAGTTTACAATTTAAAAGGGGGTGTCGGTAAGACCGCTGCCGCTGTAAATTTAGCAGCCATTGCTGCTTCTGAAGGAGAAAATACCTTATTATGGGATTTAGACCCACAAGGCTCTACATCATTTTACTACCGAGTTAAACCTAAATTTAAAGGTGGCGCGAAAAGCCTAATCGGAAGAGATTCTGAAATTTTAGCATCGGTTAAAGAAACAGAATACGAAAACCTAGATTTAATTCCAGCGGATTTATCGATCAGAAATATGGATTCTTTTTTAGAAGAAGGCCGAAGTTCTAAAAAGAAATTAGCTGAAGCAATTAAGGGATTGGCCGGCACATACGATAATTTATTTATTGATGCGCCTCCAGGCATTTCGTTGTTGTCTGAAAATATTTTTCAAGCTGCCGATTATATTTTAATGCCAATGATTCCTACTACACTTTCTGTTCGTAGTTATGATATGATCATAGAATTTTTCGAACAAAATAATTTAGACAAGCATAAAATATTGCCTTTCTTTTCTATGTACGATGCTAGAAAAAAGATGCAAGTTGATATTGTTTCAGAATTTGAAAACAAGAAAAGATTTTTACAGACTGCTATTCCATACTCAACAGATGTAGAGCGAATGGGTTTGTATGAAGCGCCACTTGTTTCTTATTCAACTTATTCAAAAGCTGCGCTTGCTTACCATCAATTGTGGTCAGAATTTTTAAGAAAAATGTAACTAGAAGCTTAAGCCTTGCTGTAATTTTTATTGGCCAAATAAACGCCAATTAATATTCCAAGCAAGCCAATAATTTGAATAAAGCTAATTGGTTCGCCGTCTAAGAAGCCCCAAAATAAAGCAACTATAGGAATTAAGTAGGTTACAGATGCTGCATAAACTGGAGTAGTTAATTGAACCAGTTTATTAAACAACACCAAAGAAATTGCTGTGCCAAAAAGTGCAAGTAATAAAATGTAAACCAATGCTTGATGCGCACTGCCATCATGCATTGTCTTAAATATAAAGTCGGTGTGGGCAAATAAATAATATCCATATAAAGGCCCTATTATAAAAAGTGCCATTGATGAAATTGCAATTGCAGGCAATTCGTGCAAGTAATTTTTTATTAAATTAACACTCCAAGCATAACACAAAGTTGCTAAGAAAATATAAGAGCCATATTGGTAATTTGTTTCGATGCTTCCATTCCCTTTAAACATTATCAAAACAATTGCACCAATCATTCCGATAATAATTCCTGTAATTTTTGTGGAAGAAAAATGTTGTTTAAAAAAAGTAACCGCAATTATTAAAGTGAATAAAGGCGTAAGCGAATTTAAAACGCCTGCGGTGGAACTAGACAGTTTTGTTTGTGCATTTGCGAATAAAACAGCCGGCAACCCATTGCCTAGCAATCCTACTAGTGTAATAATGCCAAAATATTTTAATGGAATTTTTTTAAAATTACTTATGGTTAAGGGTAATAAGAAAATGAATGAAAAAAACATACGCATGGTTGCAACTTGAGCTGCCGAATAAACCTTAAGCCCATTTTTCATTAAGATAAATGAACTACCCCAAATAAGCGCAAGCGCAATTAACAATATGATTGGTATGAACTGTTTTGTTTTTGACATATCATTTTTTTCAGTCTGCAAAATAGAAATATATTTTCGTGTCTTTCGGATTTATTTCTATTTTTAAACAATGAGTAATTTTTTTGAAACTCCCATTGAATTTTTGAAAGGAATTGGTCCAACTAAAGCAGAGGTGCTTAAAAAAGAGTTGGGGATATTTACCTTTCAAGACCTATTGTTTCATTACCCATTTCGATACATTGATCGTACCAAGTATTATCAAATCAAAGAAGTATCGGCAGATTTACCATTTATCCAGTTTATTGGAAAATTAACAAACAAGCAAGTTGTTGGAGAAAGACAAGGCAAAAGATTGGTAGCTCAATTTGAAGATGCAACTGGCATGATTGAATGTGTTTGGTTTCAAGGTTTAAAATGGGCCGACAAAAGTTTAATAATCGGAACAAGTTATGTTGTGTTTGGTAAGCCTAGTTATTTTGGATCAAAAGCAAATATTGTTCATCCAGAAATTGAGACAGTCGCCAACCACGACCAATCAGTAGCAACTGCATTGCAACCCGTCTATAATACAACAGAAAAATTAAAATCATTTTACTTAGACAGTAAAGGCTTCTTGAAAATTCAAAAGCAACTGCTTTCTGTTGCTTTAAAAGAAGTCAGAGAAAATTTACCCGAGTCGATTATTGCTAAGTATAACATGCTTCCTAGGGCAGAAGCAATAGCAGAAATACATTTCCCAACTGATGCGAAAAAATTACAGCGCGCAACTGCTCGATTAAAATTCGAAGAGCTGTTTTTAATACAAATTAAATTATTAAAAATTAATTCGAATAGAAAATTAAAATCGAGGGGCTTTGTATTAAATAAAGTTGGAGATTTATTCAATACCTTTTATAAAGAAAAAATTCCTTTTGAATTAACGGGAGCACAGAAAAGAGTTGTTAAGGAAATTAGAGCGGATACAGTTTCTGGAATGCAGATGAATAGGCTGCTTCAAGGGGATGTAGGAAGCGGGAAAACCATGGTCGCACTATTGACCATGTTGCTTGCTATTGACAATGGTTTTCAAACTTGCTTGATGGCCCCAACTGAAATTTTAGCGCAGCAACATTTTCACTCGCTCAAAGAAATGCTTTCCGATTTGCCTGTAAAAATTAGTATCCTAACGGGTTCTGCAAAATCAAAAGCTAGAAAAGAAACCCTTGCGGATTTACTTACTGGAGCATGTCAAATCGTTGTTGGTACGCATGCCTTAATTGAAGAAACAGTTCAGTTTAAAAATTTAGGGATGGTGGTAATTGATGAACAACATCGTTTTGGAGTAGAGCAAAGGGCAAAACTTTGGAAGAAAAACAAACAAGCGCCTCATGTGCTAGTTATGACCGCAACACCCATACCAAGAACCTTAGCCATGACACTTTACGGAGACTTGGACGTTTCTGTAATTGATGAATTGCCAGCAGGAAGGGTTCCTATTGAAACAATACATCAAACAGAAGCACATAGATTAAGGCTAAATGCATTCATTGCAAAAGAAATTGAAAAAGGTAGACAAGTTTATATTGTATATCCATTAATTAAAGAATCTGAAAAGTTAGACTTATTAAATTTAAATGAAGGCTACGAAAGTATAGTTCGCGCATTTCCTCTGCCTAAATATAAAGTATCTGTGGTGCATGGTCAGATGAAACCCGCAGATAAAGATTTTGAAATGCAAAGATTTGTAAAAGGCGAAACACAAATTATGGTTGCGACTACCGTTATTGAAGTAGGAGTGAATGTGCCTAATGCATCCATTATGGTTATTGAGAATGCAGAGCGTTTCGGTCTTTCTCAATTACATCAATTAAGAGGCAGAGTGGGTAGAGGTTCTGAGAAATCTTATTGTATTTTAATGTCTGGGAATAAATTGTCTAATGATGGTAAAACAAGGCTGCAAACCATGGTGCAGACCAGTAATGGATTTGAAATATCGGAAATAGACTTACAGTTGCGCGGGCCTGGTGATTTACAGGGCACACAACAGAGTGGCGTATTAGACCTTCATATTGCAGATTTAGCAAAAGACCAAAGAATTTTACAAGAAGCAAGAATAGCCGCACAAGAAATTTTAGCTGCTGATGCAAATCTTGCAGCTCCTGCAAATTATTGCTTGCGCGCATACTTATCTATTCAAAATAAAAATCAAATTAATTGGGAGCAGATTTCTTAAGGTATGGTATTTAGTAGCGCGCTTTTTTTATTTTTATTTTTACCAATATTTTTTGTCCTCTATTTTTTAGCGCCAGCAAAATTAAAAAATAAAGTCATTTTAGTTTTTAGTTTTTTATTTTACCAATGGGGTGCTCCACAATTTGTATATCTATTATTACTCGTAACATTTGTCGATTTTTTCATTGTGAAAAAAATGGACCAAGCTAATGGTGGTAAAAGAAAAACACTTTTAATTAGTTCGCTTTTACTTAACATTGGGCTTTTAGCCTATTTTAAATACGCCAATTTTTTTATTGAAAACACCAACGCTGTTTTGATTGCTGCAGGGGTTAAATCAATCGCTTGGACGAATGTTGTATTGCCAATTGGAATTTCATTTTTCGCTTTTGAAACCCTCACCTATGCAATTGACGTATATCGTAGAGTGCATAAGCCACTCAGCAATGTATTAGATTATTTTACATACATCTTACTCTTCCCAAAATTAATTGCAGGTCCTATTGTCAGGTTTCACGAAATAGCTGATCAAATTTCAGATAGAACAGCAGAAGATACCATTGAAAATAAATTAATTGGTTTTCATCGATTCGTTATTGGACTAGCTAAAAAAATATTGGTTGCGAATGTAATGGCCCAAATAGCTGATAGCACTTTTGATGCACAAGTAAATCACATAGGCGCTTACAATGCTTGGCTTGGTGCAATTGCTTATTCATTTCAAATTTATTTTGATTTTTCAGGTTATTCAGATATGGCAATTGGCTTAGGAAGAATGATGGGGTTTAGATTCATCGACAATTTTAATAACCCATATATTTCCAGCAGCATAACTGAATTTTGGAGAAGGTGGCACATGAGCTTAGGTCGATGGATGCGAGATTATTTGTATATACCATTGGGCGGAAATAAAGGCAGCAAATTACGCGTGTTTTTTAATTTATGGTTGGTGTTTTTGGTTTCAGGATTATGGCATGGCGCGGCCTGGAACTTTATTGCTTGGGGAGCTTTTCATGGTTTTTTCTTAATAGCAGACAGACTGTTTCTGCTTAATTTTTATCAACGAATTGGAAAAATTCCAAGTGTATTGATTACCTATGTTATCACACTTTTTGGTTGGGTGTTATTCAGGTCTAGTAATATTGAAGCTGCTAAAAAATATTTTTATGAAATGTTTCAAATAAATAAAAGTGCAGAATTACATATCAGCAATAACTATTTCATAAGTATTCTTTTGCTAGCAGTTGCATGCTCCTTTGCTGCACTTTCTTCAAAAATTGAAAGTATACAAATTGCGTTTTATGACGGAAAATTAATTAGCAATCATTTTTATAAGACGTCTATTATAATGTTTTTGCTATTGCTATTGACATTGCAATTCGTAATCAGTTCTAATTTTAACCCCTTTATTTATTTCAGATTCTAATGAAACAGCAAAAAAATAAAAAAGCGGTTAAAGTTGTTTTCGCAATCATGTTTGCCACGTTACTTTTGCCTATACTAAATTATAAGAATATTTGGCTGAAAGAACTGGAGTTACATGGTTCCGAAAGTCAGGCCTTACGACCTACATGGAGTGCCAAAGCATATTTTAGTGGACAGTACCAAGATTCTTTTGCAAATTTTGTTTCTGCAAAACTTCCATTGAGATCTTATGCAATTAAATCACACAATCAAATCTTATTTTCAGCATTTAAATTTACAACAGCAGCTCAAGTAATAGTTGGTAAAGAAAATTACTTATACGAAACGCCATATTTAAATGCCATGAATGGGAATTCTTATATAGGAGATAACGAAATTATTAAACGCAGCCTTAAGCTTCAAAAAATTCAAAAGGCATTAGCGCAAAAAAATAAAAAATTACTGGTTTTATTTGCGCCAGGGAAAGCAAGTTATTTTCCTGAAAATATTCCAAATGATTTTCAAAAAATAGCGTATAAAAACAATCACCAAGAACTGATTAAGGCATTCCAAAAGGATCAAATATCACACATTGATTTTCTGAGTTACTTTAACAAGCTAAGAGCAAATTCAAAATTCCCTCTTTATGGAAAGTATGGAATTCATTGGTCTCAGTACGGCATGTCTATTGCAATGGATTCAGTATTGAAAAAAGTAGAGCAGGAATTCAACAAAAAATTTGCTAGCAAAGAAAAAATCAAAATAGAGCAGTTAGATGAATACCGCTTTACAGATAACGATGTAGAACTTGCACTTAATCTATGTTTTGATTTACCTAAAGAGCAAATGGCTTACCGAAGTTTTGAATGGAAAGAAAACACCTCAACTTTTAAGCCAAATGTGTTGGTGGTAGCGGATAGTTATTGGTGGCTTGTACACAATAATTACATCAGTAAAAAAATATTTAACGACTATCACTTTTTATATTATAATAAGTCTATTTATAATTTTGACCAACAACTTAACATAGAAATTACACCGCAATTAATTTCCGAATATGTAAACAGTTCAGATTTGATAATCTTGATGGCAACTGAAGCAAATGATAATTGGTTTCCCTATGGGTTTGACGATATTTTATTAGATGAATTGGCACATCCGAAGGATTCTTCAGGAAACAATTTAAATGAAGAAGCTATTCAATTAAAAATAAATGAAATTAAAAAAGATGCAAATTGGTACGCATCAATTGTTGCGAAGGCGCATCAAAACAAAACATCAACAATTGAACAATTAAGAGCAGATGCTATTTGGATGCTACAAGGGCATTAATTGTATCACATTGGCTCCAAGCCTTTTTTAAAAAAATTAAAACACTTCCAGCTAAAATAGGTTATGCATATGATATTTTAACAGTATGAGATTAGTGGTCACGCGTCCTTGGATGCAAATTACTTTGTTGGCAGCAGGAATATATAATTTAATTTGGGGCGTTGTAACCATATTGAACCCACAACGTATTTTCGAAAATCTACATTTAGCCCTTCCAAATTACATGATCATGTGGCAAGGCATTGCCCTGGTCGAAATTTTGTTTGGTTTAGGTTATTTACTAGCCAGTAAACAACCTTTTAAACATTGGATCATTGTTTTATTGGGTTTTATTTTAAAACTGACCATTGGCATTAGTTTTATTTATCTATTAATGGTTAATCGATTGCCTGCCAACTTAATTACACATATTCTTGCCAATGATTTAGTTTGGCTACTTCCTTTTGCAGGCATCATTTACTTCTCCTTTGAAAACGCACAAAGCAACAGGGAGCTGAGTGCATATAATTTACATGAACGAAAACTGAAATCATTAGAAAGCATCATTACCAATCAAGGCTTGAGTCTAGCATGTTACTCAGATCACCAGCCAACAATGCTTGTATTCCTTAGGCATTTTGGATGTACATTTTGCAAAGAGGCTTTAACTGAAATAAAAAAGAATAGAGCAGCAATAGAGTTAGAAGGTACAAAAATAATTTTAGTTCATTTAGAGACAGAAGAGGTTGCTGCAAAAGCAACTCAAAAATATAATTTAGCAGACTTACCTAGGATAAGCGATCCAACTAAGAAGCTTTACAAAGCATTTGGTTTACAAAAAGGAAATATGCTACAGCTTTTTGGATTTAATGTTATCATAAGGGGTTTTATTGCTGGGCTAATCAATGGCAATCTGCCAGCAAAGCCAAAAGCAGATCCATATCAAATGCCAGGAGTATTTGTAATTTACAAAGGAGCAGTGATGCATACCTTTAAACATACAACTGCTGCAGATCGCCCAGATTATATCGAATTAGCGAAAATAGAATCTAAAATTTAACAGTTATATTCTATAAATATTCCTATTTTTGGACCTTAAATTAACTTTTTATGAGTACAAATCGTGGTCCTATCTCTCAGTTCATTGAGAAAAATTATTTGCATTTTAATTCAGCTGCTTTAGTAGATGCCGCAAAAGGGTATGAAAAACATTTGCTAGAAGGCGGAAAAATGATGATCACCTTAGCCGGTGCTATGAGTACCGCAGAAATGGGGATTTCATTGGCCGAAATGATTCGTCAAGGCAAAGTAGATATCATCTCATGTACTGGAGCTAACCTGGAAGAAGACATCATGAATTTGGTTGCACACAATAGTTATAAGCGCGTGCCTAACTACAGAGATTTAAGTCCTCAAGAAGAATGGGATTTATTAGAAAACGGATTCAACAGAGTTACAGATACTTGCATTCCAGAAGAGGAAGCATTTAGAAGAATTCAACAACATATTGTCAAGCAATGGAAAAATGCAGAAGCGAATGGCGAGCGTTTTTTACCTCATGAGTTCATGTATAAACTATTGCTTTCAAAAGACATGGAACAATACTACGAAATTGACCCTAAAAACTCTTGGATGTTAGCAGCCGCAGAGCGCAACTTGCCAATTATCTGCCCAGGATGGGAAGATTCAACCATGGGGAATATTTTCGCATCATATTGTATAAAAAACGAATTGAGTCCTTCTACAATGAAATCTGGTATTGAATACATGATGTATTTAACAGATTGGTATAGAGAAAATTCTGCTGGCAAAGGTGTTGGATTTTTTCAAATTGGTGGCGGAATCGCTGGCGATTTTCCAATTTGTGTAGTTCCAATGATGTACCAAGACTTAGAATGGCACGATGTTCCATTCTGGAGTTATTTCTGTCAAATATCTGATTCTACTACATCTTACGGTTCTTACTCTGGTGCTGTGCCGAATGAAAAAATCACTTGGGGTAAGTTAGATATAGACACTCCAAAATTTATTGTAGAATCTGACGCAACAATTGTAGCGCCATTAATTTTTGCTTGGATTTTAGGACAATAATTTCCTTTCTATTTAGAATCATTCGAAATAATAGATATTGTAATCGAATTGTCATAGAAATGAAATAATATCCTATTTTTGTCCCACTAAATGTGTTTTTTTGGGAATCAAGAGGGCATTTTTAGTAAAAAAAATCAAACAACAATTGAACATTTTTTTCATAAGATATTAATTATCAATTTATATGGGTTTTAATTTCTCGTTAACAAAAAATCACTCATTAAAAGCTATCCTAACGCTGTTTTTTGCAATCGCTTGCGTAAGCTTTTCAACTGCTCAAGATTTAAAAGCAGGAGAGACACTTTTCAAGGCTAATTGTACTTCTTGTCACGCTGTTGACAGGAAAGTAGTTGGTCCAGCATTGAAAGATGTAATTGAAGCAAAGGATGAAGCTTGGATGATCAAGTGGATTAAAAATTCGCAATCATTAGTTAAAGCTGGTGATCCAGATGCACTCAAAATTTTTAATGAGTACAATCAATCTATCATGAGTTCGTTTCCGCAATTGTCTGATGATGATGCAAAAAGCATTATTGCTTATGTAAAGGCAGAACGTGACAAACCAAAGACTGCAGCAGTTGATGCTACAGGCGCAGCGGCTGGTACTGATGCTAGTTCGGTTAATAATTACACCATTGTAGGTTTAGTAATTTTAATTGCAGTATTAATATTAGTTTTATATGTATTGAATAGAGTAATTAATTCTTTAGAGAAGTTAATTAGAATCAATAATGGCGAAGTTGTTGATGCAGTAGTTAATGCAATCAAAGAAAAAGTTTCAACGTTTAAATGGATATTATTAAACAAGAAAAAAGTTTTCTATGCAGGAATGTTATTCATTTTCGTATTCAGTATTTGGTCTTGGAATCAAATGGCTAGCATCAATGTTAACACAGGCTACCAACCAGTTCAACCAATTGCTTTCTCACACGAATTGCATGCTGGCGTAAATCAAATCAATTGTCAATATTGTCACTCAGGCGCATTCAAATCTAAAAACGCAAGTATACCTTCGTTAAACGTTTGTATGAATTGCCATAACTATGTACAAGCTACAGAGAAATACAATGGCGAGATTTCTCCAGAAATCAAAAAGATTTACACAGCTTTAGATTACAATCCTGATACACGTACTTACGGAAAAAACACTAAACCAATTGAATGGGTTAGAATTCATAATTTACCAGACTTTGCTTATTTCAATCACTCGCAACACGTTAAAGTTGCAGGTTTAGCTTGTCAACAATGTCATGGTCCAGTTGAGAAAATGACAGAGGTATACCAATATTCACCACTAACAATGGGATGGTGTATCAATTGCCACAGAACCACAGAAGTCAACTCAAAAGGCAATGCTTATTATGATAAAATTCTTGCTGCGCATGAAGACATCAAAAAAGGCAAAAAAGTTACTGCTGCAATGTTAGGTGGTTTAGAGTGTGTTAAGTGTCATTATTAATAAGAATTTAGATTATAAAATATCGTCATATAAATGATGGAAAATAACGAAAAAAAATATTGGAAAGGTTTAGAGGAGTTGCACGCAACCCTAGACTTTGTAAAGCACAAAAGCAATGAGTTTGCTGAAGAACTTCCAATTGATGAATTATTAACGGAGTCGAAAGTAAACACTCCAACTCCTCGTAGAGATTTCCTAAAAGCTTTAGGATTTGGTATGGGTGCGGTAGCCTTGGCAGCTTGTAATGAAGCTCCAGTGCAGAAAGCAATTCCTTACTTAATCAAGCCAGAAGAAGTTGTTCCAGGTATTCCTAATTATTATACTTCCAACTATAATGGTTTAGGCGTATTGGTTAAAACGAGAGAAGGTCGTCCAATTAAAATTGAAGGTAATCCAAACGACCCTATTTCAATGGGTGGTACAGATGCGCAAGCGCAATCTTCTGTTTTAGATTTATACGATACTTCTAGATTGAAAAATCCAGTTGTAAAAGGTGCGGATTCAAATTGGGATGCAGTTGATAAATTAGTGAAAGCTAACCTATCTGAAATTGCAGCTAAAGGGGGTAACATTAGAATTTTAACGAATACTATTTTATCTCCATCAACTCAAGCTGTAATTGCAGACTTCTCAACTAAGTATGCAAATGTTAAACAAGTAACATTTGACGCAACTTCTTATTCAGGAATTATCAATGCAAACAAAAATAGTTTTGATAAAGCCGGCTTACCTTCTTACAAATTTGATAAAGCAGAAGTAGTAGTAAGTTTTGATGCTGACTTTTTAGGCTCATGGATTTCTCCAGTAGAATTCACTAAACAATATGTTACTTTAAGAAATCATAAAAGTTTAGAAAATAAAAAGATGTCTCGCCATATTCAAATCGAAACCGGTTTAAGTATGACAGGAACAAATGCAGATGCTAGAATTGCTATCAAACCATCTCAACATGGAAACGCTGTAATTGCATTATACAATGCAGTTGCTTCTTTAGCGGGAACAGCAAAAGTGGCAAACACAGAATTACCATTTGCAAAAAAATTAGAAGAAATCGCAAAAGAATTGTGGGCTGCTAAAGGAAAATCTTTAGTTGTTTCTGGTTCGAATGATGTTTCAGTTCAAGTTGTTATCAACGCAATCAATGCAGCTTTAGGAAACTACGGTAGCACAATTGATTTAGACAATATGTCAACGCAGTTCCAAGGTAATGATGCAGAAATGCAAGACTTACTTTCAGAAATGAACGCTGGCAAGGTTGATGCTTTATTTATTTTAGGAGCTAATCCTTCTTATAGTTTTGCACAAGCAGATGCATTCACCAAAGCATTGGCTAAAGTAAAATTAAAAGTATCTTTTGCTGATAGAGCAAATGAAACAGCAACAGCTTGTGATGTCATTGCACCTAATGCACATTACTTAGAAACATGGAATGATGTTTCTGCAAGAAGAGGGGTATATAGTGTTGTTCAACCAACAATTGCACCTGTATATAATTCTAGACCAGCAGCACAATCGTTATTGATGTGGGCTGATTTACCTTCAGATTACTTAGCGTATATCCAAGCATATTGGGAGAAAAATATTTATCCTTCTGTTGCAAACGCTGGCACATTTACAAATTTTTGGGAAGCAAGTTTACAAAGCGGTTCAGTTGTAATCAACCAACAAGTTGCAAAAGCATATGCCTTTAATAAGGATATCAATGCGGTTGCGAATACGATTCGTAATGCAAGCAAAACAGCTAGCGCTGTTGAATTAGCGATTTACCAAAATACCGCAATTAGAGATGGCGAGCATGCAAACAATCCTTGGTTGCAAGAAATGCCAGATCCAGTTTCAAAAGTAACTTGGGATAACTATGCTGCAATTAATCCAATCTTTGCAAAAGAGTTAGGGTTAACTGAAAACAGCATGGTAGAAATTAAATCTGCAGGTAATACAGTAAAACTTCCAGTGTTAATGCAACCTGGTCAAGCGATGGGAACAGTTTCTGTTGCGATCGGTTACGGTAGAACCGCAGCTGGTAAAGCTGGTTCAAACGTAGGGGTAAATATTTATCCATTCTTAACAACTGTAAATGGCACTTTCCAAAATTACAATTCATCAATTGAATTAGTAAAAGCAGAAGGTTCATACGAACTTGCTCAAACACAAACTCACCATACCATTGAAGGTAGAGATATCATCAAAGAAAAAACTTTAGCGGCATACGCAGGTCATGAAGCAGCTGCAGAAGGCGAGCATCATGCATCTGGCGAACACGCTGAAAGCAAAGGTGAACACCATGCAGATTTATGGGCGGCATATCAAAAGAATGGTCATCACCATTGGGCAATGACGATTGATTTAAATGCTTGTACTGGTTGTGGTGCTTGTGTGGTTGCATGTAGTTCAGAAAACAATGTTCCAGTTGTAGGTCGTGACGAAGTTCGTCGTCGCAGAGAAATGCATTGGATCCGTATCGATCGTTATTATACTTTCGAAGATAAAGCAGGAAAAGAAATCACTAGAGAAAAAGAATACAATCAAGTTGAAAATTACGAAAATGTAAAAGTGGTTCATCAACCAATGTTATGTCAACATTGCGACCATGCACCTTGCGAAACAGTTTGTCCTGTATTAGCAACTATGCATTCTTCTGAAGGCTTGAACCAAATGGCATATAACCGTTGCGTAGGTACTCGTTACTGCGCTAACAACTGTCCATACAAAGTACGTCGCTTTAACTGGTTTAATTACTGGAACGATGATCGCTTTGCTAATTACTTACACAATGAAGCAGCTTACTTGGCTTTAAACCCAGATGTAACAACACGTTTCAGAGGAGTAATGGAAAAATGTTCTTTCTGTGCGCAAAGAATCCAAGCAGGAAAATTAAAAGCGAAAATCGAACACCGTCCATTAAAAGATGGCGATGTAGTTACCGCTTGCCAACAAGGTTGCCCTGCTAATGCAATCGTATTTGGTGACGTAAACGATCCAAATAGTGAAGTTGCGAAATTGATTAAAGGCGATAGAACATATTTCGTATTAGAAGAAATCAATGTTCAACCTGGAATTGGTTACATGACTAAAGTTAGAAACACAATAGAATCATAATTTAAAAAGGATAAAATTTATATCGTATGTCATCACACAGCGAATCAATAATAAGAGAACCGTTAATTACCGGTCAAGCAATCAGCTACAGTCAAATTACTGAAGATGTTTGTGCGCCAGTAGAAAGAATGCCAAGCAAAGCTTGGTGGATCGGATTCAGTATTGCAGTTGCCGGATTAGTTTTATGGTTAATCGCAGTTAGTTATACCTTTTGGAATGGTATAGGTGCTTGGGGTTTAAATAAAACAGTAGGTTGGGCTTGGGATATTACCAACTTCGTATGGTGGGTAGGTATCGGTCATGCCGGAACTTTAATTTCAGCAATTCTATTGTTGTTCCGTCAGAACTGGAGAAATTCAATTAACCGTTCTGCAGAAGCAATGACCATTTTTGCCGTAATCTGTGCGGCATCATTTATCGTTGCGCACATGGGTCGTCCTTGGGTTGCTTATTGGCCATTACCATTGCCAAATCAATTCGGTTCATTATGGGTAAACTTTAACTCACCATTAGTTTGGGACGTTTTTGCAATCTCTACCTATTTCTCAGTATCCTTAGTGTTTTGGTATACTGGTTTATTACCAGATATTGCAACTATCAGAGACCGTGCACAAGGCTTAAGAAGAAGAATTTATTCAATCATGTCATTTGGTTGGAATGGTTCGGTAAAAACTTGGCAACGTTTCGAAACTGTATCGTTAATATTAGCCGGTGTTTCTACTCCATTAGTATTATCAGTTCATACCATTGTATCTTTTGACTTTGCTACTTCGGTAATACCGGGTTGGCATACAACAATTTTCCCTCCATACTTTGTGGCTGGTGCAATTTTCTCAGGCTTTGCAATGGTATTAACATTATTGTTAATTGCTAGAAAAGTTTTGGGATTTGAAAATTACATCACCATGGCCCACATTGAATCAATGAATAAAATTATTATTCTAACTGGTTCAATTGTAGGTGTTGCATATGGTACTGAATTTTTCATCGCATGGTATTCAGGTGTTGAATACGAACAATATGCGTTCATTAACCGTGCTACTGGTCCATACTGGTGGGCATATTGGTCAATGATTACTTGTAACGTAATTTCTCCGCAATTATTCTGGTTCAAAAAAATCAGAACTAGCGTAACAGCAACTTGGATCCTTTCTATTTTTGTAAATATCGGTATGTGGTTTGAGCGTTTCGTAATTATCGTAACTTCATTACACAGAGATTATTTACCATCAAGTTGGGCAATGTTCTATCCTACTTGGGTTGATGTATCTATTTTTATTGGTTCATTAGGATTGTTCTTCACATTATTTTTATTGTTCCTTAGAGTTTTACCTGCAATTGCAATGGCAGAAGTTAAATTGTTATTGAAAGGTTCTTCTGAACAATCTAAGCGTAAATTAATTGAACACGGACATGTTGCACTTCCTGAAGGATACGACGGAAGCATTGAAGTAACTGGATCTAAAAACTAAATTAACGAAGTAAAAGAGATGAGTAAAGTAAAATATATTTTAGGACATTTTGACGATCCAGATGTTATGATGTCGGGAATAGATAAATTACAAAAAAGTAATATTTCTATTGAAGATGTTTTCACGCCATTTCCAATTCACGGAATTGAAAATAAATTAGGTGTTAAAAGATCTAGGTTGCCAATCGCAGCTTTTTGCTTCGGTATTACAGGAACCATTACAGCATTCACTATGATTTATTACATGTTGGTAGTAGATTGGCCAATGAACATTGGTGGTAAGCCTGCTTTTGCATTTCCAGATTTTATTCCGGTTATGTTTGAGTTAACAGTATTGTTTGCAGCATACGGAATGGTTTTCACATTCTTTTATGCTAACCACTTGTTCCCAGGCAGAGCTCCAAGAGTAATGGATTTAAGAGCAACAAATGATCGTTTCGTAATTGCAATTGATGCAAGTTCAAATGATATTAATTCAGTTGATTCAGTTTTAAAAGAAGCTGGAGCAATTGAAATCAAACACAATGAAAGAAAATACATTAGCTATGATGAAGAATAGTTTCAAGATTTTTATAGTCGCTGTTGGTACTTTTGTGACCATTGGTTCTTTAAGTTCTTGCTACCACAGCAAGAGAAACCCTGGATATGAATATGCTCCAAACATGTATCGTGCTTTGGCACCAAATCCAGATCAACCGAACGCAAATTTCAAAGATGGTAAAACAGCACAAAATCCAGTAGCCGGAACTATTCCTATGGGCTGGAGCAAATTCCATTATGAAAACAGTTTAGCTGGATATGAAGCAGCTTCAAAAGAGTTAGTAAATCCATTTGCAAATGATGCCGTTGCATTAGCAGAAGGTAAAGCATTGTACACAAACTTTTGTACACAATGTCATGGAATGCAAGGAAAAGCAGATGGAGCAATTGTAGTTGCAGGGAAATTCCCACCTCCACCATCATATTCAACAGGTACATCTTCAAGAGGTGGTGCCATGAAAGATTTAACAGATGGAAAAATATTCCACACTATTACCTATGGTGTGAATTTAATGGGTTCTCATGCTGCACAATTAAGTCCAGCTGAAAGATGGAAAATAGTTTTATACGTTCACGAGTTACAAAAATTACAATAATATAAACTGATGGCAAATTTCGATTTAACTCAGAAATATGAATTTTCATCTAGCGCTAAACGCTGGGCGATCATCATGATTTTATTAGGCATTGCAACAGTTGCATTTGGTTTGATGTCTGGTAATGCAGACCGTACATTCGCAAATCTTTTGTTGAATAGCTATTATATGACTGGCATTTGTGTAGCTGGTTTATTTTTCGTTGCAGTGCAATTTGTTGCAAATGCAGGATGGTCAACTTCTTTGATTAGAGTTCCATCTGCTTTTAGTACCGTATTGCCTTGGGCGGGTTTAATTTTAGTTGCAGTGGTTGGTTCAGGTTTAGCAACAGGCCACTTATACCAAAACTGGGCTAATCCAGCTTTAACAGACCCAAATTCTCCAGAATTTTCAGAATTAATCAAAGGGAAGTCAGGTTATTTAAATACTCCTTTCTTTATGATTCGTGTTGTTGGTTTCTTATTAGTATGGTCTTTATTCATGCGTGTACTTAGAAAGTATTCATTAAACGAAGATTTAGTAGGTGGGTTATTAAACTACAACAAAAGCATTAAAATTTCTGCTATATTTTTAGTGGTATTTGGTTTTACTTCTGCAATTTTTGCATTTGATATCATCATGTCTTTAGAAGCAAAATGGTTCTCAACCATGTTTGCATGGTATAACTTTGCAGCCCTTTGGGTTTGTGGTTTATCTACTATGGCATTAACCATTATCATTTTAAAAGAAAAAGGATATTTCGGTTGGGTGAACGAAAGTCACATGCACGATTTAGGAAAATTCATTTTCGCATTTTCTATTTTCTGGACTTATGTTTGGTTCTCTCAATTCTTATTAATTTACTACGCGAATCTTCCAGAAGAAGTAGTGTACTTTAAAGAAAGATGGAGCGATCATTACTTTGTATGGTTTTGCTTAAACATTGCCATCAACTTTGTTGCACCAGTTTTGATTTTAATGTCTCGTGATGCAAAAAGAAATTTCAAAATGATGAAAATCGTTACCATCGTAATTTTATGTGGTCACTGGTTAGATTATTATATGATGATTATGCCAGGAACAATGGGAGAGAAAAGCGGATTCGGAATCATTGAAATTGGAACAACTGTTGGTTTCATCGGAACATTTATTTTCTTAATGTTAACATCGTTGAGCAAAGCACCGTTAGTTCCTAAAAATCACCCTTTCTTAAACGAAAGTTTACATCACGAAATTTAATTTATTAACGATTCAAATTGAATATTAATCGTATGAATATGTCTATAGGTCAGCAATTAAAATCATCAACAAAAGCAATAATACTTTTTGTTTTATTGACGATTTCTTCTACAATATCTTTTGCGCAAGCTGCGATGCCTGCTACTACTGATGTTGCAAGCCAAGAGCTTGGAATTACTTTTTGGTTTTATGTTTTATTATTAATCGCTTCTGTATTTGCATTCGCAGTAATAAATAAAACTTTAAAAGTTTTAGAATTAACACAAGAATTAAATGGAAAGAAAATTAAAAACACTTACAATAAAGTGAATGGTATTTTCTTTATCTTATTCTTAGTGATGTTCTTGGGTTATGTATATTATGAATTCACAACTCATGGCAGAATGTTATTACCAGAGTCTGCATCTGCACACGGTGTAATAACAGATAATTTATTTAATATAACAGCTATAATTACAGGCGTTGTGTTTGTAATTACACATATCTTATTGTTCTATTTTTCTTTCAAGTACAAAGGGAAAGAAAAAAGAACTGCATTTTTCTACCCACACAATGACAAGCTAGAATTGTATTGGACAATTATTCCTGCTATTGTTTTAGCAGTACTAGTATTGTCTGGATGGAAAGCATGGACAAACATTACTTCTCCAGCACCAAAAGAAGCTTTAACAATTGATGTTACTGGTAAGCAGTTTGCATGGATTGTTCGTTACCCAGGTAATGACAATACTTTAGGTTCAAAAGCTTTTAAATTGGTTAATGATGTAAATGAAACTGGAGTTGACTTCAACGACAAAAACGCAAAAGACGATTTATTAGTAAATGAAATTTATTTACCTGTTAACAGACCAGTTAAATTTAATTTCAATGCGAGAGACGTAATTCACTCTGCATACATGCCACATTTTAGAGCTCAAATGAACTGTGTGCCAGGAATGCCAACTACATTCTGGTTTACGCCAACTATTACAACTGAGCAAATGCGCGCTAAAACCAACGACCCTAAATTTGATTACATTTTACTATGTGCTAAAATTTGTGGGAATGCACATTACAACATGCAAGTTAAAATAGTAGTTGTAAATGACACAGAATATGCAAAATGGTTAGCAACTAAAAAGCCTTTTTACACAGAAGAAATGGCTAAGCAAATTCAAGAAGCAGAAGCAAGTGTTGCAAAAGCAAGAGAAGAGAAATTAGCACTTAATACAAACGAATAAAAAAATTAGATAGATTTTTTATGTCAGATCACACTACACATCACACTGATTCACATGATGCACACCACGGAGCGCATCACAAAGAAACATTTATTTCAAAATATGTGTTCAGTATGGACCATAAAATGATTGCAAAACAATACTTGATTACAGGTATTATTATGGCAGTTGTTGGTATGGTGCTTTCTATATTGTTCAGAATTCAATTAGGTTGGCCAGATGAGTCTTTCCCTTTCTTAGAAAAATTACTAGGTAAATGGGCACAAGGAGGAAGAATCGACCCATCTTTTTACATGTCAATGGTTACCATTCACGGAACCATCATGGTATTCTTTGTATTAACTGCAGGCTTAAGTGGAACGTTTAGTAATTTATTAATTCCTTTACAAGTAGGAGCAAGAGACATGGCATCGCCATTTATCAATATGCTTTCTTATTGGTTATTCTTTTTATCAAGTGTAATCATGGCTTGGTCATTGTTAATCGAATCTGGTCCTGCATCAGGTGGGTGGACAATTTATCCTCCATTATCTGCACTTCCAAAAGCAATGCCTGGCTCTGGTTTAGGTATGACATTATGGTTAATCTCGATGGCACTATTTGTTGCATCGGCTTTAATGGGTGGTATTAACTACATCAGTACAGTATTAAACATGCGTACAAAAGGTATGTCAATGACTAAAATGCCATTAACAATTTGGGCTTTCTTATTGACTGCAATTTTAGGTGTATTGTCTTTCCCTGTTTTATTTGCAGGTGTTATTTTATTAATATTTGACAGAGGCTTTGGTACAAGTTTCTATTTGTCTGACATATTCATTGGTGGTGAAGCATTGCCAAACCACGGCGGAAGTCCAGTGTTATTTCAACATTTATTCTGGTTCTTAGGACACCCTGAAGTTTATATCATTATCATGCCAGCTTTGGGAATCAGTTCAGAGATTATTGCAACCAACGCAAGGAAGCCAATCTTTGGTTACCGTGCCATGATCATCTCATTAATTGGTATTGCATTTTTATCATTCATTGTTTGGGGTCACCATATGTTTGTAACAGGTATGAATCCTTTCTTAGGATCTGTATTTATGTTTACGACATTGATCATTGCAGTACCATCTGCGGTGAAGACTTTTAATTATTTAGCAACACTATGGAGAGGAAACATTCAGTTTACACCAGCAATGTTGTTTGCAATTGGTTTAGTATCTCTATTTATCACAGGCGGCTTAACTGGTATTTTCTTAGGAAATGCTTCATTAGATATCAACTTACACGACACTTATTTTGTTGTTGCCCATTTCCATATTGTAATGGGTAGTGCAGCTATGTTTGGTATGTTTGCAGGTGTCTATCATTGGTATCCACGTTTATTTGGTAAAATGATGGATACGCGCCTAGGATATTTCCATTTCTGGTTAACATTCATTGCAGTTTATTGCGTGTTTTTCCCAATGCATTTTATGGGCTTAGATGGTGTGCCTAGAAGATATTATTCTTTCACAAGTTTTGACTTTATGAAAGAATGGTTAGCAGTAAACAAATTCATCAGTATTGCAGCAATCTTAGGATCATTAGCGCAATTTATTTTCTTATATAACTTCTTCAGAAGCATTTTCAAAGGAAAGAAAGCGCCACAAAACCCTTGGAATTCTAATACTTTAGAATGGACTGCACCAGTTGAACACATGCATGGTAACTGGCCAGGAGAAATTCCTCACGTATATCGTTGGCCATATGACTACAGTAAGCCAGGTCATGATGAGGATTTTATTCCACAAAATGTTCCGTTGTCGCAAACCATGTCGTCTAATTTACCAGGTGATTACGGTACACACCACGGAGCAAAAGGAGCTCATTAATAATTAGAAGAAGTATGGATAATGCCGCAAATATTTCGGAGTATTCATCAAAAGAAAAAAGGTTTTTAAAAATTACCTTTTATACAATTTGTTCTTTGTTTCTTTTGATTCTTGCTGGTGGAGTAGTAAGAAGTTCAGGTTCAGGAATGGGCTGCCCAGATTGGCCAAAATGTTTTGATCAATGGGTTCCGCCAACTACTGTAGCACAACTTCCTGCAAACTACCAACAAGAATATGTAAACAAGCGTGTAGCTAAAAACAACCGTTTTGCTAAACTGTTAAGTAAAATTGGTTTTGCCGAAAAGGCCGATCTAATTTTAAAAGACCAGTCGATTCTAACTGCAGAGCAGTTTAATGTCTGGAAAACTTATACAGAATATGTCAATAGGTTAATTGGCGCAATTACTGGATTGCTAATGTTTCTCATGACTATTGCAGCTTATCGTATTCGCCGCAATAACCGAGGAGTTTTTGCATTATGCGTTTCGTCAATGATTTTAGTTGTGATACAAGCATGGATTGGTTCGTGGGTGGTTTCGACAAATTTAACGAGCTGGGTAATTACAGTGCATATGTTTTTAGCCTTAGTAATTATCGGATTGATTGCATTAGCCTATCAAAATGTTAAATACAAAAATTTACCTGTTCTGAAACTATCTGCTAAAAAGTTAAGAGCGGCAGAAATATTTACTTGGTTATGTTTAGTATTAACCACCACACAAATATTATTTGGAACTTCATTAAGAGAAAGTGTTGACCAACAAGCCGCGTTTTGGAATAATACTAATAGAGGCGCTTGGGTTTCTTTGAGTGAGGAAATATTTAACATACACAAAGGCTTTTCGATACTATTAATATTAGCTACCGTTATTTGTGCAGGTTATATATTAGAACATTTTAAAGAAGTAAAAAGATTTAAAGGATATGTAATTTTAGTTTCAGTTTTAATGTCTTTACAATTAATATCGGGTATAGTGTTAGCCTATTTTAGCCTTCCACCTGCAATGCAAACGGTGCATTTATTGTTAGCCAGTTTGTTGATTGGAGTTTGGGTAATGCAATTAGCACTGTTAGCAAACTATAGAAAAAGTATTTCTATGGCAATAATTAGTTAAGTGATAACAAAAGTATTAAATATCGAATCAACAGGAATGAAAGCTAGAATTGGCAGTTATATTCAATTAGTAAAATTGAGATTAACCATGCTGGTTGTGTTTTCTGCTGCAATTACTTTTGCGTATGCTGCAAAGGGACAATTGAAGTGGCCTGAATTATTGTTGATGATATTGGGTGGTTTTTTAACAACCGGTTCTGCAAATAGTTTAAACCAAATTATTGAGAAAGATACCGATAAGCTAATGCACCGCACGCAAAATAGACCAATGCCAACTTATAAATTAAGCTTGACAGAGGCACTGGCTTTTTCAATAAGCATGGGAGTTGCGGGAATTTTTATTTTAACGTATTATTTTAATTTAATAACGGGTGTTTTAGGATTATTCTCAATCATCTCTTACGCATTTATTTATACACCACTAAAACTCAAATCTTCTTTTGCAGTTTTTGTAGGGGCAGTAGCAGGTGCAATGCCACCATTGTTAGGCTATGTTGCATACACAAATAAATTTGGTTTTGAGCCAGGGATTATGTTTGCTATTCAATTCATTTGGCAGTTCCCGCATTTTTGGGCTGTTGCTTGGGTGTTAGATGAAGACTACCGCCGAGCGAATATGTTTTTGTTGCCTTCAAAAGAAGGAAGAGGCAAAAGCAGCGCATTCCAAATTATGTTATTTACACTAGTATTAATTCCTGTTAGCTTGTTACCAATGAAATTTGGAATGGCGGGTACCACATTGGGAATTATTTCCATATTAGCAGGTCTTGCATTTTTTATGCAATCAGTAAAACTATACAGAGAGTGCTCTTTAAAAGCAGCTCGCGAATTAATGTTTGGTTCATTTATTTATTTGCCAGTTGTGCAAATCATATTATTAATTGATAAATTGTAAACGATGAACGCAGAAAACACAATACCATCAAATACATTTAACGGGCAACCTAAAAAGTTTGTTACGTGGTTGTTTGTATTAAGCTCACTCATGTGTTTTGCAGGTTTAACCAGTGCATACATTGTTAGAAAAGCAGAAGGCAATTGGAAAATTTTTGACTTACCTCAAACATTTTACTATACAACAGCATTAATTATTTTGAGTAGCATTACGCTTCACATCTCTTTGACCAATACAAAAAAAGGTCAAGTTGCTAAACAGAAAAATTTTCTTATACTAACCATTTTGTTAGGGTTAGGCTTTTTAATAGGTCAGTATATTGCATGGAAAGAATTAGTAGCCAATGGCATATTTTTTTCTGGTAATCCAGCTGAATCTTTCTTGTATGTAATCTCTGGGTTTCATGCATTTCATATCATTGCCGGCTTATTGCTTTTATTATATGCGCTTGCCGGTACTTCAAGCAAAATCAATCAAACAAAAAATATCTTTCGAATGGAAATAAGCGCCATCTTCTGGCACTTTATTGATATTTTGTGGATATATTTGTTCGTGTTTTTATTAATTAATAGATAGTTTTTATTACCAATGACAACAAACACTTCAGAAATCGACGAGATTAAATCAACACCATGGAATGGTGGAAGATCTCCTTTTAATGTGGAGTATGGCAAAATGATGATGTGGTTTTTTCTACTTTCAGATGCCTTTACTTTTTCAGGTTTATTAATCGCTTATGGCGCATTGCGTTTCAGTAGCGTTTCATGGCCAAATCCAGACGAGGTTTTTCAATCTGCTCCAGGTATCCACGGAGGTGCACCATTGGTGTTCGTGGGTATTATGACATTCATTTTAATTATGAGTTCTGTTACGATGGTTTTGGCTGTAGAAGCTGGACATCGTAAAGCAAAATCAGAAGTTTCTAAATGGATGATATGGACTATTATTGGTGGTTTCGCATTTTTAAGTTGTCAAGCTTGGGAATGGACACATCTTCACCATGAAGGTGCTTGGTGGGGCGCTAATCCATTTTTAAATAAAGACGGTTCTGTTGCGTCAACAAATTTCACAAATCTATTTTTTACCATTACTGGTTTTCATGGCTTCCACGTATTCTCAGGAGTAGTTTTGAATATCATTATTTGGATTAATGTTTTAGCTGGAACATACGAACGCAGAGGGCATTACGACATGATCGAGAAAGTTGGCTTATACTGGCACTTTGTAGATTTAGTTTGGGTGTTTGTATTTACATTCTTCTATTTAGTTTAATTTTTATCTTTTATACATATTAATATGTCAGCAGATCAACAAAATATTGCACACCATGACGAACATGGTTCAATGACAAAAAAGAAAATTTGGGGTGTGTTTTGGGTGTTATTAGGTATTACTGCAATTGAATTTTTTATTGCATTGGTATTAATTCCACGCGGTGTGTTAAGTCATCCTGTAGGAAACATTATTTACATTGGATTAACATTATTAAAAGCATTTTACATTGTTGCTTATTTCATGCACTTGAAATTTGAAAAATTAGGCTTGATTTACTCAATCATTGTACCTTTAATTTTCATCATATTCTTTATTGTATGGATGTTATACGAAGGAAACTTTTGGATGCATATCCGTTTATAATATGAATAGCAAAGGGTTAAAGCAAACCGCCATATTATTCATCGTATTAGTTGTTCCGGTTATTGGGTATTTTCTACTCAAAACCGGAACAAATCATTATAAGGCTTTGCCAATTTATGGCGAAAAGCAAACGGAGCAAGTTGAGGTCGATGGAAAATCTCGCATAGATACCATATATCATCAAATCGGATCTTTTAGTTTTCAAAATCAAAACAACGAGACGATTAATGACAGGGCTCTTGCTGGCAAAATAAAAATCGTCAACTTTTTCTTTACAACTTGTCAAACCATTTGCCCAAAAATGGCAACACAAATGGAACGTGTTCAAAAAAGGGTGCAAACAATCGACGAAATTACTTTGTTGTCTTTTACAGTTAACCCTGAAAAAGATGATGTAAAGGCTTTGGCTAGTTATGCAAAAGCACACAACGCGATTAGTGGGAAGTGGAACATGCTAACCGGTCCTAAAAAAGAAATCTACGAATTAGCCAGAAGAAGTTATTTGGTAACTGCTTTAGAGGGCGATGGAGGGCCAGATGATTTTATTCATACAGAAATGGTGGTTTTGGTAGATCCTCAAAATAGAATCAGAGGCTATTATGATGGCACTTCTGAAAAGGCTGTGGATTCATTAATAGATGACATTAAAGTTTTAGTTAAAGAAGAAATTTCTCCAAAACAAAAAAAATAATATTCAGATGAATGATAAATTAATTGCAAGAGTAGTTTACGGCATTTCAATTTTTGTATTTATTGTAGTGGTAATATTGAATAGAAAGCTTATACCAGTTACTATTGAAACACCAAGCTTCGTTTATTTTTTACCAAAGCTCAATGCAATTATCAATGGTTTGTGTAGTATCATGTTGCTCACTTCACTCTATCAAATCAAAAGAAAAAAAATTGAATTGCACAAAAAAATAAACATTGCAACTTTTTGTCTGTCTTCAATGTTTCTAGTTTCGTATATCCTGTTTCATTATTTTGTAAAAGAAACTAGCTACGGCGGAACAGGATTTCTGAAATACATATACTATGTTATTTTAATAAGCCACATTTTCTTAGCGGCTATAGTTTTACCATTGATTCTTTTTAGTTTCAATGCAGGATTAAAAATGGATGTTGAAAAACATAGAAAACTAGTGCGTTATACTTTCCCTATTTGGTTATATGTAACTATTACAGGCGTGTTGGTTTACTTAATGATTTCACCATATTATACTTTCTAAAATGAAAAAAATATTTTTTGTTCTTGTGATTGTGTTATCCTTCTTTTCTATTGATACAACAATGGCACAATGTCCAATGTGTAAGACAGCGGTAGAATCATCTATCAAAAGCGGGCAGAATAATGTTGGCAAAGGATTGAACGATGGTATTTTGTATTTACTAGCAGCGCCATATTTATTCGTTGGCGCATTAGGTGTAATTTGGTTTAAGAAATATAGGGCGAAGCAAATGAATGCTTCAGATGAAAATTTAACAGCAAATTAATTGCATGAGCAATCAAGTAACCCCTTCAAAGTTTTCATCAATTATAAAATGCAAGTGTCCAACTTGTAGAACAGGAGAAGTTTTTACCCATCCAGTAACTAGTTGGAATGACTACAATAAAATGCATGAATATTGTCCTGTATGTGGGTTAAGGTACGAGCTTGAAATAGGGTTCTTCTGGGGTGCAATGTATGTAGGCTATGCATTCAATGTGGCGCTAAGTGTAAATGTGGGGATAGCTGTTTATATACTTGGGCATAATCCAGATGTTTGGGTATACATGTCTGCGATTATTGTTGGAATTATTTTAACGTATAGACTTAATTTTAGGTATGCAAGAATTTTATTGCTGCATATGTTTGCGCCAAAGTTCGACAAGAATTTTATAGACAAAAAAGACTAACCCTCAAAAAATGCTTCAAGCCAGCACCTTTAAATTCTTAAGTGCTTTACAAAAAAACAACAATCGTGAATGGTTTGCCATACACAAATCAGAATATGAATTAGCTAAGGCAGACGTAATCTCCTTTGCAGAAAATATATTTCAAGCTTCATCAGTTTTCGATTCAAGTTATAAAAACCTTATTGCAGCAAAATGTGTGATGAGGATTTACCGTGATGTGCGGTTCTCAAAAAATAAAGCACCATACAAAACCAATTTCGGCATTGCCTATTCAAGTGAAGGCAAGCTTGTTGGTGGAACTGGATGTTTTATTCATATTCAGCCTGGGGCTTCTTTTGTTGCAGGCGGATATTACCTTCCACCTTCAGCAGACTTAAAAAAGATCAGACAAGAAATAGATTATAACCTTTCCTCATTTGAAGCAATTATTCAAGACCCTACTTTTAAAAAGCAGTTTGGTTCACTCAGTTTCGAAGATCAATTGAAAACAGCTCCAAGAGATTATCCTAAAGATCACCCAGCTATTGAATTATTGAAATTGAAAAGTTTTATTGCTGTTAAACCACTTTCTGACGAACTTTTACATTCAAAAAAAGCCATACATGCTGTAGTAGAAGCAAATCAAGCCATCGCTCCATTACGCGCATTTCTTGCAAACGCAATCTTATAAATTGCTTAAAATCAGCTAAACAAAGCATTAATATTTGCCACAAATTCAAATTATAAGGCGGATTTCGGTTTTTTAAATGTACCTTTGCGGGCTTAAAAACTTTATTATAAATGCAAAAAGTTAGAAATATCGCTATTATTGCCCATGTCGATCACGGGAAAACAACACTGGTAGATAAAATTTTACATCAGACCAATTTATTTAGAGATAACCAAGAAACAGGTGATCTAATCCTAGATAACAACGATTTAGAACGTGAAAGAGGAATCACCATTGTATCTAAAAACGTTTCAGTTCAATACAAAGACTATAAAATCAACATTATAGACACACCAGGTCACGCCGACTTTGGCGGTGAAGTTGAACGTGTATTGAAAATGGCTGATGGGGTGTTGTTATTGGTAGATGCATTTGAAGGTGCCATGCCTCAAACAAGATTTGTAACCCAAAAAGCCCTTTCATTAGGATTAAAGCCTATTGTAGTTATTAATAAAGTAGATAAAGAAAACTGTCGCCCAGAAGAAGTGCAAGAATCGGTTTTCGAGCTGTTCTTTAACTTAGAAGCAACAGAAGAGCAATTGGACTTCCCAACGCTTTATGGTTCGTCAAAACAAGGCTGGATGAGCAAAGATTATACAGCACCAACTGAAGACATAACTCCATTATTGGATGCCGTTTTGGAGTTTATTCCAGAGCCACCAGATAATCCAGGAACGCTACAAATGCAAATTACCTCATTAGATTATTCTTCTTTTGTTGGTAGGATTGCAATTGGCCGTGTTGCGCGTGGAACAATCAAAGAAAACATGCCAGTATCTTTAATGAAGAAAGATGGTAAGGTTGTAAAATCTAGAATTAAAGAACTATATACTTTTGTTGGCTTAGGCAAAGTAAGAGTAGAAGAAGTTCACAATGGTGATATTTGTGCAGTAGTAGGTATTGAAGGTTTTGAAATCGGAGATACCATTGCCGATTTCGAAAATCCAGAGGCATTGGCTGTTATTAAAATTGACGAGCCAACCATGAACATGTTGTTCACAATTAACAACTCTCCATTTTTTGGAAAAGAAGGCAAGTTTGTAACCTCTCGCCATCTTCGTGATCGTTTGATGAAAGAGATGGAGAAAAACTTAGCATTAAGAGTAGAAGAAACAGCATCTCCAGATTCATTATTAGTATACGGTCGTGGTATTTTGCATTTATCGGTTTTAATTGAAACCATGCGTCGTGAAGGTTATGAATTACAAGTAGGCCAACCACAGGTTATCATCAAAGAAATAGATGGTAAGAAATGTGAGCCAATTGAATCACTTATCGTAGATGTACCTGCTGAAGTTTCAGGAAAAGTAATTGAATTAGTTACCCAAAGAAAAGGTGACTTATTAGTAATGGAACCAAAAGGTGATTTACAACATTTAGAATTCGAAATACCTGCAAGGGGAATCATCGGATTAAGAAATAACGTGTTAACTGCAACTGCTGGAGAAGCTATTATGGCTCACCGTTTCAAGTCATACGAACCTTGGAAAGGCGATATTCCACAAAGATCATCAGGGGTATTAATTTCTATGGATAAAGGAGCTGCAACAGCTTACCGTATTGACAAATTACAAGATCGCGGAAGATTTTTTGTTAATCCAGGAGAAGAAGTTTATCAAGGAATGATCATCGGCGAAAACAGTAGAGATTCCGACATGACAGTAAATATTACGGAAGGTAAGCAATTAACCAACTTCCGTACTACGAGTAAAGATGACGCAACACGTATTGCGCCAGCAACTAAATTCTCGTTAGAAGAAGCTATGGAATATATTCAGTGGGATGAATACGTTGAGATTACACCGGTTTCTATGCGCTTACGTAAAATTTATTTAACGGAGCAAGAGCGTACAAATGCTAAAAAGAAATCAGGTAATTAATTTACGATAAACAATTTTTTTAAGCGATACGGCTATGGCTGTATCGCTTTTTTTATTATGTTTGATTCGGTCTAGCACCTACAAACTAGTCATCATGAAAGCAAGCACAGCATTACTTTACGAAAAGTATTTACAGTATCCTTTGGTTGTAACAGATACCAGGGCAGTTAAAGAAAACTCCATCTTCTTTGCATTAAAAGGTGCAAACTTTAACGGAAATGAATTTGCTGCGCAAGCACTTGCTACCGGCGCAAAGTATGCAGTGGTCGATCAACCAGAAGTGGCCATCAGCGAACAATACTTATTAGTAGATGATGTATTGAAAGCCATGCAATCTTTAGCCAATCACCATCGTAGCCAATTACAATTTCCAGTTTTAGGTATCACAGGAAGTAACGGAAAAACCACTTCAAAAGAATTAATCAATGCGGTGCTTTCTAAAAAATACCAAACGTTGGCTACTACAGGCAACTTAAATAATCATATAGGCGTTCCATTAACTTTACTTTCTATTCAAGCTCATCACAATTTTGCAATAATAGAAATGGGTGCTAATCACCAATTAGAAATCAAAGAATTGTGTGAAATCGCTGAACCTAATTTCGGATTAATTTGCAATATAGGTAAAGCTCACCTCGAAGGCATGGGTGGCATTGAAGGAGTTAAGAAAACAAAAAAAGAATTGTATGATTTTCTTGAAATAAACAAAGGCTTAGTTTTTGTAAATGCAGACGATGACGTTACCTTGAACCTTTCTTCTCAATTAGAGAACAGGGTGTTTTTTGGAAATAAAGAAAACAGTTTGGTTGCTGGAGAAATTATTTCCCTTGCGCCATTTTTAAAAGTATCCATTACTTTTAAAAAGAATAACCAAAAACATGAACTTGCAACTCAATTAATAGGCGATTATAATTTAGCAAATATTTTAGCAGCAGCTGCAATTGGTGTTTATTTTGGTGTATCAGAAGCCGAAATCGTTGCTGCCATTGCAGCATATACACCTACCAACAACCGTTCACAGGCAATGCAAACAGCAAACAATAAATTAATTATGGATGCTTATAATGCTAATCCTAGCAGTATGTTTGCAGCCATTAATAATTTTCATCTTTTGTCTACTGAAAATAAATACTTGATTCTTGGTGATATGTTTGAGTTGGGTAATGAAAGCGTTGCAGAGCACAAAGCAATTGTAAAGTTGGTATCAGAATTAAAATTCGAAAATGTAATTTTTATCGGCAACGACTTTTTTGGTGCTAAAGAATTATACAAACAGTTTCATTTTTTTAAAACAACCGCAAATGCAATGGATTTTATTCAAGATAATAAAATCATCAACCATACGGTGCTCGTGAAAGGTTCTAGGGGAATGAAGCTAGAAAGTTTAATGCCTTTATTATAGTAAGCTATTTACTTTGCAGGCTTTGGTCTTCCAGCTTTCATCATTCTAACAATATCTAAAAGAATGCTGTCAAATTTTTGTTTTTGACTACTATCACAAATTTCTTTTACTTGGCCAAAATGACGATATGTTACCGACTCTATAGCAATCTGATTGGCTGCAATTTTATTCACTAAATCAGACGCTTGATCATTTATAGCTTTTTCTGATATGCTGTTCGCATGATTACGTAAAAGTGAAAAATATTTTTCACGCAACATTTTTCCTTGTTCTCTTAATTGTTGAACACTGTCTTGATGTGTAAGTTTTAATTTTTCAAATGCAACAATTTGCGAATCATTAAAATGCAACTCTTTTATAATAAAAGCCGCAGGGCCTCTATTTGTAGAACCTTGACCAGTTCTTTCTAATAAAATAAAAGAAAGTATAAGCGTGTTGATAATCAACAAAGCGATTGCAAATATTTTCCAGAAGGGTAGTTTTTTGCTTTCCATTTTAATAGCTATAAATGGTTTGATTGTTTAGTTCAATATTTGTTTTAGATTGATGATAGCTTTTGTGTTTGTTAGTGTTTGCAAAAAGCACAGCAGTATTTAAACCAACTAATAGTATAAATGCAACACTCCATTTTAGTGCTGTTTTATTATTAGACGCGGCTATTTCTTTTTGAACGAGTCGGTGCTTGATTTTTTGAAATAAAAACGGGTTAGGCGTGAGCTGATCTATTTGATCTGCCGATGCAAGTATTTGGTTTACCCATTGTTCTTTGTTTTTCATGCTAATTAGACGATACTTTAACGATTAACCTTCGATTTTAAATAAAACTTCCCTAAAATTATCCTTAATTTCTCTTTTGCCCTATGGTTCAATGATTCGACCGCTTTTTCAGAAATTTCCATAATTGCAGCCACTTCTTTTTGGCTCAATTTTTCAATTTGACATAAAACAAAAGCAGTTTTTTGGCTGATTTTGAGCAAATCAATGGCGTCCATTAAAATGCGATGCGCTTCTTTTTGTTCTAAAATTGTTCCTGGATGTAAATGATTGTGCGCATCATATACTTGTTTGCCTGTTTCTGGGTCAAATAATGAAGTGATAAATGCCAATCTTTTTTTACGTTTTTTGGCTTTAATATGATCTAAGCATTTGTTCACAGCAATTCTATGCACCCATGTGCTTATTTGCGCTTCTTCTTTGAATTGTGGAATAGCATAAAAAATATTGATAAAAACTTCTTGCGTAACATCTTCTGCATCGGCTATATTTTTTAACATAGCAAATGCAATATTGTACACTCTTTTATGGTGCAATTGAAAAATGTTTTCAAAAATTGATTCTTGCTTTTGCAATTTAATTTCGAGCAATTTTAATACCTACGTCCTCAATACCTTGAAGAGGGTTATCGCGCATATTTTGTTCGATGGTAAATGAATAAACACCTTTTTTAGGAAATTTTAAAGACGGAATCATTTTCATTTGATTGCTGTAGATATCGCCTAGTCCGGATCCCAGCCATTTGCCATCTTTTTCAGCTAGCTTGAATTCAAAGCGTTGTGTTTCAGCTTTTGATTGAGGCCCTTGAATAGTTAGCAATACAAATAAATTAGCATAGGCATAATCGCCTGTGTTACGAACGTTAAAATAAATACTATGACTATTGATCGTGTCTTGTATATCAATATAAAATGTAGGGCGATTGTTTACACTCCAACTATTGTTTTCAAACGCAACATATGCGTCAAATATTTTAGACCTATTACAAGCACTAAAAATTAATAATATAGAAAGTAGAACAATCGCTCTTTTCATTTTTATTCTTTTGGTTTTTCGTTCGTTGATGGATTCGATGGTTTATTGTTTGGCCTGTTGTTTGCCTTATGTGGAGGCCTGTTATTATTTCTTGGGCCTGCCGCATTGTTGGGTTTATTGCCATTCGCAGCTTCGGTCGCTTGCGGCTCTTTTGGGCTAGCGTTTGTTGGCTTATTGCGATTTTTATTTCTGTTATTGTTGTTCTTTTTCTTTTTCTTATTGCGTTCGTCCATGCGAGTCAAGCTATCTTGGCCAACCACATTGTCATAATCTAAAATACGCTCTACTAAAACAGGCTGAACAGTAACATTTGACAGTTCTTCAGGGAATTCACCATTTTTATTCATGGCCATAATTTCTTTAACTCTTACCGCTGGTAATGCTACCCAATTATCGGAACCGCGGTAACTAAACCACATGATTTTTTTGAAAATATCAGTTTTTTGTAAATAAGCTGAACCGATTTTTGTTTTCAATTCTTTCACATCATCTGGAATGTCTTTCAATGCATCCATATATGTGTCAAGCTCGAAATTTAAACAGCATTTTAATTTGCCGCATTGTCCGGCAAGTTTTAAGGTATTGAGTGAAAGGTTTTGATATCTTGCAGCAGCTGTACTCACCGTTTTAAAATCGGTAAGCCAAGTTGAGCAACATAATTCTCTACCACATGAGCCTATAGCGCCTAGTCTGCTTGCTTCTTGACGCATACCTATTTGACGCATTTCAATACGAACTTTAAATTCTTCTGCTAATTTTTTGATTAGCTCTCTAAAGTCAACACGATCGTCGGCGGTATAATAAAAAGTAGCTTTTGTTTTATCCCCTTGGTAATCGACATCGCTCAATTTCATATTTAGCTTTAATTGCAAGGCAATGGTTCTGGCCTTGTGCATGTTTTCATGCTCCAATTCTTTTGCTGCTTTCCATTTGTCTACATCTAAAGGGCTAGCCTTGCGATATATTTTTTTGATTTCTGAAGAGTCTGGTGAAACATGTCTTTTTTTCATCTGCAAGCGAACCATCTCTCCCGTCATCGTTACATGGCCCACATCGTAGCCGCCACTTCCCGATTCTACACATACCAATTCTCCTAGTTCAAGATATATTTGATCAACATTGCGATAAAAATCTTTACGTGAGCCTTTAAATCTCACTTCGACAATATTAAATGGTTGGAAATTAGAAGGCATGTCAATATTGGCAAACCAATCGTACACATCTAATTTACTGCAACCTCCATCCGTCATACAAGAACCATTGCTTTTACAACCAGCAGGCGCACAGCCTCCGGTTGAACATGATCCACATCCCATAGTTTTATTCGTTTATTGTTAACTGCGAATTTACATTTTTCAATTGTAAATTTCTCATCATCTGAATGCTAAGGTCCAAAAACATGATTTTTGGGTTGGCATTGCGTTCAATGTGATAAACTGCCTTTTCAAAGTCTTTGATGAGTAATGGCGCATTTTCGAAATTAATAGCCCCTGCAAGCTTAGAAAGCTCAAAATGCTTACTTTCAAACTTTACTATGCTATTGTTTTCTAAATTTACCATTAGGCAATCCCTGATTACTTGTAATCCAAATCTTATCAGATTTTTTTGATTTTCTCTGCCAAACTTCGCATTTGCTACTTGGTCTATCCAATCGTTTACTTCAATTCCTTTTCTAGCATAGCAAAGTCTAAACCATTGAATAAATAAACTTTCTAAATCGTCATCGTCTTCGGCGAGCAATTGTTGCGCAGCAGAAATATTTCCATTGGCTAAGTAGGCCACCCTGCCCGCTTTTTCTTGCGGACATCCATTTTCAATTAAATATGTTTTTAGCACATCGTCGCTCAATTTTGGAATTTTGATGAGTTGTGTTCTAGATAAAATGGTTGAAAGAATTTGGTCGTAGTTTTCGGCTATTAAAATAAATAGGGTTTTTGCAGGGGGTTCTTCAATTAACTTAAGGAGGGCATTTCCTGCAGCGCCTAAATATTCGGGCAACCAGATTAATATAATTTTATATTCCGCTTCAAAAGATTTTAAAATAAGCTTCTGAATTATAGCATGACATTCTGCAATGTTGATATTGGGCTGTTTATTTTCCGCATCTAAATATTCCATCCATTGCGCTATGCCCATAAAAGGGTTCTCTGCAATGGCTTTGCGCCATTCCTTAATATAGCTTACAGCTGTCTCTGCCGAACCTTTTGAAATAAAAGGGTAGCTAAAATGTAAATCTGGATGTATGAGTTTTTGATACTTGGTGCAAGCGCTGCATTTTCCGCAAGAGTCATCTGCTTGTTTGTCTAAGCATGAAATATATTGTGCATAAGCTAAAGCAAGCGCTAAACTACCACTACCTTCTGGTCCAAGAAATAATTGCGCATGACTTATGCGCGCTTCTTTTACAGAATTTATTAATCTTTCTTTAACCGCTTGCTGCCCCGGAATATCTTTAAAAAACATAGGGCAATTTAGCAAATTTAGCCCGATAAGCCAATCGCATGAATCAATTTTTTAGACAATCAATTTAAATATTATGAATAAAAAGTTTAATAATGTAGGAATGCGATTATCTTTGCAAGATGGGAAGATGGATGGCTTTTGACTATGGATTAAAACGGACCGGAATTGCCATTACCGACCCGTTAAACATCATTGCTACAGGCTTAACAACCATCGCTAGTCAAGAACTCATCGATTACATCAAAACCTATTTAACAAATGAACAGGTGGAATTATTTGTTGTGGGCGAACCTAAACAAATGAACAATGAGCCTTCGATGTCTGCGCAAATGACCAATGATTTTGTGCAAAAATTAAGTGCCACATTCCCTGCTATTCCAATTAAAAGAATAGACGAAAGGTTTACTTCAAAAATGGCATCGCAGATTATTGCGCAAAGTGGTAAATCAAAAAAAGATAGAGAAAAAAAAGAACACATTGATTTAGTAAGCGCTATTATAATTTTACAGTCTTACATGGAATCAACCAACCATTAATTTTTAAAATGATATTACCAGTAATTGCTTTCGGCGACCCTGTATTAAGAAAAGTTGGTGTGGATATTTCTTCCGATTACCCACAGTTACCTACATTAATTTCTGACATGTTTGAAACTATGTATCATGCGCATGGTGTAGGTTTGGCAGCTCCGCAAGTGGGCTTAGCTATACGCCTTTTTGTAATCGATGCTTCACCTTTCGACGAGGACGAAGAGGACAAGCCTAAGCAATTAAATTTCAAAAAAGTATTTATCAACGCAGAAATATTAGAAGAGTCTGGCGCAGAGTGGTCTTTTTCTGAAGGATGTTTAAGTATTCCAGAAGTAAGAGAAGAAGTGTCTAGAAAATCAGTTATAAAAATTCGTTACCAAGACGAAAATTTTAAAACTTTTGAAGAAACCTACGACGGCATTTTAGCGCGCATTATTCAACACGAATACGATCATATTGAAGGAAAATTATTTGTAGATAAAATTTCTCCAATAAAGAAAAGATTGATAGTAAAGAAGCTGGATGCCATTACTAAAGGAATTATTCGTCCAGAGTATAAAATGAAATATCCTGCTCAAAAGAAGAGAAAAAACTAATCTTCTTTCTTCTCGTTTCTCAGGTTAATTTTCCCTTCGTTTAGGAGTTGAATAAATTGATTGATTTTTACTAAATCAAACAAAGGGTTATAGCGGTTTTGTCCAGCCCAATAGAGTTTTTCGCTACTTTGTTGGAAAAAGTATTTACTATTTTGTGAACCATCCCAAGCCATGGTATTCTTGAGTGTATTCATCACTCTTTCATCTAAATTTTTCTGTGCCAACATCAAGTCGTCGTCAGCTAATTTTAATTTCAAAAACGTTTGCTTGAATTGTTCAACAGTAGCAAATGGAAAAATATAAACCATTGGAATATTAAAGCTCTCTGGCTTTAATTTAAAGATTGCAGAAACCGAGTTGTTGATTAAATTATCTGGAATAATAATTTCTTGTTTTTTAAATCCTAAACAAGCAATACGAACAGTATCACCAACACCAACTACTAAAGAAAAAAATCCACGAAAATCACTGAAGGTCCCTTTGTATCCTCTAGAAACATTGAAAACATTGACAAATGGAAGCGGCGCTAAACTATCTGCATGAAGAATTACTCCAGAAAACTGTACTAACTTCTTTTCTTGCGCTTGACTATTTTGAATCGCAATTACAAACAAGAAAAGAAATAAATAAATGGTAATTTTTTTCAAAACAAGCAGTGCTATTATTAGATTAAAACGAAAAGAGCGGTCATATCGTATGAACGCTCTTCTCCTCTTTTTAGTTTCTCAACCTTTCTGGAAGTACTGCATTCGGATCGTCTGCATCTGTGATATTTACTGCTTCAACAGAATTGATTTCAGGGATCGAACGCTTAAGTGCTTGTTCAACTCCTGCTTTCAAAGTCATGATGCTCATTGGACAAGAACCGCAAGCACCCAAAAGCTTTAATTTTACAACCATATCTTCCGTTACTTCTTGCAAAGCGACATTGCCGCCATCTGCTTCTAAGTAAGGTCTTATTTGATCTAATGCATTTTCAATGCGTTCTATTAATTCTGGGCTTGTATTCATTTTTATTTGATAAGGATAATTATATGCAAAGATACACTATTTATAATAATTCTAATTTAGATTATTTGCATGCATGCCAGCATTGATTAAAGCAACTTGTTGCGCTACTTTTGAAGCGATTTGAGCCATTGCCAATGCAGTCGGGTGTGCTTCGTTTAACGAAATAGGTTCTCCCATATCGCCAGATTCGCCAACTGATTGTACCAATGGAATCTCTCCTAAAAATGGCACTTCAAATTGTTCTGCTAATTTTTTGCCACCATCTTTGCCAAAAATAAAGTATTGCTGATCGGGCATTTCTGCTGGGCTGAAATATGACATGTTTTCAATTACACCTAAAACTGGAATTTTAATGCCATCCATTCTAAACATTGCCATTCCTTTTCTAGCATCTGCTACTGCTACATTTTGAGGAGTGGTTACAATCACAGCACCTGTAATTGGGAATTGTTGCCCCAGTGTAATATGAACGTCGCCAGTTCCTGGAGGCGTATCAACAATTAGGTAATCCAGATCTCCCCAGTTCGCATCAGTAAATAATTGTTTCAAAGCAGTAGTTACCATCGGGCCTCTCCAAGGAATAGCTTGGTTTGGATCAACAAAAAATCCGATTGATAATAATTTAATACCATACTTTTCTAATGGCATTAAACTTACTTTTTCTCCATTTTTTTCTGCGCCTGGTCTTGCGCCTTCTAATTTAAACATCATTGGAATTGATGGTCCATAAATATCTGCATCAATTAAACCAACTTTTGCACCTTGTTTACTTAAGCTAATGGCTAAGTTAACAGCAACAGTTGATTTGCCAACTCCACCTTTTCCAGAAGCAACTAAAACAATATTTTTAATATTCGGAAAACTTGGATCTAAAGCGGTGCTTGTAACCCTACTGGTCATGTTCGCTTTTACAACTATATTTTTATCTACAAAATGATGTATCGCATTGATACATGCATTTTCAATCATGGCTTTTAACGGACATGCTGGAGTAGTTAAAATTACAGAGAATTTAACTTCATTTCCATTAATTTCTATGTCTTCAATCATGTTAAGCGTAACCAAATCTTTTTTCAAATCGGGTTCTTCAACATTACTTAGTGCACTTAATATTTGTTCTTTGGTATACATTTTATTCGTTTAATTTTTTGAACCGTAAAGTAGATGGATATTTTTATTGTTTATAATTATAATTTAAGATGAATATGGCTGCTTTTGCTGCTTGTATTCCCCGCATCGTCTTCTGCTAAAATGTCAAAATTGACAAATGTGTAACTGCTGTCATTCATAATAATGAATGTATCAATAACAGCTGTCTTGCTATTTGGTTTTGAGCTAAAATTCAGCAAATCTTTCCCTGTTGCTAAATATAATCGAAGGCTAGTAGCTTTTATTTGATTATTATCTGAAAAAGATATTTGAAAAAACGCAGTATCGTTCCAGTTGTATACTTGGTGGTTAAACGGGCTAATCTTAGTAATGACTACTGATGGGTCGCTTGGGTTTTCCTCTTTGCAACTATTTAGCAACACGCCTAATCCTAACACTATAAAAGCTAAATATTTCATCTTTGATATTTGACAAACAAAATTACCATATTTCCATTTATTATTTATTATTTTCAGCCTTTAATCATGAAAAAAATAAAAATCACACTTTTTATAATCTTTGCATTGCTCTTGCTTGGAATTGGATTAGCAATTGGACTAAGAGAACGTATCATGCATGGGGTTATAGAAAGGGTAATTGCTAATCAAAAAGAGCGCAATAAAATTACAATTGCAATCAAACAAGCTAGTTTTGAAGGGCTCAGCACTGTTGTAATGAATGAGATCAGTATTGTGCCTGATTCTTTAGACACCCTTTTATCGGTTTCGCATTTTAAGGTAAAAGTAAATTTATTGCCAATGTTAATTGGTAGAATTAAACTTTCAGAGTTAGTGGTAAGCGGTGCAAATTTGCAATTGATTAATCAGTCAGGTAAAAGGAATTTTGAGTTTTTATTGAAAAACAAAAAGAAAGACACGCTCAATAATGTAAATCAAAAAATAGATTTAGCACATTTAGCTGATAACTTAATTAATGATTTATTATATAAAGTTCCTGCTAGGTTAGATATACAAGATTGTAGTTTAAAACTAGTTGACAATAAACATCAATTTCAGGTTGCAGCAAAAGCAATTCAAATATTAAACAACCGTTTTTATTCAACTTTTATTTTAAACAAAAATGAATCTATTTGGCATGCAGAAGGCTATGTTAATCCGGATGAAAAAAAGTTGAACATGCAATTCTATGCAGAAAATAAAAAAGTAGAATTGCCTTATTTAGAAGAAAAGTTTGGCTTAAAATTAAATTTTGATACAATTGCTACCCGAATGGATGCCATCGACTATAAGTCTGGCAAATTAAGTATTTCAGGGAATTGGCACATTCATAATTTATTGATAAAACATCCAAAGCTTGCGCAAAAAGAAGTAGTTATTTCTTCAGCAGCTATAGATTGTAAAATGCTTATTGGAGAGAATTTTATTGCCATAGATAGCAGCTCGGTCGCTTCTTTAGGCGAGATTAAAATTCATCCATTTGTAAAATACACCATTGCGCCACAAAAAATTTATGAATTAAAAATCAACACAGAAAAAACTGTCGCACAGAAATTTTTAAACTCATTTCCACAAGGCTTATTTGAGTCTTTAGAAGGTATAAAAGTGGCAGGAAATCTAGCATATCATTTAAACTTTTATTTAGATAGCAAGGATCCATGGCATTGTAAATTTGATTCGAAACTAAGCCGTGATAACTTTAAGATTTTACAATACGGAAATGTTAATTTTCAGAAAATAAACAGCAGTTTTATTTATACTGCATTTGAAGGCGGAAACGCTGTAAAGTCTATGATTGTTGGACCGGAGAGCTTTGGATTTACGCCTTATGCGCAAATTTCAGATTATATAAAGAATGCTTTATTGACCTCTGAAGACCCATTGTTCTTCTCGCATCGCGGCTTTTATGAAGAAGCATTTAGGCAATCAATTGCAACTAATTTTGTAGCAGGTCGCTTCAAACGTGGTGGCAGCACTATTTCTATGCAATTGGTCAAAAATATATTTTTAAATAGGAACAAGACAGTTGCGCGAAAGTTAGAGGAAGTGTTAATTGTTTGGATGATAGAAAATGGCAGGTTGGTAGACAAACAAAGGATGTTTGAAGTGTACTTAAATATCATCGAGTGGGGACCAAATGTATACGGCATCACAGAAGCATCTAGGTTTTATTTCGATAAGTTCCCCAGCGAATTAAATTTAGGAGAAAGCATTTTCTTAGCAAGTATAGTTCCCAAACCCAAAAGGTTTAAAAATTCTTTCTTAACTAACGCAGAATTAAAACCTTACATGCATAAGTATTTCAAATTAATAGGTGGATTAATGGTGCGTAGAGGAAAAGTGCCAGCTACAGATACCATTGGAATATTTAATAGTGTTAAAGTAAAAGGGCTGGCAAAAAGCATGATTTTGGTAGTTGACACGCTTCCTCCTGCAACATTAGAGGAGAATTCCGACATCCTTTAACAGTATATTCACTTTCTTTCATAACATAGACCGACGTCAATAACATTAAATTAACAATTACTTAATTTGTTATCTATATCATTATCAGCGAATTAGCTTATTGTAGCTTCTTTCTTAACAATAACTTAACATTAGAAAAATAAAAGGGTAACATTAGCTTTACATATTTGCCAACAGTTAACAATTAAATCACATAGACTTAACGGTAATTATGAAAAAGCTTAACATTAAAATCCTTTTAATTTTAATAACCCTAGCTACTTTTGGGGCAAACGCACAAGAGGTGACACTTAACGACAGTACTTTCAATGATTTGACTGGAAGAGTTACTAAAGCAGAAGGGGATTTGACTTTATTGAAGAAAATTAAAATTAATGGTTGGATACAAGCGCAATACCAACACATTGATACTTTAGGCGCTGCGAGTGTTGCAGGTGGAAATTTTCAACCGTTTTCTGATAGTCGCATGATCTTGCGTCGTGGCAGGATCAAGTTTACATATGAGCAAGCATATGCGCAATATGTATTACAATTAGACGTAGTTGATCCAACTTTAACACCAGGAACCTCAGTAGGAACATCTTCTTCTGCAATTCCATTTGCTGTTAACGTGAGAGATTTCTATATGAAAATCAATGCTCCTTTTTGGAATCCATTGACATTAACTGTAGGTATGCAAAACCGTCCATTTGGATTTGAGGTGTCTCAATCTTCACAAGTAAGGGAAACACCAGAGCGTTCAAGATTTGTACAAAGTTTATTACCAAATGAAAGAGATTTAGGTGCGATGGTAACATTGCAAGCGCCTAAAACTTCACCTTTACATGTGTTTAAAATCAACGCAGGTATTTTTAATGGTCCTGGTATTGCTCGTGAATTTGATTCTCGAAAAGATTTTATCGGACAAGTTACTTTAAATAGTTCTACTAAAAACGAACGCATTCAATATGGTTTAGGTGTATCTTATTATAACGGAAGTGTATTGCAAACAGATTCAACAGTATACTCTGGTATCGATATGACAAATAGCGCAACCCCAAATTTTATTGCAAATAAGAATGGTAGTAACATTGGTGAATATGCTAAAAGAACTTATTATGGAGTAGATGCACAAGTTTCATTTGACCATGGTTTAGGCATTACCACTTTAAGAGCTGAATATGTTGCAGGAACACAACCTGGTGTTGCGTCTTCTAGCAGAAGTTCTGAATTTGCGCCAGTTGGGAAAGCATATGTTAGAAATTTCAATGCGGGTTATTTCTATTTCATTCACAAAATTGCTAACCTTCCTTTTCAATTGGTTTACAAATATGATGTGTACGATCCAAACTCAAAAGTTGCAGGATATCAAATTAATTCAGCTGGGAAATTTGGCACAGGCGATATTAAATATACTACCAATGGATTTGGTGTAAACTACCTTGCCAGTGCAAATTTAAAATTCATGTTTTATTATGATATGATTACCAATGAAACAGTTGGCATTAGCGGGTATAATTACGACAAATCAGATAATGTTTTCACAGCACGTATGCAATTCAGATTTTAATTTCATTCAACAAATAAGAAAATAAAAAGAATATGAAAAAAATAATTTTAGCTATCGCATTTGTATCTGCAGTTTTTAATGCAGCAACCGCTCAAAAAATTAAAGGTAGTGATACCGTATTGCCTTTGGCTCAGAAAGAAGCGGAAGTATACATGAAAAAAAATAAAGCTGCACGTATTACCGTTACTGGCGGTGGTAGTGGTGTTGGTATTTCATCTTTAATAGATAATACAACAGATGTAGCTATGTCATCTCGTAAAATGAAATTAAGCGAGAAGATGAAAGTAAATGATGGCGGAGTTTCTTCTGCTGAAGTAGTTATTGCTTATGACGCACTTGCAGTAATTGTAAATCCTGCAAATAAAGTAAGTCAATTAACACGTGAACAATTAGAAGGAATTTACACCGGAAAAATTAAAAATTGGAATCAAGTTGGCGGCGAAAATACACCAATTGTGGTTTACGGTAGAGAAAGTAGTTCTGGTACTTTTGATTTCTTCAAAGAGCACGTATTGAATAATAAAAATTATGCTGCAAGTGTAATGAGTATGCCTGCTACAGGTGCAATTGTTCAATCAGTAAGCCAAACAAAAGGCGCTATTGGTTACGTAGGTTTAGCATATGTAGAAAATAATGTAAAAGCATTAAGCGTATCATTTAATAAGGGCAAAAATTTTGTGGCACCAAGTATTGCAACCGCAAAAAACAAAACTTACCCTATTGTACGCCCATTGTACTTTTATTATTTAACCAGTGCAAGTAAAATGGTGAAACCATTTGTAGATTTTATTTTGTCTTCAGAAGGTCAAACAATTGTTGCTAAAGAGGGTTTTGTATCATTGAACTAAACAATAAATTATTTCGTTGAAAAAGCTACTCGAAAAATTAACCGAGGGAATATTAATGCTGAGCGGAACAGTAACCACGGTTACTGTTCTGCTCATCGTTTTTTTTCTATTTAAGGAAGGTGCAGGTTTGTTTGGGAAAAGCCCAACCGAAGATGGCTTTACTGTTGCCGTTAATCATAACAATCCAATAGACAAGCTAAGCCCCGAACAAATTAAAAATGTTTTTGATCAAAACATCGTTAATTGGAAAGAGCTTGGTGGAAATGACGATAGCATTATCCTATTCAGAATGGATGATTTGCTTTCTTATTATTCAGAGGATGAGCTTGGAGGTATTGATACAAACATGAGTCTATTGGCTCAAAAAATCGACCAAGTAATTGAAAATAATAAAGGAGTTATCGCATTTATATCTGCAAACGAAATACCAAAAGAACACCATTCAAAATTAGTTAGAATTGAATCGATTGGATTAGGCAGTTTTTTTGGTGGTGAAGTTTGGTTTCCAACATCAACACCTGTAGCACAATTTGGTATATATCCATTATTAATGGGAACACTTTGGGTAAGTTTTATTGCGATATTAATTGCCTTGCCATTTGGTTTAGCAGCAGCAATTTATATGGCAGAAATTGCCGATTCAAAAGTGAGGGGAATCTTAAAGCCCATCATAGAATTGTTAGCAGGTATACCTTCTGTTGTGTATGGATTTTTTGGATTAATTGTTTTAGTTCCATTGGTTCAACAATTATTTAATTTGCCTGTAGGCGAAACCGGATTAACTGGGAGCATCGTGTTGGCAATTATGGCATTGCCAACAATAATTACTGTTGCCGAAGATGCAATAACTCGTACGCCGAGAAGTGTAAGAGAAGCAAGTTTAGCTTTAGGAGCTTCTCAATGGCAAACAATTTATAGAATTGTTATCCCTGCTGCTTCATCTGGAATTACAGCTGCTGTAATTTTAGGAATTGGAAGAGCTATAGGAGAAACAATGGCGGTGCTAATGGTTACGGGTAATGCTGCAGTTGTGCCGCATAGCATGTTAGAACCAATGCGAACAATTCCTGCAACTATAGCTGCAGAATTAGGAGAAGCAGCAAAAGGTTCGTTACATTACGATGCATTGTTCGCCTTGGGTTGTGTGTTATTTATCATAACTATGCTAGTGAATATTACAGTAGAAATGATTTCTAAAAAAGGAACAAAAAATAAATTGCGTTAAGATGAAAGGAAGAACGAAGAAAAGAGTAGCAGAACTCATCGCCTTTAATTTGTTTCGCATCATGAGTGCAAGCATTGTGTTGGTATTATTTTCCATTTTGGCTTTTATCGTCGTGCGTGGTATTGGTGTAATAAGTTGGGATTTCATTTCAAAAATGCCAGAAGAAGGAATGACCAAAGGCGGCATTTGGCCTGCTATAGTTGGCACGATGTGTTTGGTAGCAGGAAGTATGTTATTCGCATTTCCAGTAGGTGTTTTATCTGGGATATATATTAATGAATTTGTAAAAGATAACTGGTTTAAAAGATTTGTAAAGCTGATGACAAATAATTTAGCTGGCGTTCCATCAATTGTTTTCGGATTGTTTGGAATGAGTTTATTTGTTAACACTTTGGGTTTTGGTGACAGTATCATTGCAGGCTCTCTAACTTTAGGTTTATTAGCATTGCCTGTAATTATTAGAACTACGGAAGAATCTTTAAAGAGTATAGACAAATACCACAGAGAAGGAAGTTATGCTTTAGGAGCAACAAAAATTCAAACTATTAGAAGAGTCGTATTGCCATTGGCGATGCCAAATATCATTACAGGTTTTATTCTTTCTATTGGAAGGGTGTCTGGAGAAACTGCACCTATTTTATTTACTGTTGCAGCATATTTTCTTCCGAAACTACCATCAAGCATGTTCGATCAAGTAATGGCGCTGCCTTATCACTTATATGTGCTTTCAACCAGTGGAACAGATATGGAAGCAAGCAGAAATATGGCTTACGGAACAGCGCTTGTATTGATATTAATTGTGTTGATATTGAATTTACTTGCCAATTTTACTAGGAGATTTTTAAATAAAAAAATTAAACAATAAATTATGATAGAAGCTAAAAACCTGAACTTATATTATGGTTCATTTCAAGCTTTAAAAGACATAAGCATGAAGGTGCCTGAGAAATCGGTCACCGCCTTAATTGGTCCTTCTGGTTGTGGAAAGTCAACCTTCTTGCGCACATTTAATCGCATGAACGACTTAATTGCTGGTGTAAAAATTGAAGGCGATATAATTGTTGATGACATGAATATCTATGCCAAAGGAGTGGATGTAGATAGTTTGCGCAAGAGAATTGGAATGGTATTTCAAAAACCAAATCCATTTGCAAAAAGCATTTATGAAAACGTTGCATATGGAATGCGCGTTAATGGTGTGAATGACGAAAAACTCATTAAGCAAACGGTAGAAGAAAGTTTAAAGCAAGCTGCATTGTGGGATGAAGTGAAAGATAATTTGAAAAAGTCTGCATATGCATTATCTGGAGGGCAGCAGCAACGTTTGTGTATTGCTCGCGCACTTGCGGTGGAACCTACTATTTTATTAATGGACGAACCAGCATCGGCATTAGATCCAATTTCAACTTCTAAAATTGAAGAGTTAATTCATGAACTGAAAAAGAATTATACGATTTTAATTGTAACACATAACATGCAGCAAGCTGCAAGGGTGAGCGATCACACTGCATTCTTCTACATGGGATCTTTGATAGAGTTTAACGAAACAAAAACTATATTTACAAATCCAGAAAACCAACAGACACAAAATTATGTAACTGGAAGGTTTGGTTGATTTTTTTAAATTTAAGATACGATGACACATTTCGAAGAAGAATTAAAACACCTCAAACAAGAGGTAAATATTATGTTTGCATTGGTTCGCACGCAAATTGCTAAAGCGAAGGATGCATTGGTGCGCTTAGACAAAGATTTAGCCAGAGAAATTATTCAAACTGAAAAGAGAGTCAATGCGCAGGAATTAAATATTGACCGCGACTGCGAAAATTATTTTGCTTTATATAATCCAGTTGCTGTTGATTTGCGTTACCTTTTAGCCATATTAAAAATAAACAACAACCTCGAAAGAACTGGTGATATAGCAGAAGGCATTGCAAAATTTTTAATTCAAACACAACAATCTTTTGATCAAGAACTGCTAACTTCTTCGCAATTACTTAAAATGTTTGATGAGTGTGTAAGTATGATGTATGAAATTGAAGATGCATTTGAAAACGAAGACACCATTAAAGCGAGAAGTATTTTTAAGCAAGATGAGGTGTTAGATAGAATTAATTTGGAAGCGAATAAAAATATTGAAGCATATATTCGTTTACATCCAGATAATATTGAACAAGCATTATATGTTCTTTCTACCATTCGTAAGCTAGAAAGAGTTGGTGACCAAGCAAAAAATATTGCAGAAGAAGTTATTTTTTATTTAGAAGCTAAGGTGTTAAAGCATACGAAAAAAGTATAATTTGCTAAGACTTTACATTCTTTCTCTATCCAAGCTTCGGTAATGAATGGCTTCTAATAAATGTTTGGTAGCAATATTCTCCGAATTTTCTAAATCAGCAATGGTTCGTGCAACTTTTAGAATTCTATCGTAAGCGCGTGCAGATAACCCAAGCCGCTCCATGGCTGTTTTTAAAATAGCTAAACCTTCTTTGTCAACTTTACAAATTTCGCGCAAAAGTTTGCTGCTAATTTGCGCATTGCAATGAATGTTTGTCAAGTTACCATAGCGTTCAGATTGTATCTTTCTTGTTTGCATAACTCTTGACCTAACTACACTACTCAATTCTCCTTTTCGATGTGCAGTTAATTCATTAAAACTAACCGGAGATACTTCAATGTGTATGTCAATTCTGTCTAGTAATGGACCTGAAACTTTATTTAGGTAGCGTTGAACAATTCCTGGTCCGCAAGTGCATTCTTTTTCCGGGTGATTATAGAAACCGCAAGGACATGGGTTCATAGAAGCGACAAGCATAAAACTTGCGGGGTACTCTACACTATGTTTGGAGCGCGCAATGCTAACTTTACGCTCTTCGAGTGGTTGTCGCATCACTTCTAATACACTTCTTTTAAATTCTGGTAATTCATCTAAAAACAAAACACCGTTATGTGATAAAGAAATTTCTCCGGGTTGAGGATTACTTCCACCTCCAACAAGCGCAACATCTGAAATGGTATGGTGTGGCGAACGAAAAGGCCTGCTCAAAAGCAAAGCGATATTGTTAGCTAATTTTCCAGCAACAGAATGAATTTTGGTTGTTTCTAAAGCCTCAGAAATATTTAAAGGCGGCAAAATACTTGGCAATCTTTTGGCAAGCATTGTTTTGCCTGCACCTGGCGGCCCAATTAATATTACATTGTGTCCGCCTGCTGCCGCAATTTCTAATGCGCGTTTGATATTCTCTTGGCCCTTCACATCGGAAAAATCTAAATCAAATTTTTCTGTATATTCTTGAAATTCATTTTTTATATCTATTAATGTTGCTTCTCCTTTGCAATCAGATTTAAAAAAATTAATCACATCTAAAATATTGGACATCCCAAAAACATTTAATCCTTTGACGATGGCAGCTTCTTTAGCATTTTGTTTGGGAAGAATAAAACCTTTGAATCCTTTTTTTTGTGCTTCGATGGCAATGGGAAGCGCGCCTTTTATAGGCTTTAAGCTGCCGTCTAAAGAGAGTTCCCCCATAATTAAGTAATCTTCAAGGTGTGCGGATGGAATTTGCTCTGCGGCAGCGAGAATGCCAATTGCAATGGTTAAATCATAAGAGGAGCCTTCTTTGCGGATATCAGCGGGTGCCATATTTACCACAATTTTCATTCTTGGCATATGGTAACCAAAGTTCTTTACAGCAGATTCGATTCTTAAATGGCTTTCTTTGACGGCGCTGTCTGGTAAGCCAACTAAAAAATAATCGACACCTGTAACAATATTTACTTCTACCGTAATGAGAATTGCGTCAACGCCTTGAACGGCGCTGCCAAAAGTTTTAACCAGCATTTTTTATTTCAAAACTAAATGAAACGACTGTTTTGTTCAACTTAGTTTGTGCAGGTTTTTAATTGCAAATTTTTATTGATGTCTTTCGATGAAATCAATTAAGGAATGGATGACTTTGATGTGTATTTCTTGCGCCCTATCTGCATAGTCAGATTTGGGTGCACGAATTTCTACATCTGCTAAACCAGCTAATTGTCCGCCATCTTTTCCTGTAAGACACACTACAGATAAGCCTTTTGCTCTTGCGGCTGCAACTGCATGAATAATGTTTTTTGAATTACCAGACGTGCTGATGCCAACTAAAACATCGCCTTCATTCCCTAATGCTTCAATATATCTCGAAAAAATAAAGTCATAACCATAATCGTTTCCTACACATGAAATATGCGAAGGGTCTGATATAGATACAGCAGCTAATGCTTTGCGATCATTTCTATATCTGCCGCTCAATTCTTCTGCAAAATGCATGGCATCACACATAGAGCCACCATTACCGCAGGAAATAATTTTTTTTCCGTTGGCCAATGCCTTAACCATTAATTGTCCTGCAGCATTAATTGCCGAAATGTTTTTTTCGTCTGAAACAAATGCGTTTAAAACGGATTGAGCTTCTGTGAAATGTTTTTTGATCGCGTCCATACCCAAAAGTACTAAATTTTATATTTCTAAGAATTGATTTATTATCTTGTTTCTCAAATTCAAGTAAATGAGCAAAAAAGTACTTTGTGCCATCAATCCACATTCGGGTAAAGGCCGCTCCCAAAGCATGCTTGCCGAAATGCAAGCCGCATTACCAGACTTTCAATGGGTGCTTGTTGAAAGTATTAGTCCTCAATATTTCTCAACAAATTTGGGCGGCTTTTTAGATTCATCAATTTGTGCCATTGCAGTTTTTGGAGGTGACGGCACCATGCACGATGTAGTCAATGGTTTATATAATTCTAATAATTTAAGTGTTCCAGTATTATTATTTCCTGCAGGAACAGGAAATGCATTCAATCACGACTTGGCCTGCTTCGATTGTCGAACTGCAATAGAAAGGCTAAGAAAATTTGAAGTGCAGAAAATAGATTTAATGAAAATGACAAATGGAGCACAATCGCTGGTGTCATTTAATATAATTGGATGGGGACTTGTTGCACAAATTACTGACCTAGCAGAAAGGCTAAGGATATTTGGTGGCGCAAGGTACACCATTGCTTCATTAATAAAAATATTCGTAAATCCTTATCGAAGCGCGACTTTAACCTATGATGGTTATCAAGAAGAAACAGATTTTTCTTTTGTATTGCTGATGAATACTAAGCACACTGGCAAAGGCATGAAAATGGCTCCATACGCGAGTTTGAGTGATGGCCTTATGGATGTTTTGATGGTAAAAAAAACCAGTTTATGGAATTTACTTGTGTTGTTTCCTAGTATTTATTCCGGTAAGCATATACATTCTAAGCTTTTAAATTATCAGCAAGTTCAAAAAATAACATTAATTGCTAAAGACGAACAACCTTTAACAATAGACGGTGAAGTAAAAGCGCGCGCGCCTTTTGAGGTAGAAGTTTTACCCTTAGCGCTAACAATTGTAAAATAAAAAAGGAGGCATAAGCCTCCTTTTTTATTTTACAATTGTTTTTTCAATTATTTTTTCTTGAATTTTTCTTTCCCGCTATCTAAGAAATTAACATAGGCTGCAATGTCTTCGTTGTATGCATAAGGAGCAGCTAAAGCATTGCCATCGTTGTCAACTATTACATATAATGGTTGTGCATTGTTATTGAATTTAGTTACTTGTAAATCCACATTTCTATTTCCTAAATTTTTAATTTTTTTGCCGGTATAGGTAGAAGTATATTTTTCATTTTCTGGTAATTCTGTACGATCGTCAACATATAATGAGATAACAACAAAATCATTTTTTAATCTTTTTAATACTTCTTCATTTGGCCAAACTGAATTTTCCATTTTTCTACAATTGGTACAGCTATGACCTGTAAAGTCTAAAAACACTGGTTTCCCAATTTTCTTTGCATAAGCCATTCCTTCATCGTAATCAAAGAACGCTTCAATACCAAGTGGCGCGTGTAATTGCTCACTGTATTTTCTAGCTGTAATATTTGAATTGGAAGTTTGAAAAGATTTAGCATATAAATCAAAATCTTGTGTGCCTTGATGTGGCAAGAAACCGCTGATTGCTTTTAGCGGAGCACCCCACAAACCAGGTGCTAAATAAACAGCAAAACTCAAAGATATAATTGCCAAGAATAACCTTGGAACTGAAATGTATTTTACATCCGAATCATGGTTGAATTTTAATTTACCTAATAAATAAAATCCTAGCATGATAAAAATGACAATCCACAAACCAATGAAAACTTCTCTATCTAAAATTCTCCAGTGGTAAGCCATGTCTGCATTCGATAAAAACTTTAAAGCAAAAGCTAATTCAATAAAGCCTAAACTAACTTTTACAGTGTTCAACCATCCGCCAGATTTAGGCATAGAATTTAACCAGCTTGGGAATATTGCAAACAAAGTAAATGGCAATGCAAGTGAAATGGAAAACCCTAACATGCCCATAAATGGGCCAACATAAGTTCCTTTGTTTGCTGCATCTACAAGTAAAGTACCAATGAGTGGTCCTGTGCAAGAGAAAGAAGCAATAGCTAAAACCACCGCCATAAAGAAGATGCCTAACAGCCCACCTTTATCTGCTTTTTGATCTGCTTTTGTTGACCATGAACTTGGTAGAGTAATTTCAAATGCACCAAAAAACGAGGCTGCAAATAATACCAATATACCAAAGAAAACTAAATTAAATACGGCATTGGATGAAAGTTCGTTTAATGCGCTTGCACCTAAAAGCATTGTTACACCTAAACCTAAAGCAACATAAATTACTATAATTGAAATTCCATATATTATTGCTTTGCGAATTCCGTCAGCTTTACTTTTACTTTGTTTAGTGAAGAAGCTAACTGTTAACGGAATCATTGGGAATATGCATGGCATTAATAGCGCAACGAATCCAAAAAGAAAGCCTTGTAAAAATATAGACCAATTTCCTTCTTCTTTTGCTGGCGCAGCAATAATTGTTTTAGTTACTGTGCTGTCAGAAACACTTGAATTGATTGTAATTGAACTGCTGTCTATTGTTGTTGCTTTGCTAGAACTATCTGAATCTACGTCGCTTGCATTTGTTTTCTTTTCTACAGATTCAAAACCTTTTACTTGAAATGAAAATGGTACTTCTTCGGGAGGCAAACATTGTTTGTCGTTGCAAACCATATATTCAAATGTTCCATCGAGTTTAAAATCTTTTGCAGAAAGTACTTTAATTTTTTGTTTAAAAGTAGCACTGTGTTCGAAGTATGAAACTTGCATTTCAAAAACTTCATCGTTAATGCTGATTGCTTTTGGAATTTCTAAAACACCTTTTACTAATTTGTAATTCGCATTGGGTGTAAATTTAAAAGTAGTAGGAAGTGGTCCACCTTCGCCAACAAATTGTGAATAGACATGCCAGTGGTCATCTATTTTCGCTTTAATTACAAGTGTAGGATTTTCGGTCCCATTGTCTTCAATGGCATAAGTCCATTTAACTGGCTCTTGAATTTGAGCAAATGTTTGAAGGCTGAATATTAATAAGCCAAAAAATGCAAAAAATTTCTTCATTATTTACAATGCTAATGTTTTCAAAAATATCAATTTAATTTTAAAGGATATAGCTTATTTCTTTATTGTTGAAATAGCGAACCTGCTCTTTTAATTGCAAGCCTAATCTGCCAAATTCATCAATGCCAACTATTTTAGCTGTTTGCGCAATATCATCTATTACAAAATGCGCTTCTTGCTGGTAGCGAAAAAGTTTATTCAAGTATGCGTTTTGAATGGTTTGTTTTGTACTGTTTCGAATCCATTCATATTTTACTTCTAAAGCATCACACAATTCTGCTAATAACAGTTCTCTGTCATAATTCCTACCTGTAAGTTGTTGTAGCGAGCATGCGTGGGGTGTGTTTGCGCTAAATTCAATTTGGTTAATGTTTATGCCAATGCCAATTATGCTGTTTTTGATGACATGTTGTTGAATGCTATTTTCAATAAGCAAACCAGCAATTTTTTGATCGCCTACATATATGTCATTTGGCCATTTAACCTGTACATTTGATACATATTTTTCTAGAAACTCACAGACAGCCAGACTAATAGCAATTGATAACAAAAACTGGTCTTCAATTTTTAAAAAATGAGGGCGATAAAAAACAGTTAATAACAGGTTTAATTCTGGCTTAGATTCCCAAACGGCTCCACTTTGCCCCCTACCACCACTTTGAAAATCTGCCATAATTACCGAGCCTTCCGCTAATGGCTCAGAATTTGACAACAATTCTGCAGTATAGCTGTTAGTGGATATAACTTTAGCTAAGTGAATGGTATTTTTACCGGTATACTGGGCTTTCATAAAGGGATAAACGCAAATTAATTGCTAATTTTGCCTAAATTAAACGGTTTTAATGAAGAAACACAAAAAAGAAGTAGATTCTCAAAAAATAGCTGAAATTATTGTTCAAGGTATTCAAGAGAAAAAAGGGAAAGAAGTAGTAAGTTTAGATTTACGAAAAATCAGCAGTTCTGTCAGCGATTATTTTGTTATTTGCCATGCAGATTCAAGCACTCAAGTAAGAGCCATTGCCGATTCAGTAGAGCATGAAATGTCTAAAGCATTAAATGAAGATCCGTGGCACAAAGAAGGCCAAGGTAATGCAGAGTGGATTTTACTTGACTATGTATCGGTTGTGGTGCATATTTTTAAAACAGACAAAAGAGAATTTTACGGAGTAGAAGAATTATGGGGCGATGCGCAATTGCAACGTTATGAATCTGCTTCTTAATACAAATAAAATAGATGGAAGAGAATAAGAAAAAATCGACTGGTGGGAAAAAAATGCCGAACCTACCGCAGGTGCCAAAGTTCAATTTTTATTGGATTTACGGTATTTTATTAATTGCTGTAATTGCATTTCAGTTTTTATATAAAGACAATAGCGCAAAAGAAATTAGCTATCAGAAATTCGAAACAGAAATGTTGTTGAACCATGATGTAGAAAAGTTAGTTGCTTATAAGCAGAACGAAATGTATGTGGTTGAAATATATATTTTCAAAGCAAAACTAGAAGGTGAGAAATATAAGGACATCAATAGTGGTGCATACTTTTCTGGAGCGGGCCCGCATTATTTTTTAACACAATTGTCGATCGACGATTTTAACAATCGTTTACGTGATGCGCAAAAAAGTTTTACTCCTGCAGAAAAAGTAGATGTAGAATACATCACTAAATCTAGCTGGGGAAGAGACTTTTTATTATCGTGGGTTTTACCCTTAGTATTTATGATAGCGGTGTGGATGTTTATCATGCGAAAAATGTCTGGCGGGGGCGCTGGTGGTGGAGGAGGTCAAATCTTCAACATCGGAAAATCACGCGCAACGCTATTTGATAAAGAGTCACAAGTGGCGATTACTTTCAACGATGTTGCCGGATTAGAAGAAGCAAAACAAGAAGTAATGGAGGTGGTAGACTTCTTAAAGAATCCAAAAAAATATACAAACCTTGGCGGAAAAATTCCGAAAGGCGTATTGCTAGTAGGCGCACCAGGAACTGGAAAAACTTTATTAGCTAAAGCTGTTGCAGGCGAAGCGCAAGTGCCATTCTTCTCTCTTTCAGGTTCAGATTTTGTAGAGATGTTTGTTGGTGTGGGTGCATCCAGAGTAAGAGATTTGTTTAAACAAGCAAAAGAAAAAGCACCTTGTATTATTTTTATAGATGAGATTGATGCCATCGGTAGAGCACGTGGTAAGAATCAAATTATGGGAGGTAACGACGAGCGTGAGAATACATTGAATCAATTATTAGTAGAGATGGATGGATTTGGAACCGATTCAGGTGTCATTATTATGGCTGCTACCAATCGCCCAGATGTACTGGATCCTGCACTTTTAAGACCAGGAAGATTTGACAGACAAATTGGAATTGATAAACCAGACTTGATTGGTAGAGAACAAATTTTCAAAGTACATTTAAAACCGTTAAAACTTTCAAAAGACATTGATCCTAAAAAATTAGCAGCGCAAACACCAGGTTTTGCTGGTGCAGAAATTGCAAATGTTTGTAATGAAGCGGCGTTAATTGCTGCTAGAAAAGACAAGCAAGCAATAGACATGCAAGATTTTCAAGACGCAATTGATCGTGTGATTGGTGGATTAGAAAAGAAAAATAAAATTATTTCTCCAGAAGAAAAACGAATTGTTGCATTTCACGAAGCTGGACATGCAATAACTGGATGGTTTTTGGAGTACGCAGACCCATTAGTAAAAGTTTCTATTGTACCTAGAGGAATTGCAGCATTGGGCTATGCACAGTATTTACCTAAAGAGCAATATTTATATACCACTGAGCAATTGCTGGATAGTATGAAAATGACTTTAGGTGGAAGAGCTGCTGAAGAAATTGTTTTCGGAAAAATTTCAACAGGCGCACAAAATGATTTAGAAAGAATTACAAAATTGGCTTATGCAATGGTTACCATGTATGGTATGAATAAAACCATCGGCAATATTTCTTTCAACGATCCGCAAGGTGAATTTGGATATGGAAAACCATATTCAGATAAAACTTCTGAGTTAATTGACATTGAAGTAAGAAGTTTAATTGCGCAAATGTATGAAGAAACCAAAGCAATGTTGGTGAAACATAGAGCGCACTTAGACAATATCGCTAAAGCACTATTGGAAAAAGAAATTATTTTCCAATCAGATTTAGAAGAGCTGTTAGGCAAAAGACCTTTTGAAACCAGAACTACTTATGATGAGTTTGTAAATGGTCCTGAAGATAAAAAAACAGAAACAGCAACGCCAATTACTACTACAACATCAGAAGCAAGTGCAGTAGTGGATGATAAAACAAGGCCAACTATTTTCGAGCCAAAGCCGCCTATTGAAGGAGAAAAGACTATAGAGGAGTTGGAGGCAGAATTTGCCGAATCTGACAATCCAGACGACGGCTTAAAAATCAATAGTTTGGGGGCAGACAAAAAAACTGATTAATAATTTTTCAAAAGAAATACCGCTCATTGGGCGGTATTTTTTATTTTAGCAGAATGCAAGAAGCAACCCCAAGAGAACGCATGTTGAAGAAAATCAGGAAAGCCCTGATTGAAAAGGTGGAAAACCCTTTTCCTAAATTCGAAGACACGGAAGCGATTTTTACACAATCGGAAGAATTGTTAGAAATACAATTTGCAGAAGCTTTTAATAAAGTCAATGGGCAGTTTGTTTATTGTGAAAACGAAAAAGATTTTGTCTTACAGTTAAAGGCTATTGCTCATGAAAATAAATGGGCAAATATTTTTTGCTGGGAAAAAGAATTGCATGCAATTTTAAAAAATCAAATCAACTATCAGATTACCGACTTTGAATTTTTAAATGCTTCAGTTGGAATCACCACTTGCGAAGCATTAGTAGCTAGAACTGGAAGTATTTTAATTAGCAGTGGTTCTGCTGCAGGTAGAAGGCTATCAATTTATCCGAGTATTCATGTAGTTGTTGCATATACTTCTCAATTGAAAAACGACACCATCGATGCCATTCAATTTATGAATGATAAATACCAAGGTCAAATGCCTTCTTTAATGAGCGTTGTGGCTGGACCAAGCAGAACAGCAGATATAGAAAAAACTTTAGTTTTAGGAGCACATGGGCCTAGAGAATTATTTTTATTTTTAATTGACGATACAATTTAGGCATATGCAAAATTTAAAAAAAATATATTTTGCTTCTGACTTTCATTTAGGTTTACCTAATTATGAAGCCAGCCGTTTAAGAGAAGATAAAATTGTTCGATGGTTAAAAAGTATTCAATCAGATGCTTCAGAAATTTTTCTAGTTGGAGATATTTTTGATTTTTGGTTTGAATATGCAAGTGTTGTGCCAAAAGGATTTGTTCGTTTGCAAGGCGCCATTGCAGCCTTAACCGACGCAGGAATTAAAGTGCATTTTTTCAAAGGGAATCACGACATGTGGATGTTTAACTATTTTCAAAAAGAATTAGGCGTTGAATTACATTCCGATCCAATCGAGCGAATTTTTAATGGAAAGAAATTTTTAATAGGTCACGGAGATGGTTTGGGCCCCGGCGATTATAGTTATAAATTTTTAAAGCAAATTTTTACAAGTAAAGTTTGCCAATGGCTTTTTGCACGTATTCATCCTAATTTTGGTGTAGGGCTTGCGCACGCTTGGTCGCAGCGCTCTCGCGTAGTGCATGATAAGAAAGAAAAGTTTCTTGGTGAAGAAAATGAATGGCTTGCTATTTATGCCAAAGAGCAACTTAAGAAAACACATTTCGATTATTTTATTTTTGGACACAGACATTTACCATTAAACATCGACCTTACAAACGAAAGCAAATATGTTAACCTAGGTGAATGGATTCATGCCTCTACCTATGCTTGTTTTGATGGCCAAGCACTTTCGCTTTTAACCTTCCAAGATTAATGAGAAAGCAATTTATCTTTTTCTTTTTTTTATTTATTGTTTTTACAAAACAAACCATGTCGCAAGTAAAATTATTGGCGACCAAAATAAAAAAATATCAAATCGATCAGTTAGGAAATGTGTTTTACATTGACGTAAAAAATAATATTGTAAAAATAGATGCCATAAGCGCTAAGGCGATTAACTATGCTGCTTTGAGCAATGGCGAGGCAGAAATTATTGATGTGTCGAATCCTTTCTCAGTATTAGTTTATTACCCTAATTTTTTCAAAGCAAAAATATTAGATGTTAATTTATCTGAGATTGCCGACTACGATTTGAGAAGCAATTACCCAAACTCGTTTTTCTCTCTTGTTTGCACTGCGCCTGTCAATGGCTTTTGGGCTTATGATGAGTTTACTCGAAAGCTGTTTAAGTTAGACGGCAACTTTCAATCAAAACAACAATCGCAAGATATTTATCTATATACTAAAAAAATTATCAAGCCCAATTATTTATGTGCAAGTAAAGAAGAGGTATTTTTGAATGACCCAAAAGTTGGCATACTTGTTTTTGATTTTTTCGGTAGTTATAAAAAAACCATTCCAATACTGGGCCTGAAAAGGTTCTCAATAGTTAATGAGAAATTGCAGTTTGCAAATGCTGGTAATATACTTGACTATCAAGCAATGAAAATAGATACAGTTTTTAAAAACCAGAACACAAGCGACCAGCTTTCATTTAGTGCTAATAAGATTTATTGGATGCAGTCCGACAGCCTATTCGCCAAGCCAATAAAATAGGCTAAGCCTTTTTAAATTCCCTAAAGGGTCAAAAAAAATCAGTTTATTTCGTAAATTGCGCCCTGTTTCAGGGATTAAAAAATATGTTAGAAAAATTAGAAGCAATTAAAAGAAGATTTGAAGATGTTGAAGTGGAGCTTTCGTCTCCAACTGCCATGTCTGACATGAAACGTTTTGCTCAATTAAATAAAGAATACAAAGAGTTGTCTAAAATTGTGGCTGAATACCACATTTATAGCAACATCATGAGCAATATCGAATCAAATAAGGAAATTTTAGCTACTGAAAAAGACGAAGAGTTTAGGGAGATGGCTAAATCAGAATTAGACACACTGATTCACGAAAGAGATAAAATGGAGGAAGATATTCGCTTAATGTTAATCCCTTCCGATCCAGAAGATGCTAAAAATGCCATTCTGGAAATCCGTGCTGGTACAGGTGGCGATGAAGCCAGTTTATTTGCAGGAGATTTATTTAGAATGTATCAACGTTTTTGTGAAAACAAAGGTTGGAAGACCGAATTGGTTGATTATACCCAAGGCACCGCAGGCGGTTATAAAGAGATTATCTTAAACGTATCTGGCGAGGATGTTTATGGTACTTTAAAATACGAATCAGGGGTACATCGTGTGCAAAGAGTACCTGCTACAGAAACACAAGGCAGGGTGCATACTTCAGCAGCTTCAATTGTAGTTTTGCCAGAAGCAGACGAATTCGATATTGATTTAAAAGTCAATGATATTCGTAAAGATTTATTTTGTTCATCTGGTCCAGGTGGGCAATCGGTGAACACTACATATTCTGCAGTTCGTTTAACCCATATTCCAACTGGAATTGTTGCGCAGTGTCAAGATGAAAAATCGCAACATAAAAACTACGATAAAGCACTTTCGGTTCTTAGATCTCGTATTTACGAGATGGAATACGCGAAACATTTAGAAGAAGTTTCGAAAAAAAGGAAGACCATGGTGGCAACTGGCGACAGATCTGCTAAAATCAGGACTTATAATTACCCTCAAAGTAGATTAACTGAACACCGCATCGGATTGACTTCTTATAATTTAAATGGAGTGATGAATGGTGATATTCAGGATATTATAGACGCTTTGCAATTTGCAGAGAACGCAGAGAAATTAAAAGAAGGAACTATTTAATCGATTTATTTCGATAAATTTCATTTTTTTATTGATAAAACCATATTAGACTGTATATTTGCAGTCCCATAGGGAAACGGAGTGGTAGTTCAGCTGGTTAGAATGCCTGCCTGTCACGCAGGAGGTCGCGGGTTCGAGTCCCGTCCATTCCGCAAAAAGCTTTAGAGAAATCTAAAGCTTTTTTTGTTTCTAATTGTTTTGAAAGAACTAAATAGTAATCAGTCTTATTACATTAACAAACCTGCAATAGTAGCAGATAAGTATGAAGCAAGCGTTCCGCAAATTAATGCTTTGAAGCCTAGTTTGGCTAGGTCTGCGCGTCTGTTTGGCGCTAGCTCGCCAATTCCTCCAACTTGTATTGCAATAGAGCTAAAATTGGCAAAACCACATAGTGCAAAACTTACAATTACTATAGATTTTTTAGACAGTACACCGGCTGCAATCATTGGAGATAGATTGGAGTAGGCCACAAATTCATTGATGACCAATTTGGTTCCCATTAATGCACCTACTAAGTGTGTGTCTTTTGATGGTACACCCATTACAAATGCAAAAATTGAGAATACTGCGCCTAGAATTTCTTTCAAGCTTAATTCCTTTAATGAAATGCCAATCATGCTTAAATCTAAGCTAGTGTTATAATAAAGTGCGCGTCCTAAATAACCTAAGCCTGCATCAACCATTGCAATTAAAGCAATAAAACCTAAAAGCATGGCAATTACATTTAAAGAAATACGCATGCCATCACTTGCGCCATGTGAAATGGCATCCATTAAATTGGCATGTGCTTTTTTAATTTCAAGTCTAACTTTTCCTTTTGTTTCGGATGCTTCTGTTTCGGGGTAAACAATTTTTGCAATTACCAATGCACCTGGTGCGGCCATTATACTTGCTGCAATTAAATATTCCGCAGGCACACCCATTGAAATATAAACCGCCATTACGCCACCTGCAATACAAGCCATACTGCCAGCCATACTTGCAAGTAGTTCTGATTTTGTCATTCCAGAAATATAAGGCTTGATCATTATTTGTGCTTCAACTTGGCCAACAAATGCACTGCCAACATTTGACAAAGCCTCTGAACCGCTTACGCCCATTAACTTATGAACGGCTCTTGCAAAAACTGCTACAATTCTTTGCATTAAACCAATATGGTAAGCGATACTTACCAATACAGATACAAAAATAATTGTAGGGATAATTTTAAAGAAAAAGATAAATGTATTGCTGATCCCGAAAACAGGAGCTAGTAGTGAAGAGTTTACAAGTGGTCCAAAAACAAAATCCGCGCCTTTGTTAGAGAAGTCTAGTAACATAGTTATAAAGTAACCAATTTTTGCAAACACAACTTGACCGAGCGGAACCTTTAAAATAAAAACCGCAAGTATTGCTTGAATAAGCAATCCGGTGAAAACTAATTTTTTGTCAATTGCTTTTCTGTTATTAGAAAGTAAGAATGCAATTCCTAAAATAACAATGATGCCTATGATGCCGAAATAACGATCCATGTTTCAGTTTTTTTTCTTAAAAATAGAATTATTTTTAAATAATTGCATCATTAAAATTAATAGGCATATGTATTTAAATTATAAACAAAGCTAAAAACCAAGTATAGAAACCGCTAAGTTCCCTTCGCAGGCTACTTGTATGGCAAGTGATTTTTCTTCTAACAAAATATCACTTGGTTCAAAATGTTTAATCTTGCCATTTAATCGAATGTATTTGAAGTTTGCATTCGCCATTGCGTTATTCGCAACTCCTTGCATTTCCAACATTTGCGATTTCATTGGATATGCTAATTGCTGTTCGATTTGTTTTTTCAAGGTGTTCTTGACTAAGAAAGCAGCTGGTCCAACCAATGCATTTTTACTCTTCACATCAAAATCAAAATTATTTATTTTTAACTGTTGTGTTTCTTTATCATAATAAGGTGTACCTAGTGCGTATAATTCTGCATTTATTTTTTTGGTAAAAAAACCTTTAGTTATTTCTGCAGTTAAATTTATTTTTGCGCCAATTCGATCCCCATTGTTAAAAATTTCTAAATGATGAATGGTAACTTTTTCTTTTCCAGTATTAAATTCAAATGTTTTTTCAGCTATGGCTGCATTTGCTAATAAGCTTGCTTGTGTGTAATTAATAGCTGCTTTACAATAAAGCGTAAAACTGCTGTCAAATTTTTGATTTTGACTTAAATTAGGCAACGGTTTTAAGCTTGTAGCGATTGGCTTTTCTCCAGATACAATGCTTATTCCAGCTTTGATTCCTACATAAAATAAAATACTTGTTCCGTTGCTATTAATTTTTGAAACCGCTATAGATTCTGGCGAAATTAACAAGTAACTTTTATAGTTTTCGTTTATCAATTGCGCTTGTTGAAATTCATTCCAATATTTTTCAATCATTGGTTTAATTTTTAGCATCTTGCTAATTTCTTGATCAAGTTGCGCATTTAAATCTTTCGCTTTTAGATTTAAAACAGATTCAATAACAGAGGCAATTGGAATTTTAATCAAGCCCAATTCTAAGTAAGGTTTTTCTCGCCATTGAAAATTTGCCTCGGAGCTTGTTTGAATATCCCAATTACTTCCGATGCCTATTTTACTGTTTATGGTTAAGTTGATTTTAAACGTAGCTTCTTTCGATTGATCAACGCCCACTGTTTGATCAAACATGCTAAAAAAGTCTTTTTTAAGTCTGCCTTTAACATAAATTTCTATCGGAGCAGTAAAAGTAATTTTATCTCCCGCCCCAGTAATTTTAAAATCAGCAAGTTTAGTTATTTTAATAATGAGATTATCATTGTTATTATTTTCGAAACTTTCGTCATTGTATAGAATGCCGTTAAATTGTTTATTGATGTTATTTTCTATTGCAAGGCAATTGATACTAATGGGTAAATTGATGCTAGATAATGGGAGTGTGCTTTTTTTTGCTACACCAACATCGGGCTTTAACGCGATTGTTTGTTGTGTGCCACAACTATTAAAAAGTAAGGAAATACTAATAGTTAACAGGAATAATGGCAGTTTTTTCATATAAATCAAAAAGTTTATGCTAAAGTAACAAAAATGCCAAAACTTAACCCATAAGCCTATTCTAATCATTTAGCATTTTTATATATATTTACTTTGAATATCAAATCCACTAATAATGAAAAATATTAAAATTTACAGCATTACAGCATTAGCAATGTTATTCATTAATGCTACTGTTTTTGCTCAAACTGAAAGCATTGTAACTTCATATAATGGAGTTGCTACAGAGCATACAACTATTGATTTTAAAGCTATAGCATTGGTTAATGCTTACAACAAATCTGTAGCAAAACCAATTCAGTTTATTGGTAATAGAAAAGCGAGGCCAATTCCAGAAATGGATATCAATCGCACAGGCAAGACTGTTCATGAAGATCCATTTGGAGTGCAAAGCGCAGTTGCAAATAAATCATCAGTTCCTAATCCTTCTCCTTCACCAATTTCAAACTTTGCTGGCATAAGCGATAATAACGTTTCTATTCCGCCAGATGTAAATGGTACAGTAGGCTTAACACATGTAATGACAACATTAAACACACAGGTGAGAATTTCTGATAGAAATGGCGTTACTATAAGCACTGTTTCTTTAGATGCATTTTGGGCACCTGTAGGAAGTGCAACAGGTTGTTATGATCCTAAAGTTTTATACGACCATGAAGCCAACAGATGGATGATTGTTTCATCTTGTAATGCTCAAACTGTAAATTCAAGCACCTTATTAGGAATTTCAAACACCGGCGATCCAACTGCAGGCTGGCACTTATACAGAGTTGACGTAGACTCAACAAATAAAAAATGGGTAGATTATCCAAGTATTGGTTTCAATGATAAATGGATTGTAGTGCAAATGAATTTATTTGCGATGCCTAATAACAGTGGTACGTCACATCAAATTTATGTATGGAACAAAGCGGATTTATATGCAGGTGGCTCCGGACTATTTAAAAGATTTGAAATTACCAACGAAGCAACTGCAATTGCTTGCCCATCTATACATTACGATAGGTCAATTGGTAAAATGTACACTTTCAGGGTTTCATCAGGCAGTAGTGGAGGCAATGGAATCTTAGGAATGAGAACGATAACTGGGCCAGTAGGTTCAGAAGTTTTATCTAATGAAACCGTAATTACAACACCAAACCCTTGGGCCAGTACAGGAAATAATAATACCAATTTCGCGCCTCAGTTAGGTACAATTAAAACGATAGCTGCAAATGATCATCGCATGCGTCAAGTGATTGTTAGAAATGGTAAAATTTATGCAGTTCATTGCGTGTATTTGCCTGCAACAGGCGCAACTAGGGCAAGTGTACAATGGTGGCAATTCGATTCTACTGGAGCAGTAGTTCAAAGAAGCAGAATTGATGACCCAACTGGAAAAAAGTTTTATGCGTTTCCTAGTATAGCCGTTAATAAAGCAAATGATGTATTAGTTGGGTATGCAAGTTTTTCTCCATTACAATACGCAAGTGGCGCTTATTCTTTTAGAGCAGGCACAGATCCAATCAACACCATGCGCGATGAATATATATTTAAAGGAGGAGAAAATATTTATTTTAAAGATTTTGGCGGAACCAGAAACCGTTGGGGAGATTATACAAATACAGTTGTTGACCCTGCTAATGATTCTACTTTTTGGACCATTCAAGAATACGCTGGTTATACAGCAAACACTTGGGCTACTTGGTGGGCACAAATTAAGCCAAATGCATTAACGGCAGATTTTACAGCAGATAATAAAGTTATTTGTGCAGGCGAGACAATTAACTTTACTAATACTTCTAATTTTTCTGGAAGCAATATCAGTTGGACATTTGCAGGTGGAACACCGGCAACATCTACTGTTGCGAATCCTACTGTTACCTATGCGACTAATGGAAGATTTAAAGTTACATTAACAGTCGATGGAAAAGTGCAAGACAAAGATGGTTATATAATTGTAAATGCTTTACCAAAAACTTCAGGGATAGTAAGTGGTAATAATTTATGTGTAGGTAAAACAGTAACAATTACTGCATCTCAGGCTGCGGCTACATATGCGTGGAACACTGGTGCAACATCAAGAAGCATTACAGTTAATACTTCTGGCGACTATTACTGTAATATTTTAGCATCGAATGGATTGTGTTCGGCTACAACTGATACTTTTAAAATCAGATTTAAACCATTACCAGTTGTTACACTTGATAGTTTAATGCCAGTAAATCCAAATGGCAGACCAGTAACTTTATATGGTGGTTCGCCTGCAGGTGGTGTTTATTCTGGAACTGGTGTAAGCAATGGAATTTTTGATCCAGCGGTAAGTGGCGTAGGCATTTTTAACATTACTTATACTTATACAGATACAGCCGGTTGTGTAAATGCTGCAACCAGAACACTTGAAGTTACTGCGCTTGCCGGTATAAGTGTGAATGTTAAAGAATTTAAAATAACACCGAATCCAAGTTCAGGGATTCTAAACTTGTTATTGTTAACAGAGTCGCCTAGTGCATTGAAAATAAAAGTATTGGATCAATTAGGGAAAGTAGTTTTTGAATTAGATAGAAATGAAAATTTAAGTGTTCATAAAGAGCAATTAGATTTAACACATCTTGCAAAAGGAGTTTATGTTATCCAGGCAATCTCAGGAGACAAAACAAATTCAAGCAAATTTGTTATCAAATAACTTCAACAATTAGCAAAGCCCGAGCAGAAATGTTCGGGCTTTTTTTTTGATTAAAATTTTATAAAAGGGCTGCTTAAAACTGCTTCTTCGGTAACCATTTTTAGCAAGTAATATCCAGCAGATAAATCTGCTAAATAAACATCTTCAGCTAAACTAAAACTTCCATTATATACCAAAGATTTTAGCAGTGTGCCTTGTGAATTGTAAATTTTAATTTCTTTTAAAGCTACAGCTTTTGAAAATGCCACATGGAGGCTTTCTTTTGCAGGGTTGGGTTTTAAAGCAATGGTGATTTTTCCTAAATTTCCTGCATCTGCAATATTAGATACTTTCGACTTCGCTAATAACCAACGATTGGGATCAAAAATTAATTCATTAGGAGTGAAGTTCAAATCTAAAATAAAGTCTTGTCCAGAAAATTGATGATTGACTTTTAATAGCGTGTCTTGATTCCCATCACTTAATTGAAGCTCAATAGGCATATCAAAAAACAATACACTAGGATCGCTTGTTTTTTGTTTAATTGTAACTATAACTTGATGGTTGGATTCATTTCTCCAAAGCACTTCGTAATTAGGATAGCCCTCTCCTTCAAACCAGTTTTTGAAAAAGCTATTCAAATTCATACCAGAAACATCCGCTAAATGATTTTGTAATTGTTGTGTATTTGCGAAATGATGTTGCAGTTTTTGATCTGTCAAATAATTTCTTATGCCCAGAAAAAAGAGCGAATCTCCCATCATACCTCTAAGCATGTGCAATAAATAAGAACCTTTTTTATAAGATAGGCGTTCATCAAATATGCGAGACACATTGTTGGTGTCTAGCACTTGTACCGCACCATTGGTTTGGTCGGTCACATAACTAATGGTGCTGGTTTTAAATAGGTTCCATTGCGCTGGATCCACTCCAAAATCGTTTGTTAAAGCCGCAAAGTAGGTGGCAAAGCCTTCGTTGAGCCAAATATCACTCCAGCTTCCACAAGTAACCATATCTCCAAACCATTGATGTGCAAGTTCATGTGCAATTAACCCTCTATTAAAGTTGCCCATAAAACTCATGGTTTGGTGTTCCATTCCACCAGAAAATCCGCATTGCGCATGCCCATATTTTTCTTTTGCAAATGGATATGGGCCTGCTAAACTTTCATATAATTTTAAAATTGGAATAACAGCTTTGGTTTGAATTTTTGCATTTGTTAAATTTTGCGGATACACATAATTTAAAATTGGCAATGGTCCATTTGATAGCATTGCAGTGTCGGTATATTGTTCGTAATTACTTACTGCAAATGCTACTAAATAACTTACAATTGGATAGCGATGTTTCCAATGATAAATGTAATCGTTGTTGCTAGAGTCTGTGTGAATTAGTAAGCCATTAGCTGCTGCTAAATACGGTTTAGGGTTGCGAATAAAAATATCAATTGAATCAATTTTGTCAGTTAAGTTTAACTTTGACGGCCACCACTCTAATGAGCCAAAAGGTTCTGAAAGCGTCCAAATAATTGGGCCGTAGCCGTGGTTGCTTTGGGTAAATGCGCCAAATCCTGATTTAGACGGTGCACCTTGGTAATGAATAATAATGGAATCTTTTTGACCTTTTGTTATTTCATTAGGCAGAAAAATAATAAGTTGATTGAAATAGTTATGTGAAAAACGGATACTATCGTTATGGTAAATAACTGCGTCAACTTTTAACTTTTTAGACAAAGAAAATTGAATAGAATTTGTGTTTTCAATAGCCTCAAATTGATATTTAACTTCTCCATTAATATAATTAATAGCAGGGTCAACAGACCAATAGGCATTCAAATATTTTAGGTCAATATGGCTCGAGTCTATCGATGAAATATAATTGTTTGATAGTTTATTTTCTTGTGCAATTACCGTAAAATATTGCAAAGCAATTAAAGAAAGAAGTAAAATTCTTTTAAGCATGTAATGTAATCCTAAAGGTGCTCCCTTTGCCTACAACAGATTCTTTTACGACAATTTGTCCATTGTGGTAATTCTCAATAATTCGCCTAACGAGCGAAAGCCCAAGCCCCCAGCCTCTTTTGCGAGTAGTGTAGCCAGGTTCAAATACGGTTTCAAATTTTGATTTTGGAATTCCTGCTCCTGTATCTGCAATATCAATAAAGACCTTATTTTTTTGTTGAATAATATTCAATTTTATTGCGCCTTGAATTCCAATCGCGTTGATGGCATTGTTACATAAATTTTCTATTACCCAATCGAAAAGAGAATGGTTAATTTGTGCTGTTGCGTTTTTATCACCTGTAATTTCAAAGCTAATTTTTTCACTTGTTCTTTTTCTAATATAAGCAACATTCCTTTCCAACGTATCATAAACATTCTCTGATTTCAAAACAGGTACAGATCCTATTTTAGAAAATCGATCGGCAACAATTTCTAATTTCTTGATATCGTTTTCCATTTCCTCAACAATGCTTAAGTCTTGCGAAGAAATTTTATTTTTCAAATGTTCAACCCAAGCAAGTAAAGATGAAATGGGTGTTCCAAGTTGATGTGCCGTTTCTTTAGCAAGTCCAACCCATACGCGGTTTTGCTCCGATTTTCGACTGGCGCTAAATGCAAGGTATGATACAAAAAGAAATACCGCAATTATGGCTAATTGAAAATAAGGATAAATTTTCAACTGCATTAAGATAGAAGAATCTTTATAATATATAAATTGCTTTTCTCCAGGAATTACTTCATAAATAATTGGCTCATGTTGTTCTTTCATGATAGCTAATTGTTCTTGAAAATATTTTGGATCGTAGATTTTATTCGGCTCATTATTTGCATCAAAAGTTTTAGTAGAGTCTAAGCCCCTGCTATGCAAAACCACATCGTTGGAATCAGCGATAATGGTAGCCATGTCATTGTTGTTAATGATGTTTTCAAAAAGAAATACAATGAATTCTCCGTCGGTCGCTTTGATGAGTTGCTTAGTTGCTTCAATTCGCAATTCGATTTTCTGCTTTTCTTCAACTTGCAATTTGCTAACTAATATGTTCGTATAGATCAAAGAAGAAAGCCCAATAATTGCTGCAAAGATGAGCAACATTATTTTTTTATTCTTTTTTTTGGTTTCTGGGCTATTCATTGAACGAAAATACTAATTAATCGTCGTTCGATGTAAATTTTAAAGAAATCGCCTTTATGGCCATTTTGGGATTCAAAATTGCCCTAAAAGCTATCTTTAGCATGCAAATTGCTTATATTTGTAAGCTTATGGAAAGAAAAGTTCGCGTTCGATTTGCGCCTAGTCCTACTGGCCCATTACACATGGGTGGAGTTCGTACTGCGCTTTATAATTATTTGTTTGCAAAAAAACACGGTGGTGACATGTTGCTTCGTATCGAAGACACCGATCAAACCAGGTATGTGCCAGGTGCTGAAAATTACATCATTGAATCTTTAGCATGGTGCGGAATTACTTTTGATGAAGGTGTGCATGTTGGAGGTCCGCACGCACCATATCGTCAATCTGAAAGAAAAGAAATGTACAAGCAATATGCTTTACAATTAGTTGAAGCGGGTCATGCATATTATGCATTCGACACCATGGAAGAATTGGAAGCAATGCGCGAAAATTTAAAAGCAGCAAATGTTGCTTCTCCTCAATATAATTACATTACTCGCGAGGGAATGAAAAATTCACTCACCTTGCCTAGTGATGAAGTAGAACGCAGGTTAGCGGCCGGCGATGCTTATGTAATTAGGATGAAAATTCCTCGCAAAGAAGAAGTGCGTGTAGTAGATTTAATCAGGGGAAATGTGTTAGTGCAAACTTCACAAATGGATGATAAAGTTTTATTCAAATCTGATGGTATGCCAACTTATCATTTAGCCAATGTGGTGGATGATTATTTAATGAAAATTACTCATGTAATTAGGGGAGAAGAGTGGTTGCCATCGGCGCCATTGCATGTTTTGTTGTATCGTTATTTAGGTTGGGAAGACGTAATGCCTCAGTTTGCACATTTACCATTATTGCTAAAGCCAGATGGTAATGGAAAACTAAGTAAACGTGATGGAGACAGATTAGGATTCCCGGTTTTTCCTTTACAATGGAAAGATCCTTTTACAGAAGAAATAAGTTCAGGTTACAGAGAAAACGGATACATTCCAGAAGCATTCATCAATATGCTTGCATTATTAGGTTGGAATCCAGGTACTACGCAAGAAATCTTTAGTATGACCGAATTAATTGAAGCTTTCAGCATTGAAAGAATATCTAAATCAGGTGCTAAATTTGATGCTGCTAAAACTAAATGGTTTAATCAACAATACCTTCGTCAAACGCCGAGCGCTATCTTAGCCAAAACTTTTGCAGAAGAAATAAAATCAAAAGGATTTGATTTCGAAGAAACTTACATTCAATCTGTATGTGAATTGATTAAAGAAAAAGCCCAATTTCAAAATGAATTTTGGTCGCTATCTAGTTATTTCTTTGAGGAGCCTAGCGCTTTTGATCAAGATTTAGTGAAGAAGAAATGGAAAGATGCGGTGCCTGCATTTATGCAATCATTACTAATTGATTTACAAAACACAAACAGTTTTGATGCGATAAATTTAGAGGCTACTTTCAAAGCTTGTGCAGAAAAAAATGGCATTGGCGCAGGCTCGGTCATGCAAATTTTTAGAATTGCAATATCTGGTCAAGCTGCTGGCCCTGCTATATTTGAGCTAACAGCATTAATAGGGAAAGATAAAATTACCAATAGATTAAAATTGGCCATCGATCAATTTAACGCAATTGTTTAATTATATTCAACTAATCAAAAACCATGAAAAGACCGATTAGAGTATTAGTAGCAAAATGTGGATTAGATGGGCATGATAGAGGTGCAAAAATTATCGCTACATCTTTGCGTGATGCAGGGATGGAAGTGATTTATACGGGTTTAAGACAAACGCCCGAAATGATCGTCAATGCTGCATTGCAAGAAGATGTTGACGCAATTGGTGTAAGTATTTTAAGTGGCGCACACTTAACGGTATTTCCTAAAATTATCAATTTGATGAAAGAAAAAGGAATGAATGATGTGTTGCTTACGGGCGGTGGAATTATTCCAGAGCCAGATATGGAGCAATTGGCTCAAATGGGTGTAGGGCAATTGTTTGCGCCAGGTACATCTACTGCAAATATTGTAACATATATCACAGAATGGGTTGCAGCAAATAGAAATTTCTAATGAAAAAAATCATATACCTTATTTTAATTTTATTTGCATTTAATGCAAATGCGCAAATAACCAAAACTGGGTATAAAATATATCAATGGGGTTCGAGTAAAAAGTCTATTCCTGTTTTATCAAAATGCAGTCAAACAAATGCAGGGGATAAATTCAGTAATTGCGAAATCAACAATAAGGATTCAATTTTTTATGGAAACTTTCATTATGATTATTGCAACTTCAGGTTTTACCAAGAAGAGTTAGTGGAAGTGCATTTCGATTTAAGGTTTAGAGAATTAGGTTCAGTTATTGCAAAACTAAGCACCGATTTTGGCGAGCCTAAAATTTTAGAAAACGCAACTACACATGCCGATACTTTATCGACAACCTTAGGTTACGAATGGTTGTTAGGAGACACTCGTTTGTTAATAATCAACAAAGGCGCAACTAGCCCAGTTTGGTGCATTCTAACCTCTCAATCATTTAAAAAAGCTTATAGAAAAAAAGTAATAGATATTGAAAAAATAATCTTCAACTAATGCCATACGAAAACATTTTAACCGAAAACAAGAATGCTACATTGCATATTACGATTAACCGTGCAAGCAAATTAAATGCATTAAACAAAGTAACTTTGTCAGAATTAAATGCAGCATTTAAAGCTGCTTTTGCAGACGACGATGTGCGTGCAATTATTTTAACTGGTGATGGATCAAAAGCATTTGTTGCTGGAGCAGACATCTCAGAGTTTGCAGATTTTTCCGTTGCACAAGGAGCGGCGTTGAGTAGTGAAGGACATGCAAGTGTTTTCGATTTAATTGAAAATAGCCCTAAGCCAGTTATTGCGGCCATCAATGGCTTTGCATTAGGCGGAGGTTTGGAGTTAGCGATGGCTTGTCATATTAGGGTTGCATCTGAAACTGCAAAAATGGGTTTACCAGAAGTTGGTCTGGGCGTAATACCTGGTTACGGTGGAACACAGCGATTGCCTCAATTGGTCGGCAAGGGTAGGGCAATGGAAATGATTGTAACGGCAGATGTTATTAACGCTGCAGAAGCATATAGGATTGGCTTGGTTAATCATGTTGTGCCAGCAGAAGAATTAATTACTAAATGCGAAGAAATTATTTCAAAAGTGATTTCTAAATCACCTGTTGCAATTAGCTTTGCAATTCAATCTGTTAATGCTGGTTTTGTTGCAGGTGCAAATGGTTATGCTGCAGAAATTGAAAATTTTGGAGCTTGCTTTGGCACTAAAGATTTTAAAGAAGGAACAACTGCGTTTTTAGAAAAAAGAAAAGCGAATTTTTCGGGCAATTAATTTTTGCTCAAAAAATCTGCATAAGCTAATCGGATTCCGTCTGCTAATGGTGTTTGGTATTTCCAGCCTAACGCGCTTAATTTACTAACGTCCATTAGTTTTCTAGGTGTGCCATCAGGCTTGCTACTATCAAAAACAATCTCGCCTTCAAATCCTATTATTTCTTTAATTAATAATGCTAAGTCTTTGATGCTGATGTCATGTCCTACGCCAACATTTAAAAAGCCTGAATCGTTGTAATTTTGCATTAAAAAATAACAAGCATCTGCTAAATCATCCGCAAACAAAAATTCTCTAAGTGGAGTACCTGTGCCCCAAATTTCAACATGTGCAGATTGATTTAGTTTTGCTTCATGAAATTTTCTAATTAATGCAGGCAGTACGTGAGAATTTTGTGGATGGTAATTGTCGTTATAGCCATATAAATTTGTTGGCATCACAGAAATAAAGTTACAACCATATTGACTTCTATAAGCTTCACACATTTTAATACCAGCTATTTTTGCAATAGCATAGGGCTCGTTAGTTTCTTCTAACAAACCGGTCAATAAACTTTCTTCTTTCAATGGTTGTGGAGCAAGCTTAGGATATATGCAAGACGAACCTAAGAACATTAATTTTTTTACTTGATGTAAGTGTGCTGCATGAATGATGTTGTTTTGAATTGCTAAATTTTCATATAAAAAATCTGCACGATAAGTATTGTTTGCAACAATACCACCAACCTTAGCTGCTGCTAGAAATACGTATTCAGGTTTTTCTAAATTAAAAAAAGTCTCAACCGCAGCTTGATTTCTTAAATCCAATTCTGAAGAGCTTTTGAATATCAAATTGCGATAACCTTCTTTAGTTAATTTTCTATGTATAGCCGAACCAACCATTCCTCTATGTCCAGCAATATATATTTTAGCGTCTTTGTTCATGTATGCTCTTTTTCAATCTGAAGTCAAAAATACATTTATCTTCTCAGAAATTATAACCTTTTAAACGCAACTTTATAAAACGCGTTTTTTTTATAACCTTTGCTAAAATTACATTCAAATTGGGAAAAGATAAACTAAAACGCTTCAAAGAAATTGCAGAATTTGCAAATGTATTTGAGCTAGAGCCTATACATAAAGGAGCTTGGGCAAAAAACTATTTTAAGAACGACCATCCAATTGTTTTGGAATTAGGTTGTGGTAGGGGGGAGTATACTGTTAATTTAGCTGAGCAATATCCTTCAAAGAATTTTATTGGAATTGATATAAAAGGAGCCAGAATATGGAGAGGTGCTAAAACAGCTTTAGAAAACAAAATGCAAAATGTAGCATTTTTGCGAATTGAAATTGAAAGTATTTTAGCTCATTTTGATCCAGCAGAAATTGCAGAAATTTGGATTACATTTCCAGATCCGCAACCGCAAATTAGCAGAGAAAGAAAGCGACTAACTTCGAATCGTTTTTTAGCGTATTATCAAACACTATTACAACCCAATGGTATTGTTCACTTGAAAACAGACAGCGATGCTTTGTATGAATACACTAAAGAACTTTTGCAATCGCAAGCCATTAAAATTATTGCAGATACAACTGATTTATATCAAGATGAAATACTAGATGACTTATTGCGCATTCAAACAACCTATGAAAAAAAGTACCTTGCCTTGGGTAAAAATATTAATTACTTAAAGTTTTCATTTGATGAAAGCAGATCATAATTTTTTTGAAAGCGTGTATGCTGTTGTGCGTCAAATCCCAAAAGGGAGAGTTACCTCTTATGGAGCCATTGCAAATTATTTAAGTGTAAAGCAAGCATCTAGAATGGTAGGCTGGGCTATGAATGCATCTCATGCATTGCTTGATGTGCCTGCGCATCGGGTTGTTAATCGGAATGGACAGTTGACAGGTAAACATCATTTTCCTGGAGAAAACTTAATGGAAGAAATGTTGCAATCTGAAGGACATCAAATCATCAACGATCAAATAGTAGATTTTAAAAAAGTTTTTTGGGATCCAACTCAAGAATTACTTTCATAGCAATGGCAATCTACTAAGTGGTCGTTTACCATTCCGGTTGCCTGCATGTGCGCGTAACAAATAGTGGTGCCAAAAAATTTAAATCCTCTTTTCTTTAAATCTTTGCTTATTGCATCCGATTCTGGACTGCTTGCAGGAATGTCCTTGAGCGACTTTCTTTTGTTGACTATTCTTTTTTGATTGGGCATGAAGCTATATAAATAGGTATCAAAACTTCCAAACTCTTTTTGAATGGCTAAAAATATTTGAGCATTACTGATCGCAGATTTTATTTTTAGTCTATTGCGAATAATTCCCTCGAATTGCATGAGCTCTTCCACTTTATTTTCATCAAACTTTGCAATTTTTTTTGCATCGAAATTAGCAAACGCTTTTCGGTAGCCTGCCCGTTTTCGAAGCACAGTAATCCAGCTTAATCCAGCCTGTGCGCTTTCCAGTATTAAAAACTCAAACAGCACTTTGTCGTCGTGGCATTCTTTTCCCCACTCTTGGTCATGGTATTGAATATAAATGGGATCTGACAAACACCAATCACATCTCTTTTGCATTTTATAATTCGTTTAATTCGTCCCAATACTCCACTGCTCTTCTGAAATGAGGAATTACGATGCTGCCACCAACTAAATTAGCAATCATAAATATTTCCCAAATTTCAGCGCTGCTTACGCCTTCTTCTTTGCATTTGCCCAAATGGTATTTAATGCAATCGTCGCAACGTAATACCATTGAGGAAACTAGACCAAGCATTTCTTTGGTTTTAACAGGAAGGGCTCCTGCAGCATAACTGGTGGTATCTAAATTGAAAAATCGATTGATATTTAAGTTTTTTTCATCTAGAATTCGCGTATTCATTTTTTCCCGATACGCATTGAATTCGGCTATTAATTTTCCCATGCCTAAAATTAAGGAATATCCACTAATATTTTTCAATATCCATTCATAATTGTCCTATAAATATGAAGATTATTATAACTTTGGAATAAGCTTATGCAAGAGAAGAAATTATACCTACTAGATGGAATGGCGCTGATTTATCGCGCACATTTTGCCTTGAGTAAATCTCCTAGATTTACGTCCAATGGCCTTAACACCTCAGCTGTATTTGGTTTTGCCAATACACTTTTGGAATTATTGAGAAGAGAAAAGCCAAGTCACATTGCAGTGGTTTTTGATACTGCTGCACCAACTGAGCGTCATACAGATTTTGAAGACTACAAAGCACATCGTGAGGCCATGCCAGAAGATTTATCTGCTGCAATTCCTTATGTGTTTCAATTGATCGAGGGGTTTAAAATTCCAGTAATTACTAAAGATGGTTTTGAAGCAGATGACATTATTGGAACACTTGCAAAAAAAGCAGAGAAAGAAGGGTATACTGTTTATTGTATGACACCTGATAAAGATTTTGCACAATTGGTTTCTGAAAATATTTTCATCTACAAGCCAGCCAGAATGGGTAACGATGTAGAAATAATGGGCGTGCCAGAAGTGTTGAAGAAATGGGAGATTGAGCACGTGCACCAAGTGATAGATATTTTAGGATTATGGGGGGATGCGGTTGATAACATTCCAGGCATACCTGGTATTGGAGAAAAAACGGCCAAAGATTTAATTCGTCGCTATGGCTCGATGGAAAATATTTTTGCCAATGCTCATGAGTTAAAAGGAAAACAAAAAGAAAACGTAGAAAATTTTCAAGAACAGGGGTTGATGTCTAAAAAATTGGCAACTATTATATTAGATGTACCAGTTGAATTAGATGAAGCCGCTTTGTTATTAGAAGCGCCTGATAGGGATTTATTAGAGCCCTTATTTGCTGAACTTGAATTTAAAACTTTAGGTCGTCGTGTTTTTGGTGAAGATTTTAAAATCACAGAAACAGTAAAAAGTAACCCAACCGCTCAAATGGATTTGTTTGGCAGTCCCAAAGCAGCTGCTTATCAAGCAGAAGAGCCAGCAGAGGAATTAGCGTTGATTAATTTCAAAACCATTCAAGACACACCTCATGTTTATCATTTAGTAGATAGTAAAGTTGCTAGAGCGGAACTAATTCAGCAATTAAATTCACAAAAATTTTTCTGTTTCGATACAGAGTCTACTTCTGCAGATGCAAACCTTGCTGAAATTGTTGGTCTTTCATTTGCATTTCAAAAAGGGGAGGCATATTATGTTCCGCTTCCAGAAGATAGCGCAGCAGCAAAATTAATATTAAATGAATTTGCAGAAGTTTTAGCTAATGAAGCAATTTTAAAAATTGGGCAAAATATTAAATATGATATTTTGTTGTTGAAGTGGTATGGTATTAAAGTGAAAGGCGAATTGTTTGATACCATGTTAGCCCATTATCTAATAGATGCTGATGCAAGACATGGCATGGATGTGTTGGCCGAAAATTATTTGCAATATAGTCCAGTTTCTATTACAGAGTTGATTGGGAAAAAAGGCAAAGGCCAAGGAACCATGCGTGATGTAGCGGTTGATGTGGTTAAAGAATATGCTTCGGAAGATGCGGACATTACTTTGCAATTGAAAGAAGTTTTTGAGCCCATGCTAATCAACACCAATGCAATTGATTTGGCTAAAGCAGTTGAAAACCCATTGGTTTACGTATTGGCTGACATGGAATTTGAAGGAGTTAAAATTGATCCGACAGTACTGGCCCAGCTTTCCAAAGAACTTGCAATAGATATTGAGAAAGCAGAAAAAGAAATTTTTGAATTAGCTGGCGTGAAGTTCAATATTGCATCTCCTAAACAATTAGGTGAAGTATTATTTGATAAATTGCAATTGGACCCAAAAGCCAAGAAAACAAAAACAGGACAGTATCAAACGGGGGAAGATATTTTATCATTGTTAGCACCTAAGCACGATATCGTACAACATATTTTAAGTTTCAGGACTTTACAAAAATTAAAATCTACCTATGTAGATGCATTGCCTGAAATGATCAATCCGAAAACAGGAAGGGTGCACACTTCCTATAATCAGGCAGTTGCAGCCACTGGCCGCTTGAGTTCAAACAATCCAAACTTGCAGAATATTCCTATTAAAACAGCAAGAGGAAGAGAAGTGCGTAAAGCATTCGTCGCAAAAGACAGCCAGCATGTGATCATCTCTGCCGATTATTCGCAAATAGAATTAAGAGTAATTGCGGAAATGGCGAAAGAAGAAAACATGTTGAAAGCATTTCAAAACGGTTTAGACATTCACACTGCAACAGCTGCAAATATTTATGGCGTTGCAATTGACGAAGTAACTTCTGAACAAAGAAGAAATGCAAAGGCAGTAAATTTTGGAATCATCTACGGACAATCCGCATTTGGATTGTCTCAGAATTTAAATATACCTAGAAAAGAAGCCGCAGAAATTATTGAACAATACTTTATTCAATTTCCTAGGATAAAAAATTACATGGCACAAACCATAGATTTTGCTAGAGAATATGGTTACGTAGAAACAATTATGAAACGCAGAAGGTATTTGCGAGATATCAATTCTGCGAATGCAACTGTTAGGGGTTTTGCCGAACGAAATGCAATCAATGCGCCAATTCAAGGTTCCGCAGCCGATATGATTAAAATGGCGATGATACAAATTCATGCAGCAATTAAAGCACAAGGTTTACAAGCTAAAATGACCATGCAGGTGCATGATGAATTGGTTTTTGAAGTGCCTTTGCAAGAAGTAGACCAAATGAAAGCAATCATTGAAGATAAAATGAAAAATGCAATTCCTTTAAATGTGCCAATTTTGGTTGAAATTGGAGTTGGAGAAAATTGGTTGGCAGCACATTAGTATTATTTTTATATTTGTATATGTTTCAGGAAATAATTGTCGCAATATTATTAATAGCAGCTTGCTTTTATTTAGGCAATATGGTTTACCGTAACTTAACTTCTAAGAGTAAGTGTGCGGGAAATTGTAATTGTGGCATTGATCAACTAGAAAATAAAATTTAAATGTTGCATTTCGAAACAATTTCTAGTTTACAAAATCCAAAGATTAAACACATCAATCGCCTAATCGAGAAATCTTCTGAGCGCAAGTCTGAAGGCATAATTGTGGTAGAAGGCAAACGCGAAATTGCTTTAGCTTTAAGTGCAGGGCATGAAATTGCATCTTTGTATTATTGCGAAGAAATTGCTGGTCGCATTGAAAATTTCCCTGCAGAAAATATTTATCCGGTTACAAAAGAAGTCTTTGCTAAAATTGCTTATCGTGAAAACTCCGACGGTTTATTGGCTTTAATCAAACCGGTATTTTTATCGTTAGAAGAATTACAATTAAGCGAATCTCCATTAGTATTAGTATTAGAAGCTGTAGAAAAACCAGGCAATTTAGGTGCAGTTTTAAGAACAGCTGATGCAGCAAAAGTAGATGCTTTAATTGTTTGTGATTTAAAAACAGACCTCTTCAATCCGAATGCTATTCGTTCAAGTGTAGGTTGTGTGTTTACAGTGCCTGTTGTAATTTGTAGCGCTGAAGAGTTATTTTATTGGCTGCAAAAACAAAAAATTACAGCCTATGCTGCTGCGTTAACTGCAAAAGATGATTACCATCATATTGACTTCAAAAAACCTTCAGCAATTATTTTAGGAACAGAAGCAACAGGTCTCAGCGACTATTGGCTTAAGCATGCTTTGCAAATTAAAATTCCAATGCTTGGTAAAATAGATTCGCTCAACGTTTCAAACGCCGCTGCCATTTTAACTTTTGAAGCAAAAAGGCAACGTGATTTTAAATAGTTTTTTCTAACAAAACCACTGCATAGGCAACTACACCTTCCGCTCTACCTATAAATCCCATTTGTTCGTTTGTGGTTGCTTTTATAGAAATATCTTCTTCTGAAATTCCAATTGCACTTGCAATATTTTTTTTCATCTCAGGAATATGAGGATTAATTTTTGGCGCTTCTAAACAAATCATGCAGTCAATATTGCCAATTGCAAAATCTTTTTCTTTTATCAGCTTCATTACTTCTTGCAATAAAATGAGGCTTGAAATCCCTTTCCATTTTTCATCTGTATTTGAAAAATGAAATCCGATGTCTCTCAAGTTTGCCGCGCCTAATATAGCGTCGCATATAGCGTGTAATAATACGTCAGCGTCTGAATGCCCGTAAGCGCCTCTATCGTGTTTAAGGCTTACGCCTCCCATCACAAAGGGATGTCCAATTTTTAATTGGTGAACATCAAAGCCAAATCCTATTTTAATTTTCATTTAGTTTGGCGTCTTCGAAGTTAAATGTAAGTGAGAATCTCAAAGTGTTCTCTAGTGGGTTTTGTTGTTTAGTTGGAATTAAGTATGAAAGGTCAATTCCAAAAACATTGTATTTAATACCTGCGCCAATGGTGAAGTATTGTCTGTCACCTTTAGTAGGGTGTTCATAAAAATAGCCTGCACGTAAGGCAAATTGTTTGTCGTACCAATATTCAAAACCTGCCGAATAGTAGATCTCTCTAAATTCTTCTTTCATGCCACCTGGGGCATCGGTGAAAGATTGCATTATTCCTGTGGGTACAGATACATTTGGATCTTTACCTGCAATTATTTTTCGTGTACCATCTAAATTATAGATAGGGTTATTTAAACTATCGTATGCATAAATAGGTGGGGTGGGTACCAATAATTTATTTGCTTCTACGAATGCAGAGATTTCGTTATAGTCATCTAACTTCATCTTTCCACCAACACCAATTTTTAAATTAGTAGGAATAAAAAAACGATCGGTTGAATTAGTGTAATTCATTTTTGCGCCTACATTTGAAACCATTGCACCAAATGTAAATGTTGTTCTTTTCCCATCAACAATTAAATCTGGGTTTTGATAGAAAGTAGAAACATCTACTGCCACACTTCTTCCTGGCATAATATCTTGGCCAGATGCAGCCAGTTGTCCTTGCGCTAAATCAGAATTAATAAATCGGAATGCAGTACCAACTCCAAGTCTTTCCGATAGTTTTCTGGTGTATGATAAATCCAATGCAAATTCATTTGGATTACCTTGTCCTGTTACATTTCCAGCGTTATCGGTAAAGGTAATATCTCCTAAAGAAAAATACCTTAACGAAGCGCCAAATACTTGCTTGTTGTCTAATTTATAATAGCCAGATAAATAAGCCAAGTTGATATCTGGAACTAATTTTTGTAACCATGGTGTATAAGAAAGTCCGATGGCATATTTTCTATCAATGAATGCAAGCTTAGAAGGGTTCCAATGATTAGCGTTTACGTCAGCGCTAGTCGCTACACCTCCATCACCCATGGCACCAGCTCTTGAGTCTGGACCAATTAATAAAAATGGAACCGCAGTGGTAATGGCATTTACCGCATCACCATTTCCATTTAAGTTTTGCGTGCTAATTTGCGCAGATACATTATTCATTGTTCCACAAAAAAATGCAG
>JAHEGO010000001.1:143843-171354 GCA_024645045.1 Sphingobacteriaceae bacterium
GGACCAATTAATAAAAATGGAACCGCAGTGGTAATGGCATTTACCGCATCACCATTTCCATTTAAGTTTTGCGTGCTAATTTGCGCAGATACATTATTCATTGTTCCACAAAAAAATGCAGCAGTTAAAATAATTTTACCAATATTTTTTGAACCTAACTTATTTAATTTCATTGACTATAATTTATAATGCAATTGCCTGCAATTCCAAAGATAGAAAAATAAGGCAAAAGCTTAATTTAACAATACCAGCTTTTCAGTTTTTTCGGCCGACTGACCATTGGGCAAACGTATTTTTAAACGGTAAACGTATACGCCCCTGCCAATTTTATCTCCAAAATCATCTTTTCCATCCCAAATTATACCTGTAACCCTAGCCCCACTTCCATTTGTAGTTTGATTGATGGTTTTAACGAGTTTGCCAGCAACGGTAAAAATTTGAACTTGAACTTGCAGATTAGCGCTACCACCATTGTGTTCAAATTGAAAATCTGTTTGAGTAGTGAATGGGTTTGGGTAATTTAACACATGTTGCAATTGAAGTCCTTCAGAAGAAACAACTGTGAATGTGGTATTGTTTTCAGAAGAGTTATTGAAAACATCCCATGCTTTAACTTTTAAAGTATAATTCCCTGCAGCTAGTTTATTGAATGGATAATTTATTTCTCCTTCTTGGTAGCTATCTAATTTTGATTCGTAATATTGATTTAAATCGATGCTTTCTGTTTTACCATCTTTTGTTAAACTAGCTGTTAAATTGTGACCAATTCCGTTACCTACAGTATTAATTCCATTGTCGTCCTTTAGTTTAACAATTAGTTTTGGATTTTCATTGGTAATGCCGCCCATTACAAAGTTTTCCGAGTTTAGAAAAACTTTTAATTCTGGCCCAATTCTATCGCTATTACTTGCATTAGAAGAACCGCCAATGATTACACTATCAAAAGAGCCGCTCGCTTCTTGAGCGCCTGCTTGTGCATAATAGCTAAGCCTTCCAGCGCCTGCGAGGTAAGAAATATCTTTAGGCACTACAAAGTTAAAATCAAAAGCACCGTTTGTGATACTTACTTTTCCTTTATAAATAATATTTTTTTGAATATCGAAATTTTGCACCTTACTACCATTTGTTCCAACATCCTGTCCAAGAGTTTTTAAAGTAGTTTTTTTATCAAAAATACTTGGGTATAAAACACCATTTACATTTGAAAGTTTAGTTCCATTTTCATCAACAATGTATCCTTTGATATTGACTAAGCTTTGCGCTTTTAAAGTATCTAGGTTTTTGCTGCTGGTTAATTTTTCATTGATTTTTTCTGTTATGATTTTATATTGTGGTGTTGCAAAAGGTAATGATGGGTCTCCCAATAAAGAAAAATTTCTTTGGTTAATGGTTAGGCCCAAACCGTTAAGGTTTTTACTTTTTCTAAATAAATCACCTAGCGTATAATTGCTACCAATATTTGTTGAATCGAAAAGTGCTTTGATAAAACTTTGGTTAATTGCTTCGTTTTCATTTGCAAAAACTACTCGAGTTGTAGTAAACATAGCAATTGCGCCGCCATCGGCATTTAATAAACATTGCTCACCAGCAGATTGAAAAGCAGGGTCATCCCATCTACTTACTGAACAAGTAGCTGTAAACAGTAATGGCATACTTGATTTATTTTTCCAAGAATGAATATCATCAAGCGTGACTACTTTTTCGTGAGCGAGCCCAACTTCGCCTCCATGTCCAATATAATTTATTACCAATGCGCCAGATGCCATTGCTTGGTTAATGGCATTATTTACTTCTGGATACCTACTTCCAGCGGGTGTACTTATTTGAGGGTAAGCGTCTAAATATATTTTGTCGACATTGATATTTTTTGTCAACTGCTTGATAGTTCTAAAATGATTTTCAGCATGGTTCAAATGTAAATTACCATCTTGGTCGTCGGCCACTAATACGTATTTGTTTTTCCAGTCACCCTTTAGGCCGTTGTATAGTATCAGTTTGTCAACCATTTGTTTTGCTTCTAACGCAGACTGAATAGGCATTCTGCCAACAGCTACATCTAGTGCTGATGCGCCAAATACCGGATTGCCATTATAGTCGAAATCACCTTCTGATGCATCTAGTAATCCAAAAAAATCATCGCTTACATATGAGCCAAAAGGGGAATGTGAATTTCTACTTTCGAATGTGGTAAGGAAGTTGGTGTTGTTTTTTACAAAACCAATGTTGTCATAAGAGCCGTCACCAAAAAATAATAAGTACTTCGGCATATTAGCTGTGTTATTACCAGCCCTGTCATAAAACATTTTTACAAAATCTCTAATTGCAGATGCGTCTTTACTTCCAGAACTAAACTCATTGAAAATTTTATCTTCTGTAATTACTAATACTTTTAAATTGCTTTTTGATCTTCTGAATTCTGCTAATCTTTCTGCTTCAGAAATAAAATCGGGGGCAGAAACAATTACAAAATCAACAAAGTCGAGTCCGTGCAAGTCTTGATTTTCAACCTTTCCGACAATTTCAGGCTTCGGGAAATCTGAGCCGCTAAATGCAACAAATGATTTAAGATTAGCTGTATTGCTGATAAAAATTGCGGTATTATTTTCAATTCGGTATGCTTGATTTACAGGTGTAGTTTTGTCAGTAATGTCCCAAATTTTAACATCTGTAATATTATTTAAGTTCAAATTAAACTGACTTATTTTTCCTCTACCATAACTTTCAATATTGCTAAAGCTCAATTCGTTTCCGAACATTTTTAATTTGCAATTCGCATTTACTTGAATAAAATTCAAGTACCCTGTTGCAGTTAAATCTGGTTTATTATAACTGATGTTTACTAATAAATTTTCTGTTGGATTTGGAATTTCTGTATATCCAGTAGTTACAATTGATCCATATGCCGCATCGTAACTAAATTCAACGCCAGAGCAATATAAAGTATTCGTTATTTGACCGTTCGCTCTAATTACAAACGAGCTGTTTGCCGGTGTTTGAGCTCGACCAATTAAATCGGCTCTTATTTTAACAGACTTCGATGGGGCTAGCTCTGGAATGGTGAAAGGGAAATCGTAGCTAAGTAAATTGCTAAACTCTTCACCCCATCTTTCCCTTCCGCTTCTAACTGTTAAATTTACACCTGTTGAATTGTTTGTTTCGTGTACATCAAAATAATGATAGCTATCAATTATTTTATTGGGACTTTCATTTAAACTAGTTTGCGTATTGATTCTTTTTCCTGCACCTAAGTCTGCTGTAATAAAATAATTACTTTTTAGTGTGTATGGATTGTTGGTGTGAGAAAAAGTTTTGGTTAATGTGTCAGGGTAAATATTATTTGGACCAAATGCGTAAAATAATATATAGTCGCCTTCGTTAAATTTTCCATCTGCTTCACCAAATACTTCGATCGGATTTTCTACTAAATCGTCGTATCTATTGGCTAAGTTGATTTCTGGCAGTATGCCACCGCCATTTCCATATATGCTAATATTTCTTGGGTCAATGGCATCTATGTTCCATCCCATTTTTTTTAATTCACTATAAGTAAGTTTGTATATGCCATTTTTAGAAACGGCTAATTTTGTCCAATTGCCATTTTTTAAAACTGAATGTGCAGCATAAATTCTATTGTCTAGTTGTGCAGAATTTTTAGCGCCTGGCGATAATTTAATTTCAAACGAAACCAATCTCTCTATTTTACCTGTTGAAGGATTTTTTCTAAATGGAATTACCGAAACCAATAAGGATGGTATTTTCTTTTCGTATACAATTGTTGACGCTATACTAGCTGTTTCCTTTAATTGGCTAATAATAGAATTTGTATATTCAATTGCTGCTAATTCATATACCGGGTTAGTTAAAGTTGCAGTCTGAAAAGAACCGCTGAATTTTTTATTCCAAATAGGAATGTGTTGCCATTGTACATCAAAAATGGCATCATCAAAAAGTTCTACTTTTTGGCTTTGTTCTTTTAAATTGGCAAATTCTTTAAGTTCCCAGTTCAATTTTACGGGTATATTGTTTTGGGCCCAAATAGGGCTAGCAATACTAGAAAAGCCTAAAAAAAGGCTGATAATGATGTATTTCTTGATATTCATAAGATCGATAACTGGTAAAAATAAGGCTAATTCTTTCAAATGGCCTAAATTTCATCAAAATTCCTGTTTAAACGGATATTACTCGGTAAAATTGCCTATTTTTATTCAATAAATATTTTATCTATATTTGATGTTCTGACTTAGAATAGCAGATATTCTAAAATTGTTTTTACCCATGTTAAAAAAGAAATTAGGATTATTATTTTTTGGTTTATTAGCCTTAACAGGAGTTAAAGCACAAGACCCTCATTACTCTCAGTTTTATGCAGCGCCTTTGTACTTAAACCCTGGTTTTGCTGGTACTGCAGACGGTCCAAGAGTTATTTTAAACTACCGTAACCAATGGCCTGGAATAAATAAAGCGTATAGAAATACTGCTTTTTCATACGATCAATACATGCCTAATTTAAATGGTGGAATTGGCATTATGGTTGCTAACGACAACCAAGCAAATGGGGTTTTTAAAGCGACTAGAATTACTGCAGTTTACTCTTATAATTTAAAAGTAAACAGAAAAGTAATGATTAAGCCAGCTATTTCTACGTCTTATTCATCTAATTCAGTGAATACCAATAATTTAATTTGGGGTTATGATGCGCAGGGTACACCTATTTATACTACAAACGACCCTTCAGCAGGTAATTTAAATGCCAGTTATTTAGATTTCGGAACTGGCGCAATATTATTTTCAGAAAATTTCTTTGGCGGTTTTTCTGTTGACCATTTAACTGAACCAAATCAATCTTTTGATGGCGGTAATTCACCTTTGCCTCGCAAGATCACGTTACATGCCGGCGGGTTTATACCAGTTGGTAAAAGACAGTACAATGCATCCATTTCACCTAACATTTTATACCAACAACAAGGTTCTAATAGTCAATTAAACATTGGAATGTATTATAACAGAGGTCCGGTTGTTGCGGGTACTTGGTATCGTTCAAGCTTTGTCAATGGCGATTCGTTTATTGGCTTAGTGGGTTTCAAATATGATATTTACAAATTTGGTTATAGCTATGATATCATTACTTCAGAGTTAAGAGCATCTGCTTCTGGAGCACATGAATTTTCGTTATCTATCCAATTACAGCAACCTCCTTCAAGAGCTAAAGGCAAGAATTACAAACGAGTTAATTGCCCTTCATTCTAAGGTTTTAAATAATATTAAATATATTTACAACGTTTAATTCAAATCAAAACAGCTTTTTTTTAGTAATATTTAAAAAAGCAAAAACAAATAAAACAAAATACAGATGAAAAAATTAATCAATTTTTCTGTTTACTTTTTGATGGCAGGCATGTTAGTTTCTGTTTCATCATGTTCTGAAAAATCATCTAGAACAGGCTGGAAATACAACGACAAAAAGAACGGTGGCTTTCAAGTTTACAAAGATGCAGAGCAAGCAACAGGGCCAGGTTTGGTATTCATAGAAGGTGGAACTTTTGTGATGGGTTCTATGGAGCAAGATTTAGCTTTCGATAACGACAATTACGAAAGAAGAGTTTCTGTTTCTTCATTTTATATGGACGAAACTGAAGTAACAAATGTAGACTACTTAGAATATTTATATTGGTTAAAGCGTGTATACGGTGCAGATTATCCTGAAGTATACGAAAAAGCATTGCCAGATACATTGGTTTGGAGAAATCCACTTGGTTTCAATGAACCATATGTAGATAATTATTTACGTCACCCTGCATATAAAAACTATCCAGTTGTTGGTGTTTCTTGGACTCAAGCAAATGAGTATTGTGCATGGAGAACAGATCGCGTGAACGAAAGAATTTTAATTGATAAAGGAATTTTAAAAGACAATCCTAATCAAGTTAATGAAGATAACTTCAATACACAGGCATACCTTTCTGGTCAATACGAAGGAATGGTAAAAAAGAATTTGAAAAACTTAGATCCGAATGGAGAGCCAACTCGTAGAGTGCGTTTAGAAGATGGTATATTATTACCAAACTACCGCCTTCCTACTGAAGCAGAATGGGAATATGCAGCGAAAGCTTTAAAAGGTAATTCTCAATTTGAAAACGTAAACCAAAAAAGACTTTATGCTTGGAATGGTTTAACTACACGTGATCCAGAAGGAAAAGGAAAAGGAATTATGTATGCCAATTACAAAAGAGGTCGTGGTGATAACATGGGAGTAGCTGGTTACTTAAATGATAGCTATGATATTACTGGACCAGTAAAAGCATTTGTACCAAACGATTTTGGTTTGTATAATATGGCTGGAAACGTAAGTGAGTGGGTTATGGATGTTTACCGCCCTTTATCTCCAGAAGATAAAAGTGATTTCAATCCATTCCGTGGTAACGTTTATACAAAACCAGCTTTAGATGCTGATGGAAACATTGCAGAAAAAGACAGTTTAGGACATGTAAAAAGAGTTGTTGATTATGACGCTTATGCAAGTCCAGATAAACGCGGCGACATTGACGATGAGTCTATGTATGCTTACGGTGTTACTAGTATGATTAACAACAAAGCAAGAGTATATAAAGGTGGTTCTTGGAACGATCGTGCATACTTCTTAAATCCAGGAGTTCGTAGGTTCATGGATGAAGATGCAGCTACTTCAGACATCGGTTTCCGTTGCGCGATGGTTAGATTAGGATCACAAGATGCTAAGAAATTCAAAGCAAGAAAACCTAACAAATAATATTTAGCAATAAAATATTTACACCCTCGGATTGCATCCGGGGGTTTTTTTTGATATGCAAGAAGGCGGATTAAGATTTACAGACAAAACGAATACAGAATCAATCCCATTGGTTTCTGTGGTAACGGTAGTGTATAACTGCGAGCAGTTTATTGAACGTACGTTGCGTTCGGTTGCAAGTCAAACTGAAAAAAACATTGAGCACATTATCATCGACGGAGCGTCAAAAGACCGAACACTTGATATTGTTAAATCAAGCGGCGTCACCTATTGGCTTTCTGAAAAAGACAATGGTATTTATGATGCGATGAATAAAGGTATTGCAAAAGCAAAGGGAGCATACTTAATTTTTCTAAATGCCGGCGATGAATTTTATGAACCCGATACTATTCAGAAAGTTTTTCAGTGTACAGAAAATGCAGATGTATATTATGGCGACACTGCAATTACAAATGAAGCTGGTGAAGTTTTAAGAAGCAGAAGATTGCGACCACCAGCAAATTTACATTGGAAAGATTTACAAATGGGAATGATTGTTTGTCATCAATCCGTATTTGTTAAAAGAACTATCGCAGTTGATTACCAGACAAATTATAAAATTAGTGCTGATATAGATTGGTTAATTAGATGTTTGAAACAAGCAAAAACCATATGTAATACAGAAATTGTAGTGTCTAAGTTTTTAGATGGCGGCATGTCGCAAATCAACCAGAGAAAGGGTTTGAGAGAACGGTACGAAATCTTAAATTATCATTTCGGGTATTTAAAAAACAACTTCAATCATTTTAAAATGATATTTCGATTGTTATTAAACAAACTATTCTAGTTTAGAAAATAGATTTCATCGCAGACCACCAGATTACTTTTTGTGCTTGGTCCGATCGAAGTTCGTCTAATGAACTCGCTAATAAAAATGGGCAACCTTCTATTTGAGAAGTCGTATTTTTAGGAATATCTTTTTGGATTCCAATTTTTTCAAGATCTACACCAAATGCTACAACTTTATTGGTGCTGAAAAATTCTTTCATCTGTTTAAAATGGAGGTGTTTTGTTTGGTGTAAATTAACAATAGCCACATCTCTTATTTCTAATTTTAGTGCAGCTAATGTTTTCTCGATTAGCAACAAATCCTGATCTTTTAAAATTTCTTTAGTCAATGGGAGGTCAACCAGCAATAAAATGTACTTATTGTTTTCGCCAAGGTACTCGTAATGAATTGGTGTATCCGCAAGCTCAGTTGTTACATTAGGGCTGATATGTATTTCTTGATCAGGAGAAATTGGGGTTGAATTAATCGGTACCGGTACTGCCGTTTTTTTTTCAACGATGGAGTACACCTCAGTACCTAAAAGGGCTGTTAAAACAGCAGAATTTGAAGAATGTAGTGGATTTTCCATGGTTCGATGGGTAAAAGTATCATTTTTTTAATTTACATACCAATTGATGCCTCAAATTCGTTGAAACAATTGAAAATTGTCATAAATTAGCAAACCTAAAACTAAACTATTAAAACAATATATTTTTTATGAAGAATTTAACTTGGTCAAAGAAAATTTATTTTTCAGCTGCTGCAATGCTGATTGGGCTTAGTGCATTTGCACAAAACGCCAATACGCTAATGACTGTTGGTGGAGACAAAGTAACAAAACAAGAATTTGAAAATGTTTTCAAAAAGAACAATGCAAAATTAGCTGCGAATCCAGATGAAAAAACATTAAGAGAGTATTTAGACTTATACATTAATTTTAAGTTAAAAGTATTGGAAGCTAAAAGCTATGGAATGGATACTGCTGCTTCGTTTAGAAAAGAATTAGCAGGTTATCGCAAACAATTAGCCGCGCCATATTTAACAGACAAAGAAGTTACTGAACAATTAATTATGGAAGCCTATGATAGATCAAAAAAAGAAATCAGAGCGAGTCATATTTTAGTAACCTGTAAAGAAGATGCAAGTCCTAAAGATACGCTTGCAGCCTTCAATAAAATCATGTCAATTCGTAAAAGAATTTTAGAAAAGAAAGAAGATTTTGGAAAAGTAGCAATGGAAACTTCAGAAGATCCAAGCGCTAAAACCAACAAAGGCGATTTAGGTTTCTTTAGTGTTTTCGCAATGGTATATTCTTTCGAGAATGCATGTTACAAAGCAAAGCAAGGCGTTGTGACAATGCCTTTTAGAACTAAATATGGTTACCATATTGTAAAAGTAGTTGACACAAGACCTGCCCAAGGAGAAGTGAAAGTTGCACACATTATGTTACGTGCTACTGCAAAATTAACAAAAGAAGATTCGATAAGAAACCAAAACAAAATAAACGAAGTTTATAAAATGTTAGCAGCCGGTCAAAAATTTGAAGACCTTGCTAAGCAATATTCAGAGGATAAAGGTTCTTCAAAATACGGTGGCGTATTGCCTGTTTTCGGAACAGGTAAAATGGTGCCAGAATTTGAGTCGGAAGCATTTGCTTTAAAAAATGTTAATGATTACAGCAAGCCTTTTACTACTTCTTATGGATGGCATATTGTAAAATTATTAGAGCGCAAACCATTGCCTTCATTTGAAGCCGCAAAAGCAGATATCAAAGCAAAGATTAGCCGTGATTCAAGAGCCGATGTAAATAAAAGATCATTTATTGTAAAGTTGAAAAATGAATATAAGTTTACGGAAACAACCGCTTCTTTAAAGAAGTTCTATGCTAAAGCTGATTCATCTTTAGCGGTAACTGCATTCAAGAAACAAGAAACAGTAAACCCTAAAGATCCTATTTTCACTATAGGCTCAACGGTTTACACAGTTGCTGATTATGCAGATTTCTTATCGCAATACCAGTTTAATATGTTCAAAGACAATATGCCTAAGTCAAAAAAAGAGGCTTATGACAACTTTGTAAATAAGACATTACTTGATTACGAAGAAAATAGATTAGATCAAAAGTATCCTGAATTTAAAACATTAATGGAAGAATACAGAGATGGTATTTTGTTATTTGAATTGACAGACCAAAAAGTTTGGTCAGCTGCGGTGAAAGACACAGCAGGCTTAGAGCGTTTCTTTGAACAAAACAAAACAAATTACCAGTGGGGTGATCGTTTAGATGCAAGTATTTATACTTGTGCAAACGAAAGCATTGCAAACGAGGTTCGTAAATTAATTAAAAACAAAAAAATTACTGAAGATTCGTTGTTGAGAAGAATCAACAAGAGCAACCCTTTAAACCTATCAATAAAATCTGATAAGTTTGAAAAAGGCGAAAACGCAATTGTTGATGGTCTTACTTGGAAAAAAGGTGTAACAGATAATATTGCTGCAAACAACACTGTAGTGTTTGTTAAAATTAGGTCAAAAATTAATGCACAAACCAAAGCATTAAATGAAGTTAGAGGTACTGTTACTGCTGACTATCAAAACAAATTAGAAAAAGAATGGATTGCTGTATTGAAGCAAAAGTATCCTGTTCAAGTAGATGATTCTGTTTTCCGCACATTGTTTGCTAAATAGATTTTATAAAATGCGTGTAATTGGGTTTTTGATTTTACTTTCTTTGAGTGCCTGTGATTTTATCACAGGAGTTATTACTGCAAAAGAGAAGCCAATTGCACGCGTTTTTGATAAAGAACTTTTACCATCTGACTTAATCAATATTGTTCCCAAAGGCACTTCGAAAGCTGATAGTATCGAGATTGTAAAAGCTTATGTAGAAAATTGGGTTAAGCAAGAAGTGATTTTAAAGCAAGCTTTAGACAATGCAAATTTAGATCAAGCTAGTATTGAAGAACAGTTAGCGAATTACAAAAACTCTTTAGTTATTTATTCTTACGAACAACAACTCGTAGAGCAAAAATTAGACACCCTTGTAACTGAAAAAGAAATACTTAGTTTTTACAATAATAATAAAGACAATTTTGAGTTAAAGAAAAGCATTGTAAAAGCATCTTTCATAAAGCTTCCAAAAAATGCTGCTCAGTTAAACTTGGTAAGAAAATGGTTCAAGTCTGCTAAGCCACGTGAAAAAGCAGACCTAGAAACGTATTGCATGCAATTTGCGGCAGATTATTTATTTGCAGATACTGCTTGGCAATATTTAGATGAGCTTCAATCGAAGGTTCCATTGAGTAGATTTTCAGAAGATGCCATTTTGCAAAGCGGCAAATTTTTAGAATTCACGGATCAAAATTTTATTTACTTAGTCCATGTAAAAGACTTTATGTATAGAGAAGAAATATCTCCGTTGTCTTTTGAAATAGACAATATTCGAAATAGTATCATTAATAAAAGAAAACTAGCGTTAATCAATAGCATGGAGCAAGGGGTTTACCAAAAAGCGATTGCAGAGAAAGATGTTGAAATAAACTTGGATGAAAAATAATACGCAAATGAAATTAGCTAGAAAAATTACCTTGTTGATTATTTTATCAGCATTAAATCTTGTTGCAATTGCCCAAGAAAAAATTGCAGATAAAATTGTTGCTGTTTTAGGGGAGAATATAGTGCTACAATCAGATATTGACGGGCAATTTGCGCAGTACATTGCACAAGGATATGCCAATAAGCCAGAATTGAAATGTCAAATTCTAGAATCTTTAATCACGCAAAAACTCTTGCAAAATCAGGCGCAACTTGATAGTATAGACGTGAGCGAAGGTCAAGTGGAAGACGAATTAAACAGAAGGTTGAATTATTTTATTGCACAAATTGGTTCTCAAGAAAAGTTGGAACAGTTTTTAGGCAAGTCCGTGATTGAGTTTAAATCAGATTTAAGAGAAGATGTTCGTTCTGTTATCATGGCACAAAATATGCAATCTCAAATAACTAGAAGTGTGACAATTACGCCAAATGAAATTAGTCAATTCTACGATAAAATCCCGAAAGACAGTTTGCCCTATTTCAACAAAGAAGTGCAGTTGGCCGTTGTCGTTAAAAAACCACAAATAAGTGCTGAAGCTAAAGCAGAAGCAAAGAATAAATTAGAAGAGCTAAGAGCAAGAGTTGCAAAAGGAGAAGACTTTGCCACGCTAGCAATTTTGTATTCGCAAGACGGCTCTGCTAAAAGCGGTGGAGAGCTTGGTTTTGTTGGAAGAGGTTCTTTAGTAAAAGCATTTGAAGCAGTAGCCTTTAAATTAAAACCTGGAGAATTATCTCAAATTGTTGAAACTGAATTTGGTTTTCATATTGTTCAATTAGTGGAACGAAGAGGAGAGCAAGTTAATGTTCGTCACATTTTAATTAAGCCAACTACCAGGCCAGCAGATTTAAGAAAAGCAAAATCTGATTTAGATAGCATTTTCACATTAGTTTCTACTAATGCAATTAAATTTTCAGATGCAGCAGCAAAGTTTTCGGATGACGATGCCACTAAAAGAAATGGCGGCTTGATTCAAAATTCACAAGACGGAACTACAAAAATTCCAACGGATCAATTAGATCCTAGCCTATATTTTGCCATTGAGAATTTAAAAGTAGGTGAAATTTCACAACCTACTTTGTATACATTGCCGAGTGGCGAACAGGCTTATCGAATGATTCAGTTTATTTCTAAAACAGAGCCGCATCGTGCTAATTTGAAAGATGATTACCAGAAAATCCAACAAGCAGCATTAAGTAGTAAACAAAACAAAACCATGGAAGAGTGGTTCAATAAAAAAAGAGCAAGCACTTATATTAAAATTTCAGAGGATTTTAAATATTGCACTGCCTTAGACAAATGGTTTGAAGCTGCTGTAAAAAATAAATTAGTCGATAAAAAATAATATGTACAATTCAGAAGTAGAAGCGGTTGAAGCTTTAGCAGCAAGTTATCGTGAAATTACCAAAGAAGTAGCTAAGGTAATTGTTGGTCAAGATGAAGTACTTAAGTCTGTCTTGATTTCTATCTTTAGCAATGGACATTGTTTATTAGTGGGCGTTCCAGGGCTAGCAAAAACATTATTAGTGCAAACCATCGCACAAGTTTTAGATTTAAGCTATAATCGCATCCAATTTACGCCTGACTTAATGCCTTCAGATATTACCGGAGCAGAAATTTTAGACGAAACAAGACATTTTAAATTTGTTAAAGGACCTATTTTTTCAAATATTATTTTAGCGGATGAAATCAATAGAACGCCACCAAAAACACAGGCTGCGTTATTAGAGTCTATGCAAGAACGTGCAGTTACAGCTGCTGGTGTTCAGCATTTGTTGCCATCGCCATTTTTTGTTTTAGCAACACAAAATCCAATTGAGCAAGAAGGAACTTACCCATTGCCAGAAGCACAACTAGACCGTTTCATGTTTAATGTATGGTTAGATTATCCAACTTTTGAGCAAGAATTAAATATTGTAAAAAACACAACCAACAATAATGTAGTTGATTTGAAAAAAATAATTTCAGCTGCACAAATTCAGTATTTTCAAAAATTAGTTAGGAGCATACCTGTTGCCGATAACGTTATTTCATATGCTGTTGAGTTGGTTGCAAAAACCAGACCAGGTAGAACAGGCGCTAGTCCACTTGCGAATCAATATCTATCGTGGGGAGCGGGACCGAGGGCAAGTCAGTTTTTAGTTTTAGGTGCAAAATGTCACGCGGCTATTCATAATAAATTCTCACCTGACATTGAAGATGTAAAAGCGGTTGCAACTTCTGTGCTGCGCCATAGAATAGTTAGAAACTACAAAGCAGAAGCAGAAGGAATGAGTGTCGAAAAAATTATTGATCAAATACTTTAATTATTTTCTTGCTTTCTGATTCGCCATTCTTTTGGATAAGCATTATTGATTCTATTTCCAAGCAGTTTTGCCCATCCCAATCCTAAGCCATCATATTTCATTAAATGCCATCCTTTGTAATTTCCTTGGCTTGGCATATCATTTTTTTGTAGGTATAAAATGGCATCATCGTAGCTTAGATTGATAGCAGGTAAAGCATCTGAGCAATGGTTGCTCATGGCCAAAGCCTGCGAAGGAATTAGTTCTTCTCTGATGAACTGCCCAACTTCAGCCCCAAATTTTTTAATGTGCAGCTTGGTGCTCAATATGCCTAACATCGCTGTCGAAATTTCATGAGGCACAAAAAGAACTTGATCTTGATGCACAATAAATTCTGGCTGATCAGCAGTTATATATTTAGACGCAAGTGCTTTCACTTTCTTATCTGCATAATTGATTTTTTTAGGAACTTTTGGCCAGTTGCCTGAATTAAAATTGGCAGACTTTCTAATGGCGGCTATAAAAAAACCCTCGCCTTTATTTTTATGTGGTAAAAATTTATAACCATGCAAAATAGTTGATTGGCTTTTTGTTACCTCTGAGAAAGTCTCACAATTAATAGCCAATGATTCCCATTCTTCAGATTGAATAAATGGCTCTATTTGCATTTCATCTTCTTCCTTTGAAAAGGTACAAGTACTGTAAATTAAAATACCATCTGGTTTAACTAGTCTAGTGGCTTCTTCTAAAATTCTCTGCTGTCTTGCACTACAGAGTTTCACGTTTGATTCTGACCACTCTGTTCTTGCTTCAGGATCTTTTCTGAACATGCCTTCACCAGAGCATGGTGCATCAATTAAAACTACATCAAAGCAGTTTTCAAAATCTTTAAAATGCGCAGGGTCGTTATTGCAAACAATTACATTTGCATTTCCCCATCTTGTACAATTTTCTGCTAATATATTTGCACGTTGCGAAATGGTTTCGTTCGCAATGAGTAAACTGTCTTCTGAAATTAAAGATAATAGGTGAGTGCTTTTTCCACCTGGCGCTGCGCATAAATCTAACACACGTAAGGCTTGTTTATCTGTTAGGTATTGCTTAAAAACTTGCTCAATAAACATAGAGCTTGCTTCCTGAACATAATATGCGCCCGCATGAAATTTTGGATCAAATGTAAATGATGGTCTTTCTGCTAAAAAGCAAGCATGCGCTGCCCAAGGAACAGGACTGCAATTGGCAAAATCATTGCCTTTAAATTTAATAGGGTTTTTTCGAATAGCAGTAATAGCTGGCTTTTCTATAGCCTCCATTATTGCACTGGCTTCTGCAGGAAACTGCTGCTTGATTTTTTCTATGAAATCGGAAGGTAGCGGGGTCATTCGGCTAAATTAAAGATAATTCAATTGTTACAAAAATTTTAAGGCTAAGCGCGTTTTTTTTCTTAAAATTACGCTAATTAATTTTATAAAGAATGATGATCAAAAGATATATGAAGTTATTTAGTGTTACAGGAGTTTTTGCGATTTCTAGCTTAGCGGCATTTTCATATTGTGCGCCAGATACCACGGTAAAAGTTTTACACCCTGACGAAAAACAAATTGAAGTAAGCAGGCAAGTGGTTAGTCTAATCGCTAATTACAATTATAAAAAAGTTCCGGTAGGCGATTCGTTGTCAAAATTAATTTATAATAACTACTTAAAGTCTTTAGATGATAACCGTGTTTATTTCTTTCAAAAAGATGTAGATGAATTTAATGCGAATAGTACATTAATAGATGACCAATTGGTAATGGGTGATTTAGAGCCCGCCTACCATATGTTCAATATTTATTTAGCGCGTTATGCCAATCGCATTCAATTTATGATTGCGCAACTTCCAAATGTGCCATTTGATTTTACAAAAGAAGAGTCATTGGTTTACAATAGAGAGCAGTTACCTTTTATGCAAACGCAAGAAGAGATGGATGCATACTGGATTCAACGTTTGAAATATGACTTATTAAATTTAAAACTTGCTGGAACAGACGAGGCGAAAAGCAAAGAAACCTTAAAGAAAAGGTATGAGAATTTATTGTCGCAGATTTCAAAAATTGAAAGCTACGACGCTTTTCAGTCTTTAATGACGGCTTATACAGAATCTATCGATCCGCATACAAATTATTTTAACCCTAACAATGCTGCCAAATTTAATATAGATATGGCAAGATCTTTAGAAGGTATTGGTGCAACATTAAAGTTTGAAAATGATTTTGTAATGGTTGCGGCAGTTGTTCCTGGTGGGCCTGCAGATAAATCAGGGCAAATTGCCATTGATGATAAATTTGTAGCGGTTGCACAAGGTGATGGCGAATTTGTAGATATTGTTGGTTGGAGAATTGACAACGCAATTCAATTAATTAGAGGGGCAAAGGGCACAACAGTTAGATTAAAGGTAGTATCAAAAGGACAAGATATTGCTAACCCTAAAATCATTTCTATTGTAAGAGAAAAAATTGTTTTACAAGACCAATCTGCTAAAAAAGAAATTAAAACAATTCAATCAAACGGCAAAGATCTTAAAGTAGGCATCATAGATATTCCAGCTTTTTATGCAGACTTTAAAGCATACCAAGCAGGTGATAAAAATTACAAAAGCACCACGCGTGATGTAAAATTAATTATTGATTCATTAAAAGCAGCACAAGTAGATGCTATTGTGGTTGATCTAAGAAGCAATGGCGGCGGCTCTTTGATGGAAGCAATAGATTTAACGGGTTTGTTTTTAAAAGAAGGACCAGTAGTGCAAGTAAGGGATACTAAAAATAAAATTGAAGTAGGTGAAGACGATGATCCAAGTATAACATGGGATGGACCAATGGCTGTTTTGATTGATCGATTCAGCGCTTCTGCGTCTGAAATATTTGCTGCAGCTATTCAAGATTATGGAAGAGGAATTATTATTGGAACACAAAGTTATGGAAAAGGAACCGTTCAAAACTCTATTGACTTAGACCAAATGATGGGTGTTGGCGGTTCAAGTGTAATTGGCAACACAAATAAGTTTGGGCAAATCAATTTAACTATCGCTAAATTTTATAGAATATCTGGAAGCAGCACGCAACACAAAGGTGTAAGCCCAGATGTTTCTTTCCCGATGGTTTTTTCTGCAGATAAATATGGCGAAAGTGCTGAGCCTGCAGCTCTTCCATGGGATGAGATTAAAAGAAGTAATTATAAAATGTTAGCTAATATTTCCCCACTTAAAAAAGCATTAGTGGAAAAACACGAAAAGCGCATGAAAGGGAATAAAGAATTTGAACATCTTTTAACGGATATTGTTGAATTGAAAAAGCGTGATGCTGAAAAAACTGCAACATTGAATGAGCTTGCTGCTAAAAAAGAAAGAGATCAGAACGAAGCAGAAAGTTTAGCAAGAGATAACGAAAGAAGAATCGCAAGAGGATTGCCGCCAATTAAAAAAGGAGATCCTAAACCAAAAGGTGAAAAACCATATGATTTCATGTTAGAAGAATCTTGTTTAATAGTTGGCGATTACTTACTAGCAATCAAAAAATAAAAACTGCTTAGTAGTTTAGTAAGGCTGTTAATTTTTCTGCTAACCTTGATTTTGCTAAGAAATTATCTTCCAAAGCCTTGTCCATTGGTATTGCGGTGTCTAAGCTTGCACAGCGAACAACTGGAGCGTCTAGGTGCATGAAGCAATGCTCTGCAATGTGTGCAGCTAATTCTGCGCCAAAACCATTTGTTAAGGTATCTTCATGCAAGATAAATGCACGACCAGTTTTTTGAATTGATTTTTCAACAGCAGTTTTATCCCAAGGTTGCAAACTCCTTAAGTCAATTAAGTCTGCGGAAATATTTGGGTTATTTGTTAGATATTCTAAGGCCCAATGTACGCCAAGTCCATAAGTAATTATTGAAACTTGATTTCCTTCTTTGAGCACTTTTGCTTCACCAATAGGTGTGGTATAATAATCATCAAAAATAGCTTCGCTAATTCCGCGGTATAAAAATTTATGTTCAAAAAACATGACCGGATTAGGGTCTTCAATTGCGCTTGCTAGCAACCCTTTTGCATCTGATGGAAATGCAGGGTAGACCACTTTTAATCCGGGTGTTTTTGTAAACCAGGCTTCATTGCTTTGCGAATGGAATGGTCCAGCGCCAGTACCTGCGCCTGTTGGCATTCGCACTACTACATCAACATTTTGGCCCCATCTATAATATGTTTTAGCTAGGTTATTGATGATTTGATTAAAGCCTACCGTTACAAAATCTGCAAATTGCATTTCCATAATTGCTTTGTGATTGTTAATTGACAATCCCATTGCAGTCCCAACAATTGCAGATTCGCAAAGTGGTGTATTGCGCACTCTTTCTTTTCCAAATGCTTCTACAAATCCTTGTGTAATTTTAAATGCGCCACCATATTCAGCAACATCTTGTCCCATGATAACTAAGTTGTCATGTTTTTGCATGGCTTGATGCATGGCATCAGAAATTGCATCTAAAAATCTTTTTTCAGTTTTATTCGAAGTGTTTGGTTGAATATTTACTTGGCTAGGTGCATACATGTCTGCCAGCTCTTTTTCACTAGAAACAGGCACTTCGGGGTCGTTGAATGCTTGCTCCACAGCAGCATCTATCTCTTTTTTATAATTTAATTTTAATTGATCGATGAAGCTATCGTCGATTATTTTTTCTGAAAGTAAAAATTGCTCGTAATTTTCTACTGGATCTTTTTGTGCCCAAAAATCTAATAAATCTTTTGGTACATATTTTATTCCTGATGCTTCTTCGTGGCCACGCATGCGAAATGTTTTACATTCGATTAATATCGGTCGCGGATTGTTTCTGATGTCGGAAGCATATTTTTGAATGGTTTGATAAACTTCCAAAATATTATTTCCGTCAATCTGTAATGATTCAATGCCATAGCCAATGCCTTTGTCTGCAAGGTTTTCGCATTTATATTGTTCAGATACTGGAGTGGAAAGTCCATAGCCATTATTTTCAATAATAAATATTACTGGCAAGTTCCATACTGCTGCAACATTTAATGCTTCGTGAAAATCTCCCTCGCTAGTTGCACCATCACCTGTGAAAACCAACGTAGCTTTTTTCGAATCACTTAATTTATCTGCCAATGCAATTCCGTCGGCCAAAGCCAACTGCGGGCCTAGGTGAGAAATCATGCCAATTATTTTATGTTCTTGCGTGCCAAAGTGAAAAGAGCGATCTCGACCGTTAGTAAATCCTGTTGATTTACCTTGGAACTGAGCAATGAGTTTTGCTATTGAAATATTTCTGCTTGTGAATACGCCTAAATTTCTATGCATTGGCAAAATGTATTCTTCAGAAGTCAATGCCAGTGTAGCACCTACAGAAATTGCTTCTTGACCTATGCCCGAAAACCATTTGCCAATTTTTCCTTGTCTAAGTAAAATCAACATTTTCTCTTCAATCATTCTCGGCTTTAGCAAATGCTGATAAAGTTCAATTAATAATTCTTTGGAAATATTTTTGTGTTCGAATTTCATGTAAGCGTATTTTTGATTTTATTTTTTCTTTGGATTTGTTTTTTCTCTCCAAAGTTGCGCAAAAGATTGTGCTTCAAATACAGGTAATGCTCTGCGTTTACCCCATGTTTGTGCAAATAATTTATTAACAAAGTAACTTTTCCATTTTCCGCTAAAGAGATCAATTAGTTTTCTATGTAACATAGATTGTTTCCAGAAAAACCAACCAATTTTTTCAGATTTAGGATAGAGATTTTGTGCAACAGCGTCTCTTCTGTTGTACAATAAAACTTTATGAATATCTATTTTAACTGGGCATACTTCCGAACAATTTCCACATAGGGTTGATGCATAACTTAAATGTTTGAACGCTTCCATGCCCTTTAAATGTGGGGTAATGATGCTGCCAATAGGGCCGCTATAGGTTGTATCATAACTATGGCCACCAATATTTTTGTAAACCGGGCACGCGTTTAAACAAGCGCCACAACGAATACAATAAAGCGATTGCCTTTGATCCTTTTGTGCTAATAAATTACTTCTGCCATTGTCAAGCAATACCACATACATTTCTTCTGGACCATCGCTTTCCCCCAATTTTTTTGGTCCGTTTACAATAGAATTATAAACCGTCATTTGTTGACCTGTACCTCTCGTACTTAACAAAGGCCAAAATAAATCTAGGTCTTTAATGGAAGGAATTATTTTTTCAATGCCTACAACAGCGATGTGCACTTTAGGGAATGTGGTGCTTAATCTTGCATTTCCTTCGTTTTCGGTGATAGCAATACTTCCTGTATCTGCAATTAGGAAATTAGCACCTGTAATTCCAGCGCCAGCTTGCGTATACTTTTCTCTTAGCAATTCCCTTGCTTTAATGGTCAATGCTTCTGGGCTTGCATCTATCGGGGTGCCAAATTTTTCATTAAACAGTTTCGCAATATCTTCTTTAGAAAGGTGCATTGCAGGAGTTACAATATGATAAGGCTTTTGACCTAACAATTGTACGATGTATTCGCCTAAGTCAGTCTCTATAGATTCTATTTGATGTTCAGCTAGAAATTCATTTAATTCAATTTCTTCGCAGGCCATCGACTTAGACTTCACCAGCATTTTAGTTTGGTGTTTTTTTAGAATGGCATGGATTTCTTTTTGAGCTTCCTCAACCGAGTTGGCCCAAATTACTTTACCGCCTTTTCTAATAAAGTTGCTTTCGAATTCTAATAGGTAACGATCTAAATTCTCAATCGTTTTCCATTTAATTAAGTGGGCTTTTTTTCTAGCGGCTTCTAAATTGCTAAACTGTGGAAGTCCTTTTTCCACAGCAGCATCATACTTGCCAATATTGAATTTAATTTTTTTACGATGAGCCGCATCAAAAGATTTCTCTTCTGTTGTTGTTTGAAATTGTGTTGCGATTGAGCTCATGTAAATAATTAAAAATGCTTATCTGTTATTTTCAAAATCGTTTTTCTTGTCTTTTTTCAAAGGCTCGGCACGATTGGCAATTTCCCATGCAGTATAAAACACCAATTTGGTTCTGTTGCTTAGCATAGGGAAATTGATCTTAGTAATTTCGTCCGTTGCTTTATGATAATCCTCGTGCACCCCATTGAAATAAAAAATAATAGGAATGTTGAATTTTGCAAAATTATAATGATCACTGCGGTAGTAAAATCGATTAGGATCGCTTGGGCTATTGTAAGTATAATCCAAGTTTAAATGAGTGTATTCATTATTCATTTTCTCATTGATTTCATGCAAGTCTGAGCTTATTTTATCAGCGCCAATTACATAAATATAATTCGAGTCTTTTTTATGTGCATTGTCCACTCTCCCAATCATGTCGATGTTTAAATCGCATACGGTATTATTGATAGGGAAACTAGGATTACTTGTGTAAAATTGAGAACCAAGCAAACCTTTTTCTTCTCCAGCCACAGTCATAAATACAATGCTTCTTTTAGGTCCTTGACCTTGCGCCCTAGCAAAAGCAAATGCTTCTGCTAATTCCAACACGCCAACTGTTCCAGATCCATCATCGTCTGCGCCGTTATATACTTCATTGCCAATTACACCAATGTGGTCATAATGCGCTGTGATGTATATAAATTCATTTGGTTTTTCTGAACCAGGAATATATCCAATTACATTTTCTGAGTTCATTGGCTCTTCAAGGTATACGATATTTGCTAATACAGTACTTCTTAAAACCATTGGGTCTATACTTCTTCTTTTGCTGTATTTTTTTCTCAGTTTATTGATGTTTTTATTAGAAGGTGCAAGTAATTCGTTTGCAATGCTATCATTAATAATTATGACTGGGCTAGCAAAAGTTAATTTGGCTTTGTCAGGTGCTTCCGGACCTCTCTTTTGATTTTCTGCTAATTGCATTGATGGTGTTTCCATTTGATGCTTGTAGCTTTTAGAAGCTTTAGCAAATCCTTCATCTACTATTAAGATTGCGCTTGGCTTTAGCTTTTGAATGGCTTCAATTTTTTTATTTCTGTTAGACCATTCACTCTGTTTAGTGCTTTTACTTAATAAATAAATTCCTTTTTTATTTTTAGGCTCACCTGCTAAAACAACCACTATCTTGCCTTCGATGTGATAGTCTTTGAAATCATTTCTTTTTTTATCTATAATTCCATAGCCTGCAAAAACAATTTCGTTGCTTTGAAAGTTAACGTTGCTAATTGATTTTCCGCAAAAAAAATGATCGCCATAATCAAATGATTTTTGATTGACTATAAACTTTCTATTGCTCAATGTTTTTTTGACCAATTCAAATGTTTGAAAATACCTATCGTTTCCTGCAGGAGTTAGCCTAAGTCTATCGAATTCATTTGCGATGTATAGTGCTGCAGACTTCTGTCCTTTCTGTCCAGTTTCCCTTCCTTCAAATTCATCAGAAGCTAATACGGAAAGATGTTTGTAGAGGTCCTTAGTATTGATACTTTCTGCAAAGTCAGTTGGGGTTGATGGTTTTTGCGCGAATACAAAACTTTGTATCCCTAATGCTAGCCCTAATAATATAGTTTTCTTCATTGATGCGTATTTTAAAAACTAGCAATTGATTTTATTAACTCTATTAGCATGTCTACCGCCTTCAAATGGGGTGTTTAAAAATAATTCTGTTATTTCTTTGGCTTTTTCGATACTTACAAATCGTGCAGGAATACATAAAATATTTGCGTCATTATGTGAACGGGCAAGGCTAGCTAGCGGGCTATCCCAACATATCGCAGCCCTAATATCTTTGTGTTTATTTGCGGTTATGGCAACGCCATTTGCACTTCCACATATTAAAATGCCCATGTCAAACGCTTTGTTGTTAATTGCATTTGCTACCGGATGCACGAAATCTGGGTAGTCAACGGAGTCTGTATTAAAAGGACCAAAATCTTTTACTTCATGGCCTTGTTCAGTTAACACGGCAATTAAAACTTCTTTGTATTCGAAACCAGCATGGTCTCCTCCAATTGCAATTTTCATAATTAGTTATTTTGATAAAATAAATCGTCTGCTATTTTTTTTCTTTTTTCAACTCGAGCAGAAACAAAAATACTGATCTCGAATAATAAATATAATGGCGTTGCTACTAATAGCATAGTTGGCGCATCTGGTGTAGGAGTAATAAATGCAGCTAGCAAAATAATAATGAAGAAAGAAATTCTTCTATTGCTACGCATAAATTTCGGCGTCATGATTCCAATTTTTGAAAGGAAATAAATGACGATAGGCAATTCAAACACAAGGCCTGTAGCCATGGTAAGTATTGCAACCGTTGAAAGATAGCTATCTAGCGTAATTTGATTTGTAATCTCCGAGCTAATTTCATAACTGCCTAAAAAATTAATAGACATAGGGGTAATGATAAAGTAGCCAAATAAAATTCCAGTTAAAAATAAAAAAGAACCGTAAAAAATTAATCCTCTTGCATTCTTTCTTTCTTTTTTATTTAAGCCTGGTTTAACAAAATTCCATAGTTCAAATAAAAGATAAGGAAAGCCCATAATAAAGCCTGCATAAAATGCTGCCGTCAAGTGTAAATTAAATTGCCCAGCCATCGTGTTGTTCATGATGGTGAAATTTATTTTATCAATACATAGACCCGCATCTAAATTATAATAATTAGAAATTTCGCAAAGCTTACGATAGGTCCAGAAATCTGTTTTCTTCGGGCCGAAAATAATCGTATCAAATAAAATATCTTTATAAATGAATGCTGTTAATGCTAACGTAACAATCACCGCAGATGATCTCACCAAGTGCCAACGCAAAGCTTCCAGATGGTCTACAAATGACATCTCAGAATTGGGGTTTGCAGCACTGCGTATTTTTTTAAAAAAGTCTGACATATAGGATATCAAATTTAGGAAAGTATTTTAGATGAACTCAAATATTTATAAATAAAAAAGCGAGCCTAGACTCGCTTTTTTATTTATTCTGAAAAGTCAAAACTTTCTAAGAATTTGGTGGTAAAATTACCTGCTCTAAATTCTGGATCTTTTAACAGTTTCAAGTGGAAAGGGATCGTAGTTTTTACACCTTCAATTACAAATTCGCTCAATGCTCTTTCCATAGTAGAAATTGCTTCTTCTCTGGTTTGCGCAACAGTAATCAATTTTGCAATCATAGAGTCGTAGTTTGAAGGAATCATGTAGCCAGCGTAAACATGCGTATCTACGCGCACTCCGTGACCTCCTGGGCTATGAAAATTAGTAATCTTACCCGGAGATGGTCTGAAGTTATTCCAAGGATCTTCCGCGTTGATTCTACATTCAATAGCGTGCATTGTTGGCTCGTAGTTTTTACCAGAGATGGCAATACCTGCTGCTACTTTAATTTGTTCTTTGATTAAATCGAAGTTAATTACTTCTTCAGTTACTGGATGTTCTACTTGAATACGGGTATTCATTTCCATAAAGTAGAAATTACGGTGTTTGTCAACTAAAAACTCTACAGTACCGGCACCTTCGTAATTAACAGCTTTAGCTCCTTTGATTGCTGCTTCTCCCATTTTTTGGCGTAATTCCGCAGTCATAAACGGAGAAGGCGATTCTTCTACTAATTTTTGATGACGTCTTTGGATAGAACAATCTCTTTCAGATAAGTGACATACTTTACCAAATTGATCACCAATTATTTGAATTTCGATATGTCTAGGGTCTTCAATGAATTTTTCTAAATAAATTCCATCGTTACCAAATGCAGCGCCTGCTTCTTGTCTAGCGGAATCCCATGCACCTTCAAACTCTTCATCTTTCCAAACAATACGCATACCTCTACCGCCACCGCCAGCCGTAGCTTTTAATATAATAGGGTAGCCTATTTCGTTAGCGATTACAATTCCTTGTTTTACATCGGTTAATAAACCTTCAGAACCTGGAATAGTAGGTACACCGGCTGCTTTCATGGTATCTTTTGCAGATGCTTTATCGCCCATTCCATTAATTTGCTCTGGAGTAGCGCCAATAAATTTAATTCCATAATCGCGGCAAATCTGAGAAAACTTAGCGTTTTCAGACAAGAAGCCGTAACCTGGGTGAATGGCATCTGCATTGGTAATTTCTGCAGCAGAAATTAAATGCGGAATACTTAAATAAGAATCTTTACTAGGCGCAGGACCAATACACACTGCTTCGTCAGCGAAACGAACATGTAAGCTATCGCGATCTGCTGTTGAATAAACTGCAACCGTTTTGATGCCCATCTCTTTGCAAGTGCGAATAATTCGCAATGCAATTTCGCCTCTATTGGCAATTAATATTTTTTTGAACATGATAGCTTTTGAATTTTTAAAAACAATTAAAGCAATATTTTCAATGTAAAATTACATTGGCTCTACTAAGAACAATGGTTGATCGTATTCAATTGGAGAAGCATTGTCCACTAAAATTTTAACAATTTTACCAGATACTTCTGCTTCAATTTCATTGAATAATTTCATTGCTTCAATTACGCATAGCACATTACCTGGTCCAATTTTATCACCTACATTTACAAATGCTGGTTTGTCTGGTGAACCAGAACGATAGAATGTTCCAATCATTGGAGATTTAATAGTAATCAGGTTTGCATTCTCCGCAGGCGCAGCTGCAGGAGTTGCCGCTGGTGCTGGTGCAGGCGCTGCTACTGGAGCTGGGCTTGCCGCCACTTGCACTGGTGCTGCTTGCATATTAATCAATGCAGGCGCATTTCCTTGCGCTTTAATAGTTAGTTTAAAATCTTTTCTGTCAATAGACACTTCACTTACACCAGATTTTGCTACAAACTTGATGAGCTCTTGTATTTCTTTAATATCCATATCGATTATTTTAAATTTAAATTTAGTTATTTGTATCGTAGGCCCATTTAATATAAACAGCGCCCCATGTAAATCCGCCACCAAAAGCAGCCAATATAATATTATCTCCTTTTTTTAATTGGCTTTCCCATTCCCATAAACATAAAGGAATAGTTCCGTTTGTTGTATTACCATAACGGTGAATGTTTAACATTACTTTATCGCTACCTATTCCCATTCTGTTTGCAGTTGCGTCAATGATTCTTTTATTAGCTTGATGTGGAACCAACCAAGCAATGTCGTCTGCAACTAAATGGTTTTTCTCCATAATTTCAGCAGAAACTTCTGCCATATTTGTTACAGCAAATTTATAAACAGATTGGCCTTCTTGGTAAACATAATGTTCTTTTGCTTCAACTGTTTCGTGAGATGCTGGTTTTGCAGAACCACCTGCTTTTTGATGTAAATGAACTCTGCCGGAACCATCACTTTTCAAAATCGCATCCATGATTCCATTTTCGTCTGTTGCTGGTTCTAATAAAACAGCACCAGCACCGTCACCAAAAATAATACAGGTAGTACGATCTTCGTAATTGATAATTGAAGACATTTTATCTCCGCCAACTACCACAATTTTTTTATAGGTACCTGCTTCAATGAATTTTGATGCAGTTGTTAAAGCATAAATAAAACCAGAACAAGCAGCGTTGATATCAAAGCTAAATGCGTTTTTAGCACCAATTTTATCAGTAATAATATTTGCAGTTGCAGGGAATTGCATGTCTGGGGTAGTAGTAGCACAAATCAACAAATCGATTTCACTTGCATCGATTCCTTTTTTTGCTAGCAAACCTTGAACGGCCGCCGCACCCATATCAGAGGTGCCTTTACCTTCGCCTTTTAAAATTCTTCTTTCTTGAATTCCAGTTCTTGATTGAATCCACTCGTCTGTGGTATCAACCATTACTTCTAATTCTTTATTCGTAAGAACGTATTCTGGAACATATCCAAATACTCCGGTAATGGCTGCGCGAGGTTTCTCCATTTATTTTTTTAGTTGAATGCCGCTTTAATTTTCTCAGTCAAATTTGTACTAACCATTTCTTTGGCTAGTAAAATTAAATTCTTTATTGCGATATCGTTAGAAATTCCATGTCCCACAACAACTGGAGCATTAACGCCAAGAACAGGACTGCCACCATAATTCTCGTAATTTAAACGAGCAAAAAATGGAGCTTCCATGCCTTTTCCAGCGGTCATATCGTGAAAAGTTTCGGAAAGTTTCAATACAATATTGCCAGTAAATCCATCGCAAACAATAACATCAGCTTTGTCGTTGAATAAATCACGACCTTCAATGTTGCCTATAAAATTAATGTTTGCGGTTTCTTTTAAAAGCGGGTAAGTTGCTTGTGTAAGTATATTTCCTTTTTCAGCTTCTTCGCCAATATTCAGCAAGCCTACTTTTGGGTTTTTAATACCAAATAATATTTCAGAAACCAATGAACCTAAAATTGCAAATTGAACCAGTAATTCTGGCTTGCAATCGGCATTTGCTCCAACATCTAAGATTACGCCAAATCCGCCATTTTCTTTAGGTAAATATGAACAAATAGCAGGTCTGCTCATGCCAGGAATAGCTTTAACGCTAAACATCGAGCCCACTAACATGGCACCCGAATTTCCTGCACTTGCAAAGGCGTCAATTGTGCCTTCTTTGAGCATTTGGAATCCAATACTTAAACTTGAATTTGGTTTTTGTGATAGGGCACGAGTAGGGTGTTCTCCCATTTCGATAACCTGATCTGCATGGACAAAGTCGAACAAACTAGCGTCCACTCCGTTTTCTGCAAGAATGGATTTAGTAATTGGTTCGTCGCCAATTAGGACAATTCTACAATCAGATGGAACTTCTTTTAAAGCTAAAATTGCTCCCAAGGTTGTAGCCTTAGGAGCAAAATCTCCACCCATAATATCAATTCCTATTTTCATTAGGAGAGTGATTAATGTTAGTTAGCAGCGTTTTCTACAATCATTTTGCCTTTGTAGTATAAGTTTCCGTCTACTTTATAGGCTCTATGAGGCATGTGAACTGTTCCAGTAGTTTGACAAACTACTAATGCAGGTGCTTCTGCTTTGTAATGTGTTCTTCTTTTGTCTCTTCTCGATTTCGAGATTTTGCGTTTTGGATGTGGCATTTTGCTACAAATTTAAATGGTAATAATTATTTTCCTGTTAATTTCTTTAAC
>JAHEGO010000034.1:0-4847 GCA_024645045.1 Sphingobacteriaceae bacterium
GTACCTGGGGCGGGAATCGAACCCGCACGACCGATAAGGGTCACAGGATTTTAAGTCCTGCGTGTCTACCAGTTCCACCACCCAGGCATTTTGACGAATCAAAATTGGTAAACTCTTTCAAAAAAAATTCCCTCCGGGGAGGGGTTTAATTTGGAGCGAAAGACGAGATTCGAACTCGCGACCCCGACCTTGGCAAGGTCGTGCTCTACCAACTGAGCTACTTTCGCTTGTGATTGTGGACTGCAAATATAGAGAATTTGGCTTTTATATCAAGAAAAAGTGAAAAAAAATACGATTCTGCTTATTTACAGAATTTTAGGTATCCTAATTGAATCTAAAAATTCAATTTTACCCTTATAAATGATTTCAATTTTATGAAAATGTCAATTTATTAGATAGAAAAACAGAGACCATCGAATGCCAATGCAATTTTTCCGTTGTATTTAGCCAATTCGTTTTCAACTGCAGCATGCTGACCAAGTTGATGGCTAATATGCGTGAAATAGGTTTGTTCACAATTTAACTCTAAAGCCAAATCAATGGCTTCCTCAAAAGTAAAATGAGAAAGATGCTCCTCTTTTCGAAGTGCATTTAAAACCAATACTTTAGAACCTTTGATTTTTTCTTTTTCTTGAGTTGTTATGGTTTTGGCATCTGTGATATAAGTAAAATCATTGATTCGAAAACCCAAAACAGGTAATTTATAATGCATAACCCTAATTGGCATTACTCCTACTCCTTGAATGTTTATTGGATCTACCGTTAAATCATTTAAAATTACGCGTGGTAAACCTGGGTATTGTATATCTGAGAAAATATAAGAGAATTCGTTTTTTAAAGCTTGTTGAACTCTCTTCTCAGCATACAAGTCAATTTCCCTATCATGCTTAAAGTTAAAGGCTCTGATGTCGTCTAAGCCTGCAACATGGTCTTTATGTTCATGGGTAAATAAGATGGCATCTAATTGATTGACCTTTTCTCTCAACATTTGGTAACGAAAATCTGGACCTGCATCAATCACAAATACCTTGTCCTGCATTTCTAACATTACCGAACTACGCAAACGGTTATCTTTTTTATCAATAGAAGTACAAACTGCACATTGACATGCAATAACTGGAACTCCCTGAGATGTACCCGTACCGAGGAATGTTATTTTCACGAAGCGAAACTTTCTTGTTGTACTGAATTTAAAAATTTAACTTGTTGTTCATCTAAATTTGTTAAATCTAATTCAAGTTGTGCAATAATTTCTGCTAATGCAGCAACTTTCACGTCTGTGGTAGCAAATTTATTTACCACTACAACCTTTGAAGCCAAAAGCACACAAGAACCTGGTTTGAAATTACCCCGCTCGTAACGTACTTTATAACCTAAAGCTTTGAATAAATCTTCGATTTTGTCGAGTGTTGATTGGTTTGCTTTCATGAATATTTTGAATAATAATTATCTTAAATCTACTAATTCTACCCCAGGATATTTTTTAGCATCATAGGTAAAAGTACTTGGGCTAACTGCGTTGTTGGCATTAAAGCTTTTAATTACATAAGTATACCTATTCCCATTTTTATCATAGATGATACTTTTCACCAATTGCTTTGCCGACTTATCTACTGTTAATTTAATTTTAAAAAATGCTTTCGATTTATCTGTTGGTGTCAATTCTAAATTTTGCAGCACCTTCGACCCTACTTGACTTTCGTTGACAAATTTGATTAAAAATCCTTTGTCGTACATGGTGAAAATTTCAGCGGGTTTAATTCCGTCTTCGTTTGCATCAACTGCATTTACTTGCACCTCCTTGGCTTCCTTCATGTAAGTCCAAGTTGTTTTTCCATCACAAATTACTTCTTGACCTGCAATATTTAAACGATACTTTGCTCCAGATAAAATTAAATTTCCAGTTTGCGTTTCTTTAATTTTAGCAGTTGGATTCTCTAATGTATAGGCAAAATCAACATTAATTGATTTATAACTTTTATATTTTGCACTCACTCCTGATAAAATGGTTGCCGCTTTTTTATCTACTTGCGCATTGGCTACTTCTAATTGTAAGTAACATAAAGCAAATAAAATATAAACTAACTTCTTCATTATTCTGTAGGACATTTAATTATCCTTTATTATTATTTAACAATGTATTAATATGTTGCTCCAAAGCGTATTCATCTTTAATGAGCACTTCTCTTGCTTTTGAACCTTCAAAAGGACCTACTATTCCGAAGGCCTCTAATTGATCAATGATTCTACCTGCACGGTTATATCCTAATTTTAATTTTCTCTGGATTAAAGAAGTTGAGCCTTGTTGATGCATAACAATAAGTCTTGCTGCATCTTCAAATAAAGCGTCGCGTTCGTCCGGATTAAAATCTTTAGCAGAACCTTCGGCAGTTTCGTCTATGTATTCTGGCAAAATATGCGCACTTGCATAAGCCCTTTGAGAACCAATGAAATCGGTAATTTTTTCAACTTCTGGTGTATCCACAAAAGCACATTGTAATCGAATTATATCGCTACCTGTTGAAAGCAACATGTCTCCGCGACCAATCAATTGTTCTGCTCCTCCCGCATCTAAAATAGTCCTAGAATCAATTTTTGAACTCACCCTAAATGCTAAACGACCTGGGAAGTTGGCTTTAATTGTTCCTGTAATTACGTTTACCGAAGGTCTTTGTGTTGCAATCACTAAATGGATACCAATTGCCCTTGCTAATTGCGCTAATCTTGCAATTGGTGTTTCAATTTCTTTACCTGCAGTCATCATTAAATCTGCAAACTCATCAATCACTAAAACAATATAAGGTAAATAGCGATGACCCTCTTGTGGGTTTAACTTGCGTCCAATAAATTTTACATTATACTCTTTTAAATTTCTAACATGTGCATCCTTTAATAGCTCGTAACGTTGATCCATTTCGATACACAATGAATTTAAAGTATGTACTACTTTTTTAGTATCGGTAATAATCGCATCTCCATCGCCAGGAAGTTTTGCTAAGAAATGTCTTTCAATTTTTCTAAACAAAGTCAACTCTACTTTCTTCGGATCGACCATTACAAACTTAATTTGTGATGGGTGCTTTTTATATAAAAGTGATATTAACAGCGCGTTTATACCTACAGATTTTCCTTGACCGGTTGCTCCAGCCATCAATAAATGCGGCATTTTTGCTAAATCGGCAATATATACTTCGTTAGAAATGGTTTTACCTAATGCAATTGGTAAGTCCATAGTGGTGGTTTGGTATTTTTCAGATGCTAATACCGAACGCATCGAAACCATTTCAGGATTTTGATTCGGTACTTCTATACCAATAGTTCCTTTCCCCGGAATAGGCGCAATAATACGAATACCCAATGCAGATAAACTCAAAGCAATATCATCTTCTAAGTTTTTAATTTTAGAAATTCTCACACCAGCTGCAGGAACAATTTCGTATAAAGTTACTGTTGGACCTATGGTTGCTTTAATTTTAGCGATGTCAATATTATAGTGACCTAATGTTTCTACAATTCTATTTTTATTGCGCTCTAATTCTTCGGTGTTTACAGCAATTTTACTACTACCGTAATTTTCCAATAGATCAAGTGTAGGATATTGGTATGAAGATAAATCCAAAGTAGGATCATACTCTCCTAGTTCTTTTACCAAATTTGCTGCTAATAAATCCGTATCACTTGGACTTCCAATTTCATCACTCTGCACAGGGGCCGCAATTGCCATTTCTAAAGGAACATCATCTGTTTCTATTGCAGGAGTTTTCTTAAAACTGACTGTTTCAAATTCATCTTCAATCGCTGCTTCAGTTGGAGTGGTTTCGGTTAACAACTCCTCTTCTTTTTCAATTAATGTTTGCGAGGCTAATGTCTGTTTAAGTACAGGCATTTGTTCTTCCGATAAAGGCTTATTTAAAATTGGAAATTCTACAGATGTAGGTTTAGCTTCAAATTCAGGTTGAATTAATTCTGCTTTGCGATTTGCTTCCACAGGTAATAATTCTTCTTCGTCTAGCGTATCAATGATTCTTTTTTCAATTTTATTAATTGGCGATTTGAACTCAAAGTTATATGCAATAACCAAACAACTGATTCCTACAAAAGCCAACAAACCTGCAGTACCTATTTTACCTAAAATAACATTCAAATAAGCATTAATAGTAATTCCATAACCACCCGCTAAAAAATAGTAATCTGTAGTAATAAAACTTAATATAAAACCTAGCGTAGTAGAGATGAAAACCAATAGGAACAAGGAATACGCTATACTTCTAGTAATATTTAATAGTGCTACTTTAAATAAAATTCGATAGCCTAAAATAAAAAAGCTAAATACAAAAATAAAAGAAGCGATACCAAACCAACGGTGAATGAATATTTGTGAAATCATTGCACCAATAATTCCTAACCAATTTTCTACTTTATTATTTTCCGCATCGAACAAAATATTAAGTGATGCATTTGCAACAACACTCTGATCGTCTTGCCAAGTTAAAAGAAAGGAACAGAAAGCCACAAAGAAATAAAGCGACAGTAATAATAACAGCAAGCCTGCCATTTTAACTGCTCTGCCATCGGTAAAGAAATTCAAAAGCGAAATTGCTTTTGCTGAATTATTTGATTTTACGTTACTAGCCTTTTCTGATTTTTTGGGTGCAGCATTTGGTTTCGAAACTGGTTCCGATTCTTGCTCCTCTATATCTCTAGGCAATGCTGATTTTAATTTATTCGCCATTATTTTGCTTTAAATGCAAATATAAATTTATAAAAATTGCGAATTGACTATGTGAAGAAGTTTTTCCGAATTATCAAGATATCCACAATAGCCTATTTATACTCAGTAAATCAAG
>JAHEGO010000034.1:4947-9448 GCA_024645045.1 Sphingobacteriaceae bacterium
GTTTGTATGTGCTGATAAAAATCGGCTGCGCTTATTCCCAATTCGGCACAGACTAATTTTGCTGCATTTAAATTTTGTAAATTATGTGCTCCAAAAATACTAAGCGGTACAAGGCTTTCAGGGGTTTTTAAATAAGTAATGCCATCTTTAGTATTTGCTTCATGTGCTAAATATGGAATTTTACGAATGTCTTTTCTTTCGTGTTTCTCCACAAGCACTTTTAACACTGCATCACTAGCAGCATAAATTAAAACTGCATCTGGTTCTAATGTATCAATGAATTGTCTAAACTGATCTAGGTAGTTTTCAAAGGTTGGAAATACATTGATGTGATCCCATGCAATTCCACTGAGCACCGCAACATGACCTTTATACAGATGAAACTTAGGCCTGCGATCTATTGGTGATGATAAATATTCGTCACCTTCTAAAATAATAGTTTTTGCTTCAGAAGTAATTTTAACCATGGTATCAAAACCTCGCAATTGAGCGCCAACCATGTAATCAATAGGAAAATGATGTGCATTTAACACATGTAAAATCATCGCAGTAATAGAAGTTTTTCCATGGCTTCCTCCAATTACGACTCTTAATTTATCTTTTGATTGTTCGTATAAATATTCTGGGTACGAAAATATTGGTAAGCCCAAAGCCTTTGCTTTCAATAACTCTGGATTGTCAGCGCGCGCATGCATACCTAAAATTACCGCATTCAAATCAGACGTAATTGCTGCTTCGTTCCATCCCTCTTGGGCTGGTAATAATTGATAAGACGCTAACCTCGACTTAGAAGGTTCTACAATTTCGTCATCCGAACCAGTTACTTGATAACCTTTTTTATGAAGCGCTATGGCTAAGTTGTGCATGGCACTTCCACCAATTGCAATAAAATGTATTTTCATTTTTTTAAATTAAAAAGACCTTACAAAATCTAACTTCCTTTTCATTGCAGAAATACTATAAGGAGAATCCCCTTTTGTTTTTTCTGTTAAAATTTTATTGAAATCTGTGTTAGAAGAAATCGCTTCCATTTGACCTTGACGGAATGTATAGAAATACCATACATCAGGAGTCAACTCAAAATATAAATTTAAAATATTTCCACTACGCTTTCTTACAATTTCAACATAACCTTTAAATGTTTTATTAATGGTTTTGTCATAACTGCTCATGATGCCTATTTTATCGGTATTAGAGCGCCACGACCTACGCGTTTGATCCCAGGTTAATTGAGCATCAGAAATAACTAAACCACTATTAAATAATTTAGGCAAATTATATGCACCTCCTTGATGAACCGCCTCTAAAAACCTATTGCTTTCCTTAGTTGATAATAATTCAGCTATCGCTTTATCAAATGCAGGTCTGTCTTTACGATCTTGATCCGCTTCGTAACCATTTAGGTCAATGTCTTTGTGCATGAATTGTGTAGCCTCTTTCAAAAATTCAAAATCCAATGCTATTACAACATCAGCGCTACTCACATTTTCTGCTACTTTACTGGTAATATTTCCAGCTGATTGAATTTTTAATTTTGTTCCAAAATCAACACCTAAATTTATTGGCCCCTCAGCAAAAACTTCCTCTTTTTCTTCATCAAAAGAATAATAAGGACCTTTTAAAACCGAATCGTAAAGTTTGTCTGCTTGCGCTATTTTAAACAACTTTTGCTGTTCATCATATATCAAACTACCTTCTACATTTAGCACATCCACATCATTTGGTTCAATTTTTTTACTTAAAAATGTACCATAAGATTCATAATTAGTAATACCAATATGCACCCCTGAATATATTTTATTTTTGTTTTCGTCTCTTGGGTCGTTGATCGCTAACTGAACTGTGTCTGGATTGATGAATCCTTTGTATCTAAAATATTGAGATTTAATTACGGTGCTTTTGGTATTTACTTTAACAAAGCCATCGTAATCTAAATATGGATTAGCAGCATGTAAATAAACATCGCCTTTGTATTTTAATTTTGCATTTAAAAAGAATTGCATCGAATCTACAATTTGTCCTTTCCCTAATGTTGCATAAGCAGAATCTACTTTTATTTCTTCAAAATGAATCAGCTGACCCAAGGTGTCTAGCTTTGTCTTATAAGCATAATAAGCATTTGCGTTGTATTTTCGTCTTGCATAAATGTCCACTTTTGCATTAAAAAGTTGATGGTATTTTGTTTCCGTATTTGCAATGATAGTAGCAGTATCTAATCGTCGTATAATAGCATCTCCAAAAATTTCTACATGGGCATCATGTGGTCTAATTTCCGCATCGGCAACTATTATTTTTTCAGCACCGTCAATTTTCAAATCAACAGATTTTAAATTATACAATGCATGATCCACATCAAAATTTAAGGAGTCTTGCAATGGATGCGTAGATATAAATGTATATGCATCAGCAACTGTATTCCCTTTCGCGAAAGTAATTTGCTGCAAATCGAAATACCAAACAAATTCAGGTAAAGTAGTTGCATAATTATTAGCAGGGAATTTAACAAAAGCATTGCGTTCGTTGGTTTTGAAACTACCTTGTTTTGCTATAAAATCAATTTTTGATTGCACATTTCCAGCTTCTAAAGCTAACTTAGTGGTATCTATTGCATTGATTTTTGCAATACTTTGCGCAGCTGTAAAGTCATCCGGATTGAAAACAAAATCTCGAGAGAATAAAGCAGCGCCTTTAATATTAGACCATCCGTTCCCATTCAAAGCATTAGGTGTATAGCAAATGGTTCCATTAAAATTATTTTTACCAACATATAAATCGGATGGAATACTTAAACTTTTGACGAACATGCTGTCTTCATAAGGCTCCCAATGCATATAAGACTGAATTGATTTAGCCAAAGGATTTGTTTTTTGTCTTTTCAATTCAAATCGGTCAATGGAAGCATTCATTGAATCGAGTAAGAATAAAAATTGATCAGAAAAAGTGACCGATGCTAAATAATCAATTTTACCCTTTCCATATAAACCTTTATCACTTAAGTGAATTTGATTTTCATATTTAGCTTTTCCTTTATACAACGGATAACCACCCTCAGGCGTATAAGTAATAAAACCCAGCGAAGTATCCGGTTGATAGGTTAACGTCTCGTCAAAGTCTGGGAATATGCCACCTGAATGAAAATTACCTGGAAAAGTTAATCCAGTTGTAGCACTAATGTCATCTAAACTATCAATCATGAATGGATTGATTTTGAAATAAAAATCAGCGCGCCTATAAACTCCTTTTTGAACATGCGGATAATCGTAATAAACATAAGAAACGCTATTAGCTTGGAACAACGGATATTGCGAATATTTCTTTAACCCAGATTTATTATCCATGTCATCGATGTATAAGACACCGTTGATATCTCTTAAAACAGTTTTTAAACTAATTAAATCTCTTTTGCCATTGAAATTTTCTTTCCCTAAAATTTTGATTTTCATAGAATCAACTTTAGGCATATCTATGGTAAAACGATTGTAATTGAAAGTAAAATTCGTGCCATAAAAATCAAGTGTACCGGCATGAACTTTTCCATTGAATTCCATATCTCTGTTGGCTTTCACTTTCAATAATCCTCCGGCAGGGCGAATGTTTACGCTTTGCGAATCACTCATAAACAATTGTTCAACCCCTACAATGTCTAGATCTTTATTGAGCAAATTTAACCTAGCATTAATACTCTGACTAGATAAAGATGCAAAACGAATACCATCATAATCTAATTTACCTGCTTCATTTTTAATATAATTGAAGGTCTTTTCTTTTACATAAATCCAACCCCTATTTTCATTTAAGCCAATAAAACCGGATGCTACCAAGGAGCGTAGCAAACCAATTACATCTTGTTCTCTTAGTTTTACAGCAGCTGCATAACTGGCAATACTAATTTCGTTTGACTGTTGTTGTGTAGCAATTCTTTTTAAAATTGTAAGTGGATTAATCTCCCCTATTCCAGAAACTTTTCTAAAATTTGCAAGCTTATAAAAGTTTTTAGATTCAAAATAAGATTCTTGTTGGAAATTTCCTTTAATCATTCCCATTTCAATTTCTGTTTTGTCTATATCCCACTGCATACGCTCCACTTCGAAGGTCATCTGGTGATAGGAATCAAAAAATGCGGCACCTGCAATTCCATCTTTTTTGCGCAAAAGCACTACTTGCCTTTGTTTTGCATTAAACCTAAACTCAATTCCCGGATGATAAATAGAATCGGACTCCAAATAAATTGAAATCTCTGCAGGCAATGATATGATCTCTTCTTTTTGTAAAATAAATGCATTCGAAAATGTTTTAAGTGCAACTTTATTATTTACATATATAGCAATAGATGCTTTCTGATCGTCGGTCCCAATACCATATAGCTTACTACCCGCCATACTAAAGCCTCCATGGTAATCTACATTTTTAAAAAAATCTTTGATTTCAAAATTTCTTTCATAGGCTGTAAACTTTGGATACGTAGCCATTTCTGGCGTATTATTGGTACTCAATCGATCTT
>JAHEGO010000036.1 GCA_024645045.1 Sphingobacteriaceae bacterium
ATGCTTTCGTATTCTTCTAAAATATCGGTTACTGACTTTACTCCTTCGCGCACTACTTCAATAACTGTTTTATTTTCGTCTAATTGAGGTTCTTGTTCGAGTAAACCAACGCTAAATCCTGGTGCAAAAACAACTTCCCCTTGATAGGCTTTATCAATACCTGCAATAATCCTTAAAAGTGAAGATTTTCCTGATCCATTTAAACCTAATACGCCAATTTTAGCGCCATAAAAAAAAGATAAATAAATGTTTTTTAATACTTGTTTCTGTGGAGGGTGAATCTTATTCACTCCAGCCATTGAAAATATTATTTTCTCGTCCGACATGTTTGATTTTTTATGACGTAAATATCGATAAAAAATCTCTTTTATAATTCTGAAATTTAAGGAGTAAGGTTGCCAAAATGTCATTTGAACATAGAAAATACTAGTTTTTAGGCGATTGGCTTAGTTTTTGACTTATGTGGATAATATATATTTTGAAAGCAAGCCAACAAATAGATACATTAGTTCGTTTTCAAACCAGAAATCAAGTAATATGGAAGCAAAATTTTCACCAAGAGTAAAAGATGTCATCTCTTATAGTAGAGAAGAAGCGTTGCGTTTAGGGCATGATTATATCGGCACAGAGCATTTGCTTTTAGGTTTGATCAGAGAAGGAGACGGCGTAGCCATTAAAGTGGTTAAATCGCTCGGAATAGATACAGCAAGGCTAAGAAAATCAGTTGAAGATGCGGTAAGAGGTACTTCAGGCACAAACGTTAACCTAGGAAATATTCCGCTCACCAAACAAGCAGAAAAAGTTTTAAAAATCACTTATTTAGAAGCGAAGATTTTTAAAAGTGAGGTGATAGGCACAGAACATTTATTGCTTTCAATTTTGAGAGATGAAGATAATATTGCTTCTCAAATTTTATCGCAATTCAATGTTAACTATGAAGTATTCAAAAATCAATTAGAAAACTTCCGTTTAAATCCTAGTTCAGAAATGCCAAGTAATCCGTCTGATGACGATGGTTACAAAGAAGAAGATAGTTTCACCGCACCTAAAAAACCTATGGGTGATGCGAAATCTAAAACACCTGTGCTTGATAATTTCGGAAGAGATTTAACACGTGCAGCAGAAGACGGAAAGCTTGATCCAATTGTTGGAAGAGAGAAAGAAATTGAAAGAGTTTCTCAAATTTTATCGAGAAGAAAAAAGAATAATCCAATATTAATAGGAGAGCCAGGCGTAGGTAAATCAGCTATTGCAGAAGGTTTAGCATTAAGAATTGTACAAAGAAAAGTGTCAAGGGTTTTGTTCAATAAAAGAGTAGTTACGCTTGACCTTGCTTCTTTAGTTGCTGGTACAAAATACCGTGGTCAGTTTGAAGAGCGTATGAAAGCGGTAATGAATGAATTGGAAAAATCACCTGATGTAATTTTATTCATCGACGAAATTCATACCATAGTAGGAGCAGGTGGAGCATCTGGTTCACTTGATGCATCTAACATGTTTAAACCAGCACTTGCACGTGGAGAAATTCAATGCATTGGTGCAACTACACTTGATGAGTATCGTCAATTCATTGAAAAAGATGGCGCACTAGATCGTCGTTTCCAAAAAGTAATTGTCAATCCGGCAACACCAGAAGAAACAGTTGTGATCTTAAATAACATCAAAGAAAAATACGAAGAGCATCACAATGTAACCTATACACCAGAAGCAATTGAGGCTTGTGTAAACTTAACAACTAGGTACATGAGCGATCGCTTTTTACCAGACAAGGCCATAGATGCCTTAGATGAAGCAGGTTCTAGAGTTCATATTACTAATATTCATGTTCCTCAAAACATCATCGATGTAGAACAAAAAATTGAAGAGATAAAAGTAGAGAAAAATCGTGTTGTGCGTTCTCAAAAATATGAAGAGGCGGCTAAGTTACGCGATAATGAAAAGCAATTATTAGAACAATTAGAAAGTGCAAAAGGGGAGTGGGAAGCTGAAACTAAGAATAAAAAATACATTGTAACTGAAGACAATGTTGCTGAAGTTGTTTCGATGATGACTGGAATTCCAATTCAACGAGTGGGTCAAACAGATAGTCAAAGGTTGTTAAATATGGCAGACGAATTGAAGGGGCAAATCATTGGACAGGATGAAGCTATTTTGAAATTAGCCAAAGCCATTCGTAGAACTAGAGCAGGTTTAAAAGATCCTAAGAAACCAATAGGATCCTTTATTTTCTTAGGTCCTACAGGTGTTGGTAAAACAGAACTTGCAAAAGTATTAGCAAAATTCATGTTCGAATCAGAAGATTCATTGATTCGAATTGACATGAGTGAATACATGGAAAAATTTGCGATTTCTAGATTAGTTGGCGCGCCTCCGGGATATGTTGGATACGAAGAGGGTGGTCAATTAACAGAGAAAGTTAGAAGAAAACCTTATGCTGTAATTTTATTAGATGAGATTGAAAAAGCCCATCCAGATGTATTCAATATTTTATTGCAAGTATTAGACGATGGTATTTTAACTGACAGCCTTGGTAGGAAAGTTGATTTTAGAAATACAATCATTATCATGACTTCTAATATTGGATCTAGACAGTTGAAAGAATTTGGTCAAGGCGTAGGTTTTGCAACAAGTGCGAAGGTAGCTCAAGTAGATGCTAATGCTAAAACTGTAGTAGAGAATGCATTAAAGAGGGCATTTGCTCCAGAATTTTTAAATAGAATAGACGATGTAATTGTATTTAATTCTCTACAAAAAGAAGATATATTTAGAATTATTGACATTGAATTGAAAGAGTTATTTGGAAGGTTATTGTTAATGGGTTATCAAATTCAATTAACAGACAATGCCAAAGAGTTTATAGCTGAAAAAGGTTTTGATCCTAATTTTGGAGCAAGACCATTGAACAGGGCAATTCAAAAATATTTAGAAGACCCAATTGCAGAAGAAATTTTAAAAGGTGAATTGAAAGAAGGAGACACCTTAGAAGTTGATTTCGTAACTGATGCTGCGGAGGTAGTAGTTAAAGTGATTAAAGCGGAAGCGCCTGTAGCTGCTGCCGAAAAGCCTGCGAAGCCAAAACGCAAAAAGAAAGAAGAAGGTCAATAATAAAAAAAGGCTTCATGAAAATGAAGCCTTTTTTTATGGTTTATATTTTAAAATTATTTACTGCTCATTGCTTCAATAATTTCAGCGTCTACTCCTGTAAAACTGAAGCCTCCATCATGGAATAAGTTTTGCATCGTTACCATTCTCGTATAATCTGAGAACATGCTAATGCAATATTCAGCACATTGGTCTGCAGTTGCATTTCCTAGCGGTGACATTTTATTGGCATAGTTATAAAAGCCATCAAAGCCTTTTACGCCTGACCCTGCTGTTGTATAAGTTGGAGATTGAGAAATAGAGTTAACCCTTACTTTTCTGAATTTACCATAGTGATATCCAAAGCTTCTAGTAATAGATTCAAGCAATGCTTTAGCATCAGCCATATCGTTATAGTCAGGGAACACTCTTTGTGCTGCAATGTATGAAAGAGTTAAAACAGAACCCCATTCGCTAATTGCATCCATTGAGTAAGCAGTTTGTAAAACTCTATGTAAAGACATTGCTGAAATATCAAAGCCTTTGTGCATATTATCGTAGTTTGATTCAGTATAGTGAATTCCTTTACGAACATTGATACTCATCCCAACTGAGTGTAACACGAAATCAATTTTACCACCTAATACTTCCATAGATTTTTCGAAAAGGTTTTTCAAATCATCCATATTGGTTACATCGGCAGCAATAATTTCTGCGTTACATTCTTCAGCCAATTTATTCATTTCACCCATACGCAAAGCGATTGGGGCATTGGTTAATGTAATTTTTGCACCTTGTTTTACGGCTTGTTGAGCTACTTTCCATGCAATTGAATTTTCATTCAATGCTCCGAAAATGATTCCTCTTTTACCAGCTAATAAGTTATTTGACATAATCGTTTATTTTGTTCGGGTTAAATATAATAGCATTAAAGTAAATTTACTAATAAGAATGCTTGTAATTCGTTTTTTCTAATGTTTTTTAGATTTTATAAGTTCTTTCGCTGTTTCCATGGCAATTTCACTTGGGTTGTCGCCACTTAACATTTTGGCAATCTCTAAAATCCTTTCCTCCATTGACAATATTCTGATGTTGGTATAGGTTTTGTCCTTTTTCAAATCTTTATATACAAAATAATGGGCATCGCCTAAACCTGCAATTTGCGGTAAATGTGTGATGCTAATTACTTGCATGTTTTTAGTTAGGCTTTGTAAAATGCTTCCAACTTTATTGGCAACTTCTCCAGAAATACCTGTATCAATTTCATCAAAAATAATAGTAGCTAATCTTTCATTTTGGGCAATAATGCTTTTTATGCAAAGCATTAACCTCGAAAGTTCACCACCAGAAGCAACTTTACTTAATTCAGAAGGGCTGAAACCTTTATTAGCACTGAATAAAAAAGTGATTTTATCAAAACCGCTTTCTGATAAATTGCTTTCGATTTGGTGCGAAACTTCGAAAATTGCATTAGGCATTCCAACATCGATTAATAATTCATTGATTTTTTTACTCAAAGACTGAATGCCATTAGTTCTATTATTAGATAGTTCTTTTGCAACTTTGTTTAAAGCTATCTCATTTTTTTCAATTGCAGATTTTAACTGTGCTATTTGATCATCGATGCCCGCGTATGCACTTATTTTTTGTTCAATTTGATTTTTTAATTCTAGCAACTCTTCGCTACTTTTCAGGCGATGTTTTTGTTGTAATTTATAAATCAAATTAAGTCTTTCTTCTATAATTGAAAGCCTGTTGGGGTCTAGGCTTGTTTGCATAGCCTCTTCTTCCAATTCGCTTACAATGTCTTTAATTTCAATTAAGCTAGTAGATAAACGTGACTTAAGTTCGGTGATGCGTGGATTATATTTTTCAATATTACCTAACAAATTGACACTGATTTTAAGCTGACTACTTACAGCCTGGTCAGATTCTGCTAAAATTTGCGTAATGTTATTCAGCGCTGTTTTAATTTCTTCAGCGTGCGTTAATTGCTGCTGTTCAATTTCGAGCTCTTTTTCTTCTGATGCTTTTAAAGAAGCGCTATTTAATTCGTCAAATTGAAATTGTAAATAATCGAATTCTGCTTTACTTTTTTCACTTGTTGAAATTAATTGTTGCAGTGTATTTTTTTGCTCTTGAAAAGTTTTAAATCCTTTCAAGTATTCTTTAAGTAGATTTTTATGATTGCAAACACTGTCTACCACACTTAATTGAAAGTGTTTATTGTTTAGTGTAATGGTTTCGTGTTGTGAATGTATATCGACAAGCTTTTCGCCTAATGTTTTTAAGGTACTTAGGTTTACAGGTGTGTCGTTGATGAATGCGCGAGATTTACCTTCCGTATTTATTTCTCGTCTTAAAATACCGTTAACATCATAATCCAATGAATGCTCATCAAAAAAATCTTTTAAATCTAAATCACTTAATATAAAATGACCTTCAATGACACATTTCTGATCCGTTTTTTTTAGCGATTTAACATCTGCTCTATTGCCTAATAATAAGCCTAAAGCGCCTAATATAATAGATTTTCCGGCGCCAGTTTCACCAGTTATAATAGATAGATCTTGGTGGAATTCAATTTCCAGCTGATCTATAATTGCAAAATTTTGAATAATTAATTTTGATAACATAATTCCCCTTCCTTTTTCCTAAGCTAAAAATACTTTATTTTTTTGGAATTGATGTTTTATTCATTCGATTTTAGAATTTGTTGATATTTCGAATTATTTGTGGGATCTATTTCAGAAAGCGTTTGTGCTACTCTTGCCTTTTCGCTAGGTATAGCGCGACTAAAAATATTTACTAATTCATCAACTTTAGCTGTAAAAAAAACGTTTAAAAGCATGGAATTAGGCTTGTCTTTTCCGATTTTTTGTAAAATAGGAATACAATCGGCAATTTCTGCTCTGCCATTTTCGTTGTTTTGTGAAAATACATCTAGCCCTAATCTGTGATATAAATAATAAGCCTCTCTAAGTCCTTTGAAGGAATTGTCTAGAAGATTATCTACCAATACAAATCTATTTCTTGTTCCGTCAAATGCTTTCCATCCTTTACCAGCTTGTCCTTGACAAAGATTTACAATACTTCTTGCTTTTTGATAATAGGGAGTACCACCTAATTTAGAAAAACTGTCATAATCTAATCCAATACTAATGTTTATGTAATAGGCCAGTAATGAAGTGAGGTTTGAACGAGTTTCATTTTCGTTATATTCTAAAGGTTGATTCATGATGTAACGAAAGGTCCATTCTTCATCGATGAAATTAAACAGGGTAGAATTATAAGAAGTACCGAAAATAGGTCGATTACATTGAATTTGGGCTGTAGCTTTGTAGTCATCTTGCCCTAATTGCTCTTTAATGTTAATGACAATATTCATTTCAATTCTTTCATTGATTTGAATAATATCTGCAGTCCATTTAGTATTATTCACAAATTCAAATATGGCTTTTTCCATTTCAACATAACGTTGCTTGTCTGAACTCTGAATAGCAGGAGTCAGTACTTGAACTTTACAATTGATATCTTGTGCGCTTAATCGTAGAGCAGATAAGCACAATAAAATAACTGTTGAAATTTTTAAACGCATATTATAATTGTGTTATTTTTTGAAGAATATCTTCTGCTACTTTACTTTTTGTTTTCAGCTCATATTCTTCTACAAGACCTTGTTTATCTAGCATAGTAACCTTGTTATAATCTCCATTGAATCCGGCGCCTTTATCTTTTAAAGAGTTTAAAATAATCAAGTCTGCATTTTTTGATTTCAATTTAGACTGAGCATTACTCAATTCATTTTCGGTTTCTAATGCAAATCCAATGCTAATTTGATTTTTACTTTTGTGTTCTCCTATATATTTTAAAATGTCAATTGTTTTGGTTAATTCGACATTCATTTCGCCAGTTGTTTTTTTGATTTTTTCTTTTACTTGCAGGGTAGGTGTGTAGTCTGCAACCGCTGCAGCCATTACAAATATTTCAGTTTTTTCAAAATTCGATTGCACGGCTGCATACATTTCAGCAGCGCTAGTAATGGATATTGTTTGAATATTTGAATGATGTGCTTTTAAATTTGTTGGGCCACTTATAAGCGTAACGTTAGCTCCTTTTTCAGCAAATGCTTCTGCTAATGCATATCCCATTTTACCGCTGGAAGCATTACCAATAAATCTAACAGGGTCTATTGCTTCGTATGTTGGCCCTGCGGTTACTAATATATTTTTATTTGTATAAAAATTAATTGGGTTCAATTTGTTTTCTAAATAGGAAACAATTTCTTCTGGTTCTGCCATTCGTCCTTCTCCCATTAAACCACTTGCTAATTCTCCAGTACCTGGCGCAATCATTTCATGTCCAAACGCAATTAATTTTGCAATATTTTCTTTTGTGCTTGGGTGTTGATACATGTCTAGATCCATTGCAGGTGCAAATGCTACCGGGCATTTTGCAGACAAGTAAGTTGCCATTAATAAAGAGTCGCAAATCCCTGAACTCATTTTTGCAATGGTATTTGCAGAGGCTGGAGCAACCAGCATAATATCGGCCCAAAGCCCTAGTTCAACATGGTTATTCCACTCTCCGTTTTCCGATTTGTAAAACGAAGTATAGACAGGATTTTTAGATAAGGTTGCTAATGTGAGTGGAGTAATGAATTCGCTTGCACTTTCTGTCATGATGACTTGTACCTTTGCTTTCGCCTTAATTAATAATCTAACAAGGCTAGCAATTTTATATGCCGCTATACTACCTGTTACAGCTATTAAAATTTTTTTATCTTTTAACATAGGGCATTACAAAAAACCCTCTCGATAGAGAGGGTTAAAATATTATTCTTCAGTTACTGTGCGGTGATAAATTTTATCTTCCAAAAACTCTTGTGTTGCAAGTAAAGTAGGTTTTGGCATGCGCTCGTAATATTTAGAGATTTCAATTTGTTCTCTGTTTTCGAATACTTCTTCTAAGTTGTCGTTAGAAGATGCAAACTCTTGTAATTTATTGTTTAGCTCTTCTTTAATAGTAGAAGCAATTTGATTCGCTCTTTTTGAAATTACAACAATACTTTCGTAAACATTTTCTGTTGTCACATCCAATGATCTTACATCTCTTGTTACCGTTGAGTTTGGAGTGCTATTCTTTAAATTCGTATTCATAATATTAATTTACTGATTGTTTTAATAATTCAATTTCTTTTAACGTGTCGTTATATATGCTTTGCGCTTCTTTTAAGAATTTGCTGTTTGCATAGGAATCGACAAAGTTCCGATAATAATCGATGGTTTCCAAAAATCTTTCACTTTTTTTGCTTTCAATACTATTTTGAGCATATAAAAAAGCTGATTTTATGGTTAAAAAGTCCATTTCTTCTTTATATTGACTATCTGGAAAATCATTTAATGAATTTCTGAATGCAAATATTGCAGCTTTATAATCACCTATTTTAAAATATAGCTTCGCATTCAAGAAAGATTTTGTTTCAAGCTTATTTCTTAGTTTGTCTATCAACTGATTGCATTCATTTACACGTTCGCTTTTTGGATAAAGATTGATAAATAATTGTAAGTTTTCAATTGCTTTATAAGTGCTTGCTTGATCCAGCGTTAAATCTGGAGAATCTAAATAGTAGCAATATGCAGTCATATATCTGCATTCTTCTGTATACTTACTTCTAGGATATGTTTCGGCAAAATTTTGAAAATGGTATCTAGCAGTTACAATGTCTTTTAATCCATAATAACTATATGCATAGAAGTAATAAATCTCTTCTGCTTCATCTGATCCCCTGTAAACATTCACTAATTCTTCAAATAGGCCTAGTGCTCTGAAGTAGTCGTTCTTATTATAGTATTTTTTAGCAAGTTCATATTTCTTAGCTATGTCAGTTCCTTTTAGCGTCTTTTGGTATTCGCTTTTGCATGCTGGAAGCACTAAAGCTAGCATTAAGTATGTGACAATTATTAATTTTACTCTTTTCAAAATCATGGGGCAAATATAGCGGATAATTATCAATTCTATATAAATTGAGCATTTCTAACGACATTGATACCTCTTTTATGATTTGTATAATTATTTTTTCTACATCATTCTCAATCATTTAGCATGATTATTGAAAAAAAAGCCACCCAGCATTTGTAAAATCACATTTTCGTCCTACATTTGCACCCCCACTACAACGGTTTTGGGAGCCAAATAAATTTATTTCAAATAGAATTTGGTAGGTAACAAAAATTTTCTACCTTTGCAGTCCTTTCGGCGCAAGGCAGGGAGTGAAAGGTAAGGAGAAGAGGAAAAAATACAACGATTGCGAGGCACACAAGCGGGTTCGAGTCC
>JAHEGO010000008.1 GCA_024645045.1 Sphingobacteriaceae bacterium
AAACTAAACCTTTTTATGATAAAGCACAATTAGCAAAAAAATATACTGGCGAGTTAGATACATACATTGAAGGTATCAAAACAGAATTAACTGAATTAGCTGGTGGTATTGATGAAGAGTCTGGAGATATTGCGAAAAGAAGTGACATGGAAATTGGTACGCAATTGATGTTGACTTCTAAAAGGGGATCGCAATTGAAAGCAAAAATTTTAGAAACAAGAGCTAAATTAATGGACTTAGTAGATCCAAAAGATCGTGCAGAGTTTGATTTTAGTTTAAATGCGGTTGAGCCTCCTAAAGATAAAGAAGGCGTTAAGAAAACTTGGGAAGAGAAAAACTTCCAAGGCGTTCCGGTAACTGCAGTGGTTACTTTACTTTCTAAAAACCAAAACGACAATAAAAATGCGGAAGCAGAAGTAGTTAAATACTTATTAAGCAAAATTAATGCAACCGACTTTAAATTTGATCAATTAGAGGCAACAGTAGTTGCGCCAACAAGTTATGTATTGGTTGGACAAACCTATGAAGCAGACGTATTTATTTCTGCATCTAGTAAGTCACAAGCACCAAACATTGTTGTAGGTGGACGTTCATTGCCAGTTGAAAATGGAAAAGGTAAATACAAAGTTACACCAACACAAGAAGGATTTATTAAATGGGGTGGTGTAATCAATGTGAAAGGTCCAGATGGAGCAATCAAACCTTATAAATTCGAATCAGAATACCAGGCAGCAAAACCAACTGCGGTAATTTCTGCAGACAAAATGAACGTACTTTACATCGGTGTAGATAACCCTATTTCGGTTTCAGTACCAGGTATGCCAAAAGAAAAATTACGTGCATCAATTGTAGGTAAGGGCGCATTAACTGGCGGAAATGGTAAATACATTGCAAGAGTATCAGAAGCTGGAAAAGTAATGATTTCTGTAAGCGGTGAGGTTTCTAAAGGAAATGTAAAACAATTAGGTGGAATGGAATACCGTGTAAAACGTGTACCAGATCCAGTTGCTAAAGTTGGCGGTATTACAAGTGGTCCAATGAATGCATCTCAATTGAGAGCACAAAGAGGGGTGTTTGCAGTATTAGAAAACTTTGACTTCGACTTAAAATTCAATGTTAAATCATATACAGTTACCATTATCAGAGCAAGACAAGACCCTTTAAGAATTTCTGTATCGGGTGCTGGTATTACTCCTGAAGTAGTAAGTGCAATGAATGCGTTGGGTCCAAAAGATAAAGTATTATTCGATGACATTATCGCTTCTGGTCCAGATGGATCTAACAGAAGATTAAACAGTGTTATTATTAGTGTGCAATAATCTATAGACTTATAGAAATGAAAAATAAATTAATCATCACCTTAATGGCCTTACTTTTTACAGTAAGTGTCTTTGCGCAAACCGAACCACCTTTGGATGGGGTTTACCAAAAAACCAACGTAAAAATGGCTAGTGTAACTTCATATGCTCCCTTAAGAGAAGCAGATGTAATGTGGGCTAAACGTGTTTGGCGTGTAATTGACTTGAGAGAAAAACAAAATCTCCCAATGACTTACCCTCGTGCAAAACTAATCGATGTTATTATGGATGCGGTATTAGCAGGAGAATTAACTGCATACAATCCTAATCCATCTGGACCAAAAGATTTTGGTGATGAATTTAAAGTTCCAATGACTCCTGAAGAAGTTGCTGCAATTGGCGCAGGAAGCGATACATTAGACGTAGAGCAATTGGACGGTACATTTACTAAAGAAATTTCTACGCGTACTTTAAATAGAGATGATATTGTAGCTTATCGTTTAAAAGAAGAATGGTTCTTTGATAAACAACGTTCAATCTATGAGCCAAGAATTATTGGTGTTGCACCAGTATACATCATGCGTAATTCATCTGGAGAAGAAGTTGGTAAAGCACCACTATTCTGGATCTACTTCAATGATGCAAGAAAAATTTTAGCACAAGCTGAAGTTTTCAACCGTCAAAATGATGCAGGTCGTTTAAGTTATGATGACTTCTTTGTTCAAAGATTATTCAGTAGTTATATTACTAAATGGTCTAATGAAAAAGATTACCGTATCGAAGATTATGCAACTGGAATGGATGCATTAATTGAAGCAAATAGAATTAAATTGGAATTGTTCAATAAAGAACATGACCTTTGGGAATACTAGGATTTTTAAAAAAAAATCAAAAAAAGTTGATCTAATTAGGTCAACTTTTTTTTTGATAGCTTGTTAATTAAAATAAAGAAATGTCTGCATTCGACTACAAAATAATATTGTCTGAAATTCCTCATAAGCCAGGGATATACCAATATTACGACGAAGTTGGAACCATTATTTATATAGGTAAAGCGAAAGACCTAAAAAATAGGGTAAGCTCTTATTTTAACAATGATCGTGTAAATGCAAAAACCAAAACGCTGGTTAGTAAAATTCGCGACATTAAATTTACCATAGTAGATACTGAAATTGATGCATGGTTATTGGAAAATGCTTTAATTAAAAAGCATCAACCCCGCTATAATATTTTACTAAAGGATGATAAAACTTTTTCATCTATCTGCATAAAAAAAGAAAACTTCCCACGTATTTTTCCTACTCGCAGAATCGTTAAAGATGGTTCAACTTATTTAGGCCCATATGCTTCAGGAAGAATGATGCATACCGTTTTGGAATTTATTAAAACGATGTACCCGATTCGGAATTGTAATTTAGCATTGAGCGCATCAAATATCGCTAGCGGTAAATTTAAAGTTTGTTTAGAATACCAAATCGGAAATTGCAAAGGGCCTTGTCAAGGTTTTCAAACTGAAGCAGATTACAACAAAGACATTCAAGATATCAAAGACTTATTGAAAGGAAATATTAATCCGATTCTTAATAAGCTTAAACAAAGCATGAATGAAGCAGCTTCGTCTTTAAACTTTGAAAAAGCAGCTGCATATAAAGAAAAAATAGACACTTTAGAAAATTACCAAAGCAAGTCTACTGTAGTGAGCACAACTATTGATGATGTGGATGTATTCTCTATTTCATCAGATGATAAAATGGCTTTTGTGAATTACCTGAAAGTGAACAAGGGTGTGATTACACAAACGCAAACCATTGAGTTGCGCAAAAAATTAGACGAAAGTGATGAAGAGCTTTTATTGTTTGCCATCAGTGATTTTAGAAATAAGTTTGAGAGTAATGCTAAAGAAATAATTGTGCCGTTTGAAATTGAGATGACTACTTCGGAGCGTATTAAATTTATAGTGCCAAAATTGGGAGACAAAAAAAACCTATTAGACTTATCTCTTAAAAATACACTCTTTTATAAAAAATCAAGATTAGATCAATACGAAAAATTAAATCCGGAAGTTAGAACCGAACGTTTATTGACGCAAATGCAAAAAGATTTGCGACTCAATCAACTTCCTGTTCACATCGAATGTTTTGACAACTCCAATTTTCAAGGAGATTATCCAGTTTCTGCTATTGTTGTTTTCAAAAATGCGAAGCCATCTAAAAAAGATTACCGTCATTTCAATGTGAAAACTGTTGTGGGGCCAAACGATTTTGCCACAATGGAAGAAGCTGTTTTTAGGCGCTATAAGAGATTAATAGAAGAAAATGAGGATTTGCCTCAGTTGGTAGTAATTGACGGTGGCAAGGGGCAGCTATCGGCTGCTATGAATAGTTTAAAGAAACTAGGCATTGAAAAAAAATTAACCATCATAGGAATTGCTAAAAGACTCGAAGAAATATATTATCCAGGAGATTCGGTTCCATTATACATTGATAAAAAATCAGATAGTTTAAGAATTATACAACAATTAAGAGACGAGGCACATCGTTTTGGAATCACGTTTCATCGTAAGAAAAGAGATAATGGAACATTGGTTTCTGAATTGTCCGAAATAGATGGAATTGGTAAAACAACCATTGAAAAATTATTACGCAAATTTAAATCTGTAAAGAAAATAAAAATGGCTAGCGCAGAAGAGCTAGCCACCGTATTAAATCAAAAGCAATTAATTGCATTGCAAAATTATTTTTCAGAAACTATTTAAAAATCTAAGCTTGGATTAGTTGCGCCACTAGATTGTTTTTTAAATTTATCGCAATCTATCTCTACATCTAGTCCACCAGCTGGTGCTTGAAAATCACCTTTGCTAATTTTTAATTCCGGATTTGCATACACTTTTTTCATATAGATTGCCCAAATAGGCAAAGCAGTATTTGCGCCTTCCCCTAAATTAGTAGATCTAAAATGTACCGAACGGTCTTCGGCGCCAGTCCAAACACCTGAAACTAAATCTGGTGTAATGCCTATGAACCAACCATCGGAGTTCTCCTGAGTGGTTCCTGTTTTACCTGCAATTGGATTGGTAAATCTATACCTTGGTCCGCGCAAACGAAGCCCTGTACCTTTATCAATAACTCCTCTTAGCATATAAAGCATAAGGTATGCAGTTTGCTCACTTAATGCATCCACTTTGCGTGGAATTTTTTCGTACAAAACATTTCCATTTTTATCTTCAATGCGTGTGATATAAACTGGTTCTGTCCATACACCTTTATTTGCATAAGTAGCATATGCACCTACCATTTCATATAACGAAACATCTGCAGTGCCTAAACAAATTGAAGGATAAGGAGGAATTTCTGAAGTGATACCCATTTTTTTCGCAACGTTTACAACCGCCTGCGGGCCTACTTGCTTCATCATAAATGCAGTAATAAGATTTACAGAATTAGCTAAGCCATTTCTTAAGGTCATCATCCCACCTTGTTTACCATCCGAATTTTTTGGAGACCAATTATCAAAATCTTCAAATACAATTGGCAAGTTTGGTGCTTCATAACAAGGCGACCAACCATTGTCCATGGCAACAGTATATACAAATGGTTTAAAAGTTGAACCCACTTGTCTTTTACCCATTTTTACTTGATCATATTTAAAGTATTCGTAATTCGGACCACCCACCCATGCTTTGATTGCACCGTTGTGCGGATCCATCGACATAAAACTAGAACGTAAATACCATTTATAATATTTGATAGAATCTATCGGAGATAATGTAGTATCAATGTCTCCAGCCCAAGAAAATAAAGTCATTTTAACAGGCGTGTCAAATATTTTTTTGATCTCTGCTTCTGCTAAACCATCGTCTTTTAATTGTTGGTAGCGATCACTTCTGCGCATCGCATTCACAATGATATCTGTTTGTTCGCCCCAAGGAGTTTTGCCTTTCCAATGTTTGTAAAATTCGGCCTGTAAATAAGTAAGGTGCTCCTTTACTGCTTCCTCAGCGTAAGCCTGCATTCTAGAATCAATAGTGGTATATATTTTTAAGCCATCTCTATAAATATCATAAGTTTCGCCATCGGCTTTTTTATTTTCTTTACACCATGCTGTTACTTCTTGTCTTACATACTCTCTAAAATAGGTGGCCAAACCTTGGTTGTGATCTGGGCTCTGAAATTTTAAGTTTAATTCTTTGGCGCTATTTTCTGCAAGTTGTGCTTCTGATATGTAGCCGTATTTTTCCATTTGCTCTAAAACAACATTTCGTCTTTTAGTTGCTCTTTCAGGATTTTTTATAGGAGAAAAAACAGTTGTACCTTTTAAAATACCAACCAATAATGCCGATTCGTCTATACTTAATTTGTCAGGTGTTTTACTAAAATAAGTTTTAGCAGCAGCTTTAATCCCATAAGAGTTACTGCCAAAATCTACGGTGTTAAAATACATCGTAATAATTTCTTCTTTAGTATAGTTTCGCTCAATCTTAATAGCAGTAAGCCATTCCTTCAGTTTAATAATTCCTATATTGAATATATTTTGTTTTTTTCTTGGGAATAAATTTTTTGCTAATTGTTGGGTAATTGTACTTGATCCTCTTTTTTTACCAATTGCACTATAGAATATAATTGCAAAGGTTCCCTTTAAATCAACACCTGAGTGTTTGTAAAACCTAACGTCTTCCGTTGCAATTAATGCGTTAACTAAATTTGGTGAAAGGTCTTTGTATTTTGCATTCGATCTGTTTTGAACAAAATAGGTGCCTAAGATATTTCCATCAGAGGAAATCACTTCTGTTGCTAAATTACTTTTAGGATTTTCTAAATCTCTAAAGGAAGGTAATTCGCCAAATAATCCAAGGGCTACACTTGTAATCAGCAATGCAAATGCCAATACGCCATATATAATTACTTTCCAAAAAAGTTTGGTGTAATGACTAATGTCTTCCTGGCTTAGGTTTGAAGGGTTACTCATTGTTTTCTATATTACTTCCGTAAAATTGCAAATATTGATTGATGTCTTTTTTTGTTTGTAATATTTTATAATTCTTATCTGATATTACAAAAACTTGATAAGTCCCTTTTGCTAATTTAATAACGTCTGGAGCTTGCTTATTTAAAGTGCTAATGTATTCTTTTGCTTTATTAATTTCTGAAAAACTAGCTACCGTTATTGTTTGTATCTTATCGCCAATTAATTCAGAGTTTACACTTAAATTTAAAAGTGAAAATTGGAATCCGTTAAATTTACTTATTTGCAATTTCGTCTCTTTTAAAATTGCTTTATCATCTGTTGAGATTACAACCATGAATGGGCCTCTACTTTCAAGGGAATAAGGAGAAGGTTCATTGCTCTTTGTTTCCAGTGTGGTTTTCGGATTTTTAAGCTGGTTTATTTTATTTAACGTTTCCCTAGCAATAGATGCAGCTTCAGAAGAAGGATAGTTTTTAATTAAATCATTCAATGCAATTTCAAAAGCCGGTATATTATTACTTTTAGCTTTGCACAATGCATATAGATAGGCATACTTCGGACCTATGCTGGTTGTAGCATAAGCAGTATCTACGAATTGTTTATTGCTCATCACTAATTCGTATTTAGCATCTAAGTAAAGACTATAAACGCTATCATAAAAATGCATTGCTTTTTTATTTTTCTCTTCTGCGTCAGATACAAATTTTGGATCTACAATTACTTTTGCAAAAATAGAGTTAGGGTATTCGGTAATTATTTTATTTTTATAATTATCTGCTTCTTTTTTGTTAGACAAAGCAGTATAAACTCGGTATAAGTGAAAATAGGTTTCTACTTTTAATTTATTCTCCGGAAATCTTTTTAATAATGTTTCGTAATATTTAATCGCAGCCTTAAAGTCTACAATGTCTTCTCTGTAAAATTGACCAACATTATATAATGACATGGCAATTTTAGCATTAGAAGTTTGAATTTGATTTTCGTTTAAGGGTAAATTATTTAAGTATTTTTTTCTCAAGGCAGCAGATGCATCGCTTGCGTTTTTCCCTTCTGAAGCAGAGCTGTCAATGCTTTCACCCTGTTCGCCTGTGTTCGTATTTAAACTTGCAAAGCTTTCTTTATTCGCTCTTCTCCAATTATCTTCTAGGGTTCTTCTGCCATATCTTTTTAAGAATTCAGAATAGCCTAAACTAACGGAAGATGTATTGTAAAAATACCATGTTGAGCTTGTCTTATTAGTATTGAATCCTTCGTTTTCAAGAATGGGTTTTGCATTCATTGATTCTTTGAGTTTGGCTAATGCTTCTTCTTCTTTTGCTTTTTGCTCCAATGATTTTTTAACCGCACGATCAATTAATTTATTTCTATCTGCTTCAGGTAGTTTAGCGACTTTTTGCAAACTGTCTTCCAGTGCAATGATATTGAGGTTATCCACTAACTTATTTAAACTAGTTTTTCTGTTTTGTACTAGGTCGTAGTCTGGATGTGATTTTGCTAAAAAGGTACCTGCGCTGTCATAAAATATTTGCGCTAATTGATATTTTTTATCTTCAAAATAGATGCTTGCAATTTTATAAAATGAAAGACCCTTTTGTGCGTTATTATTGATACTTGAAGCAGATGATAATTTATAGAAAACGATTGCTTTGTCTATATCTCCTTGGTTTTCGTAGATATTAGCCAGAGAAAAATAAATCTGATCTTTAAACTCTTTATTTTTTTCATCTTTCAGCATTTTGTTCAAACTGCGTTCAATGTCTTTTTTTGATGATTTGCTTTTTGATTCAAATAATCGCGCCGCATTTATTTTTGCGTTAAAAGCCATGTCGTAGTTTGGGTTAAATTTCATTACTTTTTGATAAGCAATGGCTGCTTTCCCTGGCTCATTTATTTTTTCATAAAGCTGTGCGGTTAAATATGTATACCGCGCCTGATTTATTTTTTTGTGTTCTAATGGAATTGCTTTTTCAAGATACTCAATCGTTTTCTCATAATTTTTTTTCACAAAATGATAATTGGCAATACTTGTAAAAAGTTCTGCCAATAGTTTTTTAGGAAAGGTTTCGCTTCCTAATGCAATATTGATAACGGATTCAGCTTGTTGAAACTTTTGTATTTCAACATAACAATTTATTAGCCAGATATATGATTTGTTTCCTGTAAAAGTGTTTTTGTATTTACCAGCAACATATTGAAACGATTCGATTGCACCGAAATAATCTTTCTTGTAATAATTAGCTCTGCCAATTTCAAAATAGCAATCGTCTGTCCAATTACTTTTTTCATGTCTTTGAATTACGAAAGATGCTTTTTTAATAGCTTCATCTAAAGGCTGGTTTCCTGCTTTAGAACCTTTTGCAGTTTCTGGTCCAGCGCCTGCTTTTTTATAAATACTTAATAATTGATCATATTGATCTTTCGCACTGCCTTCGTTTTGCGCAACTACTTGGTCAATTTTCATTTTCGCATTGAAATAGCCATTATAATGCGCAGTTATATTATGATAAGTTCTTTTCAACAAAGATGGCTTGCTGCTAGTTTTGCATGCACTTATACTGCAAAAACACAACATTAAAATAGTTAAACGAATAAGTGGGCTATTTTTTTTCAATCTTTTATTAGATTAGCTAATACTAACGGATTACAAATTTATTTTATTTCCTCAATTATTGTGGTTTTTTAATCGATATTGAAAAAGAGCTCGATTTCAAGAATTTTGGTTTAATTTGCAATATTAATGGTACAGAAGAAGAAATCCTTATTAGAACGATTAAAAGTCAATTATAAAATTGTTTTTTTGAATGATGATACATTTGAAGAAAAAGCAGCTTTTACACTTAATCGCTTAAATGTATTTATCGTGTCGAGTTTATTATTAGTAATGCTCATCACATTGGTTACATCTATTCTAATTTTTACTCCTTTAAAAGAATATATTCCTGGATATGCAGATGTTTCTTTGCGAAGAGATATCTCTCAAATGTCTTTAAAAGTTGACTCCCTAGAAGGCTTACTTTCTGCAAATGATCAATATATTGATAATATAAAGCAAGTAATTAGTGGAAAAGCAGGAAGCAAAGACACTTTGAATATTCATACGAAACCACAGTTATTAGATACCAATTTTAGAATTGGAGCCAAGCCCGCAGAAGATTCTATGCTTAGGATGATGATTGAGGATCAAAACCAATATGGTATTGCAGCTGCAGATGCACCTAAAAAGGTTTCAGGCATAGCTGGATATTCTTTTTTTACACCGGTGAAAGGAAGTATCAAGCAGCAATTTAACACCCGAAGCAATCATTTCGGTATAGATATAGCAACAGCCAAAGGAGAAACCATAAAAGCAGCCCTTGAAGGGACTGTTGTTTTTGGTGCATGGACAACAGAAAATGGCTATGTCATTGCTATTCAACATAGTAACGATTTAGTTTCAATCTATAAGCACAACGCGGTGCTATTAAAAAAAGTTGGTAACTTTGTAAGAGTTGGAGAGCCAGTTGCAATTGTTGGTGCAACCGGTGAACTATCCAATGGTCCTCACTTGCATTTTGAACTCTGGTATAGAGGTAATGCAGTGAATCCATTAAACTACATTCATTTTTAAGCTCATGTTTGCAAAAAAAGAACATATCACAACAACCGAAAACGTACAAAGTGGTTCTATTAATTTAATAGGTGTTGGTACTTGTATCACTGGCGATATTACTTGTAAAGGTGATATTCGTATTGATGGCGAAATAACCGGCCATGTTGACTCTAAAGCCAAAGTGGTGATGGGTGGAACTGGAATTGTAATTGGTAACGTCAATGGCACCAGCGCAGACATCAGTGGTATTTTAAAAGGGGATATTACTGTTAGTGATACCCTATTTTTAAAATCAACGGCTAAAGTTGAAGGTAATTTGGTTACCAATAAACTAATTGTAGAAGCAGGCGCTGTATTTACTGGTCATTGTCATATGGGTGTATTACCTACATTGCCTCGACAAGAAGATGGACAATAAATCCTATACGCAATATTCAAGCATTGCTTTTCAATTATTAGCCAGTATCGCTTTAAGCGCCTATTTAGGACAAAAAATTGACCAACATTTTCAAAGTAAAACCCCAATTTATACCGCTATAATGGTGATTGTTGGCATTGCAGCCGGATTATACCTTGTAGTTAAACAAGTTAGAAGAAATAACAATGGCAAAAACTAAATATTTCCCATTTATGCCTCTTTTTATAGGGCTCACTTTTTTAATTGTCTTAACAGTCTATTTTTTGAGGGAGAATTCTGCTACTTCAACTATGATATCACCCGATATTCACTTGTTTTTAGCTTTTTTTTCCGGTATAACATTAGTTGCATTTCAAATTTCAATGGCGGGTATTAAAAAAGGGGGAGAAAATGCAATTATTTTTTTACTGGGAGGTGTAGCAGCAAAGCTATTGTTAACCATGATTTTCGCCCTTGTTTATGTTTATTCTCACAAGGTCGGTAAGCTGCAATTTTTAAGTAATTTCTTTATTTTATATTTTATCTATTCTGCCTTTGAAATTTATTCCTTATTGTATAACTTGCGCGCTCAAAAAATACAATAAAAACACAATCTAAATGCGCAGAATAGGCTTTTTTAAACCGAATCTAAATAAATTCATCCTTGTATTTGCTTTTTTGAGCTTTAACACTGCAATTTTATTTGCAAATGAGCCTACAAAAAATGCAGATTCAGTGCATACTGAGGCTGTAATAGAAGCAAATGATTCACTTCATGCTACAACTGATAGTGTGGCACCTGCTCATGAAAATGCAGCAGAAGAAAAATTCAACCCTTCTGAATTAATTTTAGAGCACATTGCGGATGCGCACGAATGGCATTTATGGGGTCACACTTCTATTCCATTGCCAATTATATTATATACACCAAAAGGTTTAGAAGTATTCTCATCTAGTCATTTTCACCACGGTGAGCAAGCTTATACATCTGCTAACTACACTTATAAATTAGAAGAAAACAAAATTGTTGTTTTGAATGCTGAAAATGAAGTGGACGAAGTTGCAACTAAGTCAATCATTGACATTTCAATTACTAAAAACGTTTGTTCTTTATTGATATCTGTTGCATTGTTGTTGTTTATTTTCTTAAGTGTAGCAAAAGCATACAAAAAGACTGTTGGTAAAGCACCTAAAGGATTTCAATCTATGATTGAGCCAATCATTTTATTTGTTAGGGATGATGTAGCAAAACCAAATTTGGGCCATAAATATGCTAAGTTCATGCCTTTCTTGTTAACCGTATTCTTTTTTATTTGGATTAACAACATGATGGGCTTAATTCCTTTCTTCCCAGGAGGAGCAAACGTTTCAGGAAATATCGCATTTACAATGGTATTGGCCTTATTCACTTTTATCGTTATTACAGTTAATGGTGGAAAGGTATACTGGAGTCATATTTTTGCACCTCACGTGCCATGGTGGTTATATCCATTATTAGTACCTGTAGAGATTTTCGGTATGTTCACTAAACCAATCGCTTTAATGATTCGTTTATTTGCAAACATTACTGCTGGTCATATTCTAGTATTGAGTTTAATCTCGTTAATATTTATTTTTAAATCTGCAGCTATTGCAACAGTTGCAGTTCCATTTACGGTGTTTATCAGTGTAATTGAATTATTAGTTGCATTTTTACAAGCATATATATTTACCATGTTGGCGGCGCTATTTATTGGAATGGCAGTAGAGGAACCGCACGCAGAAGATCACCATTAATTAGAATTATTGTTTAACCAAATATAAAATCAAATCATCATGACAGGAAGTATCGCTGCAATTGGTGCCGGATTAGCTGCTATCGGAGCAGGAATCGGTATCGGAAGAATTGGCGGATCTGCATTAGAAGGTATCGCAAGACAACCAGAAGCTGCATCTAAGATCCAAGCTACCATGTTAATCGCTGCTGCATTCGTAGAAGCGGTTTCATTATTCGCCGTAGTAGTTGCATTATTAGGTAACGGTTGATCCGTTGTAAAGAAGTCTGTAACGATTGGTTACAGACTCTCTTTATTTTAAACATTAACGATTTTAAATCAGCATAAAAAATGGAATTAGTAACCCCAAGTATTGGATTAGTTTTTTGGACAACGATAGCATTCTTAGTCTTGATTTTTGTTTTAGGCAAATTTGCTTGGAAACCAATTATGCAAGCACTTTCAGAGCGTGAGCAATCAATTGAAGATGCATTGTCATCTGCAGAAAAAGCAAAAGAAGAATTAACAAGATTAAACAATGAGAGCGAGCAATTATTAAAAGTTGCAAGAGCTGAAAGAGATACCATCTTAAAAGAAGCAAAGCAATTAAGAGATAATATGGTTGCAGATGCAAAAGGCATTGCGCAAACAGAAGCTAACAAAATGATTGCGAAAGCGAAAGTTGAAATTGATAACGAAAAGACAGCTGCATTAGCAGAAGTAAAATCGCAAGTAGCGAATTTATCAATTGAAATTGCAGAAAAAGTTTTGCGTAAACAATTAGAAGATAAATCTAAGCAAGAAGCATTAGTTGCAGATTTATTGAAAGAAGTAAAATTAAGTTAAATCAATTATTTGATTGTTGTATAACATTCAAAAAATAGTCGAAATAAAATGTCAGAAATAAGAGTAGCTTCAAGATATGCAAAAGCTTTAATTGACCTAGCCATTGAACGCAATGAGTTAGAGGCAGTCAAAGCAGATATGAATTTGTTTACGGATACCTTAAAGGGTAGTTCGGAATTGCAAGCGGTATTGAAAAATCCAATTGTACCACAAGATAAAAAAGCAGGCATCTTGAAAGACCTTTTTGCTTCAAAAGTAAATGCAGCAACTCAATCTTTCTTTAACATTATGGTTAATAAAAGTAGAGCTGGTGTTTTATTTGAAACAGGAAAAGAATTCATCAGACAATACAACGAAAATAAAGGAATCATTTCTGCAACTGTAGTTTCAGCAACAGCTATTACACCAGAAGCAGAAGCAAAAATGATCGAAGCAGTTGTTGCTGCAACTGGCAAAAAAGTTATCTTAATTAAGAAAGTTGATGCTGCTTTAATTGGAGGCTTTGTTTTAACTGTTGGAGATAAACAATTTGACACCAGTATTGCCAAGAGTTTAGTGTTATTGAAAAAAGAATTTAATTCATAATAATTTTTAAAGTTTTTTAATCGAAAAATAAATAAAACAAGATATGGTAGATGTAAGACCAGATGAAGTATCGGCAATTTTAAGACAACAATTGGCCGGCTTTAAATCAGCAGCGGAATTAGAAGAAGTAGGTACAGTACTCCAAGTGGGTGACGGTATTGCGCGTGTTTACGGATTAACTAAAGTTCAATCAGGAGAGTTAGTAGAATTCGATAACGGTTTGCAAGGTATCGTATTAAACTTAGAAGAAGACAACGTGGGTGTGGTATTGTTGGGTAGTTCTGATTCTATTAAAGAAGGTGATACAATTAAACGTACAACTAAAATTGCTTCTATTAAAGTAGGTAATGGAATGTTGGGTCGTGTGGTAAATACATTAGGTCAACCAATTGACGGTAAAGGTCCAATTGCAGGTGATTTATATGACATGCCAATTGAGCGTAAAGCGCCAGGAGTTATCTATCGTCAACCGGTAAACGAACCATTACAAACTGGTTTGAAAGCAATCGACGCGATGATTCCTGTAGGTCGTGGACAACGTGAGTTGATCATCGGTGACCGTCAAACAGGTAAAACAACTGTAGCGATTGACACCATCATCAATCAAAAAGAATTTTACGATAGAGGCGAAGCCGTTATCTGTATATATGTTGCAATAGGTCAGAAAAATTCAACTGTTGCAAACATCGTTCGTACTTTAGAAGAAAAAGGCGCAATGGCTTATACGATCATTGTTGCTGCATCGGCTGCAGATCCTGCACCAATGCAATTCTTTGCACCATTTGCAGGAGCTGCAATTGGAGAGTTTTTCCGTGATACAGGTCGTCCTGCATTAATTGTTTATGATGATTTATCTAAACAAGCAGTTGCTTACCGTGAGGTATCATTATTATTGCGTCGTCCACCAGGACGTGAAGCTTACCCAGGTGACGTATTCTATCTTCACTCTCGTTTACTTGAGCGTGCGGCTAAAATCAACGCAACCGATTCAGTAGCGCAATCAATGAATGATTTACCAGAATCTATTCGTCACATTGTAAAAGGTGGTGGTTCATTAACAGCATTACCAATTATTGAAACGCAAGCAGGTGACGTATCTGCTTATATCCCAACCAACGTAATTTCGATTACAGATGGCCAAATTTTCTTAGAATCAAATTTATTTAACGCAGGTATTCGTCCAGCAATTAACGTAGGTATTTCGGTATCACGTGTAGGTGGTTCAGCGCAAATTAAATCAATGAAGAAAGTTGCGGGTACATTAAAAGGTGATCAAGCGCAATACCGCGAATTGGAAGCATTCTCTAAATTTGGTTCGGACTTAGATGCGGTAACAAAATTTATATTAGAGAAAGGTGCAAGAAACGTAGAGATCTTGAAACAAGGACAATATTCTCCAGTAGCTGTTGAAAAACAAGTTGCTATTATATATTGTGGTACTAAAGGTTTGATGAGAAATGTTCCAGTTGATAAAGTGAGAGCTTTTGAAGCAGAATTTTTAAATCAATTAGAAATTCGTCACCGCGATACATTAGATGCAATTAAAGCTGGAAAAATTGATGATTCAATCACTTCAGTTTTAGAAAAAGTAGCATCAGAATTGTCAAGTAAATACTAATTTAAATAAAGCTAGTTCAAATAGCATATGGCAAATTTAAAAGAGGTACGTATTAGAATAGCTTCTGTAAACTCTACACAGCAGATTACAAAAGCAATGAAAATGGTTTCTGCTGCGAAATTAAAAAGAGCAACAGATGCAATTGTTCAAATGCGTCCTTATGCAAATAAATTAAAAGATATACTTGCTAATTTAACAGCAAGTTTAGAAGGGAACGAAAGTCCATATACACAACAACGTGAGTTAAAAAATGTATTGTTGGTAGTCGTAACTTCGAACCGTGGATTGGCAGGAGCGTTCAATGCAAATGTGATAAAAACTGCTAATTTATTAGTAGCGGATAAATACGAAACACATAAACGCAATGGCAATTTACACATCATGGCTATTGGTAAAAAAGCACAAGATTATTTCACCAGAAACAAATTCAATGTAATTGGTAATAATAATGAAGTGTTTAATCATTTAAATTTTGATGAAGCAAATAAAATTGCTGAAGAAATTATGAATGGTTTTGTTGCAGGTAAATGGGATAGCGTAGAAGTGGTTTATAACCAATTTAAAAATGCGGCTATGCAAATATTAACGACCGAACAATTATTGCCTGTAGTGCCTGCTGTTAATCAGGTTGCAGCAAAAAATAATGCAGATTATTTATTAGAGCCTTCTCAAGAAGATATTGTATTGGGATTAATTCCAAGCTCTGTTAAAATTCAATTATACAAAGCATTATTAGATTCACATGCATCAGAACATGGTGCGCGTATGACTGCAATGGATAAAGCAACAGAAAATGCTGGAGAGTTATTGAAAGCATTAAGATTGTCTTACAACCAAGCTAGACAAGCATCTATTACAAATGAAATTTTAGAAATTGTAAGTGGAGCAAATGCTTTAGCTGCTCAATAATTTTTTAAAACATTAAAATAAAAAAGGCTATCAAAATTTTTGATAGCCTTTTTTTATGTTTGAAATTTTTAATTATGCTTGTTTGGTAAATTCAACATTGATATTTAACCTAACGTCTTCGCTAACTACCATTCCACCAGCCTCTGTAAGTGCATTCCATACTAAGCCATATGCTGTTCTGTTTATTTTTCCACTTACTTCAAATCCTGCTTTAGTTTGTCCCCATGGGTCAACAACTACACCGCCAAATTCAACAGCAAGTTCAATTGCTTTGGTAATTCCTTTAATAGTTAAGTCGCCTTTTAAAATGTAATCACTTCCTTCTTTTTTAGTAAATGAAGTTGATTGAAAAGTCATTTTTGGAAAATTTTCTGTATCGAAAAAATCTGCTGATTTTAAATGACCATCTCTTTGTTCGTTATTGGTATCGATACTGTTGGTATCAATAGCAAATGAAACAGATCCATTTTCAAAATCATCTCCGTTAGTAGATAATTCACCTTCAAACATTTTAAATGTCCCAGATGTAGTAGAGATCACTAAGTGTTTTACTTTAAATTGTACTTCTGAATGTGTGGCATCTAATGCCCATTTAGTATTGTTCATATGTTTGGTTTTTATTTTCTTATGCAAAGATAATTATAATATGTGTTTAAACATATATTATAATTTAAATATAGCTCATAAAAAGTATAAAATACTGATTATGAGCTATAAAAAATTAAAGACTTATGCCTAAATGTTGAAATACAAATGACCAAACATCTGCTGCTTCCTCAATTATTTTTGAAGTAGGTTTGCCAGCACCATGTCCTGCTTTCGAATCTATGCGAATTAAAATAGGATTTTCACCCTGTTGGTTGGCTTGTAAGGTAGCAGCAAACTTAAAAGAATGTGCTGGTACTACACGGTCATCATGATCTGCGGTGGTAATTAATGTTGCAGGATAATTACTTTGTTTAATATTATGTAATGGAGAATATTTAATCAAGTAATTGAATTGAGATTGATTTTCGCTTGAACCATATTCAACAGCCCAGCCCCAACCAATAGTGAATTTATGATAGCGTAACATATCTAATACGCCAACACCAGGTAATGCCACTTTATACAAGTCTGGTCTTTGTGTCATGCAAGCGCCAACCAATAAGCCTCCATTTGAACGACCATTGATGGCAAGTTTCTCGCTGCTGGTATATTTTTCTTTTATCAAAAATTCCGCAGCACCAATAAAGTCGTCAAATACATTTTGTTTATTTGCAAGCATTCCTGCTTTATGCCACTCTTCACCAAATTCACCGCCGCCACGTAAGCTAACCTGGGCGTATATTCCACCCTTTTCTAAGAAATATAAATTAGATACACTAAAGGTTGGTGTTAAACTAATATTGAATCCTCCATATCCATAAAGTAATAATGGATTCTGGCCGTCTAATTTAATTCCTTTTTTATGTACAATAAACATTGGAACTTTTGTTCCGTCTTTTGAATCAAACCAAACTTGATTTGTTTCATAATTATCGGTGTTAATTTTGAAAGCAGATTTTTTATATAATTCGATTTTGCCAGTAGGGATATCTAAATTATAAATAGTTCCTGGTGTAGTAAAATTAGTAAAACTGAAATAAAAATTATTCTCATTATTACTTGCTTCAGCAAGTGTAATAGTTCCTATGCCAGGTAATTCAATGTCTTTTATTTTTTTACCATCTACTGAATATTCGCTTAATTGATTACTTGCATTTTTCAAGTAAGTAGCATATAACCTACCACCTACAGTGCTTACAGACTGTAATAAGTCTTTTTGTTCTGGTATAATAGTTTTCCAGTTTTGTTTTTGACTGTTAGCTGGATTAATAGCAACTACTTTATAATTAGGAGCGTCTTGGTCCATTAAGACTAGCAAGTCCTCATCTATGTTATCAATTACCTCAAAGTTGTTTTTAAAGCCTTTTAAAAGCGTAATTAACTTTGCGTTTTTATCTTTTAAATTTTTTACTAAAATTTCGTTTCCAGATGTACCTTCCGAAGCAGAAATAATTAAGTAGTTTTCATTTTCTGTTACCGCTGCTCCAAAATATCTAAGCGGATGCGCCTTGTCTTCATAAATCAATTCATCATTTTTTTGATCTTGACCTAATTGGTGAAAATATACTTTTTGAAATTGATTTTGATTAGAGAATTCACTCACCCCTTTAGGGGCGTCATAACGGCTATAGTAGAAGCCATCGCCTTTCCAGGCTGCGCCAGAAAATTTCACCCATTCAATTTTATCTTTTGTTAATTGTTGAGTAGCTACATCAATTACATATATTTCATTCCAATCGGAACCTGATCTTGCAATTGCATAAGCAGCATATTTAAAATCGTTAGAAAATGTTAAACTAACCAATGCAACCGTTCCATCGTTGGATAATTTATTAGGGTCTAAAAAAACTTTTTCAGCTCCATCAATCCCTTTTTTATAATAAATAACGGATTGATTTTGCAAGCCATCATTTTTTGAGAAAAAATAATAGTTTCCTTTTTTATAAGGAGCAGTTTCTTTTGCATAATTCCATATTTCAGTTAATTCGTCTTTTATTTTTGACCTAAATGGAATTTGAGATAAATAGTTTTGTGTAACTGTATTTTGGGCTGTTACCCAGTCTGCTGTTTCCTTTGTGGTGTCATTTTCCAGCCAACGGTAAGGGTCTGCAATGGTTTGACCGAAATAATTGTCAGTCACTGAATCTTTTTTTGTTTCTGGATAGGGCATAAGGTTAATTTTAGTATCATTCATTTTGCAGCCATTGATTAAGATAATAGCAGAAAAAATAAGTAAGACATTTTTCATAAGCTGTTCTTTATAAATTTTTAGGTTTGTATTTTGCTAATTTTAATATTTTCTGTGCGTCATTTTCATTCCATAATTCTTCAAAACTTACTGAAGGGTTATTTTCCATGTAGTTTTTTACAATTTGCCATCCACACCAAATTCCAATTCTTGGTGCAGAATTATTTGCAAGCCCAGAGGTAAAAGGAGCTTCTTCTAAATACTTATTGTATTTTTTTTGTTCGGTTGAAAACAAGAGGTTATCCTCTACAAATAATTTATAAATATTTTCTTCGTTGCTTTTGCACCAGTTAATTTGATCGCCTGAGTAGCCTATTTTTATTGAATCTTCGGCATCAGGCAATAATAAATCTATGCCATACATTATTTTGCCTTCTTTAATCATTTCTGCTAAAAGAGAAGGGCTTAGTGCTGCTTCAGGTAATTTTGCAGACAATAATGCTTTGGCTGATGCAGCTCCAATATATTCTTTACTTAATCTTCTAGTAATATATTCAGGAAAATTGACCGAAGGATAAAATCGATAATTGCTTCCCATAAACATGTCAAGTCCAATGCCAATATAATTTGGACTTGTTACAATGGCATTGTTGAATCCAGAAATAAAGGTAACCACATGAGGAATGCTATCATTAGGGTATAAGGTATGGTAGTTTTTTAAAACTGTACTTATGCTACGTGCAATTTCGTTGTTGTCTGGGTAAGTTTTTTTTACATCCTGGTATAGGTTTTTTAAATCTGGATGATTGATAAAATCTTTTAAGATTAGGTCAAAGTTAGGTCCATTTGGCTCGCCAAAATTCATGATTCTGCCAAAATAGATATCGTAAAAAGAACCATATTTTTTAGCTAATGCTTTTTTAGCTTGACCAAGGTTTTTTTGATCGATTTCAAAAACAGCTTGCTCAAATCTATCTACCGGAATAACTTCAGTCTTTGACTGCCCAAATAAGCCTTTCTGCTTTGTGTTTTCCTTACAAGCGCTAGTTAAAATCAATAACGAGCATAGTAATAAAATCAGATTATTTTGTTTCCTTTGTGATGGCATTTTTCTATCTATTGATATAAATAGTAAAGTTAAAAACTTTAGGCATTTTTCAATGATTGGTGGCTTAATTCTGTAAAATAAATGAAAATAATATTAGCGCAAATAAATGTACATGTTGGAAATTTTGAACAAAACTTCCAAAAAATACAGCAGGAAATATCTTTGGCAAAAATTGCACAGGTAGACCTAATAATTTTTCCTGAATTAGCAATTTGCGGTTATCCCCCTCGTGATTTTTTAGATTACTCATATTTTATAGAACAAGTTGACTTGTATATTTCACGCATTGCTAAAATTTGTACAGACATTACCTGTATTATTGGGGCGCCAATAAATAATGAAGCAACTTCTGGAAAAAAATTATTTAATGCAGCATACGTATTGGCAAATGGAACAATTCAAAATGTTGTTCATAAATCTTTATTGCCAACATACGATGTCTTTGATGAATACCGTTATTTTGAGCCTGCTAAGAGTGTTAGCTGTGTTGAAGTTGGTGGAAAAAAAATTGCACTGACCATTTGTGAAGATTTATGGAATGCAGCCGAAAATCCACTGTATGATCATACTCCAATGGATTTATTAATGCAAGAGCAACCAGAATTGATGATTAATATTGCAGCATCTCCATTCGATTACCTTCAAGAAGATAAGCGGAAGCAAATGTTAAAAGCGAATTGTGTGAAATACAATTTGCCTTTAGTTTATGTCAATCATGTTGGTGCGCAAACCGAAATAATTTTTGACGGAGGTTCGATGGTGATGAATGCGCAAGGTGAACTGTTACAAGAAGCAAAATATTTTCAAGAAGATTGTCTGTTAATTGAAGATTTAACACAATTAATTTCAGAAAATAAAATTATCACTACTACAAATGATATAGCAATTCAAAAAATCGAAAAAGCGCTGTTATTAGGTATTCAAGATTATTTTTCTAAATCTGGATTTTCGAAAGCGGTTTTAGGATTGTCTGGAGGTATTGATTCTGCCGTTGTTTGCGCCTTAGCTACAAAAGCCTTAGGCCCTAAAAATGTATTAGCTGTTTTATTGCCCTCTGCATATTCTTCTGACCATTCCATATCTGATGCCATGGCACTCATAGAGAATTTAGGGATAGAATATAGTCATATAAATATTGAAGCAACTGTAAAATCTGCTGAAAATACCTTAGCTGATTTATTTCATGGAACACAAGCAGACATTACAGAAGAAAACTTACAAGCTAGAGTACGTGGTTTATTGTTAATGGCTGTGTCAAATAAATTTGGGCATATATTATTAAATACATCTAATAAGAGTGAAGCTGCAGTAGGCTATGGCACTTTGTATGGTGATATGAGTGGTGGTATTTCTGTTATTGGTGATGTATATAAAACGAAAGTATTTGAATTGGCTAAATGGATTAATCGTTCAACTGAGATAATTCCTTGGAACACTATTCAGAAAGCACCAAGTGCCGAATTACGCCATAACCAAAAGGATTCAGATTCACTTCCTGATTATGACTTGCTAGATCAAGTATTGCATTTGTATATTGAAGAACAATTAGGACTTGCAGAAATTATTGCTAAGGGCTTCGATGAAATGCTTGTTAAGCGTGTATTGATGCTGGTTAATCGAAGTGAATATAAGCGCTATCAAACGCCACCAACTTTAAGGGTTTCGCCTAAAGCATTTGGTATGGGAAGAAGAATGCCAATAGTTGCGAAGTATTAAATTTTGAATTTTTCAAAAAACTCTGCTTCATAGCTTGTGCCAATTGGAATTTCTTGACCTTGTATTAAAATAGTTTTGTTTCGCACATTTTCAATTTTACTGTATGGTACAATAAAAGATCGGTGCACTCTTAGGAATTCTTTAGCAGGCAATTTCGCTAATATATTTTTCATTGTCATTCTTGCAACTATTAATTTATTATCGCCATAGAATACCTTAAGATAATCTCCTAATCCTTCTATATAGTGGATTTCAGACAATGCTATTTTGGTGAGTTTGTAATCTGCTCTAATCAATAAAAACTTGTCTGCTGGGTTTTCATTTTGACTTTTTAATTGATAATATTCAACAGCTTTGTTAACTGCTTTAGCAAATCTATTTTCTTCAAATGGTTTTAATAAATAGTCAATTGCATTTAAGTTGTATGCATCAAGTGCAAATTCGCTAAATGCTGTTGTAAAAATTACCATTACATTTTCTGGCAATTGTTTTACCAGTTCAAGACCAGTAATGGATGGCATTTGAATGTCTAAAAAAACCAGTTCAACAGGAAACTTTTGAAGGTAGGAAATTGCAGCACTTGGTTTCGTAAATGTTTTTTCTAATTGGATAGTTGATATTTGGCTACAAAAGCGACTGATGAGTTCAAGTGCTAATGGCTCATCATCTATTGCAATTGCTCGGATCATTTTATTTTAATTTTTAAATTTACTTGATAATCGTTTGCAGTTTGTTTGATATTTAAATCATAATTACCTGCATAAATCAGTGCTAATCTTTTCTTAACATTATCAATTCCTGTGCCAGTATTACTTAGGTCCATTAAAGATACTGGTACAATTTTATTCTCTACTGTTAGTTCTATACTATCTATTAAAATATTTATTTTGATCAAAATAGCCGAATCTTTTTCAGGATTAACACCATATTTGAAAGCATTCTCAATAAAAGGAATCAATAATAAGGGGGCAATTTCAAGGTCGTTTTGATTGCCATTAATTTCAAGTTTTACAGCTGCTGTTTTACCAATTCTAATTTTTTGAAGTTCTATATAGCTGCTGATGTATTCTATTTCTTTGGCTATTGCAATAAAATCGTTTTGTGCATCTGTTATATTGTAACGCATCATACCTGAAAGTTTTACTATGGCATTTGCAGTATCATCGGATTTCTTTAAAGCCAATGAATATATACTATTTAAAGTATTGAATAAAAAGTGAGGATTAATTTGAGATTTTAAATATGCGAGCTCAGCGGCTAGTTTTTCTTTTTCAGTTTGTTTGTATCTGCTTTGTAATTTTATGGCAACAGCAATAATGAAAACAGAAATAAATAAAAACAGGTCATCTTCCCAGTGACCCGGGCCTGGTTTTTTCCTACCATCTGGCTCAAAAAAGTCAGGTTTTTCTGTTGCCAGCGCTTCATTTTTCAGTTCTTCTTTACTTAAAAGAATCATTTCATTGTTAGGGCCATGTCTATGTGGTGGAGGACCTCCCTTTGATTCGATTAGTATAGGTGGAATGATAGTAACAATGCCACTAAAAATAAAGAAAATAAAAAATGCAATGTATTTTCTATCAAATAATTTAGGTACTAAAAAATAATAACTAAAATAAAAGAACAAGGTTAATAAACCATTTGCTAATAGGTTTTTTAATAGCATAAAGTCTAAACCATTTGCATTGCTTTGTCCAGGAAATGGTTCTGGTTTTAATAAAAAAGGCGCTAGCATAAAAATACAAATGCAAACAATTTGTATCCAAAGCGATTTTTTCGAATTATTAATCATCTTTAAATTTAACAGAAATGGGGGATGATAGGAAGCTGTAAATTAATTTTGAGATAAACCCATGTTATTTGTAGGTATTATCGGGTTTTATTGCCTAATTATTCGACCATCGGCCATTTCAATTATCCTTTTGGTGTTTGCAGCAAAGCTTTGGTCGTGGGTAACAATTAACAATGTTTGGTTGTAAACTTCGGCTAGTTCCTTAAAAATATCGAATACAATTAAACTGTTTTTGTTATCTAGGTTTCCAGTAGGTTCATCGCCCATGATGATAAGTGGGTCATTGATTAATGAACGAGCAATAGACACGCGTTGCTTTTGTCCACCAGATAATTGATTTGCTTTTTTCAAGGCTTCATTTTCAATACCCAACATCTTTAGTTTTTCCATTGCACGGTATTCCACTTCTTCTTTGCTGTATTTGTTTAGTTTTAAACCTGGCAGCATTACATTTTCTAGTACATTGAATTCATTTAACAAATAATGAAATTGAAAGACAAACCCAATATATTCATTTCTAACAATGGCTAATTCACTTTCTTTTTTATTTTTCATCAATTCATTATTGATGTATAAATCACCTTCGTAATCTGTATCCATAGTTGACAGGATGTATAGCAGTGTTGATTTTCCACAGCCTGACTTTCCAATTACGGATACAAACTCACCTTTGGTAATTTCAAAACTGATGTCTGATAATATTTTTACATCAACAGGGTCATGAAAACTTTTGTTGATATTTTTTGCTGATAGAATTATTTCTGACATCTTATTTACCTCTAATAATGTTTACTGGATCTATCTTACTTGCTTTTCTAGCTGGAAAGAAACCAGCCATATATGTGGTGACTAATGAAAATACAATGCCAATCAAATAATAGAGTGCTTTATAATTAATAGGGAAAGTTTTTATAGTCGGTAATGACGGGGTATTAAATGGAATATTGTCGATGATAACTGAAAAGCCAAATCCAAATAGCACACCCAATAAGCCGCCAAAAATGCCAATGCTCAATGCAATGTAAATGAATATTTTTTTAACATCTGAGCCTGAAAACCCTGTTGCTTTTAAGATTGCGATGGTATCCATCTTTTCGTAAATCAACATATTTAAAATATTGTAGATTCCAAAACCCGCTACAATTAATAATACTACCCCTACAGAATAAGAGATAATGGTTCTAACAGTACTACCAGTTTCAAATTGCGAGTTAGCAGTTTGGATGTCTTCGGCATCACAATCAAAAAGTGCTGCATATTCTTTAGCAATTTTTGGTGCCTGTTTGATATCGATTAATTTTACTTGAATATCTGTTAAGTAATTATTTGATTTGCCCATTAGTTTTTGGGCTGTTGCAATTGATGAATAACTTTGTACTTTATCTAAATCTTGTAATCCAGATTGAAATACACCTACTACTTTTAATGGCATTAAGTTTCCATCAGTGGTATTGATTTGTACCACATCACCAATATTTGCCATGAGCTTTTCTGCTAAGCCCTTTCCTAAGATGATGCTATTGGGAACATTCTTCAAATCAGCTGCATTACCAGCTGTGACATAATCTTTAAATGAAAATAGTTTACTTTCTGCGGTAACATCAATGCCGTTTATTGCGCCAGTAATGGCCAATGTTCCGTAGGTAAAAAATACTTGAGCCGAAATTTTCGGTGCATAGCCTAATACCCTTTTATCTTTATCTAAAATTTCAAAAATGTGTTCGGTATTATAAATTGATAACCTGCTACTACTAGACTTAATAGAATTAATGAAATTGTGGCTTTTTTGAAACTGGCTACTTAAATTTATTGCTTGATTTTTACTCGGCTTAATTTCATTATAAATACGAACATGTGCTGTTCTGTTTAGTATTAGACCATCTAGCAAATCGTTAAGCCCATTCATAAAACTCAACAATGCTACAAACATAGAGATACTGAATGTGACGCCAATTGCTGCAACAAGGGTTTGCTTCCATCTTGCCAACAACAATTCTTTTGCAATTTTGATCAGTAGACTAGACATTTATTTTATTGGTTTTAAAATAATATCCCCTTTTTTTAATCCTGACAGCACTTCTACTTTATCATAATCTTTCAATCCTGTTTGAATGGTAATTACATCTTTGTTTTGATTAACGACTTGACTGTCATTGAGCATATAATTTCGAGGAATTAATAATGCATTTGTTTTAGTTTGGATGACAATATTTGCTTCGGTAGTTAAGTTTGGGTATAAATTTTCAGGTTGTGTTTTTAAAGCTGCCTCAACAGTGAAAGACTTAGATCTTTCATTCATAATCGGATTTATTTTTTTTATGGTTGCTTCAAAGACTTTCCCTTTATAACTGTCTAGTTTATAGAACAAGTTTTGTCCTATTTTTATTCGAGCGATATCATATTCATCAACTTGTAATTCTAAAATAAATTTATTGGCTGCACCTATAACTGCAATAGGGCTTTGAGGACTTATCAATTCGCCTTTTTCTTTTAATATATTAAATACTTTTCCGTCAATTTCGCTCCTAATTTCAAAGTCGTTTTGAATGGTTTCGCTGATCGCTAAATTATTTTTGGATTGCTGATCCGCTAACTTTAATTGTTTTTTTAAATCCTGGTATTTATATAATGCAGACTCGTAATTATTTTTCGAATTTTTATAATTCAATTCTTTTTGTTCTAGATCAAAACGACTTCCTGTTTGTTGGGCCCATAAATTTTGTTGTCTACTATAAACTATTGAATCAAGGTGTAACTTGTTTTTAGCATTTTCAATATTCGCTAGTAAATCTTTTAATTTATTTTGATTTGATTTTAGTTCATTGAAATCAGAAAGTAATTTTGCATTATTTGTGCTCAATGTTGCATTTTCATTTTTGATTTTTAAAATCAATTGATTTTTACGTACAGGTTGACCTGCTTCAATTAAAATATCTGCTAGCGTTCCTGTAACTTTTGCGAAAACTTGATATTGCTGATCGCTTTTAATATTTCCTGAAGCATAGACAGATTCTGAAATGCTTTCTTCAGTAACAATTGTGCTTTCCTGTTTTTTAGCGCACGAAATAATAAGGAAACTATTTAAACAGATAAAAAGTGCTGGAAGGTAATTTTTCATAAGAAACAATATTAGCCTTGTTTTACAAGGCTAATTTACAGATTAAACAATTTAGATTATTTATAAATTATTATATTTGAGTACAATTTAAAAGAATGAGTAATAACGATATTTTTAAAAAGTTAAGAGTGGCTTTACAGCTTCGAAACGACCAAATTATTGAAATTCTAAGTTTGGTTAATTTCAGAATTACGCCTACCGAACTTTCTGCGTTCTTTAGGGCTGATGATCATCCTAATTTTAAGCCATGTGGAGATCAAATTTTAAGGAATTTTTTAAACGGCTTAATTATTTATAAACGCGGGCCAATGGAAAAACCTGCAGATTCACAAGAAACTAAAAACTCATAATATGGTATTTATTATTTTAGCCGCAATTATTTTATTACTTGGCCGTAATTTATTAGCTACAAATCCTCAATTTGGGAAGTCTCAATCAGTTGTATATTTATTATCAGGTATTTTCTTTTTAATTGGATTAAGTACATCTGTTTTTAAAATGATTGATGCTGGACAGGTAGGCGTTCAATCGATGTTTGGTAAGGTAAGCCAAGAAACACTTCCAAGCGGAATGAATGTCATTAATCCTTTAATGGATGTTACATTATTTGACATTAAAACGCAAAATTATACTATGTCTGGTGTACACGATGAAGGGGATAAAAATGGAGATGATGCCATTCGTGTTTTAACTGCAGACGGATTAGAAGTCGTAGTGGACTTAACCGTATTATTTAAGATATTACCTTCTGAGGCGCCACGCATTTTGCAAGAATTAGGTCCTAATTATTTAGATAAAATTGTACGCCCAATTACGAGAACAAAAATTAGAGATAATGCTGTTTATTACGATGCAGTTGCATTGTATTCTACCAAACGAGATGAATTTCAAGCCCGCATTTATAACAGCATTGCAGCTGATTTCAAGAAAAGAGGATTGGTATTAGAGCAATTATTAGTTCGAAATATTACTTTGCCTTCATCTGTAAAAGTAACCATTGAATCTAAAATTAATGCAGAGCAAGACGCGCAAAAAATGCAATTTGTATTACAGAAAGAAAAACAAGAAGCAGAGCGTAAGCGAGTAGAGGCGCAAGGTATAGCGGATTATCAAAGAATTCTTAGTACAGGTTTAAGCGAAAAGCAATTACAATATGAAATGATTAAAGCGCAAAAAGAAATTGCTACTTCGCCAAACACTAAAGTAATCATACTTGGAAATTCGAAAGGAATGCCAATTATGATCGGTGATAAATAATTTAACCTGCTATTGAAACTCCTATTAATTTGCCAATTCCAAAGGTGATAGCTGCTGCAGCTAAGCCAAATACGACTTGTCTAAAACCGGAGTACCAAACATTCTTTCCTGTAAATAAGGTGATGGCTGCGCCAATTAAAAACAAGCCAAACGCACTCGCTATCACACATGTAATGATTGCAGTATAGCCTGATAAAAATAGGAAAGGTAATAAAGGAATTATTGCGCCAATTGCAAATAGTATAAAAGAATATACTGCGGCTTCCATGGCAGAGCCATGTAATTCCTCAGGGTTAATACCTAGTTCTTCTTTGATTAAAATTTGATGTGCCAAAGTTTTGTCTTGCATGATATCATTGGCCATCTCTTTTGCTTGTGCTTCAGGGATTCCTTTAGCCATGTAAATTAATGCAAGTTCACGTTTTTCGCCTTCTGGATTATTTTCTAATTCATCCATTTCTAATTCCATTTGGTTTTCGTAAAGTTCTTGTGAACTTTTAACAGAAATCCATTCGCCCAATGACATAGATAATGCGCCTGCTAATAAACCTGCTACTCCTGCAAGTGCTACTCCTGCTTGTGTTGCGCTAGCACCTGCAACACCCATCACTAAGCTAAAGTTTGAAACGAGTCCATCGTTTCCGCCTAGAACAGCAGCTCTTAAAGCATTTCCCCCAACTGAACGGTGACGACTTTCGAATTTTGCAACAGAACTACCTGTTGCTGTCTTCTCTTGTTCTAATAGTGTTCTTAATATTTTTACATGGTTTGTTTCAGTTCCGGTTAAGGGTATGTTCATGCTTCTTTTTGCATTTACTACAGCATTTGATAATACTTTTTCAGTATCCATTAAAATGCCTAAAACATAATCGTAACTAAAGTTTTTACCAATGAAATTTAATGTTTTTGCTCTGAAAGATGGAGGCGGAAGTTTTACAGGCCTTTGACTATCTATTTTTTCAAGGAATGCAATGGCATGTCCTGCTTCAATTTCGCTCATCTGTTGAAATACATTTGCAACAGCTACATCAGTTTCATTAGCTGCAAGTTTTGCATATAAATAACTTGCATCTACTTCGGTTTGAATACTTGAATTCTTGATCATTGTTTTTTAGCTAAATAATACACTTCTCATGCTGATACTTCCTAGGTCAAAGCTATCATTAAAAAAACTTAAGCTATCATGTTTATCCCTTAAACCTAGTGTATAAATTAATGGAATATAATGTTCGTTACTTGGGTGAGCTATTTTAGCTAAAGCACCTAATTTTTCGTAATTCACTAAATTGGTTGATGTATCGTTGATGATATTGTTTTTAACTAGTTCATCAAATTCCAAAGCCCAATCAAATGGTTTAGCATTAGCATTCCAATTTAATTGCCTTAAGTTGTGAACCACATTCCCACTACCAATAATGAGCACTCCTTTATTTCGCAAAACTTGTAATTCTTTTGCTAAGTTGAAATGATAGGTCATGTCTTTGGTATAATCTATACTCATTTGATAGACTGGCACATTGGCTTTTGGAAACATGTTCATTAATACAGACCATGCTCCATGGTCTAAACCCCATTCAAAATCTTCTTTGATGTTAGTAGTATGAACAGTATCTATGGTTTGTTTAGCAAAATTGGGTGCGCCAGGTGCAGGATATTGTTGTTGAAATAAAATTTCTGGAAAGCCACCAAAATCGTGAATCGTTTCGGGTTTACTTGCCATGCACACAGCAGTTCCATTTGTTAACCAATGTGCAGAGATGCATAGAATTGCAGTAGGAGGGGCTAATTTATTTCCAATGTTTTTCCATTCATCACTGTATTTGTTTTTTTCAATGGCATTCATTGGAGAACCATGTCCAATAAATAACACTGGCATTTTTTCGCTATTGGGTTTGCTAATTAATTCTTGATGGAGGTTGTTGATATTCATTTTTTAATTTTTAAAAATACTTTGTGCGGGTAATGCAATGTTGTTAAAATTAAATAAAGCTGCGTTTTCCCATGGTGACCCATTGGTTGCCTGAGGTCCCTTGAACGCAACTAATTCAGCTCCCCAATAACAAAACCCAATTCCATTTGGATTACTCAAAATTACCTCTTTAATTTTTAATAAAAAATCTTTTTGTCCTGTTGGCGTTGCTGGGTAATTTGGTAAAATTAAATCGCTATCTGAACCAAAAATATTATTTGTCCAGTCGTTATAGCCTAAGCTGAACGGGTAGGCTACTTCAGCAATGACAATGTCTTTCTGAAAATTAGCAGAAATTTGTTGTAAGCTCGATTTTAGATTTTCGATTTGCTTACCATGCCATTTTGGATAATAAGAAATTCCAATAATATCATAATCTATTTTGTTTACTTTTTGAAAAAATGATATCGCGTTTTCATACCCAGCATAATGTAAAATAATTTTACAGTTTTGACTCTTGCTTCTAATGACATTACTAGCGGTATCTAAAATTCCTAGAAATTGTGCTTCATTGTTTATATGCGCTATTGGCCAAAGCAAGCCAGCATTTATTTCATTGCCAATTTGAATATATTCAGGTTGGATGCTTTCCATTATTAAAGCAGTATAATTTGCAACGCTGTCTTTTAGTTGTGTGAAGTTTAAATTTTTCCAGGCTTCTGGAATATTTTGTTGGCCTGGGTCAGCCCACCAATCTGAATAGTGAACGGTGAGCCATACTTTCATGCCCATTGTTTTAATGCGTTTTGCTAATAGGCTTACTTCTTTTAAATCGCAATGTTTGTCCGAAGGATTATGCCAAAGTCTAAGCCGAATAGTATTACAACCATTTTGCTGTAAAATTTGCAGTGCGCTTAGAGATACGTCCTGTTCGGTATAAAATTTCGTTTGCGTTGCTTCAATTTCTGGTAGTGAGGAACAGTCAGCTGCCTTGATAATAAAGTAATTATTTCCTGATGGCAATTCCTGATCAACACAAGCTGCTAAAAATAACATTGAAAAATAAAGCAAAGCGAAATATTTTTTCATTTCTATTTTTTTTCAATCACAAATGTCAAATATTTTTTTTCTTTTAAAAACTTGTCTGGATCAATCGCAGAAAACTCTTTAACCATTTTTTTGTCAATTCCATTTCTTAAATCACTTGTTAAATAATATAACCATGCTTTTTTGAATCTTAATTTTTCAAATGCAAAATGTTTCAATGGAATTAGGAATCTTTCCGCATACATATTTATCCATTTAATGGTTGGTAGTGCATTGAGCGTGATATCTTGGAAATAGGTAATTTTCCAACCCTTTTCGGCTATTTTAGCATGAAAAGTATTTAGAATTTGTCCTGATTTTTCTACGCCAGATTCATCATGTCTAAAGTAGTCAACGATAATCCATTGTCCATCTTCGTTCATCAAATGATCGACATGTGCTATGGCTTGGTCTAGGTCGATGTATTGTAAAGATTCTGAATTGATGATGGTATCATATTTATTGTCAGATTGAAAATCCTCAAATTTAGTATGGTAACATTTAACACCTTTATATTTCAGATCTATGTGATTTTTTTGATTGATATTAGGCGTGAGGGCTTCTACTTTAAAATTGTTATCATGTAATAAACCAGACAATCCACCCATTCCACAACCCACATCTAAAATGAGCCCATCTTTATTTTTAATTAAATCTTTGATGTTCTCCGCATATTTTACTTGCGCATCTTCAATTGCTTTGAGTGAAATGTCTTCAGGTGCAATTTCGGTATTTTCAAAATAACCATAATGCAACATGTCGCTTTTTAAAACTTTACTGTATAAGTACAGCTCTAAATCGTAAGTTGACTTATCAAACTTTGCATTGTGCTGATGAAATTGATAAGCCTTGATCCATTTGATAGGATTGAGTAATTGGCGAATGGTTTTTTTCATGAAATAGCTTTTTCAATTTACAAAATAGCAATATTTTGAAAATCCACCAATTATAATATTTGCAGTTGATTTAATTGCTTTTACTGCATGAATTCTGAATTAATTGTTCGTAAAACTGAATAATTGCATGGTAGTTTTCTACGCCAATTTTTTCGTTCACTCCATGAATCCCTTTCAATGCATCTGCGTCCAATTGAACTGGTAAAAAGCGATACCTGTTTTCAGATATGCCATCATAGTGCTTTTGGTCAGTTGCGGCAATCATTAATGAAGGGGCAACAATGGTATTGTTAAATACTTGTTTAATTGTTTTAGAAATATTCGAAAAAGCTTTATTATTTACAGGTGAAATTTTTGTTGCAAGATTAAAATCTTTACTAAGCTTAATAGTAATTCGCTCATCGTTAATGGTTGATTTTAAATATTGGAAAACATCGCTGTCGCTATCTCCAGGAAGAAGTCTAAAATTAATGGTTGCTTTTGCAATCATTGGAATTACATTTTCTTTCATGCCACTTTGAAGTAAGGTTGCAGCTGAAGTGCTACTAACCAGTGCATTTCCTGTGTTTGTAGCTTTGTATTTGTTTAAAATGAGTTTTTCAAAAAGCCATTGGTTTGAAAAAGCCATTCTATTGATGAAAGATAATTCAGGTCCAATATCATTTATAAAGTATTGTACCGGTTCTGTTATTTTTGCAGGCATTGGATTATTTTTTATTTTAACCAAGGCCTCAGCTAATACTACAATTGCATTTTCTTTTTTAGGCATTGAGGAATGTCCTCCATCAACCTTCGAAATTAATTCTGCTGTTGCATAACCTTTTTCAGCAATGCCAATTAATGCAGCAGGTGCTTTAAGACCAGGAACAATTCCGTTGGTAATGACTAGTCCTTCATCTAAAATAAATTCCGCATTAATTTTTCTATTCCTCAAATTTGCAGCTATCATTTTAGCACCGTTATTGCCGCCTAGTTCCTCGTCGTGTCCAAATGCCATGATGATACTTCTGTCTGGAATAAAACCTTTCTTTAATAGCCTTTCCACAGATTCTAAAATAGAGATAACAGCCACTTTGTCGTCTAATGTGCCTCTGCCATGAATGTATCCATTGCTAATAGTACCACTAAAAGCAGGGTATTCCCATTGTTTGCTGCTTGCTTCTTCAACCGGAACCACATCATAATGACCCATTAATATGATGGGTTTTAGGCTATCATTTTTTCCATTCCATTCAATAAGCAAACTGTATTGATTGATGATTTCGAAATTTAATTTTCCTGCAATATTTGGGTATGTGTTTTTAACAAATGCAATAAATTTTAAAAATGCATTGCGGTCAATTTCATTTTCTTGGTCATATGAAATGGTTGGAATTTGAATCGCAGTCACTAAGTGTTTGGTGGCGTTGCTGTCAACAGGTGCTGAAGGAACTGTTTTCACTTGCACTTGATTAGATTTTGTTAAAAAAGTTTTTGCCAATACCACAAGAATTAAAATTCCAATGGTTAACAACACATATTTAAAGAATGATTTTAGCATAAATTTATTTTTTAGCTACGAAACGGAAATAAACAATGTGAATGAAATAGAATAAAAATACAGCAATCATCCAGCGTGCAAGAAAGTCGCCGTGGTCTGTATAATAAGTAATGTTTTCGTTTAAATTTACAGAACCTGATAGGCTTTGTGCTTCCCACCAATTACTTGCTTGCACAACATCTCCACGTTGGTCTATAAAACTCGAAATGCCTGTGTTCGCAGATCTTGCAATACTTCTTCTGTTTTCAATGGCTCTTAATTTTGCATATAAAGCATGTTGCTTATAGCCCGCAGTATTTCCCCACCAACCATCGTTGGTTATGATTGCAATGAATTGTGCGCCTTGCTTGATAAAGTTTGCGCAATGCTCGCCATATACACTTTCGTAACATATCACAGTTGCTGCGCCAATACCTGAGCTATTATACAAAACACTAGGCGTTACCTGTGTGCCTAAACTTCCAAATGTACCTCCGAGTTTAAGTGCAAAAGGTTCTAAAAATTTTAAAAGTTTAGGGTATGGCATTTGCTCTACACCGGCAACCAATTTTGACTTATGGTATTTTTGAATGGCAGAACCATTTTCAATTAGTAGTCCAGTATTGAAGACATCGTAACAACATTGTCCATTGCTAAATACTCTGGCTGTAGGTGTTTGCGCCGATGCGTATTGCAAATAAGTATTAGCACCGGTAATTAAAGATGCGTTTTTATAGGGTGTTAAAAAATTACGAATTTGAATAATGCTTTGGTCGCTTTCTAACTGATCTTCTGAAATAGTAAGTGATAAAGCTGTTTCTGGCCAAATAAAAAACTCTGTATTTTTTTGAGCATCCTTTGCTGAAAGGTCGAGGAGTTTTTGCATTTGTGCTTGCGCATCCATACCCGAAAACTTTTCATTATAGGGATCAATGTTGGGTTGGGCAATTACAATATGACATGGGTTTATTTTTTCTTCATATTGAAAATAAATAAATTTTGAAATTAGAATGGGAATGATCAATACCAGAAATGCAGGAGCAAATGTTTTTAACTTTGCTTTCATTGAAGTATTTTGCACTTGTTGAAGCGCTAAATAAATTAATGCGTTTACAACTAAAACCCAAATAGTGCCACCAAACACTCCGGTGTATTCATACCATTGAATCCAAGTGGTGCTGGCTGCAAATGCATTGCCTAGGGTAAACCAAGGCCATGATAAATCCCAATGCATGTGAAAATATTCCATGCTTACCCAAGCGCTAATAAAAGCAATTAGCGCATTTCTTTGGCTGCTTATATTTTTTACTTTATAATAAAAAAGCAAAGGCAAAGTCATTAGCAAAGCATTCAACAATACTGCAATAACCATTCCTGCTGCGGAGGCATTCCAAATCCAATAACTACAAGCCAAGTTAAAAAGTGCAAAAGCTAAAAAACTGTAATAAAAAATTTGCTTGTTACTTTTCAAATCATAAGAATCGATTAAATAAAAAGCAGGAATAAACGCTACAAATAACAATGCATTGAAACCAATCGGAGGCCAAGCAATTGTCAATAATAATGCAATTAATAAACTGTATTTTATTTTCATTTTATTTTCCAGCTATACATATTACAAATTCGCCTTTTGCAATATGAGATTTATAATACTCAATTACCTCCAAAACAGTACCTCTGGTTGTTTCTTCGTATATTTTAGTTAATTCTCTAGACACACTAATATTTCTGTCTTCTCCGAAGTAAGTTTTAAATTCTTCTAGCGTTTTCATTAAGCGATGCGGAGATTCGTAAATTATAAAAGTGCTAGTGAGTGTTGCAAGTTCTTTGAATCGAGTTTGTCTGCCTTTCTTTACTGGCAAAAATCCTTCAAAATAAAACTTGTCGCAAGGCAATCCAGAATTAACCAATGCAGGGACAAACGCAGTAGCACCTGGCAACGTTTCTACTTTCAAATTTTCTTTGATGCATTCGCGCACCAATAAAAAACCTGGATCAGAAATGGCAGGAGTTCCGGCGTCGCTCACCAAAGCAATTTGTTTTCCTTCTTTTAAGAATTTAATAATTTCAGCAAGGGCATGGTGTTCGTTGTGTTGATGGTGCGCAAATAATTTTTTGTCAATATTTAAATGCCTCATTAGTTGACCCGCTGTTCGGGTATCTTCCGCTAAAATATAGTCTGATTCGGTCAATACCCGAATCGCTCTTAATGTAATATCTTCTAGGTTGCCAATGGGTGTTGGCACTAAAGTTAACTTTCCTTCCATGCTTGTTGCTTGTTTCAATATTTCTATCTTTGTAAAAAAGATAAATATTATGTTGCAAGTTAATTATATCCGCGAAAATAGGGAAGAAGTAATTGCAGGTTTAACCAAGAAAAATTTCAAGCAATTAGCCTTAGTTGATCAAATTATTCAATTAGATGAACAAAGAAGAACTTTGCAAGGAAGTTCCGACTCCCTTGCCGCAGAAGCAAATAGCATTGCAAAGCAAATAGGAGAGCTGATGAAATCTGGTCAAAAGGATGCTGCAGAAGCAATGAAGCAACGTTCTGTCGAAATCAAAGAGCTTTCAAAATCGCAATTAGAAGCATTGGGTGTCTTGGAAACCAATATTTATGAAGCATTGGTTCAATTGCCAAATTTACCTCATACCTCTGTTCCTGCTGGCACTACACCTGAAGAAAACGAAGTAGTTTATTCTTGGGGGGATATTCCAGTTTTAGCAGATAATGCAAAACCGCATTGGGAATTAGCTGCAGATCACGATATCATCGATTTTGAATTAGGTGTTAAAATAACAGGTGCTGGTTTTCCTGTTTATAAAGGAAAAGGCGCAAGGTTACAAAGGGCTTTAATTAATTTCTTTTTAGACGAAGCGGCTGCTGCTGGTTACAAAGAAATGCAACCGCCAATTGTAGTCAATGCTGCATCTGGTTTTGCGACTGGTCAATTGCCAGATAAAGAAGGTCAAATGTATTATGTTGGTGTAGACGATTTATATTTAATCCCTACTGCAGAAGTACCTTTGACTAATTTATACCGCGATGTAATTTTAAAAGAAGAAGAATTACCAATTAAAAATACTGCATATACGCCATGTTTCAGAAGAGAAGCAGGATCTTATGGTGCGCACGTAAGAGGTTTAAATCGTTTGCATCAGTTTGATAAAATTGAAATTGTTCAAATAGCAAACCCAGAAGATTCTTACCGCATCTTAGAAGAAATGGTAAAACATGTGCAAGGAATTTTAGAAAAATTAGAATTGCCTTATCGAATTTTAAGATTATGTGGTGGCGATATGAGTTTTGCTTCTGCCTTAACATATGATTTTGAAACCTATTCTACTGCGCAAGGTAGATGGCTTGAAGTTAGCTCTACGTCTAACTTTGAGACTTTTCAGTCAAACCGTTTGAAGTGTAGGTTCAAAGGTAAAGATGGCAAAAACCAATTAGTACATACCTTAAATGGTAGCGCATTAGCTTTGCCTAGAATTGTTGCAACTTTATTGGAAAACAACCAAACAGCCGATGGAATTAAAATGCCAAAAGCCTTGGTACCTTATTTAGGATTCGATAAGATTTAAAGATTTAGTTGATTAAATCTTTTTCTTTTAAGAAAGTAGTTTGGAAAATTAATATGCAAATTACGCCCACACTGATTGCAGCATCTGCAAAGTTAAATACAGGGCGGAAGAAAATAAATTCTTCGTTTGCAAATAGTGGAAACCAATTTGGGTAATGTCCTCTAATGATTGGAAAGTAAAACATATCTACTACTCTTCCATGTAGCCAGTTTTCGTAGCCAAATATTTTACCATAAAAAACAGAATCAATAATGTTCCCTAAGGCGCCGGCTAAGACCAAGGATACGCAGGTAATTAAGCCAAAGTGATATTTGTGTTTGATGATGTAATGTAAAATATAACCAATCCCAAATACCGCAATTACCCTAAATAAACTAAGGGCTAACTTACCATAGCTACCGCCTAATTCAACGCCAAAAGCCATTCCATTGTTTTCCGTGAAATGAATAATAAACCAATTACCTAAAACTGGAATTTCTTCACCAATAAATAAATTGGTTTTAATCCAATACTTGATGAACTGGTCTATGAATAGCACCGAAAAAATAATCAGGATAGATTTATAGTAATTATTGAATTTCATTGAGGTAATTTAAAAAATGCCTGTCTGAAATAGACAGGCATTTTTATTAAATAGGATTATTGAATTAGTTTTGTTTCAATTTAGCTTCCATACTTAAAGTTGTATGAGGAACTGCTCTTAATCTTTCTTTAGGAATGATTTTTCCAGTCTCTCTACAGATACCATAAGTTTTGTTTTTGATACGAATCAAAGCCGCTTCTAATTGATCAATGAATTTTCTTTGACGAACCGCTAATTGATTTACGTGTTCTTTTTCTAATGTTGCAGAACCATCTTCTAATACTTTAAAAGTACCAGCAGTATCGTCTGTGCCATTGTTATTAGGGTTACTCAACGTTTCTGTTAACAATTGTAATTCTTCTCTAGCAGAAGCTAATTTTTTAGTGATGATCTCTTTGAATTCGATTAACTCAGAATCTGAATAACGACTTTTTTCATTTGGATCTTGCACGCGAGGAATCACAATATTTACCGGTTCAGGTTTTTTAATTTCTACTGGTTTTTTAACCTCTACTGGTTTTTTTACAATAGGTTTTTCCACTACCGGTTTTACCGCTTTTACTGGTTCAGCAACTTTTTTAACAGCAGGTTTACCCACTACTTTTTTAACAACTGGTTCAGCAACTTTTTTAATCGCTGGTTTACCAATTACTTTTTTAGGTGCGGGAGTTGCTACTACTACTTTTTTAATCGCTGGTTTACCCACCACTTTTTTAGGAGCAACTTTTGCTACTACTTTTTTCGCTGGTGCTTTTGCTACTGTTTTTTTAGGAGCAACTTTCGCTACTACTTTTTTCGCTGGTGCTTTTGCTACTGCTTTTTTAGGAGCAACTTTTGCTACTACTTTTTTAGCCGGTGCTTTTGCTACTGCTTTTTTAGGAGCAACTTTCGCTACAACTTTTTTAGCTGGTGCTTTTGCTACTGCTTTTTTAGGAGCAACTTTCGCTACAACTTTTTTAGCTGGTGCTTTTGCTACCGCTTTTTTAGGAGCAACTTTTGCTACTACCTTTTTCGCTGGTGCTTTTGCAACTGCTTTTTTAGGAGCAACTTTCGCTACTACTTTTTTTGCAGGCGCTTTTGCCACTGCTTTTTTAGGAGCTGCCTTCGCAACTACCTTTTTTGCAATCGTTTTCTTTGCTGGAGCCTTCGCAACTGCTTTTTTCGCTGCCGGTTTAGCTTTTGCAACCGGTTTAGCTATCTTTTTCGATGCTGATGTAGACTTCTTTTTCATTTATTTCTACTCTTTCTTTGTTTAATAAATCTCCAGCAACAAATGATAATTGGGTTGCTAGAATTTCGGCGCAAATATAATTTAAATTCTTATTTATAGCCTCTTTAATATAGTCATTGTCTAAAATCTTAACCTGAATTTTGTCAGTAACCTCGAATCCTTTATCCTTTCGCAGATTTTGGATGCGATTTATTATTTCACGGGCAAGTCCTTCTAGCCTTAATTCTTCTGAAATACTCACATCTAGTGCCACTGTTAAATTACCCATTACATTCACTAACCAGCCTGGAATATCTTCCGCAACAATTTCCACATCCGCTATATCGATCACGAAATTGTTGTTTTCAAGTGTGTATTGGCCATTTTTTTCAAATTCAAGAATTTGATTTTGATCTAATGCCGTTAATGCAGCTGCCACCTCTTTCATGTCTTTACCAACTTTCGCTCCTAAAGCCTTAAAGTTAGGTTTGATCTTTTTATGGATAAAACCATGCGAATCTGTAAGGTATTCAATGTTTTTAATATTGGTTTCTGATAAAATCAGGTGTTTAATGGCTTCTACCTTCACTTCAAACTCTTTTCCTAAAGATGGAATAAGAATTCTAGATAAAGGTTGACGCACATTGATACTCACTTTTTTCCTCAATGATAATACCATTGAAGAAATGTTTTGAGCCAATAACATGCTTTCATTTAATCCCTCATTAATAAGCGCAGTATTAGCACCTGTCAAATAACTTAAGTGAATAGATTGCGCTTCAAATTTAGAATCCTTGCTTAACCCCTTTTCACGTAAAGTATCAGTTAAGTTTTTGTATAACCATTCCGCAAAGAAAGGAGCAACAGGGCTCATCAATTGGCTAATGGTAGTTAAGCATTCAAATAAAGTTTCGTATGCTGCTTTTTTATCTGCTGTTAATTCACCTTTCCAAAATCTTCTTCTCGATAAACGCACATACCAATTAGATAAATGTTCGTCTACAAAATATTGAATGGCTCTTGCAGCGCGGTGTGGTTCGTAGTTTTCATAACTTTCTTCCACTTCCAAAATTAATTTTTGAAGCGCTGAAATAATCCATTGGTCAAGTTCTGCACGCGCTTGAACAGGTGTAATGTCATTTTCATTGATTTCAAATCCATCAATGTTTGCATATAGTGCAAAGAAAGTATAGGTATTGTAAAGCGTGCCAAAGAATTTTCTTTGAACTTCTACTAAGCCATCCATGTCAAACTTTAAATTATCCCATGGAGCGGCATTGCTAATCATGTACCAACGGGTTGCGTCGGCGCCATATTTATCAATGGTTTCGAAAGGATCAATTCCGTTGCCTAAACGCTTAGACATTTTATTTCCATTCTTATCTAAAACCAATCCGTTTGATATTACATTTTTATAAGAAACAGAATCAAACAACATGGTTGATATAGCGTGTAGTGTAAAGAACCAACCCCTAGTTTGGTCAACCCCTTCAGCAATAAAATCTGCAGGGTATGCACTATTCCATTCGCTATTGAAAGGATGTTTATCGCCAGCAGCTAATTTGCTTTGGTCTAAACCCCATTGTGCATATGGCATTGCGCCCGAGTCAAACCAAACATCAATTAAGTCTGGTTCTCTAAACATTTTTTCACCTGTAGTTGAAACTAAAATTACATCATCAACATAAGGGCGATGTAAATCTTTTAATTCAAAACCTGCAGGCATAAAACCAGCTGCTATTGATTTTGCAATGGCTGCATTCATGCTCACCATGGAATCGATGCAAATTTCTTCTTTGCCATCTGCTGTTCTCCAAATAGGAAGTGGTGTACCCCAATAACGTGAACGAGATAAATTCCAATCCACTAAATTTTCCAACCAGTTACCAAACCTTCCCGTTCCGGTTGATTCGGGTTTCCAATTAATGGTTTTATTTAATTCAACCATGCGCTCTTTGAAAGCAGTTGATTTAATAAACCATGAATCTAATGGATAGTATAAAATAGGTTTGTCGGTTCTCCAGCAATGCGGATAACTGTGTTCGTATTTTTCAACTTTGAACGCTTTGTTTTCCGTTTTTAATTTAATGGCAATTCTTTCATCAACAGATAAATATTTATCTCTGTTTTGTTTTGCTCTTTCAATTTCTTTTTCTTCTGCTGATAAATAATCTTCTTTGACAAACTCATTTGCAAAGTCGGTAACTTCAGCAACAAAACGTCCACGCTTGTCAACCAATGTTAATGAGCCAATGCCGTTTTGTTTGGCAACCCTAAAGTCATCCGCACCAAAACTTGGTGCAATGTGAACAATACCAGTACCATCTTCCGTTGTAACAAAATCACCAATGATAACCTTAAAAGCATCACCATCGGTAGGCTGAACATAAGGTAATAGTTGTTCGTATCGAATGTTTGCTAAATCGCTGCCACTAAACTCTGCAATAATTTCAAAAGGAATAATTTTATCTCCAGGTTGATATTCAGCAAAACTTACTGCAGCATTTTTTTCAGTAAAATATTTACCAGCTAAATCTTTTGCAACAATTACTTGAACAGGTTCAAATGTATAAGGGTTAAAAGTTTTAATTAATTGATAAGAAATATTTTTTCCAACTGCTAATGCAGTATTCGAAGGAAGTGTCCATGGAGTTGTGGTCCATGCTAAAAAATAAACAGTTCCGTATTTACTTAACACAGAGCCTTCAGTAATTGCTTTAAATTGTGCAACAGCCGAAGTATCTTTAACATTCTTGTATGTACCAGGTTGATTCAATTCATGCGAACTCAAGCCAGTTCCTGCAGCAGGAGAGAAAGGTTGAATGGTATATCCTTTATATAATAAATTTTTATCATGTAATTGTTTTAACAACCACCATAACGTTTCAATGTATTCATTTTTATAAGTAATGTATGGATGTTCAAGGTCTACCCAATAACCCATTTTTTGCGTAAGGTCATTCCATACATCGGTATAACGCATTACTTCTTTTTTGCATGCAGCATTGTAATCGTCAACAGATATTTTTTTACCAATATCTTCTTTAGTAATGCCTAAAGCTTTTTCAACAGCAAGTTCAATTGGTAAACCATGTGTATCCCAACCACCTTTTCTTTTTACTTGAAAGCCTTTTAATGTTTTATAGCGACAAAAAATATCTTTGATAGACCTAGACAAAACGTGGTGAATACCAGGTAGGCCATTTGCCGAAGGAGGTCCTTCGTAAAAAGTATAAGGCTTGTCTGCTGGTCTAGATGAAATGCTTTGCTCAAAGATTCCTTGTGCTTGCCAATAGGCTAACATGTCTTTTCCTATTTGAGCTAATTGTAATTGTTTATATTCTGGATACTTGCTCATGCTATAATTCGCTTGCGGCTTTTTTGTTAATACTTTTTTCTAAACTCAATAATAAACTTGGTAATAAAATCAAATTTGAAATTACGGCTACCAATAAGGTGATTGAAATTAAAACACCTAAAGATACTGTTCCACCAAAATTAGAAGCAGCAAAAATACCAAATCCAAAGAATAAAATAATAGCGGTATAAATCATGCCTAAACCCGATTCCTTTAAGGTAATTGAGGTTAACCTAGAAATATCCCAGTTCTTAGTTTTTTGCTCGTGTCTATATTTGGTTAGAAAATACAATGTTTGATCGGAAGCAATTCCAAAGGCTATACTAAAAATTAAAAT
>JAHEGO010000009.1:0-13995 GCA_024645045.1 Sphingobacteriaceae bacterium
TTGGTTTATTTGAATTACTCTGTCTTGTAATTGGTGTTCTTTTATATATTGATCAATAATTTTCCCGTAAGATTTCTTTTTGCCTACCATTACGAGTTTGGTATCAGAACTTAATTGCAGCAAGGATTCTAAAATAACTAAAGCGTTTTTTCTTTCTTCAATAGTTCCAACGTATAACAAAAAATTATTTGGCAATTGATATTTACTGCGAATTGTATTTAATGTTTCTGTTGATTTTTTATTTTCGAAAATTGCATCGCATGCTTGATAAACTACTTTTATTTTACTTTCATCAACTCCGTAAAATGTTATGATATCTTTTTTGGTTTGTTCTGAAATAGCAATTATTTGATGCGCATACTTTACTGCATGTTTAATTTTACTGTCATATATTTTTCGGTCTACTTTTTTATAGTAATTCGGAAATCTTTTAAAAATTAAATCATGAATGGTAACTACGGTTTTGATGTTTGTTTTTTCAATGCCGTCGGGTATTTCATGGCTTAAACCATGGTATAGGTCAATTTGGTCATGTGCTGCATCTGCAGCAATTCCAAAGCGTCTCCAAGCGGAAGAAAAAGTGCCATAAAAAATATTTTTTGGACCTCGAATATGCACATTCCGAAAATCTTTGATAAAATCGCAATCACCCTCATCTACTTTTTTAGGTGTATAAAGAAAGTATTCGTTTTCTGGAAATACCATGCAAATATTACTGATGGTTGATCGTGAATAATTACCTAAACCAGTAAAATTTGCAAATGCTCTTTTCGCGTCGTATCCGATTTTCATTTATTTATACGGCAACATTATATTCTCTCAATGCATTATTAAGAGATGTTTTTAAATCTGTTGATGCTTTTCTTTGACCAATGATTAAAGCACAGGGAACTTGGTATGCACCAGCTGAAAATTGCTTAGTATATGAACCCGGAATGACTACTGCTCTTGATGGAACTCTGCCAATATATTCAACAGGTTCAGGTCCGCTTACATCTATAATTTTAGTTGATGCAGTTAATACCACATTAGCACCTAAGACTGCTTCTTTTTCAACATGAACGCCTTCTACAACGATGCATCTTGAGCCAATAAAACAACCGTCTTCTATAATTACTGGCGCTGCTTGTAGGGGTTCTAATACTCCTCCAATTCCAACACCCCCGCTTAAGTGAACGTGTTTGCCAATTTGCGCACATGAACCAACTGTTGCCCATGTGTCAACCATTGTTCCTTCGTCTACATATGCGCCAATATTTACATATGACGGCATCATGATTACACCTTTTGCTAAATATGCGCCATACCGCGCAACTGCATTGGGTACAATTCTTACGCCTTGTTCCACATAATTTGTTTTCAATTTCATTTTGTCATGGTAAACAAAAGGTCCTACTTTTATTTCTTCCATTTCATTAATAGGGAAGTATAAAACCACGGCTTTTTTCACCCATTCATTTATTTGCCAACCATTTGATGTGGGTTCTGCTACTCTTAGTTCACCTTTGTCTATAAGGTCTATAACGGCATTGATTGCCTCTTTAACCTCTGTAGTGTGTAAAACAGACCTGTCGTCCCAAGCTTTTTCAATTATTGACTTAAATTTTTCGTTCATTTTGTGCCTAAATTTTAGATAATGCAAATCTAATAACAAAGTATAAACAAAAGCGCTTATTTTTGAATTTATATGGCTATGGCAATTGAAAAATTAAGGATAGATAAATACCTATGGGCAATAAGGGTGTTTAAAACGAGAAGTATAGCTACAGAGGCTTGTAAAGCCGGTAAAGTGAAAATGGGTGGGCTCTCCTTGAAACCTGCTCATATCGTAAAGGTTGGGGAGCAATATGCCATTCAAAAAGACCAACAAAAGAAAATTATTCAAGTGTTAGATTTATTAGATAAAAGAGTTGATGCAACAAAAGCTGCAGCTTACTTTCAAGACTTAACACCACCAGAATTAGATCCTAAATTTATATCTGTATTTAATGCGCCTGTTTTAAAAAGAGATAGGGGTACAGGAAGGCCAACTAAAAGAGATAGACGCGAAATAGATGATTTACAAGACAGTTGGGACTAATCAATTAATTTAATGTTCTAACGCCTATTATTATTGGGTTAAATGTCATTTTAGAATTAAAAAAAAATGTCGATATTGAGCCTTTACCAATATCAAAATTACATGATACAAGTTAAATTTAATACCCAAAGTCAACCCTTCTTTCAAGCACTAAGAACCCGTACCGATCAATATTTTAAGACTCATCAAATTAGCACAAAAGGAGATGCGAGGTTGTATTGGAAAACAGCAATACTTTCAATTTCATTTATTACGCTTTATATAACATTGGTATTTCTTACCCCTCAAATTACTTGGGTTAATTTAATATTATGTGCATTGCTAGGCGCAAACTTTGCAGCGATAGGTTTTAACATGATGCATGATGGTGCGCATGGAAGTTATTCAGATAACAAATTTTTAAATGAAACGATGGGTTTCACTTTGAATATTATGGGTGGTAATATGTATGTGTGGAAACAAAAACACAACGAAAACCATCACACATTTACCAATGTAGAAGGCTTTGACGATGATATCAATTTAAAGCCTTTCTTAAGAATGCACGAAAGCCAAGAAAAGCTTTGGATCCACCGTTATCAACACTTGTACGGGGTATTTATGTATGGAATGTCTTTGATGTTTTGGGTATTCTATCAAGACTTTAAAAGATATTTTAGTGGGCAAATTGCCGACAATACTTTAATGAGGAAAATGAAAAGACCAGATCATTTTATTTTTTGGTCATCAAAGTTTTTGCATTTATTTTTATTTATTATTGTTCCGATGTATACCGTTGGTTTTTGGAGTGCAATTATTGGATACATTACCATGTCATATGTTTGTGGAATTATTTTAGGTATTGTATTCCAAATGGCACATGTAGTTGAACCTACTTCATTTGTTGCGCCAACAAAAGGCATCGAAAATATTGAAGATGAGTGGGCTGTTCATCAAATTAAAACAACGTTCGATTTTGCAACAAAAAGTAAATTGGTAAGTTGGTTGTTAGGTGGATTGAATTTTCAAGTAGAACATCACTTATTTCCTAGGGTGAGTCATGTGCATTACCCTGCTTTAAGAAAAATTGTTAGAGATACTTGCGATGAATTCAGTATCAGGTATCACGAATTTCCTACTGTTTTAAAAGCTTTCAGGTCACATTTAACTTATTTAAGAACAATAGGAAGAGCGTAATATTTAGCTAAAACCCTTATAAACACTATGTTTCGTTAAACATTGTGAAAATGTGGATAATTTCTAAATTTTTTTTTGAGAAGATGTTAGCAAAAGTGAAGAATAATACATTTCTTAGAGGCATGAAATAGACCGCTTTTCCTTTAGGAATAGGCTATACATAAAAAACTTAATATTAAAACTTAATTTTTAAAACTATGAACAAAGCAGAATTAATTGACGCAATCGCGGCAGAAACACACATGACAAAAGCTGATTCAGGTCGTGCTTTAGATGCATTTTTAAATGCTACTACAAAAACTTTGAAAAAAGGTGACAAATTAACTTTAGTTGGTTTCGGAACTTTTTCAGTTACTAAAAGACCAGCAAGAGTAGGTCGTAACCCACAAACTGGTAAAGCAATCAAAATTGCTGCTAAGAAAGTTGCTAAATTTAAAGCAGGTGCTACTTTAGCTAAAGTAGTTAACAAATAATTTAAATTTATTTAAAAAAAAGCCTCGAATTTTCGAGGCTTTTTTTTTGTTATTTTTTTTCAAATTTTAAAGAGATAGAATTCATGCAAAACCTCATTCCTGTTGGTTTTGGGCCATCGTCAAATATATGACCTAGATGTGCGTCACATCTTCCGCACAATACTTCAGTACGAATCATTCCGTGAGATTTATCTGAAATATATTTTACACTTGTTTCAGAATATGCTTCGAAAAAACTTGGCCAACCACAACTGCTTGCAAATTTACTATCAGATTCGAATAGCTTATTTCCACAGGCTGCACAATAATAAAATCCTGTTTCAAAAAAATCGTTGTAGGTTCCGGAGTATGCTCTTTCAGTTCCTTTTTTTCTAGCAATATTAAATAACTCAGGGCTGAGTATTTTTTCCCATTCTTGATCGGGTAAATTTATTTTTTCTTTGCTTGATGTATTATAATATGGGTTAGTTTTCATGGCGTTTTTTTTAACTAATTGTTGAGCGAATGAAATAGAAATGAATGTTAAAATTAACATTAAGCCGGCGGTCAATTTATTCATCTTTTATCTATTGAGTGTTTGTAATACTTAGACAAATTTATCCATAATTTGTTTTTAACTATGGGCCCTATTCCTATTTAGCTGCATAGATTCTGACGATTTCAACTTTTGGGGAAAAGTAGTTGGTTTATATGGCTATTTTTTCAAGCTAAAACCTTTTATTTCTGCTAAAAAACAATATTTTTGTTAAGGGCTGTTTCGCTTTCTGTAGTTATGTTTCAGCTTAAATTTACCGATTTAAAAAGCATCAAAATTGGAACCAACAAACATCAAAGATCCTGAATATTACCACAAGGTGGTCGATTGTCAATATGCTTGCCCAGCCCACACACCTGTTCCTGAATACATTCGGTTAATAGCTGCTGGCAAATACACAGAAGCTTACATGATCAATTGGGAATCAAACGTATTTCCTGGAGTTTTAGGAAGAACTTGTGATAGGCCATGTGAACCTGCATGTAGAAGAGGAAGAGTAGAAGAAGAACCCGTAGCTATTTGCAGACTTAAACGCGTAGCAGCAGATCATAAATCCGATGTTAAGGATTTGATGCCAATTATTCCAACTGAAAAAAATGGCAAACGCATTGCCTTAATTGGCGGTGGTCCTGCTTCATTAACCGTAGCAAGGGATTTGGCGCCTTTAGGTTATTCAATTGATTTATACGATAACCAACAAAAAGGTGGAGGAATGATGCGAAGTCAAATTCCATCTTTTCGTTTACCCGATGCGGTTTTAGATGAGGAAGTTGGTTTTGTTTTGAATATGGGTATTGAAACACATTTCAATACTTATGTTAAAAGTTTAAAAGAAATTATCGATCAAAAATATGATGCGGTATTCATTGGTACTGGTGCACCCAAAGGGAAAGACCTATCTGATTTGCCTGGAAGAAAAGAAGCTGGGGCAAATGTTCACATAGGCATTGAATGGCTTGCCAGTGTTGCGTTTGAGCATACCAATAAAATTGGAAAAAAAGTAATAGTGTTGGGTGGGGGAAATACTGCTATGGATTGTTGTCGTACTTCTCGTCGTTTAGGCGGAGCAGAAGTAAAGGTAGTGGTTAGAAGTCCATTTACAGAAATGCGTGCTTCAGAATGGGAAAAAGAAGATGCAATACACGAAGACATTCCTATCATTGATTGTCATGTGCCACAAAGTTTCGTGGTTGAAAACGGGAAACTTATTGGGATGAATTTTGATAAAGTGCATGCAGTGTATGATGAAAACGGTAAAAGAAAATTAGTAAGTACAGCTGAAGCGCCTGTATTTATTGAAGCAGATGACGTGCTCATTGCAATTGGCCAAGAAAATACTTTTCCATGGATTGAAAGAGATTTAGGTTTAGCTTTTGATGAATATGGAATGCCAGTAGTTGATAAAAATACTTTTCAATCAACTAACGAAAAAGTTTTCTTTGGTGGTGATGCGGCACTTGGACCGAAAAATGTAATTACTGCTGTAGCACAAGGACACCAAGCCGCAATTTCAATTGATTTATTTTGTAATCAACAGTCTTTGAATGATAGGCCAAGCCCATATGTCAATTTGGTGAGTCAAAAAATGGGCATTCACGAATGGAGTTATGACAGTGATGTGGTAACAGATAATCGTTATGTAGTACCACAAGTAAATAAAGACATTGCATTGAAAGACCGTAAGGTTGAAGTGGAGTTAGGCTTTGATGGATTGCACGGATACAAAGAGGCAAAACGCTGTTTGAATTGTGATGTACAAACGGTATTCACCGAAAACAAATGTATTGAATGCGATGCTTGTGTAGATATTTGTCCAACCGCCTGCATCACTTTTACATTTAACGAACAAGACGAAAATACATTAAGGCAAAAACTAAATATTCCTGCATTAAATTTAAGTCAAGATTTATTGGTTTCGGCAAAATTGCCAACTCAAAAAGTAATGATCAAAGATGAAGATGTTTGTTTGCATTGTGGACTCTGTGCCGAGCGTTGTCCAACATCTGCATGGGATATGCAAAAGTTTTTTTATAAGACCAATAAAGCCGGAAGCCAATGTCAGTAAATAATTTAATTAATAATTTTGTAGTTCGATTTGCAAATGTAAATGGAACAGGATCTGCTTCTGCAAATTATTTGTTTGCAAAAGCAGTATTCAGAATGGGTATTTTTGCAACACCGAAAAATATATTTCCTTCTAACATACAGGGCTTGCCAACATGGTACGATGTACGCGTGTCTGAGAAGGGCTACCTTGGAAGAAGAGAAGGTGTTGATATGATGGTGTCGGTTAATCCACAAAGTATGGCTAATGACATTAAAAGTGTCAAAACGGGCGGTTACTTTTTATATGATAGTACAAAGGATTTGCCAGAAGCATATATCAGAGAAGATATCAATTACATTGGCGTGCCTTTAATGGAAATGTGTATTCGTGAATATTCAGATCCAAGACAAAGACAACTTTTTAAAAACATCATTTACATAGGAGCATTAGCTGCACTTATGAATATTGAGTTTGATGTTTTAGAACAATTATTTAAAGAGCAATTTGCTGGAAAAGAAAAACTCATTGCGCCAAATGTTAAAGCAGTGCAATTGGGTATGGATTATATCAAAGCAAACTATGCTTACCCTTTACCAATTCGTTTAGAAAGAAGAAATTTAATTGGTGATAAAATTTTAATTGATGGTAATTCTGCTTGTGGATTAGGTGCCGTTTATGGTGGAGCTACAGTGGCTGCTTGGTATCCAATTACACCTTCTACATCTGTGGTTGAAGCTTACGCAGAATATGCAAAGAAATATAGGGTTGACCCAAAAACTGGCAAAAACAATTTTGCCATTGTGCAAGCAGAAGACGAATTAGCTGCTATAGGCATGGTGATAGGTGCGAACTGGAATGGTGCTCGTTCTTTTACTGCAACCAGTGGTCCTGGTGTTTCTTTGATGAATGAGTTTTTAGGTTTAGCCTATTTTGCAGAAATTCCAACATTGTTAATAGACGTGCAAAGAAGTGGCCCGTCAACCGGTATGCCAACAAGAACACAACAATCTGATATTACCTTGGCGGCATATGCATCACATGGCGATACTAAACATGTTTTAGTTTTTCCAAGTACTCCAAAAGAGTGTTTTGATTTAACTGCTGATTCACTTGATTTAGCGGAGCATTTGCAAACGCCCATCATCATGCTGACCGATTTAGATTTAGGTATGAATGACCATATATCAGATCCATTTGTTTGGGATGATAATAGAAAATACAATAGGGGTAAAGTGTTACATGCCGAAGACTTAGAAAAAATGAGTCGCTTCGGTAGGTACTTAGACGTCGATAAAGATGGCGTTACTTATCGAACTTATCCTGGAACTCATCCAACAAAAGGTTCGTTTTTTACACGTGGTACCTCAAGAGATGAATACGCTGTATATACAGAAGACAGTGGGGCCTACGTTCAAAATATGGAACGCTTACAATTAAAATGGAATACTGCAAAAAAATTAGTTCCAGCACCAATTCTATATCAAGAAAAAAATAAATCGAAAATTGGATTTGTGTTTTTTGGAACTACGTTATTTGCTGCAGAAGAATCAATGGATATGTTAGCAGAAAATAATATTGCAATTGATGCCATTCGCCTAAGAGCTTTTCCGTTTAATCATCAAGTGGAAGAGTTTATTTCATCTCACGAAACCATTGTGGTTATTGAGCAAAACCGAGATGCACAAATGAGAAGTTTATTGATCAATGAATTGAATTGTAACCCTTCAAAAATTAAATCTATTTTAAATTATGATGGTATGCCAATTACAGCAGATATGATTGTTCATCAATTCAACAATTTATAATTAGCAAGCTTTAAAATATTATGACATATATTAAACCAAAATTTCGTCATCCTGCATTGCCTAAAAATGATTTAGGTTATACTAAAACGGTTTACGAAGGATCATTATCTACTTTATGTGCAGGTTGCGGTCACGATTCTATAAGTGCTGCAATTGTGCAGTCATGTTATGAGTTAGCCTTAGAGCCCCATCGAATTGCTAAGCTTTCGGGTATAGGATGTTCTTCTAAAACACCCGCATATTTTTTAAGCCAATCACATGGTTTTAATTCGGTACATGGTAGAATGCCTTCGGTAGCTACTGGTGCCAGTTTAGCAAATAAAGATCTAATTTATTTTGGCGTTTCTGGTGACGGAGATACTGCATCAATAGGAATGGGGCAGTTTGTGCATGTGGTTAGAAGGAATTTAAACATGGTTTACATAGTCATGAATAATGGCTGCTATGGTTTAACAAAAGGACAAGACTCAGCAACAGCAGATGAGGGTTCGAAAAGTAAAGCAGGTTCTGTAAATTTATTTCATGCCATTGATTTACCAAGCTTAGCATTAGAGCTAGGTGCAACCTTTGTTGCTCAAAGTTTTTCTGGCGATAAAGCACAACTCATTCCATTAATTAAAGCAGCCATTAATCATCCTGGTTTTGCTTTGATCAATGTAATTTCACCATGTGTAACTTTTAACAATAACCCTGGCTCAACAAAAGCATACGATTATGTGAGAGAGCACATTGAAGCTACTGCAACCGTTGATTTTATTCCATTACAAGAAGAAATTAGTGCAGATTATGCAGCGGGTTCAAGTAAGAATATTGAAATGCATGATGGTTCTTCTTTAGTCTTAAATAAATTAGCGACTAATTGGAATCCACAAGATAGAATGTCTGCAATGAACGCGATGCAACAAGCAAAATTAGATGGAGAAATTTTAACGGGCTTAATTTATATTGAACCGGAAACAACTGATTTACATTCACTCATTCAAACTTCCGATACGCCATTAAATACATTGGATGAATCGTTGTTATGCCCTGGTGCTGCAGCGCTTGAAGCACTCAACGAAGAATTTAGATAAAAAAAATAGCGCTTATAAAGCGCTATTTTTTTGAATAAATATTTTGTGATATTGTAGGTAGGATATCCACAAGATTGCCAATATTACTAGTGGAAAATAAGTTAGACCAGTAAAGCCATCTACCATTCCGTGGCTTAAGAATGCAAAAATTAAGTTAAAAGTAAATCCGGCATAAGCCCATTCTTTTATTTTTGCAGGAACAATTGGTAATAATAATGCAAGCGCACCAAGTACTTTGAAAATTACTAATATGTTTCCAAAGTATGCAGGATAACCCAAATGGCTAATACCTTGCTTTGCCATTTCTGTTTGTGAAGTTAATGCAGGCATTACTCCTTCCATTAAGAAGATGATAATGGTGCATACCCAATAAGCGATGATTCCTTTTTTCATAATTTTATCTTCCTTCTTCGTTTAAGATGTTGGTATTGCTTTTGATATATTTTAAAATAATGTAAAGTATTGATGATAATACAGCAGCTGTAATAAAGAAGCCGTTATAAGTCGTTTTATTTTGAACGTAATTTCCTGCAATATTAAATAATGCAAAAATTAAGAAAGTTGCTGCTAAGCCGTTCTTTTCTTTTTTAATCACTTTTTTCCAGCTAAATGGTAAATTAGGTTTAACAAATTTCTTAAAGCTTGGAATAAAAGCAGGTGTTTGTGCTGCCCAATCCGTATACATATTGCCGAATTTTTTTCTTAAAAATTGTTCTTCAGCAAACATGATGCGCTCATAATATACCCAATAGAAAAATCCAAAAGCGATGTTGAACCACCAGTTTTGTGTTAATAACGCAGGGCCTAACCACATAAAGAAATTACCTAAATAAAGTGGATGGCGAAGTGTTGAATATATGCCTGTAGTATTTACCGTGTCGGCCACTTGTTCCGTTACGTTTCTTCCAGATGTATTGTTTGGAGTATGCCCAACTGTATAGCAACGAATGTATAATCCTAATAAACTTATCGCTAAACAAAAATATTCAAAATAAGCAACTGCTTGTTCAGATTGAAAACAATTGAGGGTTGGATTTAATTGAGATTGTATGTAAAAATAAATTGCAATAATTAATATGATAATAGGTAGGCTTCCTCTGTATCTAAAAAGCCAGATACCTTGTGATTCAAATTCTTCTTGTAATGCCATAGCGGTTAAATGTTATGTTTATTAATTGTTTAAATTAAACTTTGCACAAAATAAGTATATTTTTTTAATTATTATAGCAGAAATGGCCATTTCAGCCTTTCATTAAATGAATAAAGCCATTGTATTAACAATGGCTTTATTCATTTAATGATTATTTGAAAAAATTAAGCTTTGTTAATTTGATCAAGTATGGTTTGAATTTGTTCAGCTACAGCTGTTTTTTCTGCTTCAAATTTGTGGTTCATATCAGATTTTGCATGGCTGATATCTCTGCTCATTTTAGTTTGAGCATGGTGAAGATCATCATGAACTTTTTTATTGATTTCTTCAGCTTGTTCAGTAATAGTATTTTTCAAAGCATTGATTTTTGAATTCATAACAATGAAAACAACGATTGCTAAAACGATTGCCAAACCTATGCCAGCGTATGCATACATGAATTGTTCATCTGCTTTTTCTAATGCTTTTAATTTAGCTTCAGTATCAGCTCTAAATTCTTCAATTGAAGTTTGTGTTAATTTCAATGAATCATTTGTTGTAGCAATTTTAAAATTAGCTGAGTTTAGAATTTCTTCTACACTTGCCATTTTAGTATTTAATTCTTGAATGGCTTCGAACTTTCCTTCTATTTCAGATCTTAAACTATTTGTTGCTTTTTTAGCTGAATTAGCTGCGCCTTCAATGCCTGCGATTTTATCTTCAAAATCTTTCTTCAGCAAATATGGAGAAGGAAGTTTCTGAACGCTTTTACCTGTTGCTGCGGGGCCTGCTGCAACTGTTGTTGTAGTTGTTGCTGGTTTAGGAGCTTGGCTTGGACTGCCAATTGGTTTTGATTGAAATTGACCAAAGCCTTTGTTTACAACAAAGCTAAGGCATACAACCAAGATGAGTGAAAGTAATTTTTTCATAACAATGATTTTGTTTGCACTAATTTAACAAATATTTATGATTTTATATATAGTAAAAAATAAGTGTAATTATTTGATAATCAGATTATTATAATGATTGCAATAAGCTGAGTTAATCTTAAATGCGCTCAAATGCCTATATATATTGACAAAAAAAGGACTTTGATAATCAAAGTCCTTTATAAATATTATTTTTTACTATCTCTTTTTGCTTTTTTATCAGCACGTTTTTCTTTCAAAGATTTAGCGGGTTCTTTTTTAGCTTCTTTGGTTGGTGATTTTTCTTTAGCCATGGTTTCTATGTTTTTGTGTTAATACCACAATATAAGTATTTTTTTTAATTTAATTATAAAGTGTAAGTAATATTTGCTGCAGCACTGTTTGCAATCTTTCTAGCATTCTCGATACTTTCTGCTTTTGCTAAACAAACACCCATTCTTCTTTCGCCTGCTACATTTGGTTTGCCAAATAATCTTAGTTGGGTATTTGGGTTTTCAAGTGCTTTTTCTATTCCGCTAAAACTTACATTTGAAGAATTTCCTTTTACAAGGATTACGCTTGATGCTGCTGGCCCATGTTGTATAATGTTTGGTATTGGTAAATCTAAAATAGCACGAACATGTAAAGCAAATTCTGATAGGTCTTGAGAAATTAATGTGACCATGCCTGTATCATGTGGTCTTGGAGATAATTCTGAAAAATATACTTCATCTCCTTTTACAAAAAATTCAACACCAAATAATCCTTTACCACCTAAAGCATTTACCACTTTACTTGCAATGTCTTGTGCTGCTTTCAATGCATTTGCAGACATTGGATGTGGTTGCCAAGATTCTTGGTAATCGCCATTTTCTTGACGATGACCGATAGGAGCACAGAATGAAATTCCAGCTTTATGTTTAATCGTTAATAAGGTAATTTCATAATCAAAATCTACAAAACCTTCAATGATCACTCTGCCTTTTCCTGAGCGTCCACCTTGTTGGGCGTATTCCCAAGATTTTAAAATATCTTCTTGTTTTTTAATTACACTTTGTCCCTTTCCAGAAGAACTCATGATTGGTTTTATGACGCAGGGAATACCTATTTTATCAACCGCATTTTCGAATTCTTCAATAGTTCCTGCAAATTCAAAAGGAGAAGTTTTGACTTGTAATTCAATTGCAGCAAGGCTTCTGATACCTTCACGGTTCATGGTTAACCAGGTCGCTTTTGCGGTTGGAATAATTGTAAAACCTTCTTGTTCTAATTCAATTAGCGTTTGGGTAGCAATTGCTTCCACTTCTGGTACGATGTAATCAGGCTTTTCTTTTCTGATAACTTCTGCTAAAGCTTTACCATCTAACATAGATATAACATATGAGCGATGGGCAACTTGCATTGCAGGTGCATTTGCATAGCGATCTACTGCGATCACTTCAACACCAAATCTTTGAAATTCGATGGCAACTTCTTTGCCTAATTCGCCAGAACCCAAGAGCATGGCTTTTTTTGAAGTACTACTTAGCGGGGTACCGATATTGATTGATTGTTCCATAATGTAAGATAAGCAAAAATAAAAAAAGCCTCACCTAGGTGAAGCTTTTTTTGTAGCCCGTAGGGGAATCGAACCCCTGTTTGAAGAATGAAAATCTCCTGTCCTAACCCCTAGACGAACGGGCCATTTGTTAGAATGGAATGCAAAAATAGGCTTTTGAATCAGTCTTACAAAATTTATTTGAAAAAATAGTTTGAATGCCTCAGTTACACTATTTTACCTCTTATTTGTTTATTTGTTTATTTTTGAGCTATGAAAAACAGAATAAGGGTTGCAATTAATGGTTTTGGGCGAATTGGACGCATAACGTTAAGGAGGTTATTGACTAACCCTCAAGTAGATGTGGTTGCAATTAATGATTTAGCGGATGCTAAAACACTTGCTCATTTGTTAAAATACGACTCTATTCATAGAGGGTTATTAGCAGAAATAAGTGCCGAAAACAACAATTTGCATATCGATAACCTTGTGATACCTTGTTTTGCTTTAAAAGAGCCAGAAATGCTCCCTTGGAAAGATTTAGCGGTTGATATTGTCGTTGAATCTACTGGAAAGTTTTTAACAAGCGAATTAGCCAATAAACATTTAATAGCAGGAGCTGGTCGAGTAATATTGTCGGCACCACCTGCCGATAAAAATATTCCAACTGTAGTTTTGGGAGTCAATGATCATGAAATTGATTGGTCTTCAAAAATTATTTCAAATGCATCGTGTACCACAAACAATGTTGCACCCATGGTGAAAATTTTAGATGAATTAGGTGGAATTGAAGATGGCTATATTACTACTGTGCATTCTTATACCAGTGATCAGAATTTACACGATGCACCCCATCGCGATTTACGCAGGGCAAGGGCAGCTGCAGTTTCGATGATACCAACTTCCACAGGTGCGGCAAAAGCGATTACTTCTATATTCCCTCACTTAACAGGAAAATTAGGTGGTGCGGGTATTCGTGTGCCAGTTCCTAACGGTTCTTTAACAGATTTCACTTGCATCTTGAAAAAGCAAGTAACAGTTACGCAAATTAACAAAGCATTTTTAAGTGCATCACAAAATAGTTTAAAAGGAATTTTACAATATACCGCCGACCCAATTGTTTCAATTGATATTCAGGAAAATATTCATTCATGTGTCTTTGATTCTGAATTGACTTCTATTGTTGGAAGTTTAGTAAAGGTGGTGGGTTGGTACGATAACGAATGGGGTTA
>JAHEGO010000009.1:14095-21828 GCA_024645045.1 Sphingobacteriaceae bacterium
TATGTTGCAATTATGGGTGGCGCAAAAGTTTCTGATAAAATTTTATTAATTGAAAAATTAATTGAAAGAGTAGATCATTTAATTATTGGCGGTGGAATGGCATACACCTTTGCTAAAGCAATGGGTGGGAGTATTGGTTCCTCATTAGTTGAAGAAGATAAAATTCCATTAGCGCTTGAGTTAATTCAAAAAGCTAAAGACAAAGGGGTGAATTTATGTTTACCTGTTGATTCTATAATTGCAGATGCATTTAGCAATGATGCAAATATTGCAACGGCAATGAACAATGCTATTCCAGATGGATGGATGGGTTTAGATATTGGAGCAGAGAGTATCAAAGTAATTGAATCAATTTTAGCAGATGCTAAAACAATTTTATGGAATGGTCCAATGGGTGTTTTTGAAATGAGTCAATTCGAGAAAGGAACAAAAGCAGTTGCAATGGCAGTTGTATCTGCTACACAAGGTGGCGCTTTTTCATTAATTGGAGGAGGTGATTCTGCAGCTGCTGTAGCTAAGTTTAATTTATCCGATCAAGTTTCTTATGTATCAACCGGTGGTGGTGCATTGTTAGAATATATGGAAGGAAAAGTATTGCCTGGTGTTGCGGCAATACTTTCCTAATTCCAATTATTTTTGTTGATCAATGTATTGAATTAATTCGACTACTTTATTTGAGTAGCCCCATTCATTATCGTACCAAGCAACTAATTTTACAAAGTTTTCGTTCAAGGAAATTCCCGCGCCTGCATCAAATATACAAGTGCGCGCATCACCTTTGAAATCGTTCGAAACAACCGCATCTTCAGTATAACCAATGATGCCCTTGTATTCATTTTCAGCAGCACGTTTCATTTCTGCTTTAATTGCTTCATAACTTGTTGCTTTTTTTAATTTACAAGTTAAGTCCACAACAGAAACGTCAGGTACTGGAACACGGAAACTCATTCCAGTAAGTTTGCCTTGTAATTCAGGGATAACTAATCCAACTGCTTTAGCTGCACCAGTAGAAGAAGGGATAATGTTCTGGTAAGCACCTCTGCCGCCTCTCCAATCTTTATGTGACGGTCCGTCTACGGTACGTTGCGTAGCAGTTACCGCATGTATGGTTGTCATCAAGCCTTCTTCAATTCCAAATGCATCGTTGATTACTTTTGCAAGCGGAGCTAAACAATTAGTAGTACAAGACGCGTTTGAAACAATGTGCATATCGTTGGTATAACTTTTTTCATTTACTCCCATCACGAATGTTGGTGTATGGTCTTTTGCAGGAGCAGAAATAATAACTTTTTTAGCTCCAGCAATTAAGTGTTTCCCAGCACTTTCTTGATCTAAAAATAAACCAGTAGACTCCACCACATATTCTGCACCTATTTCAGACCATTTCAAATTTGCTGGATCTTTTTCTGCAGTTACGCGAATGGTTTTTCCATTTACAACTAAGTGGTTGTTTTTTACTTCGATGGTTCCATTAAATTGTCCATGTGTTGAATCGTATCTTAACATGTAGGCCATGTATTCGGCTTCTAATAAATCGTTGATACCAACAATTTCCATGTTTGGATTTTGAATCGCTGCTCTAAAAACTAATCTGCCTATTCTGCCAAAACCGTTTATTCCTATTTTCATATTGCTTTATTTTTTAATTCAATATACTAATGTAAGTAATAAGTGTAATAAATACACTAAGTATTTTAAAAAAAATGATTTAATGCCTTTTTAATAGCTAAAACGTTGTTTTTTAGCTTATAATTGGTAAGAAAAGGCGTTAATATTCATGCCAGCACCTACAGATGCAAATAAAACCTTATCGCCTTTTTTTACTTGGTGGCCAGGTAATTTACCTTGTAAAACTAAATCGTATAATGTAGGAACTGTAGCAACCGAACTATTGCCTAATAATTGAATACTCATAGGCATGATATTTTCAGGTGTACTTTTTTGGTATAATTTATAGAATCTATTGATGATTGCTTCATCCATTTTTTCGTTCGCTTGATGCAAAAATACTTTTGCTAATTCATCAATTGCAATATTAGCTTTTTCTAAACAAGTTTGCATTGCTTTGGGTACGTTGGTTAAAGCAAATTCATAAATTTTTCTACCATCCATTTTGATGTAATTATTTTCTGGTAAAAAATCTTTTTGGTTAGAACATCCATAATATAAATAGAAGGCTTCTTGCGCAGTAAAAGTTTGAGAAGCGACACTCATGATTCCACGTTTTACATCAGATTCTTCAGATTCTATTATTGCAGCTCCTGCGCCATCTGCATATATCATTTGGTCTCTATCATGCGGATCTACTACCCTTGAGAGAGTTTCAGCTCCAATAACTAAAACTCTTTTGGCGTCACCACTTAGTATGGCTTGTCTGGCAACAATCACACCTTGAATCCATCCTGGGCATCCAGCTAATAAATCAAATGCATTGCAATTTATATTTTGAATTCCTAAAGCGTGTTTCACTCTAGATGCTAAACTTGGTAATACATCCGATTGAACTTTATCAATCGCAACGTCACCAAAATTGTGTGCATAGATTATGATGTCAATACTTTCTTTATCGCAACCAGCATCAGCAATGGCACGTTCAGCAGCAATTAATGCTAAGTTAGAAGACAACTGATCTGCTTCTGCATATCTTCGTTCTTCTATACCTGTTATGGCATGAAATTTTTGAATGATAGTTTCGTTGTCGAGTTGAATTTTTTCTCCATTTACTTCATAAAAAGAAGTTCGAAGAAAGTCTTCGTTTTTAACAACCTGTGTTGGAATATAACTTCCAATTCCGCTCAAAATTACATTGGTCATGGGGCTATTTATTTAGGGCCTATAACCAAATATATATATAAGTGTACAAAATACAATAAATGAAAATCTTTTTAGCTGTTGATGGTTTTCCAAAGCGCGTCTTTTAACTCTGTAATGCCTTGTTGAGTTACAGCAGAAAAGAATTGCACTGGTATTTTAGGCAGATCTTGTTTGATTTCGTCTATGAGCTCTTGATCTAATAAATCTGCTTTGGAAATGCCAAGCATGCGGGGCTTGTCTAATAATTCCGGATTGTATTGTTTTAATTCGTTTAACAACACTTTGTATTCTTCGTGTATATCTTTGCTATCTGCTGGAACTAAGAATAACAGCACGCTGTTTCTTTCAATGTGTCTTAAGAATCGAATACCTAATCCTTTGCCTTGTGAAGCACCTTCAATAATTCCAGGAATATCTGCCATTACAAACGAACGACTTTCTCTATGAGAAACGATTCCTAAATTTGGTACTAATGTTGTAAATGGATAGTCTGCAATCTCTGGTTTTGCAGCACTCACAGCCGATAGGAGCGTCGACTTTCCTGCATTAGGGAAACCTACTAATCCAACATCAGCTAACAATTTTAATTCTAATATTTTCCAAGATTCTTTGCCAGGTTCACCAGGTTGAGCAAAACGAGGAGTTTGATTGGTTGGTGTTTTGAAATGCCAGTTACCCAAACCACCTCTACCACCAGCTAACAATACAACTTCTTGACCATCTTCGGTTATTTCGAAATGTACTTCACCTGTTTCTGCATCTTTAGCTATCGTTCCGAGTGGAACATCTAATATTTCGTCTTTTCCTCTTTTACCCGAACGGCAATCTGCTTCGCCGTACATGCCATTTTCTGCAATAACGTGTTTGCGATATTTTAAATGAAGTAAAGTCCAAAACTGACTATTCCCTCTTAAAATAATGTGGCCACCTCTACCGCCATCTCCACCATCTGGTCCGCCTTTAGCCGTTTTTTTGTCACGGTGTAAATGAAACGATCCAGCACCTCCGGCCCCAGTACGACAACAAATTTTTACGTAGTCAACGAAATTGGAACCTGCCATTTTTTATTATTTATTACTGTCTATTGTTAGACAGATTTGTGTGAATATTTCTTCGATAGAACCAATACCATTGATTGATTTTAATTTATTTTGATTGTCATAGAATGTTGCAACTGCAGCTGTTTTGCTGTTGTATTCCACAATTCTTCTTTCAATAATATCTGGATTTGCATCATCTGCTCTGCCTGAATCTTTACCTCTTAATAACAAACGGGTTTTCAATTCTTCATCTGCAACAACAAGTGAAATCATCATAGTGATAGCACTATTTTTACTAGCTAATAATGTATCAAGCGCTTCAGCTTGAGCAACTGTTCTTGGGAAACCATCAAAAATAAAACCGTTTGCATTTTTGTTTGCATCCAATTTATTGCTGATCATACCAATTACAACTTCATCTGGAACCAATAAACCTTGGTCCATTAATTTTTTTGCTTCTAGTCCTAATGCAGTGCTTGCTGCAATTTCGGCTCTTAAAATATCTCCAGTAGATAAGTGTACCAAAGCGTATTTTGCTATTAATTTTTCAGATTGAGTGCCTTTACCAGCTCCTGGAGGGCCAAAAAGTACAATATTTAGCATAATTTCTCTTTTAATCCTTAATCCTGCAAAGGTAAAAAAAAAAGCCTCAATTGAGGCTTTTTTAATGATTGTTTCGCTTATTATTTTAAATGTTGTAATACGGTTGCTTTATCTACAAATCCGGTTTGATTCCATGTTAATTGATTTTTTTGATAGACTTGAATGACTGGTAAAGCATCAATTTTTAATTCTTTGCATAAAGTTTGGTTATCGTCTGCATTGATTCTAACCAAAATAACGTTGGCACTCATTTCTTTCTCAATTTCCATTAAGTAAGGTTTCATTTTTTTACATGGAGCACACCAATCAGCATAAAAGTCTACTAGCACTATTTTATCCGATTGAGTCAATTTTTGAAAATCAGCTAAGCTCATGCTTGTATTAGTAACACTAGCAGCAGTGGTTTCTGGTAAGTTTGCACCTCTCCATTTCATAATACCACCATTTAATTCGATTACATTTTTAAAGCCAGATTGGCGTAATTGTGCAGCTGCAGCTGAACTTCTACCTCCGCTTAAGCAATAAACAAATACAGCTTCTTCTTTTTTCAATTTGCTGGTAAGCATATCGAATTCGTTGCCATTCCAATCAATATTAAGTGCATTCATTAAATGGCCTTTTGAAAACTCATCTGCTGTTCTTACATCAATCAACTGTGGATTTGTAGTAGATTTCACCATTTCATTAAATGCCATTGCATCTAAATTTGTTTTTGTATTTTGACCATTGCTACAATTAATAAAAAAGAGTAGTGAGAGTACTAATATTCCTAAGTTTATTTTTTTCATTTATGCTATTTTTTTGATTATTTCTTTCAATGTATGTGCTGGAACAACTCCTGATTGCCTCCACTTAATTTCACCATTTTTAAAAATTAATAGTGTTGGAACACTCTGAATCTGGTATTTACTAGCAGCTGCAGGGTTTTGATCAATGTCAATTTTGATGACATTAGCTGCATCCTTCATTTCATTTTTAAAATCAGATAAAATGGGTTTCATCATTTTACATGGGCCACACCATTCAGCAAAAAAATCAACTAAAGTAGGTGTGTCGCTATTGATTATTTCTGAAAATGTTTTACTCATTATGCAATATTAATTATTGGGGTTAAAGTTACAGTAGATTTAATCGAATTCGAAATTAGACATGCGCGTTCAGATTTTTCTAAAATACGTTCTGCCTTTTCTTTATTTTCAATATTGTCAATTGTTAAATGAGCTTCTAATAAAACTTCGGTCATTAAATATTTTCCTTCAATCTGTTCTAATTTTCCTTTTGCATTACATTTAAAATCGCTGTAAGTTAATTTTGAATTTGCTGCGATGGCTAAAAATGTAGTCATGAAACAACTCACAACAGCCGAAGTAAATAAATGTTCGGGCGACCAAATTTGTTCAACTCCACCTTGAAATGGTGGGGGAGTAGCAACCTCCACATTTTGAGCTAATTCTGGAGAGGTTAAAATGCCTTTCTTATCGGCTAACCACTCCACATTTACGGTATAAAAATGTGCATCCATCATTATGATATTTTATTTCTGAGTGAATACCATGATCCGCCATTGTGAACATTGGTGTAGCCATTTGAAATTAGTAATCGCTTGGCAGCGCCACTTCTTGCTCCAGAAGCGCAACAGGTAATAATTGCTTTTTCTTTGTTTTTAAACTTTCCTAAGTTAGCATTTAATTGATTAACCGGAATATTTGTTGACCCCTTAATGTGTCCACCGGCATACTCGCCTTTGGTTCTAACATCAATAATTACAGCGCCGTTTTCCATTAATGCTTTATAGTTAACTGCAGGTCCAAAACCCAGTAGCTTTTTTATAAATCCGATCATTTTTATTTGTTTAAAGAACTAATGTGATTCACTGTTAACCATGAGCCTGCATTTATACAATCTACACCCTGTGAGGAAAGCATTGCATGAGCCACGCCACTTCTTCCGCCTGAAGCACAACACAAAATTAATGGTTTAGGTAATTCGTTTACTTCTTCCATTCGGTAACTAATTTCTTGTAATGGAATGTTGATTGATCCGACAACTGCTCCACCCATAAATTCGTCAGGAGTTCTTACGTCTACGATCGTTCCCTCGTTTGCTGCTATTAATTGTTCTACTGTCATAAATATAAAATTTAATTATTTATTTATTCTACCTACAATACAACTACCATAACTTTTCAATTGCATCAATAAGCCATTCTTCTCTGTGGCTTCTGGATAACCTAGTTGATGTAGTTTCTGTATGATTGATTTTCTTTCAATTTGTTCATAGTTTATATCTATGCTATCGTTTTCGATATCTACTTTAACTTCTGATACACCTGTTAATGCACTAAGTTCTTTTGTAATAGTTGATGCACAACCACTACATTTTAAATTTGCGATGATAATTTTTTCGTTAGTCATTTTTCGTTTTTTAAGGAGCTGAATGCAAGGCTACCCATTAAGGCACCATATGCAGCACTGTTAATTGGGCTAGAAGTGATGGCACAAGTTCCACTCGCACAACCAACAAAATGATAATATAAATAGCCAATAAGCGCGCCAAATAATGCACCTAAAATGCTTAGTTTATATTTTTTAAGTAAATGCATATAATTTGCTTTGCTTATACAAAGGTAATAATGCTAAAGTCGGAATTTTGCAACTTTTGTTACAGAAGGGTAATTTTATTTCTGCCGAGTTCAATCAGCTTTAAATCTTCCATTTGCTTTAGTAGTCTAGAAATGACAACCCTAGCAGATCCAAGCTCTTGGGCGATTTGTTCGTGAGTTATATGAATGGTTTTCTTTTCGCCTAGCTCACATTTTTTCTTAATAAAATCTAGTAATCGCTCGTCCATTTTTTTGAATGCAACGGCATTGACCACATCGAGTAATTCTTCGAATTTTTTATGATACAATTTAAAAATATATTCTGTCCATTCTGGAAATTCACGAATCATTTCTCGTACTTTTTCTACAGGTACAAATAATACTTCCACATTTTCTTCCGCAATTGCTTTGACCTTACTCGTATCATCATGTAAGCCACCTAAGAAAGACATGATACAACTTTCTCCAGATTTAATATAATATAGTAATAACTCTCTTCCATCTTCATCTGTTCGCATTACGCGCATGCTACCGCTTATAACAATTGGTACAGATTTGATATATACATTTTCATTTAGAATAACCTCTCCATCAAGAAAACTTTTTTTCTGACCATATTCAAAAAGTTTAGCCAGCATTTTCGGTGAAGGTTGAAAAGTATTTTTATTTTCCAT
>JAHEGO010000009.1:21928-40582 GCA_024645045.1 Sphingobacteriaceae bacterium
CCTATAATTTTTAATTGACCATTTGAAACCCAATTATTTTCTGCTCTTTTTTTGGTATAATATTGTAACTCATTGTTCCTAATAAAACCAACTTCATTGGTCCATTTGTTGCTATCTGGTAAGCCTGTATAATTGAATTCTTCAGACCAAAGTAATTGCCAATTTTGCGCATTCGCAGCCTGCGAAATGAAAAATATTATAATAATCAATAGGGTATATCCTCTTTTCATTTTTTATTATTGAATAATAATTTGATGCTGCAAAAGTAAGCCTGGCAAGCCTTCTCGCGAAAATTTAGCTTTTTTAATTTTATTTTTAGTTGGGTCTATTTGATAATGGTAGGCGCTGCTTAAATCTGCTTTTTCTAAATTGGTATCATCAAAAATAGCAAGTTGGCAGTCGCATTCTACTAAACTTGCTTCTGCTAAATTTGCTGATGTAAAATCAACTTCTTTGAGTTCACAATTTTCAAATTTTGTCTTTTTTAATTGTACTTGATAAAATGAACTTAAATTTAATTGGCATTTTGAAAAAGAAACAGCTAATAAAAAAGAATGACAATTTTCGAAATGTAAACCAATCATTTTGCAGTTCGAAAAACTAACTTCTCTAAAAGATGTTTGTGTCAAACTTACATTGCTTAAATTGCAATCTTTAAATGTGCAATCTATAAAAATCAGGTGATTGAATGGACTGTTTTCGAAATTACAATTTTTAAAATCACAGTTTTCGTAAGTCCCCCTAGCTAATTCTGAAATATTTTGGTATTGCTTACTTTCCACTTTTTTGCTTTAATTGAAATTTAGCCAGATCTTCTTTAGCTCTAAATTTAACTATTTTAACAATCAATTTGAGCGGCAATTTTTCATCTAATGGAAATTGAACGGCTCCTTTGCTGAATTTATATTTTCCAAATTCGCTTTCAAATTGTTTAATCCCATTAGCCGTTGGGTAAAATCCGATGTGGTTTTGATAGGCAGCAAAGTAAACCAATACCCCGTGTTGTTTGTAGGCTGGCATTCCATAGCTGATAACTTCTGTTGCATTTGGAATTGTTGAGGCTATGCATTCCCTTAATTCTTTTAAAAGTAACTGTGTTGCTTTAGGAAAGGTAGCAATATATAAACTCACTTCTTTTGATCGTTCCATAATTACCAGACAAGATAATTAAAATTTAAAGCATAAAAAAAGCCCTTCCAAATTGGAAGGGCTTTTGAGTGCACTTGTAGGGATTCGAACCCCAAACCTTCTCATCCGTAGTGAGATGCTCTATCCAATTGAGCTACAAATGCATTTCCATTGATAGGAAAACCTATCCTTTGGGCTGCAAATATAACCAACCAAATTTAATTTCAACGAAATTTTTATTAAAAATGCATTAAAATTAGTCAATATGAGCAACACACGCTTTTATCGCTTCGAAATTAGGTAAGTCACCAGCGCTTTCTAAAACTTCTGCATATTGTAGAATTCCTTTAGAATCAATTACAAATGCTGCTCTTTTAGCAACACCATTCATATTTAAAATCCAGTTTTCATAAATAGCACCGTATGCACGTGATACTTCTTTATTAAAATCAGAAAGTAAATTGAAATTATAATTTTGCTCTTCTTTGAATTTAGCTAAAGAAAAAACTGAATCAACTGAAATTCCTAAAACTACTGCATTTAAATCTGTGTAGTAATTTAGATTGTCGCGCATGGTACACAATTGTGTGGTACATACACCTGTAAATGCTTGTGGAAAAAAATGAATGATTACTTTTTTACCTAAGAAACTGCTTAAAGCTATTTCTTCTTTTTCTGAATTGAATAATTTGAATTCAGGAGCTGATTGTCCAATTGTTAATGCCATATTATTTATATTTTTTTTAGTTAAACAGATTAGTTACTTAATTGTTTTTGAATGAGTGCTAGTCCTTCTTCAAAACTGTGTGGTTGGTAGTCTAAAACTTCATATGCTTTTGTTAAAACAAAGCCCGTTCTTGGTGGTCTTTTAGCTGCTTGATTCAAGGTGCTTGAAGAAATAGCTTTGATATTTTCTTTTGAAAGCTGATAATAATCTGCAATGCGATTCACCATTTCAAATACACTCATAAAGTCTTTACCTGATACATTAAAACTACCTTGTGCTTTTTTCAATCCAGCTGAAATGCAAGCAGAAGCAAGGTCTTCGGCAAGTGTAGGCATTCTAAATTGATCGTCTACGATAGAAATGTTATCGCCTTTTTCTAAAACAGATTTAGCCCAAAGAACAATATTGTTTCTGCTCATTTGAGCAGCAACTCCATATACAATTATAGTTCTGATAATACTGTATGAAATACCAGCTGTCTCAATTAATTTTTCTGCTGCTAGTTTAGAAGCACCATAATAGCTCAATGGATTTGGAGCAGCAGATTCGTCATAAGGTCCATTTTCACCATCATAAATAAAATCGGTAGACAAATGCACTAAATGAAACGGATTAATTTTGCTTGCTTCTATTAAATGCGCTACCGCATTTACATTGAGGTCCCAACAACCGGCTTGGTCTTGCTCGCAAGTGTCAACATTGGTCATGGCTGCCGTATGAATAACTATATCAGGTTTGACATTTGCCAGTAAAACAAGTATTTCGTTGCGATCGCAGATGTTTAGTTCGTGATAGTTATATCCGGTTGGGTTAGGGTAGCGATCTGCTCCCTTAGATGTATTAATTAATTGAATATCAGGATTCAGGCGTAGTTGGTCGCTGAGTTTTTGACCCAATAAACCATTGCTTCCAGTAACCAAAATTTTTATCATAATGCGAAAGTAATAATTCGTTTTATAAACTTATGAATCTTCTCTATATTCGCATCAGAAATTCTGAATAATTAATAATAATCATCATATGAAAATAACGGTAGTTGGAGCTGGAGCAGTAGGTGCAACCTGTGCAGACAATATAGCTCGTAAAGAATTAGCAAAAGAATTGGTTTTATTAGACATCAAAGAAGGTTTTGCCGAAGGTAAGGCAATGGACATGATGCAAACTGCAGCATTATTAGGATTTGACACTCAAATTACGGGTTGTACAAATGATTATGCAAAAACAGCAGGAACAGATGTAGCAGTTATTACTTCAGGAATTCCAAGAAAACCAGGTATGACTCGTGAAGAGTTAATTGGCATCAATGCTGGAATTGTAAAAGGGGTAACAGAAAATATTTTAAAATATTCTCCGAATGCAATCATTGTAGTTATTTCTAATCCGATGGATACGATGACTTACTTAGCATTAAAATCAAGTGGAATTCCAAAAAATAGAATCATTGGAATGGGTGGTATTTTAGATAGCGCAAGGTTTAAATATTATTTAAGTCAATCATTAAATTGCTCATCAAACGATTTGCATGGAGTAGTAGTAGGTGGACATGGTGATACCACAATGATTCCATTGACTCGTTTAGCTACATTAAATGGTTTAGCTGTTAGCAATTTATTAGATGCAGCACAATTAGAAAAAATTGCAGCAGATACAATGGTTGGTGGTGCTACATTGACTGGTTTATTAGGTACTTCAGCGTGGTATGCACCTGGAGCAGCTGGAGCAGCTTTAGTAGAAAGTATTATTCGTGATGAGAAAAAAGTTTTCCCTTGTTGCGTTGCTTTAGACGGAGAATATGGTCAATCGGATATTTGTTTAGGCGTACCAGTTGTAATTGGTAAAAATGGTTGGGAAAAAATTGTCGACTATAAATTAAACGAAACCGAACAAGCGGCATTTAATAAAAGTGCAGATGCAGTAAGAAATATGAATAATGTTTTAGTAGAAATGAAATTGGTTTAATCTGCTAATTAATTTTTCAAAAAAAAATCAGCTAAATTATTTTAGCTGATTTTTTTTTGAAATTATTTTTTTGAATTAAACATCGATGCGTGCATACTTTGCATTTTTCTCAATAAATTCTCTTCTAGGTGCAACTTCGTCGCCCATTAGCATAGAGAAAATATGATCACATTCTGCAGCATTTTCAATCGTTACTTGACGCAATGTTCTGGTTTCTGGGTTCATGGTAGTTGACCACAATTGTTCTGCGTTCATCTCTCCCAAACCTTTGTAACGTTGAATGTTTACGCTTTCTTCTTTACCTGCACCTTTTAATCTTTGTACAGCAGCATCGCGTTGATCTTCAGTCCAAGCATACTCTTGGTCTTTTCCTTTTTTCACTAAGTAAAGTGGAGGAGTTGCAATGTAAATGTAACCGCTTTCGATTAACTCTTTCATGTATCGGAAGAAGAAAGTTAAGATCAAAGTAGTAATGTGGGAGCCGTCAATATCCGCATCCGTCATGATGATGATTTTGTGGTATCTTAATTTTCCTACGTTTAATGCTTTGTTATCATCTACTGTTCCTACGCTCACGCCCATTGCAGTGAAAATATTTTTTATCTCGTCGTTTTCGTAGATTTTATATTCCATTGCTTTTTCAACGTTCAAGATCTTACCCTTTAAAGGTAAAATTGCTTGGTAAGCTCGGTTTCTTCCTTGCTTAGCAGTACCGCCCGCAGAATCTCCCTCGACAAGGTATAATTCGCAAACCGCAGGATCACTTTCCGAACAGTCTGAAAGCTTGCCAGGTAGGCCTGTTCCGGTTAATACATTTTTTCTTTGTACTAACTCTCTTGCTTTTCTAGCAGCATGTCTTGCAGTTGCAGCTAAAATTACTTTTTGAACAATTAACCTAGCTTCTTTTGGATTTTCTTCTAAATAATTATTTAAAATTTCGCCTACTGCTTGGTCAACTGCGCCTATCACTTCGTTGTTACCTAATTTAGTTTTAGTTTGACCTTCAAATTGTGGCTCTTGAACTTTAACGGAAATAACCGCGGTTAATCCTTCACGGAAGTCATCTCCGCTGATTTCCATTTTTAGATTTTTAAGCATACCAGATTTTTCTGCATATGCCTTCAATGTTCTAGTTAATCCTCTTCTGAAACCAGCAACGTGTGTTCCACCTTCAATGGTGTTGATGTTGTTTACGTAAGAATGTACGTTTTCGGTGTAAGTGCTGTTGTATTGCATTGCAAGTTCAACGGGAATTCCACCTTTGGTACCTTCTACATAAATTGGCTCAGGAATAATAGGTTCTCTAGTGCCATCTAAATACTTCACAAACTCTTTTAAACCACCTTCAGAATGAAAATTTTCTGTAGGGAATGTTCCGTCTTCGTTTGCTTCTCTTTCGTCTGTAAGAGACAATCTGATGCCTTTATTAAGATATGCAAGCTCTCTTAAACGTGCTGCAAGTGTATCAAATTTATATTCAGTAGAAATATTGAAGATTTCCGCATCTGGTTTGAAAGTAATAACTGTACCTCTTAAATCCGTAGTGCCAATTTCTTTTACAGAATACAGGGGTTTTCCTTGTGAATATTCTTGTACAAATATTTTACCATCTCTGTGTACTTCCGCTTTTAATGCAATAGATAATGCGTTTACGCAACTTACCCCCACACCATGCAAACCACCAGAAACTTTATATGTGTCTTTATCGAATTTACCACCAGCATGCAATACCGTCATTACCACCTCAAGTGCAGACTTCTTCTCTTTAGGGTGCATGTCCGTTGGAATACCCCTTCCGTTATCTGTAACCCTAATGGCATTGTCTTTAAGAATGGCAACTTTGATGTCATCGCAATGTCCTGCTAATGCTTCATCAATGGAGTTATCGACTACTTCGTATACTAAATGATGTAAACCCTTGATGCCGATATCGCCAATATACATGGCAGGTCTTTTTCTAACTGCTTCCAGTCCTTCTAATACCTGAATATTATCTGCTGAATAATGTGATCTGTCTTCTTTTTCTTCGCTCATATTTTCATTTTTTCAATAGTTTCAAAGATACTTTTTTTTGCCCGCAAATGGGAATGATTTTTGTCGATAAAATCAACTTTTTTTCAACATTTTGTGAAGTATTTAATTAACTTTGACGCTGGAAATTTTGATGTCCTGATTATTCCTTCAAAATACCCCATAATGCCTATTAAGACAGGCTTTTTATCGTTTTAAAATTTTTTAAATAATAATAAATGAAAGTATCAGCAAACAAAGTAGTGTCTTTGACCTATGAATTAAAAATTGAAGATGGCACAGAGATGCTAATGGTAGAAAAAGTAACCCCAGAAAACCTGTTTGTATACTTACATGGAATGGGTGGATTGCCTCCAAAATTTGAGGAGTCAATTCATAACTTGGCTATTGGCGAAGCGTTTAGCTTTAAATTAGCAAAAGAAGAGTCTGGTTATGGCGAAATTGACGAAACAGCAATCGTTGATTTACCAAAAGATATCTTTGTAGTAGATGGTAAATTTGATGATGAAATGATCAAACCAGGTCATTTTATTCCAATGACAGATAACGAAGGCAATAAAATGCAAGGTTTAGTATTAGAAGTGGGCGAAGCGACTATTAAAATGGACTTCAATCATCCTTTAGCAGGTCGTGACTTGTTCTTTGATGGTTTAATTCACGATGTAAGAGAGGCGAGTGCAGAAGAGTTAGATCATGGACACGTTCATGGTGAAGGTGGACATCAACATTAATCAATAAAAACCTTTATAATTTTCAGATGAAAAACTTATCAATTTATTTAAATATTGTTTTATTTATTGCAGTTGTTGTTTTGTATATTTTAAGATATCAAGATCAATCAATTCAAAATATATCTCCAGCATTAAGTTCTACAAATTCGCCAACTACTGTTTATGTAAATGGCGATTCTTTGTTGAATAATTATGATTATTTTATTGATGCTAAAAAAGATTTTGAAGCAAAAACAAAACAAGTTGAAACTGCTATTATGGCAAAACGTTCAGCACTTGAAAAAGAAATTGGTAATTATCAGCAAAGTGCTGCAGGCATGAGTACAGAGCAACGTGCACGTGTAGAAGAATCATTGATGAAAAAGCAAGAAGCATTTAAACAATACAGTGAAAATGCAAGTGCAAGTTTGCAAGATGAGCAGGCGAAATTCAATGAAGAATTATTTGACAAAGTAGCCGCTTACTTAAAAGATTTCAGCAAGGACAAGAAATATAAAATTGTAATGAACTATGCGAAAGGTACAGGAATACTTTTTGCAAATGATAGTTTAGATATTACAAAAGATGTATTAAAAGGTTTAAATAAAGCCTATAAAAAATAGGTATCATCAAATTGATATTTGAATGCGATTGATTTATTTCAATCGCATTTTTTTTGTTCAAAAATTGGACTGCGCTAATTCTGAAACAGCTCCTTTTGTCAAATTTGATTTTCAAATCTGCTTAAAGCATTTTCATAGTGGGGTCAATTACCCCATATGGCATGTTTGCTAGCTTTTAGGCCTTTTATTGGTTTTTAATATCGTTATAGGCATGTTGAAAACTTTTTTGTGGTAAGATGTGGTAAAAAGTGGTAAGAATATTTAATTTTACTACATCAAACAGCGATAAAATCACAAAATGAGTCAGTTTTTAGGAGAATTTGAATGTAAAGTAGATCCCAAAGGAAGAATAATGCTTCCTGCTGGACTAAAGAAGCAGCTCTCGCCAGAAGCAGAAGGACGCTTTGTGATTAACCGTGGTTTCGAAAAGTGTTTGGTTTTGTATCCATTAAATGAATGGCAGTCTATCAGTGCTGAGGTAAACAAGCTAAACCTTTACAATAAGAAAAATAGAGATTTTGCAAGATATTTTTTTAGAGGCGCAACAGAATTGACCTTAGATGGTACCAATCGATTGTTGCTCCCTAAAGCACTTACAGAATATGCAGCAATCGATAAAGATTTAATCTTATTTGCTTACTCTAATAGAATTGAAGTTTGGTCAAAAGCCAACTACGATAATTTATTAACAGATGAGCCTGCAGATTTTGCTTCATTGGCCGAAGAGGTAATGGGAAAGCCAAAGGAGGGCTTGCATGAGTAAGTATCATCAACCAGTCATGTTAGCTGAATGCTTAGATGGCTTGAATATTAAATCAGATGGTACTTATGTAGATGTAACTTTTGGCGGCGGCGGACATAGTCGTGCAATTCTATCAAAGCTTGGTCCGAAAGGATTGTTGATCGCTTTTGATCAAGATCCAGACGCCTTGCAAAATGTCATAGATGACGAACGATTTATTTTTATAGATCAAAACTTTCAGTTCTTAAAAAATAATTTACGATTACATCAAGTTGGAAAAGTTGATGGAATCTTAGCGGACTTAGGTGTTTCTTCTCATCAGTTTGATGATGCGGCAAGAGGCTTTTCTATTCGATTTGACGCAGATTTAGACATGCGAATGGATCAGAGTAGAGCGCTTACTGCTAAGAAAATTTTAGAAACGTATTCGGAAGCTGATTTGCATAAAATATTTGGCATGTATGGCGAGGTACATAATGCGAAGACCTTAGCAAATTGTATTGTAAAGTCTCGACAAATTAATGCGATTCAAACAGTTGAAGAATTGAAAGAGATTTTAAAACCGATTGCTAAAAGAGGGAAAGAAAATCAATATTTCGCGCAAGTATTTCAGGCATTAAGAATAGAAGTAAATCAAGAACTGGAAGTATTAAAAGATTTTTTAATGCAAACAGAAGAGGTCTTGAAACCAGGAGGAAGATTGGTAGTAATGTCATATCATTCTTTAGAAGATAGACTGGTGAAAAATTATATACAAAAAGGTAAGTTCTCTGGTTTGTTAGAAAAAGATTTATATGGAAATGTGGATGTTCCATTTAACATGGTAAGTCGTAAAGCCATTGTAGCCGGTGATTTAGAGTTAAAAGAAAATAACAGAGCTAGAAGTGCAAAATTAAGAATAGCAGAAAAGAATTAAATGAAAAGGCCAAATAGAATCAGAACAAATGAACCAGAACAGGAAACTGCAATTGTAGAAGAAGCAGAGCCTGTAATCGAGTTAAAGAAAAAAGAACCAACTGGTTCTCCAATTGATTCGCTATTCACATCAGATTTTTTCAGCAAAGAAAATGTGAGTAATGGCTTGCCTTTTATTTTTTACTTAGCCATGCTTGGGATGTTTTACATCGCAAACCATCATTTTGCAGAAAAAAGTGTAAGAAATTCTGAAAAAATTAAAAAGGAATTAAAAGAATTGTATTGGGAACACCTCAATATCAGTTCTAATTTAATGACACAAAGTAAACAAACCGAAGTTGCCAAATTAACAGAGATTTTCGGGTTGAAAGAATCAGTAGTGCCACCAACAAAAATTGAAGTTAAAGAATAATGAATATTAGGAAGGACATTATTTTAAGGGTTTACCTGGCATTTTTCTTGCTAGCCATTGTTGCTTTAGGCATAGTGGGAAGGATATTCCAACTTCAAAACATTCAAGGTGCTAAATGGAGAAAACTATCTGATAGTTTAACAACTAAATTGGTAAATGTAGAAGCAATCAGGGGAAATATTTATTCTTCAGATGGTAGTTTGCTTGCAACATCTTTGCCAGAATACGAATTGCGTTTCGATTTAATGGCTGAAAAAATTACCGATGAAATTTTTAACAGCAAAGTAGATTCTTTAGCATATTGTTTATCAGATTTATTTAAAGATAAATCTGCAGCAGATTATGAAAGAAAAATGATTGCTGCAAGACACGATAAAGAGCGTTATTATTTATTGAAAAGAAACGTTACTTATTTACAATTAAAGAAAATTAGAACATTTCCGATTTTTAGATTAGGAAAAAATAAAGGCGGCTTATTATTTATACAAAAAAATAAAAGAATTCAACCCTTTAAATCTTTAGCACCACGTTTAATAGGATATAAGATAGATGGAGTGCAACCGGTAGGCTTGGAAGGTGCATTTGATAAAGAGCTTGGAGGCGAACCTGGTCAAAGGTTAATGCAAAGAATTTCTGGCGGTGTATGGATGCCATTAAACGAAGAAGATGAAATTGCAGCAAAAAATGGCGTAGATATCATCAGTACTTTGGATGTAAATTACCAAGATGTTGCGCAAAAAGCATTGAATCAACAATTGATTAAACACGATGCGCACCATGGATGTGTAGTATTAATGGAAGTAGCAACTGGCGAAATCAAAGCCATTGCAAATTTAACTCGAATTGAAAAAGGTGTATATAAAGAAACCTATAACTATGCAGTAGGTGAAGCAACAGAACCTGGTTCTACTTTTAAGTTGGCTTCTTATTTAGCTGCACTTGAAGACGGCGTATTTGATACCTCTACAGTAGAGAATACAACAGGTGGAATTGCTGTATTTAGTGGGCATAAAATTAAAGATTCACACGAAGGCGGTTATGGTATTATCCCTATGCGTAAAGCATTTGAACTGTCTTCAAATGTGGCTATATCGAAGAAAATCAATTCTGGTTATAGCGGGAAGGCTTCTATGTTTGTTAATCGTTTACATTCATTTGGTATTGATGAAGATTTACCAATTGAGATAGCTGGTTCTCCAAAAACAAGAATCATTGATCCAAAATCAAGTGCGTGGAATGACCTAACGCTTCCTACATTGGCAATGGGCTATGCAATTTTAATGACTCCTCTAAAAACATTGACATTATATAATGCTGTTGCTAATAATGGAAAAATGGTTTCTCCAAAATTTGTCAGAGAATTAAGAAGCGGTGGTCAATTGGTAAAAACATTTGAACCAATTGTAATTAGAAAAAAAATCGCATCTGACGCATCGTTAGGGAAAATGCGCAAATTAATGGAAGGTGTAGTAAAACAAGGAACAGCTAAAAACTTGAGCACTACTATTTACTCCATAGCAGGTAAAACAGGAACAGCTGTAATAGCTGGAGGTGCTGGAGGTTACGCTAACAAGCGTTATTTAGCTTCGTTTTGTGGTTACTTTCCTGCCGATTTTCCTAAGTATTCGATGATCGTAGTCATTACCGATCCATCTATGTCGGGCTATTATGGTAACGTGGTTGCTGGTCCAATTTTTAAAGAAATTGCAGATAAAGTTTATGCAACAAGTTTAACTATGCATAAAAAAGAAAATGAAATAGCAGTTGCAATTGCACCAACTTTTCCTGATGCAAAAACTGGTTCAAAAGCTAAAACGATTTTAGCCTATCAGAAAATGGGCATTAAAGTGCCTGCAAATGTTGATGCAGAATATGTATCTGTTGAAAAAACAACACAAGGAATTACTATAAATCCAAAAGATATTGTTGCGAATGGAGTGGTTCCGAATGTAGTGGGAATGGGCTTGCAGGATGCCATTTACTTATTAGAAAATGCAGGTTTGAAAGCAGTAGTATATGGTAGTGGTAAAATTACAGCGCAATCAATTACAGCTGGTTCAAAAGTAAATAAAGGAAGTCAAATCGTTTTAGATTTAAAATAATGAAATTAAGTGCTTTATTAAATTCTTGTAAAATTTTGGAGTTGGTTGGCAACACCGAACAAGATATTAATGGTATTTATTTTGATTCTAGAAAAGTGACTAGTGGCTCTATGTTTATCGCTACAATAGGCACTGCTGTTGATGGACATGAATTTATTGAATCAGCAATTATTAAAGGAGCTTGCGTAATTGTATGTCAAAAATTGCCTGCTACTTTACAATCTAATGTTACATATGTAGTAGTTGAAAATAGCAGCAGAGCTATGGGTTTGATGGCAGCAGCTTATTATCAACATCCATCAAAAAAATTAAAACTTGTAGGAGTAACTGGTACAAATGGTAAAACTACAGTAGCTACTTTATTAAGTAATTTATTTCAAGAATTAGGTTATAAAGTAGGGTTACTTTCTACTGTTGAAAATAAAATTAACCAAACGGTTATCCCATCTTCGCATACTACACCCGATAGTATTAGCATCAATGAATTATTGATCAAAATGTTGGATGCAGGATGTGATTATTGTTTCATGGAAGTAAGTTCTCATGCAACTGTGCAGGAACGCATTGCTGGCTTGACTTTTGAGGGAGGTATATTTACTAATATTACCCACGATCACTTAGATTTTCATCAAACATTTGATGAATATATCAAAGCAAAAAAATACTTTTTTGATCAATTGCCTGCTGGTGCTTTTGCATTAACCAATTTAGATGATAAACGTGGTGCTGTGATGTTGCAAAATACCAAAGCACATGTTAAAAGTTATGCTTTGCAAACAATGGCAACTTTTAAAGCAAAAATAATTGAAAATCAATTTTCAGGATTGTTTTTAAATATTGATTCAGAAGAAGTTTGGTTTAAAATGGTGGGTAGTTTCAATGCTTATAATCTACTAGCAGTTTACGCTACTGCTATGTTACTAGATCAAGATAAAACTAGAGTCTTAACCATTCTGTCAACTTTAAGTGGAGCAGAAGGAAGGTTCGATTATACCATCGCAACAAATGGTGTGATAGGTATTGTTGACTATGCGCATACTCCTGATGCAATAAAAAATGTATTGCAAACCATTGGAAATATTCGAAAAGGTAATGAAACAGTTATTGCTGTTGTTGGCTGTGGTGGTGATCGTGATAAAACTAAAAGACCAATAATGGCTGAAGTGGCTTGTAAATTAAGTGATAAAGTAATTTTGACTTCTGATAATCCAAGAACAGAAGATCCTGCAGCTATATTAAAAGAAATGGAAGCGGGTGTTCCAATTTCACAAAGAAAAAAAACCATTACTATTCAAGATAGAAAAGAAGCTATTAGAACTGCATGTCATTTGGCTAAGAGTGGCGACATTATTCTATTAGCGGGTAAAGGTCATGAAAAATACCAAGAAATAAATGGAGTTAAATTTCCATTTGATGATAAAAAAATATTTTCAGAAATAATGGAATCATTAAAATAATAAAACAAGATGCTGTATTATCTTTTTACTTATTTAGACAAACACTTTGATATTCCTGGGGCAGGATTGTTTCAATTTATTACTTTCCGAACAACGTTAGCAGTTATCGTTTCACTCATTATTTCTTTATTAATGGGTAAAAGATTAATCGATTTTTTACATAAAAAACAAGTTGGTGAAACTATTAGAGACCTAGGATTAGAAGGTCAATCTGAGAAAAAAGGTACGCCAACAATGGGTGGTTTAATTATTTTATCTGCCATAATAATCCCTACTTTATTATTTGCCAAATTAACCAATGTGTATATTATTTTAATGTTGATTACAACAGTATGGATGGGAACTATTGGTTTCATTGATGATTATATCAAAGTCTTTAAAAAGAACAAAGAAGGTTTAGCTGGTAGGTTTAAAATTGTTGGTCAAGTTGGCCTAGGTTTAATTGTAGGTTATACTATGTTTTTTCACCCATCAATTGTAGTAAAAGAAAAAATTCCAGCAGCACAATTGGCAACAGTAAAAACCGCTGAAAATACTAAAAGAACTGCAAGTAGCTACTATGTTGCCGAAGCACAAAAGTCAACAAAAACCAATGTTCCTTTTTATAAAAACAACGAGTTTGACTATGCAAAATTGTTAAAATATTTTGGTCCAGGTTATGAGCAATATGCATTTTGGGTTTTTATTCCAATTGTAATTTTAATTATAACTGCTGTATCTAATGGAGCAAATATTACCGATGGAATTGATGGCCTTGCTACAGGAACCTCTGCTATTATTGGTTTAGCTTTAGGTGTACTAGCCTATGTATCAGGTAACATTGTTTTTGCAAATTATTTGAACATCATGTATATCCCAAATTCCGGTGAATTAGTGGTTTTTGCAGGTGCGTTTTTAGGTGCATGTATTGGCTTCTTATGGTACAATACTTATCCTGCTCAAGTTTTCATGGGCGATACAGGAAGCCTTGCAATTGGCGGTATTATTGCTTCTTACGCCATCATGATTCGTAAAGAATTATTAATACCAGTATTGTGTGGAATATTCTTAGTAGAAAATTTATCAGTAATTATTCAAGTAAGTTATTTCAAATACACCAAAAGAAAATATGGTGAAGGTAGAAGGGTATTTAAAATGTCTCCTTTACATCACCATTATCAGAAGTTAGGTTATAGCGAACCCAAAATTGTAACCCGTTTTTGGATTATCGGAATATTATTAGCGGTTATAACCATAGTTACATTAAAATTAAGATAATTTAAAATGAGCAAAAGAATTGTTGTATTAGGTGGAGCAGAAAGTGGAACTGGAGCAGCTGTATTGGCTAAGCTTCAGGGCTTCGAAGTGTTCTTGTCTGATATGGGTAAAATCCCTGTTCATTTTATTAAGAAGTTAAATGAATACAATATTCCTTTTGAACAGGAGCAACACAGCGAAGAATTAATTTGCAATGCAACTGAAATTATCAAAAGCCCTGGAATTCCAACTAAGGCACCAATTATTAAAAAATTATTGGCATTGAACATTCCAATTATTTCTGAAATTGAATTTGCATCGAGGTATACCAATGCAAAAATGATTGCAATTACTGGAACCAACGGCAAAACCACTACTACATTGTTAACCTATCATTTATTAAAAAATGCGGGTTTGAATGTAGGTTTAGCTGGTAATGTAGGCAACAGTTTTGCTTTGCAAGTAGCTACTGAAAATTTCGATTATTATGTATTGGAATTAAGCAGCTTCATGTTAGATGACATGTTTAAGTTCAAAGCAGACATTGCAATTTTAACAAATATTACACCCGATCATTTAGATCGTTACGATTATCAAATGCAAAATTATGTGAATTCTAAATTTAGAATTACACAAAACCAAACCAGCAGTGATTATTTTATTTATTGCAAAGACGACGCAGTAATACAAGCTGCAATTGAATCACAGCACATTGAATCGACCATGATTCCTTTTTCGATTGAAGAGGAGTTGGCATTTGGCGCTTCAATCAGCAACCAAAATTTAAACATAAAACTAAATCTAAATACTTTTACTATGACTATCCAAGAACTTGCGCTACAAGGCAAACACAATCTCTACAATTCAATGGCATCAGGTGTTGCCGCTAAGTTATTAGATATTAGAAATGAAACTTTAAAAGAGAGTATGTCAGATTTCAAGAATGCACCACATCGATTAGAGCATGTTGCACGCATTCAAGGAATTGAATTTATCAATGATAGTAAGGCTACGAATGTGAACTCTACTTGGTATGCATTAGAAAGTATCAATACTCCAATTGTTTGGATAGCTGGCGGTGTAGATAAAGGCAATGATTATAGCATGTTGACACAATTAGTTAAAGATAGGGTACGCGCAATTGTTTGTTTAGGTACAGACAATAGTAAAATACATGAAGCGTTCGGAAATGTAGTAGATATTATTGTGAACACTTCTTCTGCGAAAGAAGCAGCAGAAGTGAGTTATCATTTAGGTAAAAAAGGAGATACCGTTTTATTGTCGCCTGCATGTGCTAGTTTCGATTTATTCAAAAATTATGAAGACAGAGGACAGCAATTTATGGAAGCGGTGAAAGAACTTTAATATTTAAATCAAACGGCTATGAATTGGATATTAAAAAACACAAAAGGGGATCGCTACATTTGGTTAGTAGTGATTTTCTTATCACTTATTTCATTGCTTGCAGTATATAGCTCAACGGGAACTTTGGCTTATAAAAAGCAACACGGTAACACAGAGTATTATATTTACAAGCATTTGACCCTCATGATTGCGGGCTTATTTTTGATGTATTGGGCACATAAGTTAGACTACCGATACTATTCAAAAATTGCACAAATTTTATTGTTTGTTTCTTTTCCAATGTTAGCTTATACTTTAAAATTTGGAGGTGAAATTAACCAGGCTGCTCGTTGGATTACTATCCCAGTCATTGATCAATCTTTTCAAACATCCGATTTAGCCAAGCTGGCTATCATTATGTATTTGGCCCGTGAACTTTCACGCAGACAAGAAAACATCAAAGATTTAAAAAAATCTTTCTTACCCATAATTGGCGCGGTAGTATTGACGATTGCATTAATTGCGCCAGCTAACTTTTCAACTTCATTAATGTTATTTGCAACTTGTTGTTTGATCATGTTAATTGGTAGAATCAGTTTCAAGCATATTGGAACCACGCTTGTTGCTGGAGCAGTAATACTCTCATTGGTTGTATTTTTTGGTCCGAGAAGAGAAACTTATCGTTCGCGTATAAAAACATTTATGAGTAACGAGACGGTAGATAAAGACAAAAGTTTTCAATCTGATCAGTCGAAAATTGCAATTGCAACAGGCGGATTATTTGGAAAAGGTCCTGGAAATAGTTCGCAGAAAAATTACTTACCACATCCATATTCCGATTTTATTTTTTCAATTATCATTGAAGAGTACGGCATGATTGGTGCAATCATGATCATCATAGCTTATCTTGTGTTTTTATATCGATCCATAAAGATTGTGACAAAAGCGCCAAAAGCATTTGGCGCATTGTTGGCCTGTGGGTTGAGCTTTAGTTTGGTCATACAAGCTTTTGCAAACATGGCAGTTGCTGTCAATTTAATGCCCGTAACTGGTGTGCCTTTACCGTTAGTTAGTATGGGTGGAACTTCTATCTTATTTACCAGTGTAGCATTCGGAATTATTCTGAGTGTAAGCAGAGACATTGAAGAAATGGAGAAAGGAGCGGAACTTGAATCAGCCTAAAATCATAATTAGTGGAGGTGGCACAGGCGGTCATGTATTTCCAGCCATTGCTATAGCTGGTGCCATTCGTTCAAAATATCCTGATGCTCAATTTTTATTTGTTGGTGCAAATGGTAAAATAGAGATGGACAAAGTGCCTGCAGCTGGCTATGATATTGTGGGATTAGATATCAGAGGCTTACAAAGAAATTTATCACTAGCGAATTTAAAATTTCCTATTCGATTAATCAAAAGTTGCTGGAAAGCTCGCCAAATTATAAAAAAATTCAAGCCAGATGTAGCAGTAGGAGTAGGAGGTTATGCTTCTGGTCCATTGCTTTTTATGGCTGCTCAGCAAGGTATACCATGCTTAATTCAAGAGCAAAATTCATACCCTGGAATCACCAATAAATTACTTGCTTCAGCTGCAAAAAAAATCTGTGTGGCATACGAAGGGATGGAAAAATATTTCGAGCAATCGAAGCTTTTATTGACCGGAAATCCGGTTCGTTCTGAAATAGTGAAAATGCAGGTGAGTCGTACTGCTGCTTTTCAACATTTTGGTTTATCGGAAAATAAAAAAACGATACTCATAATAGGAGGAAGTTTAGGTGCTCGAACGCTTAATACCAGCGTCTTGAAAGACTTGAATTCACTAGTAATTCAGGATGTTCAAGTAATATGGCAAACAGGAAAATTATACTATTCCACAATTGTTGAAAATGTAGGGTCGAAATTGCCGTCAGGAGTGAGGATATTTGAGTTTATTAGTAATATGGAGATGGCCTATTCTGCCGCCGATATAATCATCTCGAGAGCAGGAGCAGGAACCATTTCGGAATTGTGTTTATTGGCAAAGCCAGTGATATTAGTTCCATCTCCAAATGTAGCTGAAGATCATCAAACCAAAAATGCAATGGCATTGGTAAAAAAATCTGCAGCAGTTTTAGTGACCGATGCAGCAGCATCAAATGAATTAATAAATAATTGCATCGATTTATTGAACGATGAAAGTAAAATGAAAAGTTTAGGAAATAATATTTCACAATTAGCCATTGCAGATGCTGCTGAAAAAATTGCAGACGAAGTAATGAAGTTGATAAAATAATTAAATGAAATTAGCGCACATTCAAAATGTTTATTTAGTTGGCATCGGAGGAATCGGGATGAGTGGACTGGCGCGCTATTTTAAGAATAGAGGTTGTGAAGTTGCGGGTTACGATAAAACAGAAACCATATTAACGAACGAATTAGTTGCCGAAGGTATACCTGTATCTTACATCGATGATGCTTCTTTCATTCCAGAAACTTTTTTAGTTCATGACCCATCAACACTAATTATTTACACACCTGCTATTCCGCAAGACAGTGAAATATTAAATTATTTTATTGAGCAAGATTTTATCCTAAGGAAAAGAGCACAGGTGTTGGGGATTATCTCAGAGAGTTCATTTACCATTGGCGTAGCGGGCACACATGGTAAAACAACTACATCAACCATTATTGCGCATTTGTTAAAACATTCTGGATACGACTGTTCTGCATTTCTTGGTGGAATATCTACCAATTACCAAAGCAATATTTTATTCGGTAAAAATAATGTAATGGTTGTAGAAGCAGATGAATTTGATCGTTCGTTTTTAACATTACATCCTGATATTGCAATTGTAACTTCAATGGATGCAGATCATTTGGATATTTACGGAGATAAAAATCACATTGAAGAATCTTTTAGGTTATATGCTAGTCAAGTAAAAAGAGGAGGAAAGTTAATTTTTAAATATAATTTACCGATTCAAAAAAATGGCATTACTTATGGTGTTAATTCTACTAGCGCCGATTATACTGCACATAATATTCGAATTCAAAATGGAAAATATGTTTTTGATTTTAAAAACGGTTCCGTTGAATTTAAAGACATGAGTTTGGGGTTACCTGGCTTACATAATGTAGAGAATGCAACAGCAGCAATAATTGTTGGCTTATTGTTGCAAATCCCAGAAGAAAAGATCAGAGCTGCTTTGGCAACTTTCGCAGGTGTGAAAAGGAGATTTGAATACATTGTGCAAAACGAAAAGATGGTTTACATCGATGATTATGCACATCA
>JAHEGO010000011.1:0-36667 GCA_024645045.1 Sphingobacteriaceae bacterium
CAAATTAGTATTTAACTACTCTTGCTACTTTTTCATTTACTTTAACTAAGTATGTTCCACTAGTTAAATTTGATAAGTCAACAGTTCCGTTTACATTCACATTTTGTGTTGCAATTAATTTTCCATCTATAGTATAAATTTTTGCAATGTTGATTTCATTTGCATTTAAACCTTTAATCGAAACTGAATTAACAGTTGGATTTGGATATACATTTAAGTTAGTTGCATTAACATTATTAATTCCTACAGCTGGTTTGCTGAAGTAAACATTGTCTATGTAAACAATACCTGCTGCGGTTGGTAAACCAGAGAAAATTAATTGTGCAATGTGTGATTTGTTGGTTAAGTTAGTGAAGTCGGTCATTGGTATATTTAAAGTTACCCAACCGTTTTGAGTAGGCGTAAATGTTAATTCATGCTCTGTGTCATCACCACCACCGTATGCTGCATCTGCTCCAAAGTCTACTAGTTTTACACGGAAAGTAGTCATGTTTGGTGTCCAAATATCTAAATTGAAATGAGACATAGTCGAAGCGTTAATTAAATTAGCGCCAGTTGTTTCAATTCCAACAAAGTCTAAAGCAGAATATTTTTTTACATCATTACCAGCAACTTGTACGTCTGTTAATTTAGCGTTTGACCATGAAGTTCTCCAAGTATCAACACCAACATTGGTATATGCATTACTAAATAATGAAATTACATTCGAAGCTAATGCTGTTGGAGTTGGAGCCGCAACAGTAGGCTCTAAAATTGTAGCTGGCTTGCTGAAATATACGTTATCAATAAATACAGTGCCTGTTCCTGCTGGGTTACCAGAGAAAATTAATTGAGCGATGTGTCCAGTTGTTGTTAATCCAGTGAAATCAGTTAATGGAATATCATAACTATTCCAACCAGCAATAATTGGCGTGAAAGTTAATTCATGTTCTTTGTCATCACCACCGCCGAAAGCTGCATCTGCACCAAAGTCAACTAATTTAATTCTAAATGTAGTCATGTTTGGAGTCCAAGCATCAACATGGAATTTAGTCATATTTGATGCATTGATTAAATTCGCACCAGTTGATTCAATACCAACAAAGTTTAAATCAGTATATTTTTTTGTGTCATTACCTGCAACTTGAACATCTGTTAAAGTAGCCGCAGACCAAGAAGTTCTCCAAGTATCTACACCTACATTTGTATATGCATTACTGAACATAGAAATTACATCTGCACTAGCAGCAGTTGGAGTTGGAGCTGCTGTAGTTGGCTCTGTTGCTACAACTGCTGGTTTGCTGAAGTAAACATTGTCAACATATAAAGTACCAGTTCCTGCTGGTAAACCAGAGAAAATTAATTGTGCAATGTGGCTTGTAGTCGTTAAACCTGTAAAGTCAGATAAGTTGATGTCATAGCTATTCCAAGCATTTTGCGTTGGTGTATAAACTAATTCATGTTCTTTGTCATCACCACCGCCATAAGCACCATCAGAACCAAAATCTACTAATTTCACTCTGAAAGTAGTCATGTTTGGAGTGTATGCATTTACGTGGAATTTAGTCATGCTCGATGCATTGATTAAATTTGATCCAGTAGTTTCAATACCAACGTAATCTAAAGAAGTATATTTTTTAGTATCGTTACCTGCAATTTGAATGTCAGTTAAAGTAGCTGCAGACCATGAAGTTCTCCAAGTATCTACACCAACATTTGTGTATGCATTACTAAACATAGAAATTACATCACCAGCAGCTGCAGTAGGTGTTGGCGCTGCAGTAGTTGGATCAGCAGAACCTGCACCAGCACTAAATGTAATGTTGTCTACATAAGTAATATTGTCTGTAGTTCTAGCTTGAAAATCTGGGAAAATAATAATTTGATCATTTGTTTCGCCAATTTTTGAAGCAAAGTTAAAAGTCAATTCTTCCCATTGGTTAATTACTGTATTGGCAACTTTAATTTCGCCTGTTGAACCATTAGTTGATGTAGCAAATTTAATTCCTACATCAGAAATTACAGATTTGTAAACCATCATTTTAACTACGCAATTTGCAGCAGATAAAGTGAATGTTCCAATGCCGGCACCATGTGAACTTTCGTAACCAGCCCATGGTTGGCCAGCTGCTGTAGCAGTAAATTTACATACTGTAGCCGATGTGTTAATGCCTGATGTGCTTGGGTTTGCTACCATAGTAATTGCAGGGTTAGCCGTGCCATTTTCAAAGGTAGTCCAAGTCCATGCGTTTCCATATGCACCTGTTTCGAAGGTGATGGGTGCATTTTGAGCAAATGCCATACTAGATAGCATCATCAAAAATAAAAAGGAGATTTTTTTCATAAAATTTAGTTTAAGTTATTCTTTGTTTTTTTTAATTGGGTAAGTATTTAAAGTTTTTAATAATTATTTCATGTGCTTGATTATTAGTTGGAGCCGCTCCATTGAGTAACCAAAAATTAAACCTGATATTTGTTGAATCTCCAGGAGCAGGTATCACCATTGGATCGGAAACTCTGTTCCCTTCAATTTTAGATCTACTTTTGTTGTTCTTGGTAAATACATGGTGAGATAATCGCTGTGTTCCAAAAACACTTTCACCAGCAAAGCTTTCCCATACAATGCTATCAGGTGTCCATTGCATTGAATAGGTACAAGTAGCTGCATTGTATTTTGTTGGAATGAAAGGTTTATGCGTGCGCTCTTCGTAGGGTGCTGGGTTGCTGAAAATAACAGGTTGTACACTATAGGTTACCGGTAAAGTGTCATTTGCATTTCCCCATTTTGCAAATTCAATATCCACTTCGGAGTTCCCAGCTTTTTGGAACGAATAGTCATCCCAAGTAAAAAAACCAAACACTGTCATTGGATCGAAATTTCTTATATCGCTTAGACATGTTATTTGATAGGTACCATATCCAAATCTTTTGGTGCTGATGATTTCACTGCATTGCCAAAATCCATTTTTTTGTTGAATTTTTAAATGTAATTGATTTTGTGAATCAACCCATGCCGCAGTACTGTCACCTAAAAACCTATTGGGTCCAGGTCCTACAGGTGTGGGTTTGTTTTTATAATTAAAATAAAAGCCTGAAAAATAAAGGTCGCCTTTTTCCTCGTATAAACTTGAAGGAGCGGATTGCTCGCATCCATAGCCTATAAGGATCAAAGTAAATAAACCCAGTATGTTTAATTTTTTAATTGACATATATTCTTTTTGTTTCATTTTGAATCATTAAATCAAATTCGCCTGCTTCCGTCACTCTTTTCAATTGCTTGTTTATGAAGGATAGGTCTTTTTTATGAATTTGAAATTGGATGTTTTTTTGTTCACCAGCCCTAAGGTATATTTTTTCAAATGCCAATAATTTTTTAACGGATGGAGTAATACTCGCAACTAAATCAGCATAATATAATTGTACAACTTCTTTGCCAGCTACATTGCTATTGTTTTTTACTTGCACATTTACTGTAATCGAATCGTTTGAACCAAGTGTATTTTTTGAAATCGCGAATCCACTGTAAACAAAGTTGCTGTAGCTTAATCCAAAGCCAAAATCAAATGCAGGTCTGTAGCCATTATTGCTAAAATCTGTGTGCATATCTTCTGCATGCTTATGGTCGTAATGTAATATATTATTTGCATCAGAAGGGTAGCTAAAAGGTAGTTTACCACTTGGGTTGGTTTCGCCATAAATAACAGATGCAATTGCTTTTCCGCCTTCATCACCTGGTAAGTAAGCATATAAAATTGCATCAGCAAATGGGATAATGTTTTTTAATATCCTAGGTCTATTGAAAGTACAAACCACAATTATAGGTTTGTTTAATTTACTCAAAGCAATTACTAAATCTTCTTGTGCTTTAGGTAAATATAAATTGTCAATATTTCCAGGAATTTCAGTTGATGGAGTTTCTGCTAAACAAATAATAATCTTATCTGCATTTTTTGCTTTTACAATACATTTTGCATAATCATCAGCAACATCAATACTTGAACCTAAAGCATAGCTCACATTTTCTTTACCTGCGTATTGTTGAATTGCTGCAAGCGTTGTCAATTTGTTTTTGGTATTGAAATTTGTATCAACGCCTTGCCAAGTATGAGTCCAAGCGCCATTTAAATAATTTAAACTATTTGCACCTGGTCCACAAATAAATATTTTTTCGTTTTTATGTAATATAGGAAGTGTTTGATTTTCGTTTTTCAAAAGTGTAATACATTCGTTTGCCACCGCCAAACTTTTTGCAGCATGCACTTCAGAACCAAATAATGGATACGTAGTTTTTGTGTCTAAACCATCAAACAATCCTAATTCATATTTCAAGTTTAATATTCTATAAACTGAACTATCAACTCTACTCATTGGGATACGACCTTCATTGATTAGTTCAATTAGTAGTTCTGTAAATTGATAATCATTGGGAGTCATGCTCATGTCTATACCCGCCATGATAGCTTGATATACCGCTTCTTTTTTATTAGCAGCCACACGGTGCATATCTACTAATTTATAGATGTCTTCCCAATCTGTTACTGCCACACCTTTAAAACCTAATTCATTTCTTAGTAATGTGGTTAAAATATCATAGTTTGCATGAACAGGTGTTCCATTTATTTCAGCAGAATTAATCATGATGGTTTTTGCACCTTGCTGAATAGCTGTTTGAAAAGTTGGCAAATAATATTCGCGCATTTCTCGTTCAGACATCCAAATTGGGGTTCGGTCTTTACCGCTCAATGGCATGCTGTATCCTAAGAAATGTTTCATGCAAGCCGCTACATGGTAAGGGCTATATTTATTATCTCCTTGAAGGCCGCTAATTGCGGCTACTGTCATTTTATTGGCTAGTAATACATCTTCGCCAAATGTTTCAAAGAATCGAGACCATAATGGTTGTCTGCCTAAATCTAATACTGGAGAAAAATTCCATGGTATGCCAGATGCTCTTGCTTCATATGCGGTTACCTCATAGCCTTGCTTAACTAATGTAGGGTTCCATGTTGCAGCTTGTGCTATTTGTTGAGGGAAAAGGGTAGCTCCCATGGTATAATTATTTCCATGAATAGCATCTATACCATAAACGATAGGAATTTGTAACCTCGTTTTTTGAGTTTCTTTTTGAATGCTTGAAAAAATAACTGACCAGTTAGACCTGCTAATGGTGCCACTGCCACATCCAACATTTAAAAAAGACCCGATATGGTATTTTTGAATTGCTTTGCTCAGTTTTTCTTGGTTGATCGATTGCGGTTGCGTTAAATTACAAATTTCTCCATTAGCAATAACGCCAAGATCAAGCTGTGTCATTTCGCCAGCTTTTTCTTCAACAGACATTTTATGAATTAATGCATAAAGGTCAACTTGTTTTTTTTGCGCAAAAGTATTTGCACTCAAAACCAACAAACAACCTAAAGTAAAATGCTTCAATCTAATCATTTTATAATTTTACAATTTTAATATCATCTAAATATATATCGCCGTCACCTTCTAACTGAATAATAAATTGTTTTACTTTTTCTAAATCGAAATTTTTAGATTTAAAGTCAAAGTTTTTCAGTGGAATGGTTACAGTTGTCCATGTTTCATTGTTGAATTCGCCTGAAGCTAAAGCCATTTGAAACCCATAGTAACTTTGAACGCCCGAATAGTCTTCAAAAGCAAAAGCCACTGGAAAATTTTTAAAATTACCGTTGGCAGATTTTACTTTCATTTGCACAGCACAATCTTCGCTTACATCTAGCATGTCTTTTGCCATCCAGCTATTCCAGCCAAAGCCTATGCCAATCCACTTACATCCACCTGCAATTTTATCCCATTTTACTTTCAGACCTGATTTTCCACTGTAAATATTTGTTTTTTCTGCACTTAAGCTTACGCAATTTCTTTCAGGTGAAACCCATACACTATTGTCATAATCATCAATGAAAATATGGGTTGCTTTAAAGCCATTAATTTCATCTTTTGAATTTTGTACGTCATTGTCATACAAGGATTTTTCTTGAACGGAAACAATCGTTTTGCAAGAATGCAATGTAATTGCAGTTATAATTAAAAAAGATATTTTAAAAAACTTGCCCATTATAAGTCGATTGCTGTGTTTTGAGTAAATGTAATCAAGTCAATTTTACACCTTGCAAAACCTAAATTTGGATCTGCTAATTGCAAGAATGAAATCTTACTAATCTTGTCTGGGTTGTGTTGCTTGTTCCCATTAGGGCTTGCAGGGTTTCCATTAACTAATGTAACTATGTCTGCATATTTTACGGATACCAATCTCCAGCCAGTCCAAGTTACATCAATGCTATAATCATATTCATCTTCTTTGGTGCCGTCAAATACGCCATCACCATTTTCATCCTCTTTAAATTGAAATAATGCTTTGGTTAAGTTTGTAGATGGGTCACCATAAATTAACACATTGAAGTATTCATTTTCAGGATTTGTTGAAAAAGGGAATGTAACGTTGTTCTGATAAGCCCTAGCGTTAAAATCCACTAAGCCAATTAACCAATCCCAATTCACAGTTCCGCCCATGTTTAAATATTTGTTTCCTTCAGGTGCAAAGTTGTCAGATTTTACAATGCATTCCATTGCTGCGCCAGATTGAAAAAATTTAGTCCAGTTTGGATCAAGACCATTTTCAAAATTCGCAATCATCCTTGCACCGGTAGGTAATGGTTTTGTTTTTGAAATTGCCAATGTTGTACTTGCACTATCGTTTTCGCTAGCAATTAATAAAGTAGCCGTGCAGTTTTCTGTTTTGAACAAAGGAAATATAGAAGTAGAACCATTCCAGGTAGCATTTGTTGCATCAATTACTTTGCTTTCGCCAGTAATAATTTTAGTGGCTTTAGAAATAGATCCTTTGATGGTGATTTTCCAAGAAACAATTTTATTGAAACGTGCAGTAAAAATTGCATTGCTAGTTTCAAAGTCCGCGCTTGTTTTGTTAACCTTAAATGGCTCAAGAATGGTAAATTTGCTATTGATCTCGTTGATGCTTGGTCCTTCAAAAGCATTTTCTTTTCTGCATGCGCTCAATCCAACGGAGATAAAGCTGATGATAAGGAGTGTCTTTTTCATATTATAGTAGAATATTATAAATTAAACCAAATTGATTGATTTTAAAATCAGCCATTGCTTTATCGTTTACAGTAGATAAATCTTGATAGCTGCTTTGTTGAAGCATTGCGCATAAATAGGCTTTAGGGCTAAAATTAATTCTTAAACCAACTGCTGCAATTTGTTGTTTTAATTGATAGTTGCTAGATCTGAAATAAGTAACTTCTGCATATTCATTTCTTTCGGTAATGAAACTGTTTCCATTATTTCTTTGCTGTACAAAGCCCGCTAATATTTCAAAATCAGGGATCAATTCATATTGAATTCCTGCACTGTATTGAATGTTTTTTAAGTCAATGTTTTCGACAGCAAATTCGCTTTCTCTAGTTGTTTGTTGTAAGCGTATTCCTAATTGTAATCCTAATTTCTTGTTAAAGCCAATCAAATTATGAAGTGGAATATTGGTGTTTAATTTTAGTTGACGAAAAGCCTTAAGGGCTAACGAGCCTTGCCCTCTAATCTCATTTAATTGATATAGCTCGGCTTGAAAACTTAAATTGTTTTTGGTTTGTGTTTGTAGTTTAGCATATGCACCCACTCTGTTAAAAGTTGCTAAGCCAAATGGTAAAATGTCATTGAATAATTCGCTTTCAGCAGCTAAGGTGCTGCCAATTGTTTTGTTGTAAATATGCTCATTCCCAATCATATCAATTAAAGTGATTGGTCTTAATTGTTGGTTATTCGTAAAACGATTAAAAAATACAGTAGGAGCGTTATAATTTACGTCTTTGCTTTGTGCGCCAATGCTTCTAAAGTCTGGCCCTACGTTTAAATATCCTAAGCTGATGTTCGCATTAAATCTTGGGATGTATAATTTTGCATAAGCATGAACAAAATAATCATTCAAAACTGGTGCAAGTGTATCTTCTGAATAATTCCAATTACTAAATCCTGCTTCACCTGCTATACTCAAGGTGTTTCGTGCTATTGAATGGTTAAGCTTCCAGTCAAAAGTATGTATGGTATTATTAAATAAATTATTATTAGCAGTTGTAGCTTTTAAATCAAAAGTACGATTGATAGTATAACCAAAACTCAATTGGTTGCTTTGAACAATATTGATATTGCCACCAGTCATTAGCCTTTCATTTACATTCGCAAAGTTGGTTGCATTAAGTCTGGTTATAAAACCATTGAAATTGATTTCTTTTAAATATTTTGCAAAGGTTAAACCAAAATCAACATTTGCACCTTGCATTCTCCAGGTGTTATTTTGATAGAATTGCTCGTAAGAAACAATATTTTGTTGTAGTCTAAAAATACTAGGTAAAGAATCTAAACGGTCTGCATGATGATTGTATAGTGTAAATGGAGATTGTTTTAAATTCAAATCACCAATTTGATACCTAATGGCATTGCCAACAACGCCTTTTACCCAAAGCTGTCTCACGTCAAACTGCACACCTGAACCCCAAAAGCCACCATAATTATTTTTGATACGAAACATCCCCATAATTTCGGTTTGTTTGTTTGGTTGAATATTGAAACCTAAATCAATTAGTGCGTAACCACCATAGTTATTTTTTGCAGTAGTAGTATCTGGTAAGGTATCGGTAACATTTAGCGAATTGCTAAACACCGACGAGCGCGCTCCTCCAACAAAACTTAGCTTTCTTGCTTTTTGGGAATACCCTTGCATGCTAATCAAAGCAAACATCATCAGCAATATTGTTTTTCTATTCATCATCATATTAAATCTCTTTTAAAGCGCCTTATTTAAAAAAACATTTTTACTTCGACAGTAGTTTCAAAACCTTTGTATTGGTCGTTTGTGTAGCTACTATCTTTATAATTCATCCAGCGTTGTCTAATGTATAATCCCGCCGATTTGCTTAATTGAATATCTAATCCAGTTGCAAAGCTGTAGCCAGTTTGATTCTTAGGCCTACTGCTTTGAACGTCAACTGCTGTTTGGTAATTCGCAATGATTCTTTCAAAACTGAAATAGTTATTCCAAATCAATTTAGGATTCAATACATAATAAGATTCTATTTGGTGGCAATAGTTTCTTAACAAAGCACGCTCAGTGAAAACCAGCACGCCACCATCCTTCATGCTCGTAAAACTCGAGAAATTTTGCACCGAATTAAACGACCCTAAATAAAACAAATACAAATCTTTATTTGCTAAAATGGTTTTGTATTTAGAATTGATTTCGATGCTATTGAAATATTTTTTTTGATTAGGTAATCCTGTAGTGGTATTTAAATCAGTAATATTTAAAGTTTCAAATACATTGCGGTAAATTTTATTTAAGTTTTTGTATGGACCAACATTACTTGGAAAACCCCATCTCCAAAACCTAGATAGTGCTAAACTGTTAAAGGCATGTGAGTAGGTGATACTAGGTGATAGGTTTTCCAACTCAACAGAAGAGCTATAGCCAATTGAGTTTTTCAATCTTCCAATATTAATTTGCGAATTAAGTTCAACGCCTTGTCTGTTATTCGCCAATTGACCAATTGGTAAAACAGCACTGCTCACTGGAATTAAAACGGCTTGCGTCTGGTTTGAGTTGGTTGCAATTGTTTGTTGAATTGAAGAGTTGATGAATATTGCATTATTGTTAAATACGCGAGGGCTAACTCTGTAAAAGTGAAGTTCAGTAGGATATTTACCTGCTAAAGGGTAAGCTAATTTCACAGAAATTGCTTCGCCCCATTTGCTGTTTATCTGGTTAGATTGAGTGTTACCCATTCCAACTTCTGCCCATATTTTTAGTCTATCAATAAAGTGCGTAAGTTCTAAAGTGTGAATTGTAAATCCTGTTGTGTTTTTCGAAAGCGTATCGAGGTAAGTAGTATTACTAAAAGTGTTTACAGAAATTGCATTCTGATGTTGATGGTAATATTTAGTAAGTCGACCACCATTTGAATTATTTGGCAATGCTAAAACGCCACCATCAAATTGTGTTTTTCCATTCATTAAACTAAATGAAAAATCATTTGGTAATTGTGCGCCGTCAACAATTAAACCTTGAAAAGCTTGGTTTCCCCAGCGTTGGTCTTGGTTGATGGCACCTGAATTAAAAAAGTCAGAATACCTAGTATCCATAGAAGCTGTATTTGGGTCCCAAGGATTTCTTTCAAATAAACTGTATCTGTTATATCCTTTGTTTGATTGAAAGGTGAAAGGTGAAAGCATGTGCCAATTGATACCGCCAGTCCTAATATTAAATGTACCAAATGATGTATTGAAGTTCCCAAATAAATTTACACCAAGGTTAAGACCTTTAACATTTTCGGATCCGCCCATGCCTGTCATTGGAGCCCACATAAACAAATCTGTTCCAAAAGAAGTTTTACTGGAAGCAAAGCCTTTGAGGTTTAGCATTAATTGTGGAATCTGACTATCATCTCCTACAAAAACATTTCTGGTATTGTTTACTAAATGCGGATAGCTCACGGCTAAATCTCTGTAATTAGTAATGAAACGATAGTAGCCACTTACTTCTAAACCTTCTAAAACTTCTTGAGGTGTTTTAGGAAAAACTCCTTGAGGATTTGTTTCGTTCAACAGATTAGTTAATGAACTATCTGGTTTAATTTTATGCTTAATTTCAAAAGCACTAGCAGTACTAGCCAGGCTCAGACTGAGTATGCTTGCGAATAAAATATTTTTTTTAAATCGCTCCATCTTATTGGTTGAAATTAGTCATGTCTGTATACTTAAACTCAATGAATTTTCCTTGAGGTTCACCTGCAGTTCTTGGAATTACTTTAAATGGAATGTTTGCGTATGCCATTTTGTTTTGATAGGTAACAGCAACAAATAATCTGTATGCGCCTGCGTTTTGAGGAGCTCTAAATTTTATTTGATTTTTACGAGCTGTTTTTTTGGTCAACCCAGTTAATTCGGTTGCTGCATCTTCTAAATCTCCACCAGATTTTTTATCGGTGCTTTCTTCCATTATTCTCCAGCTAAAATTGGCTTTATCAATACTGGCATTCCCAGCAAGTTGAATAGCGATATTTGCATCGAAAATAGCAGATGCTTTTAATTCAATGTTGTCTGTAGCTTTCTTTTGATCAACTTGAAAGTTTAAAATTGTTGGAGCGGGGTTTTGTATCACTTTGCCTGTAAACACCTCTTCCAATGCGTCAATTGGCTCAGTTGGGATATTATTTTTCGAAAATAAGCCATACCAAGTTTCGGTGTATTCTTGTTTTGCTCCCCATAGAAAAGCATAAGAACCCAAGCAGGTATTGCTATTAGGAGCTATGTAATTTTTATATCTATTGTAATAAACTTCTTTTTTCTCGGTGCTATTTTGTTCAATTGAAACTCCCCATTTAGTTTGAGGTGACTCCCAATGGCCATTTGGCCCCCATTCTGTAATCATATATGGGCCTGTCCATCCAAATTTTACAATGTTTGTTGGAACATTTCCAATGTCACCATAAGTATTAACAGAATAAATATCAATATCTGGACAGCGTGCTTTGATAAGGTCTACCTCTAAAGAGTCTAACCCAGCGGTAACGGTACTGGTAGGGTGATTTGGGTCTGTTTCGTGAATATATTTAGCAATATCTTGAATCGCATACCAAACATTGGTATTGGTGTAGTTTAAATCAACTTCATTACCTACACCCCAAATCAACAAAGCGGGGTGGTTTTTAAAACGGTCAATTACTGTTTTAAAATAAGCCAATTGTTTGGCTACTTTTTCTTTGTTATTATAATCGAATCCGTGTCTTTCATGTTGTACCCATAAACCTAGCATAACAGTAAGACCATTTCGTTGTGCTTCGTCTAATACTACTTGTGCACGCTCAACACCCCATGTTCTAATAGAGTTAGCGCCTATGGCAACAATTTTATCCATATTCACATCGCCGCCAACACCTTTGATGTAGTATGGTTTTCCATCTCTTAGTAATTCAAAACCAGTATTGTTTTTTCTTACAATAGTTTGTGCATAGTTTGAAAAACTAACCAATAAAATAAGACTTAGAAATATTATTTTTTTATTCATGCTTAACCAAATATAACATTAAAAATTATAAAAATGTATGAAATACACTAAGTAAATATTCTACTTTTTAAATCAATGAAAATCAGTGTTTTAGTGTTATTATTAGTCAAATATTGGCGCTTAGACGATCAAAATGAAACTTTCCTTCGATTTTTATTTTTCTAGGCAAAATTTCTATAACTTAAATTTAACAGCCAAGCAAGGCATCTTGTTTTTTTATTCTTAATTTAATATCAAATAAAATATATTTACAATTCAATCAATAAAAAAAAGATGCAAAAAAACAATGATTCAACTGCTGCAAGAATGCAAGCAACAAATTATGGTGCGTTGAGCACTTTAATTACGGTATTTTTCTTCTGGGGTTTTATTGCCGCAGGGAATGGTGTATTTATTCCATTTTGTAAAGACTATTTTCAACTCGATCAATTTCAAAGTCAATTAGTCGATTATGCATTTTATGTGGCCTATTACATTGGCGCCTTGGTAATATTCATGATTAGTAGTGCAACAGGTAAAGACCTTGTAGGTTCTTGGGGTTATAAAAAAAGTATTGTTTATGGTTTATTGTTTAGCGCAGTTGGTGCAATTGCAATGATTATTGCCGTTAACGCAAATACTTTCTCAGGAATGTTAGTAGGACTTTTTATGGTTGCGTTGGGTTTTAGTTTGCAACAAACAGCAGCAAATCCATTTGCAATTTCTTTAGGAGATCCAGCTACTGCAACAGGGAGGATATCTTTGGGTGGTGGAATCAATAGTTTTGGTACCATGATTGGTCCAATCATTGTTTCTCTATTGTTATTTGGGACTGCAGCAGCAAGTGAAGAACAAACCAAAAGTTTAGGATTAAACAATGTGAGTTTTATGTATGCTGGGGTAGGCGCACTTTTCTTAGCAGCGGCAGCATTATTTAATTTTAGTAAAAAAGTACCAGCAGGTTTAAATATTGAAAAACAAGAGCCAGCAAGTAAAGCATTAAATATTTTATTAGTCATTACAGGGCTATTGATTTTTATGTTCGTTCCTGTATTCAAAAGTTATGTTGGTTTAAATTCCAACTTATCTATAGATGCTCAATACGATTTAGAATTATATCGATTCAAATGGTTGTTAGGTGCGCTATTTGTGATAGTATTTGGAATGTTGTATGCATTTCAATCTGCTAAGAAAAATGCACATGGTTGGGGCGCAATGCAATACCCACAATTGGTTTTAGGTATGTTAGCCATCTTTACTTATGTTGGTGTGGAAGTTGCAATTCAAAGTAATTTAGGCGAATTATTAAAACAAGATTATATGGGAGGATTCGCTTCATCTCAAATTTCGCCATATATCAGTATGTATTGGGGGAGTTTAATGATTGGTAGATGGGCTGGAAGTATTAATGTATTTAATCTTTCTAATCAAATTAAACGTTTATTGTTATTGGTAATTCCTTTATTAGCATTTGGAATCATTATTAGTGTAAATGTATTAGCGCAAAAAGACATGTCGCCACTTTATGCATATGTAATTTGTGTAGCAATTTTAATTGCAGCATTTTTTATCAGTAACGACAAGCCAGTTAAAACACTTATAATTTTTAGTGCCTTAGGTATGGTTTCTATGTTGATTGGGTTATTTACACAAGGACAAATTGCTATTTATGCATTGTTAAGTGGTGGGTTATGGTGTAGTATTATGTGGCCTAGTATTTTTAGTTTATCATTAGCGGGGTTAGGAAAATATACTACACAAGGTTCAGCATTTTTAGTGATGATGATTTTAGGTGGTGGCATTATTCCTCCATTACAAGGTAAATTAGCCGATATGATTGGAATTCACCAGTCCTATTGGGTAACAGTAATTTGCTTTGCATATATCGCATTTTTCGCAATTGCTGTTAAAAGAATTTTAATTAAACAAGGTATCGAATACGATGCTCCTGCAACAAGCGCACATTAAATAAAAAGAGCGGCCAATAAAATTGGCCGCTCTTTTTATTTAATGAATATTTTAATCTTTCAAAAAACAAGCCCTGCAGCGCGGCTCATAGTTTTCTTTTTCGCCAAGTAAAACTTGTGCTTTGTTTTCTACTGTTCTGTAGCTGTGGCTGGCTGGGTTTCCACATTGCACACAAACAGCTTGCACTTTTGTAACATATTCTGCAATGGCCATGAGTGCTGGCATTGGACCAAATGGCTTGCCTAAATAATCCATGTCTAAACCAGCAACAATTACACGAATTCCTTTGCTCGCTAATTGTTCGCAAACAGATGGGAGTGCAGCGTCAAAAAACTGTGCTTCATCTATTCCAACAATTTCAGCATTGTTAATTAATAATAATATTGCTTCTGCATTTTGAACTGGTGTAGAAGGAATTGAGTTTGCATCATGGGAAACAATCGCACTTTCATCGTAACGTGTATCTAGGCTTGGCTTGAAGATTTCAATTCGTAATTTTGCATATTCCGCTCGTTTTAAGCGCCTAATTAACTCTTCGGTTTTCCCTGAAAACATCGATCCACAAATTACTTCGATGCTACCTCTGTGCTGCAACTTGCGGGTGTTTTTTTCTTCAAATAGGCTCATGCCCCAAATATAATAATTGAAATTACATGAAAATGAGATTTTTGAATTAAATTTGTTCAGCCCATATAAAAAAGATTTCACATGATGAATAAAGAAATATTAATAGATAAGATTGCTTTTATTTCAGAAGAACTACAAGTGCAATCTATGGATTGGATTAAAAGAGGATATCAAATTACACCATTGGAAGTGGGCGTATTTCTTTCTAATATTAATTATTTAGCAGAACAAGCCAATTATTTAAATCATTTTTTAAAAACTGTAGAAGGTCAAGTTTCGGTTGTAATACCTAATGCACCTGCTGCTCCAATAGTAACTCCAGTTCAGATGGCGCCGCCTGTGCAAGTTGCACCTGCAATTTCAACTATGGATGCAATTACTAATAACACATTTACTACTGCGACTGTACCTTCAATTGCAGCGCAAGCCAATATTAACCCCGAACTTACTTTACATGAAAGATTGAGTGAGCAAACCAGTACCACATCTTTGGCGGATACCTTAAAAAGACAAAGTAGCATTAAAGATTTGTCTTTTAGTGTAAATGATAAAATGTTTATTGTGTCAAATTTGTTTGACGATAATCAAAACGATTTCAATCGCATAATGACGCATGTTGCCACATTAGACGCATGGGATGAAGTAGAATTTTATTTGAATGAAACCTGTGCTGGCCCTTATAATTGGGTAGATAAAGACGCAGATAAAAAACACTTCTTTAGAATTTTAAAACAGCGTTTTGTTTAATTTACTTTTTTTGAACACGCTTTAAATCCAGTACATTTAAGCCGTTGCTCGGTAAACCTGAAATGTTATTCTGTATCAATTTAACCGATTGGTCGTAATATAAAATAACAACAGGCGCCTCCTCCATAATCAAATTATCCATTTCTTGGTAAATGCGATACCTATTTGAGTCGTTGTTTTCTTGAAACGATTGTTCGAATAATGCATCGAATTTTTTCGAACTAAAATGGGTGTAATTAGGTCCGTTAGGTACAAAGTTTTTTGAATAGAAAACAGATAAATAATTTTCCGCATCTGGATAATCAGCTATCCAAGATCCTCTGAAAAAGCTAACATTTTTTTTCGCAATAAGTTCTCTTAAGCTAGATCCTTGGTGAATTTCAACCTTGGTGTTAATGCCCACAGCGCTTAATTCATTTTGAACAAATTCAATTAAATCGCGGTAGGTGTTAGTCGTATTTAAAGTAATGGTTGGTAGCCCTTTTCCATTAGGGTAGCCAGCAGCTGCTAGCAGATCTTTTGCTTTTTTAGGATCGTAATGATAACCTATTACTTTTTGTTCGTCAAAGCCTGGCATTCCTTTAGGAATAAATCCTGCATGGCCAGCGGTTCCTATATTGTTTTGCAAATAAGACACCATTTTTTCTTTATCAATTGCATAATTGATGGCTTGTCTAATGCGCTTGTCTTTGGTCGCAGATTGCTGAACAATAGGTAAAGTCGTGTCTAACAACATGCCTAAATATTCTGTGTTTAAATAGGGTGCTTTGGCTAAACGAAATCTACCTTGGTATTTTTCGCGCAATTCACCAGTTTTTGTTAATACATCATTTCTATAGCTACCATCTATACCAAAAAAACAATCTAAATTCTTTTTAACAAATTCTAAAAATGCAGTTTGCTTGTCATTGATAAATGAAATTTTTACGGCATCCAAATAAGGCAATTTTTGATTGTTTTCTTTTTCAAAATAATGATCGTTTTTTAGGAATGTCATTACTTCTCCTTCTTTCCAATATGAGAATTTAAAAGGACCTGTACCTACAGGGTGGTTGCGAAAATCTTTACCATAAAAATTCACAATTTCATGTGGTACAACTGAACAATATTGCACGGTTAATAAACTTAAAAAAGCAGGGAAAGGTTTTGAAAGTGTAATCTGAAAAGTGCTATCGTTGATTGCTTGAAAAGCACTGCTATCGCTCACTTTGTCGTTGAAAATCCAAGCGCCGGAAGAGGCAACCGTAGGATCTATTAATCTTCTGAAGCTATAAACGAAATCATTCGCATTCACTAAACGACCTTTGCCATTTTTAAATTTTTCATGGTCATGAAAATAGACATCGTTTCTTAAGTGAAAAACATAAACCAAACCATTTGCTTTCACCTCCCAGTTTTTAGCAATTGCAGGTTGAGTTTGCAAATTACTATCTAGTTGTGTTAAACCATTAAACAACTGGTTTACACACCAAATATTCATTTGATTTCTTGCAAATGCAGGGTCTAGCGAAGTAACACCTACATCAATATTCATCTTGAATACTTTTTTAGGAGAACTCGCTTTTTGTTGGCAGGCCGTTGCAAAAACCACAAAGGCAAAAAGACTTATTTTTATATTTTTAAAACTTGCTAACATGATTTTTAATACTTTCGCAAAGTAAAATATTAAAATGAGTAATAAAAGGATAATTTCTTTATTGCCGGCTGCTACAGAAATAATCTGTGCTTTGGCTTCTGAAGCTTTATTGGTGGGAGTTTCGCATGAATGTGATTTTCCTTTATCGGTTCAGCATTTACCAAAATGCAGCAGTTCCAGTATTTCCAACGATAAAAGTAGTCAAGAAATTGACCAGATGGTTTCTGGGCAACTATTAGCAGGCTTATCGCTTTACAAACTCAATTGGGAATTAATCAAAGAATTGCGTCCAGATATTATTATTACTCAAGATCAATGTAAAGTTTGCGCCATTCACTTAGATGATTTAACATTACAAGTACAGAAAGAATTAAATTATCCTGTTCAGCTAATTTCTATTAATCCTAAATCAGTTGAAGATATATTTGCTGCTATTGAAACCATTGCCGCGTCAATTGAACAATCCGTTTTAGCACAAGATTTAATTGAATCATACCAAGATCGATTGGCAATTCTTGCACATAAAGTAAAGTTTGTTAAGAATAGGCCGTCAGTTGTTTTTATAGAATGGTTAGCGCCATTAATGACTTCGGGGCATTGGACACCAAGTTTAATTCACTTAGCAGGCGGCATTAGTTTGTTGTCTGCCGATCAAAAAGATGCGGGAAAAATTGACTTTGAAGATTTAATGGAAGCCGACCCAGATTTTATAATCATCGCACCTTGTGGTTTTTCCATTCCAAGAATTAAATCAGAAATCCATTTATTACAAAACAGCGAACATTGGCAATCCTTAAAAGCAGTTAAAGAAAACCGAGTTTTTATAGCCGATGGAAATGCTTTTTTCAGCAGACCTGGACCTCGGATTATTGATTCAGCAGAAATAATTGCTGAAATATTACAAGTCAACCAGTTTTATTTCGGATTAGAAGGTAGCGCTTGGGAGTGGTTTAACGCATAAAAAATGCCTTTAACTCAATAAAATCTACAATTCTAGCTTTCTAGCCTTCAAATTGTCTAAAAAGATTCGTATTTTAGCAAACATCAGAAATATGCAAAAAAGCCTTTTTTAAGCTTTTAAAGCCTATTTTTTTCATCAGACAATTCAAAAATTAATAAATAAATGGGTAAGATTATAGCGTTGGCAAACCAAAAGGGTGGCGTAGGGAAAACAACCTCATCTATAAATTTAGCAGCTAGTTTGGCTGTTTTAGAGTATCGCACACTTTTAGTGGACGCCGATCCTCAAGCAAATGCGACCTCAGGAATTGGTTACGATCCAAGAGAAATTAAAGCAAGTATCTACGAATGCATCATCAATAGCGTTGAACCAAGAGATGCAATCTTATCGACACATACGCCAAATTTAGATTTGTTACCTGCGCACATCGATTTAGTAGGTGCCGAAATTGAGATGATTAATTTACCAGATAGAGAACATAAAATGAAAGAGGTTTTTGCGAAAATCAAAGACCAATATGATTTTATTATCATTGACTGTTCACCTTCATTGGGTTTAATTACCATCAACTCTTTAACTGCAGCAGATTCTGTAATTGTTCCTGTTCAGTGTGAATATTTTGCATTAGAAGGATTAGGCAAATTACTCAACACAATAAAAATTGTACAATCTAGGTTAAATCCAAATTTGCAAATTGAAGGCATTTTATTAACCATGTATGATGTAAGGTTACGTCTGTCAAATCAAGTAGTAGAAGAGGTTAGGACACATTTTCAAGGATTGGTTTTCGATACCATTATTCAAAGAAATACCCGTTTAAGCGAAGCGCCAAGTTTTGGTGTTTCAGTAATTATGCACGATGCTTCAAGTAAAGGTGCAATTAATTACCTCAACTTAGCAAAAGAAATTTTGCAGAAAAACGGATTAACAAAAGAAGAACAAAGCACCGATTTAAAAAATAATTAATGAGTAGCGCAATCAAACGAAACGCTTTAGGTAAAGGACTTGGAGCATTATTAAGTGATAATGAAATTGTAAATCCTAAAAGTACAGGGTTGCCTCCAATTGTATCAGCTAATGCGAATAACAGTAGCATCGATACCATTTCAATTGAATTAATTGAAACTAACCCTTTTCAACCTCGCGATACTTTTGAGAATGAAGCATTGAAAGAGTTAGCGGAGTCGATTAAAGTTCAAGGCATCATTCAACCTTTAACCGTTAGGAAATTAGCAAATAATGCCTATCAATTGATTTCGGGAGAACGTAGGTTACGTGCTAGTAAATTAGCAGGTTTAACTCAAGTGCCTGTTTATATTCGAACTGCGAATGATCAAGAAATGTTAGAAATGGCATTGATTGAAAATATTCAAAGAGAAAATTTAAATGCCATTGAAGTTGCAATTTCTTTTCAACGCATGTTAGATGAGTGTAGCTTAAAGCAAGAAGAGTTAGGCGACCGTGTAGGAAAAAACAGGTCAACGGTTACAAATTATTTGAGATTATTGAAGTTGCCGCCAGTTATTCAGGCAGCACTTAGAGATGGTAAAATATCTATGGGCCATGCAAGAGCAATGATTTCTATGGATTCTATCGATAAACAATTATATGCATTTGATGAATTATTAAAACAAGATTTATCAGTTCGTAAATTGGAAGATTTGGTTAGAAGCATGTCTGAAAAACACCTTACCAATACAGGCGAAAAAACTAAAAGCCCTGCAGCAAAAGCGGAGCAAGCTTTCTCTTCTGAATACCAAAGAATTCAATCAGACTTAGCAGCAAAATTTGACGCTAAAGTAGTTTTGAAGGCTGATAAAAATGGAAGTGGTAGCATTCAAATTCCATTTATGTCTACAGACGATTTGAACAGAATTTTAGAAATGCTTGATTGGTAATTGCTGATGAAAAAGCTAGGCTTGATCTTTCTTTTTTTGATAAGCAATTTTTTGCTGAAAGCCCAAAGCTCAATGTCTTCAGTTGTTTTATTAAATCCGCATTCGCCAAATAAAGCAGCAAACTTATCTGCGCTATTACCAGGTTTAGGTCAAGTATATAATAAACAATATTTAAAAGTGCCTGTAATTTATGCTGGTGCAGCTGGTTTAATTTATGGTATTCATTGGAATAATGTTCAATACAAAAAGTATTTAACAGCCTATCGACTCGATGCGGATACCAGTGCTGCTACTGTATCTGAATTTGCAGGTTTGTACTCTGTTGCCAATCTCATTACATTAAAAGATTTTTATAGAAGAAACCGCGACTTATCGACCATCGTGCTTTCGTTGTGGTATGCGGCTAATATTGTTGATGCATATGTGTATGCGCAATTTTATAATTTTGATGTAAGTGATAATCTAAGCTTAAATGTAAAGCCTTATATTTATCAACCTGCATTTTACAGGCAGTCTGGCGCAATGGCAACAGGTTTGACGCTAACTTTTAATATTAAATAAAATGAAAATCGCTTTAATTGGATATGGTAAAATGGGGCAAGAAATTGCACGACTTGCAATTGCTGATGGACATGAAATTGTATTGAAAATAAATTCTAGCAATGCAGAAGAATTAACAATTGCAAATTTAAAAAATGCAGATGTAGCCATTGAGTTTTCAAATCCTTCTTTAGTAAAATCTCACATTCAAATTTGTTTAGCTGCAGGAACACCTGTAGTTGTTGGGACAACCGCATGGTATGGTAACTACGACGAAATAATTGAAGAAGTAAAAAAACAGCAGGGTGCATTATTTCATGCCACTAATTTCAGTATTGGTGTAAATTTATTTTGGAAAATCACGCAGACTGCAGCAAAATTAATGTCAACTTATCCTTATCAAGTAAGCATAGACGAAATCCACCATACACAAAAATTAGATGCACCTAGTGGCACAGCAATTACTACTGCAGAGATCATCATGGGTGAAATCAATGGCTTGCAGTCATGGACTAACGAAATCGTTACAAAAGAATCGCTCAATATTCGAAATAATCCTTCAAATTCGCAGTTAATGATTCGTTCTCTGCGCGAAGAGCAAGTGCCCGGAACACATACCGTTGCTTTTGATAATGACATTGATCAAATTACAATTAGTCATATTGCGCATAATAGAAAAGGATTTGCTGCTGGAGCAATTCAAGCAGCAATATTTTTAATAAATAAAAAAGGAGTTTTTAACATGAACGATTTATTGTCGTTATAAAAAGAATAAAATGAACTGGAAATTTTGGAGTAAAAAAGGAAATAAAGTTGCAGCGAAAAAAAAATCCGCAACAAGAGAATGGTTTGATGCATTGCTGTTCGCAGTTATAGCAGCTACAATTATCAGGGGTTTATTTATCGAAGCCTTTACAATTCCTACACCATCAATGGAGCGTTCATTATTAGTTGGTGATTTTCTTTTTGTAAGTAAAGTAAATTATGGAGCAAGAACGCCAATTACACCAATTTCATTTCCTTTCGCGCATCATACCATGCCAATAATTGGCACAAAGTCTTATTCAGATTTAATTCAATTGCCATATTATCGTTTACCAGGTTTTCAGAAAATAAAAAGACATGATGTGGTAGTTTTTAATTATCCGATGGAAGATTTTAGGCCAATTGATAAGCAAGAAAATTACATTAAAAGATGTATTGCAATTGCAGGTGATACCATACAGTTAAAAAATATGTCTGTAACAGTAAATGGTATTGCAGAAGAATTACCTGTGGAATCACAAACTAATTATTTAGTAAAAACTGATGGTGCGCCATTCAATGATAAGGCGTTAATGGCCATGGATATTTATGAATATGGTAGGGTTTCAGAAGATGGAGATTATATTTTCACATTGACTAAAGCGAACAGCGAAAAATTAAAAACTTTTGCAAATGTGAGGAGTGTTTCACCAGCATTTAGAGAACACGGTCAATATGCCGATTATGTATTTCCTTTTGATCCAAAATTGGGATGGAATGAAGACAATTTTGGTCCATTGGTTGTTCCTGCAAAAGGGATGACCATTAATATTACCGGAACAAATTTAGGATTATATAAAAGAGTAATTACAGTTTACGAAGGAAATACTTTAGAAGAAAAAGCTGATGGAATTTACATTAATGGTGAAAAATCTGACACTTATACTTTTAAGATGAATTATTATTTCATGATGGGTGACAATAGACACAACTCTTTAGATTCAAGGTTTTGGGGCTTTGTGCCAGAGAACAGAATTGTAGGAAAGGCACTATTTATTTGGATGAGTTGGGACAGTAATGCGAGCTTCTTAAATAAAATTAGGTGGTCTAGAATATTCAATGGAATTAATTAAAATTCCATTGAAATATTTAATTCCGCAGCTAACTTTTTCAAATCATTGTAAACAATTTCATTAATTGGAATGCCTGTTTTTTCATAATTCCTATGTGCTTGCATTTCTGGTTCACCAGGAATAATAACAGGTTGTTCAGTTGATTTTCTTTCTGCATTTTTAAATCTTTCAATCCATGTATCAATTGCATGGTAATAGTCTTCTTTAGCTCTAAAACCATCTATTCTTATCGCACCAAAAAAGTGTCCAATACCTTTACCAACTGGGTTTTCAGCTGGTTCTAAAAAACTCACGAACGGTGGAACCCATGGTCCAAAATTTGCACCAGATAAAACTGCTGTTAAAATATCTACAGTTGCACTTAAGCCAAATCCTTTATGACTACCATGTGCAATATCGCTACCAAGTGGCAATAAAGAACCGCCTTTTTTTAATTCATTCGGATCTGTAGAAGCCATGCCTTCTTTGGTTTGTAGCCAACCTTCAGGAATTGATTTGTTTGCTCTTTGCGCTATTTCTAATTTACCATTTGCTGCAGCTGCAGTTGCCATATCAACAACTATCGGATCGTGCTTTTTAGCTGGAAATGCAAAGCACATAGGGTTGGTGCCTAGCATTCTTTCAATTGAAAAAGTAGGAGCAACCAATGGGCTTGCATTAGTCATCGCAATCCCAATCATATCGTTTGGTAAGGCTTTCATGGCATGATATGCAGCAATACCAAAATGATTCGAATTTCGAACAGCCACCCAAGCGCTTCCATATTGTGTTGCCTTACTAATCGCTAAATCCATTGCAAATGGCGCTATGACTAAGCCTAAGCCTTTATCTCCATCAACAGTAGCAGTAGTGGCAAGTTCATGTACAATTTGAATATTGGGCTTTGAATTGATCCTTTTCTTTTCCCATAAACGAATATAACCGCTTAAGCGAGCCAAACCATGCGATTCTATTCCACGAAGATCTGCAGCTAATAAAACGGCTGCTGCTTGCTGCTGATCTTGCTTATTGAGCCCAATTTGCTCGAAAATTTGACATATATATCGATTTAAAACCGAAACAGGTACCGTTATGTAATTCATTTTGAGGGGTTTGAATAAAATTAAAGCGTCGATTGCTAATTTTCCTGCAAATTATTCATTTAACGCAATATTTTTTTGGTTTTTTTTAAATCAATTGTTTATATTTGGTATAAATAGATTTTGCACACACACATTTAAAAAAAACTATGATGAAAAAACTACTTTTATTAAGCATGGGAGCTGTAATGGCTTTACAAGCTTCTGCGCAAGACGTAACGCGTCTTTCAACTAACTTAATGGATGGCCAAAAGCAAAATTCAGTAAGTGTTGTAAAAAGAAATCCAAACATTAAAACAACTGCAAACTCTGTATTGACAGTAACTCCAATTACAATTGGTTCTGCAGTAAACGCATTTACTCAAATTGGTCAAAACAGAAGAAGAGTTTCTGTTGACCAAGATTTAAATGCAGTAGTTTTTGTTCACCGTGGCGACCCTGCAGTTACAGGTTCTTCTGGAAACAAAGCAATGTTCGATATCTCAGCTGATGGCGGAGCAAATTGGACTTCAAACTTAGGTCCAGTTATTGACGTTCAACCAGCTGCACCACACACTCGTTACCCACAAGGTGCGATCATGAATCCAACTGCTGGAAATACAAATGCTGCTAATGCTCGTATCATTGGTATGGCACCAAAAGCGGATGGCGTTAACAATGGATGGGGTGGTTTAATGCAAGGTACTTGTAAATTAGATGGTACAGGTTCTATCAAAACATACTTCAATTCAGGTAATGCTTTCATTCCTCAATCTTTAACTAAAAGAGTTAACGGTGAGTTTTGGGCTACTGATGACACTACAACTGATGGTAACATCGTAATGTACAAAGGTGTTTATTCAGCTGCTGGTGATTCAATGATTTGGTCAATTGGTAAAACTTTAGGTAAACCAGCTGATTTATTCGATACTTCAGTAGATACTGCTACTCATTACTTAGATGTACTAGTTGCTTTTGACAAAACTGGTAACAAAGGTTGGGCTGCAGTTTCTTGCGAGTCTAAAATTGGTGCAGTAGATACTGCATTCAATCCAATTTTCTGGAAAACTACTGATGGTGGTGCAACTTGGACTGGTCCAGTTGAAGCTAACTTAGCAGCAATGTCTAACGTAGCAAATGATCCAAACTTAGGTGGTTTAAAACCTTCTATGGGATTTGATACTGGTTTAGCTGTAGATAAAAACGGTAACCCACATTTCTTTGGTGTTGTTTGTGGTGCTTCTGCAACTGCATACTCATTAGCAACTGGTGCTCCATTGTCTATGTATGATGTAACATTAAATGGTTCAGGTAACTGGATCGCTAATTATGTTGATACAGTTTCTTCTTTCCGTGGTGCTTCTTTCGGTACTTTAACTCATGACAATGAGTGTGCTGTTTCAGTATCTACAGATGGTGAAGCAATTTTATATTCTTGGACTGATACTAAAGTAGCTAACCAAACTACTGCTGGTGCAAATGATTTCCCAGATTTATTCGTTAAAGGATACTATGTTTCTTCAGGAACAATGGGTACTACAATCAACGCTACTGAAGGTTCTTCTGTAGAGTCAGTTGCTTACTTACCTGCTCGTGCTAACGAAGCATTAGTAAATAGTAATGGTAATTATGTATTATCTACTGTAATTGCAGTTCCAACTGGTGACGAAAACGTAACTGTTGGTTTCGCATACTTAGATGGTATTGTTTATCCTAAATCAACTGGTGTAAATAATGTAAAAAATACTTTATTCAACATCTCTAATAACTATCCAAACCCATTCTCTGGTTCAACTTCATTCGATATGAACTTGAATTCTTCAGCTAATGTGGTAGTTACTATTACTAACTTATTAGGTCAACAAGTAAAAGAAGCAGTTAATGCTACTTATGCTGCTGGTGCTCATACAATCAAAATTGATGCATCTAATTTAAACGCTGGTGTTTACTTCTACAATGTAAATGCAGGTGGTTTCGTAATGACAAACAAAATGATCGTGAAGTAATTAAACTCACGCACAATAAAAAAGCCCTTCGATTTTTCGAAGGGCTTTTTTATTGTATTTTTTTTGAATTAGTCTATTGCAATTATTTGAAAGTTCTTGCTCAATGGTTCTGAATTATTCTTGATGATTTCCAGTAGCGCATTATTTTTTAAATACCAAGCACTAAAATTTTCAGTTCTTTCTTGTAAAATCCCATTTGGAAAAAAGGAAGATTTTAATTTTACAATTTGATTGACACCAATTTGTTGTCTTTTCTTTTCAGCCTTCAACATTTTTTTCTCTAATGAAGTAAGGAGTTTGGAGATTTTTTTATCCGAAGCGCTTGCTGTTGCCAATAAAGTAGGATCTATTCTTGCTAGTTTTTCATGAATCGCACCTAGTTGCAATGAGATTAATTGCTGCTCTGTAGCGAGTGATAATTCGTTTTGGGTATGATTTTGCACAAATTCGTTTACAATTGCTTCTAAGGGCTTGAATATGTCTTCAGGCTGATTTAAATGCGTATTCATTACCTTCAGTTGCTTTTTTTCGGTCAATGCAAATGAATTTCTCCAAGCAATTAACGGAAATGGAATCATATAATGCGCGAAAGTGCTTTTCAATTGCAACCAATAGGCAATTTCACCTGGCCCACCTACATAGGCTAAATTTGGTAAAATATGCTCTTGGTATAATGGGCGCATCAATACATTCGGACTGAAATTTTCAGGATGAACTTTGATTTCAGATAGAAGTTCGTCTGCACTAAATTTAAATTTTTGATCAGCAGTTTCAAATCCAGATTCTGTTTTTATTATTCTGCTTCTAGATTGTGCAGACAAATAAAAGAAATTTAGCTCTCTTGGATTAACTTGAATAGGGTAATGTTTTTTGAGCAGGCTATTTGTTTCCGAAACTTTTGCAAAACTATTTTGTTCAAAAATATCTTTGCTGATAATTTCTGAAAATCTATTTTTTAGTTTTGGGTGATTTGCATCAATGATAATTAAACCATCTTCTTTGAATAGCTCATTCACTAAAATCCTAGTCGCATCGGCAAGCGATTTTTTTTCAGAATAAGCCAGTTTAAAAAGTTGAATAATTTTTTCTTTGTTTGTTTGTGCGCCAAAATAGTGGTCTAGCGAATCAATAATTTTATCAATTCCATTTGTTTCTAAAGTACCAACAGCGCCGCCACTTTGCTGTTTCCATTCAAATGTTGTGCCGGCTATATTTGCATGGTTTATTTCTTCAAAATCATGGTCTTCTGTTGCCATCCAAAACACAGGAATTATGTTGTTTCTTGGATTTGTAACAGCTACTTGTTTTGCTAAATTGATACAAGTAATAATTTTATAAATAAAATAAAGTTCCGCAGTAAAAAGGCCAAGCTGATGACCAGTAGTAATGGTAAAAGTATTTTCTGCGAGTAAAGATGAAATGTTCTGTTTTGTTAATGCTGAACTTTGAATATTTTGATATTGTTCTTGTATAACAGCAACCAATGTTGCCCTGTCAATCGGATTATTTTTTCGATTGGAAATGATATGTTCAAATGATTTTACCTCAGGGGCATGTTCATAAAAAGGTTTTAATTTTTCATTTGCATCAAGGTAATCAAGAAAAAGCTGACTAAAGTTGCCCGTGGAATGATATGGTATTTTAAAACTATTTTCCATGGTTGCTTGATTTTTTTAGCTTATCACATTACCGTATAAGTCGAATTCGGTTGCTTTGGAAATTTTTGCTTGTACAAAACTACCAACACTAAGGTATTGATCTTTTGCGTCAATTAAAACTTCGTTATCCACTTCAGGCGAATCAAATTCAGTTCTACCAACAAAATAATCTTTTTCTTTACGGTCAATCATGACTTTGAAAGTTTGACCTACTTTAGCTTGGTTAAGTTGGAAAGAAATATCTTGTTGTACTTCCATGATACTATCTGCGCGTGCTTGTTTTTCTTCCGCACTTAGTGTATCATTCAAAGTATGAGCATGTGTGTTTTCTTCATGCGAATAGGTGAAAACACCCAAACGATCGAATTTGCTTTCTGCAACAAAATCAATCAGCTCGGCTACGTCTTGTTCTGTTTCGCCAGGGTAACCTGCAATCATGGTCGTTCTTAATGCAATATTAGGCACACGACTTCTGATTTCATTTACCAATTCAATGGTTCTTCTTTTGGTAATTCCACGACGCATCGATTTAAGCATATTATCACTGATGTGTTGTAATGGCATGTCCAAATACTTACAAATATTATCGCGTTCGTTCATTACGTCTAATACATCCATAGGAAATTGAGAAGGGTAGGCGTATTGTAACCTAATCCATTCCAAACCTTCTACATCAGATAAGTTTTTAAGTAGATCTGCTAATTTTCTATCGTTGTAAATATCTAATCCGTAATAAGTAAGATCTTGCGCAATTAAAATAAGTTCTTTAGTTCCTTTGTTTACAAGGTTCTTAGCCTCTTTCACTAATTCTTCAATAGGTCTAGAAACATGTGCGCCACGCATCAAAGGGATAGCACAAAAAGAGCAAGGTCTATTGCAACCTTCTGCAATTTTGAAATAAGCAAAATGTGCAGGCGTAGTTAATAACCTTTCTCCAACTAGTTCATGTTTGTAATCTGCGCCAACTGTTTTTAATAATCTAACTAAGTCGTTGGTCCCAAAATAGGCATCTACATTAGGAATTTCTTTTTCTAATTCTGGTTTATATCGCTGAGATAAACAACCAGTCACATAAACCTTATCAATTTTTCCTTGCTCTTTGAGTTCGGTATATTTTAATATTGTATCAATTGATTCTTGTTTTGCGTTATCTATAAAACCGCAGGTATTAATAATAACTGTATTAAAATCGATTACTTCAGATTCGTGACTAACGTCAAATTGATTGCCTTTCAATTGACCCATCAATACTTCAGAGTCGACCATATTTTTAGAACAACCTAAAGTGACAATGTTAATTTTATCTTTATTACCTTTTGTTTTCATAGGGGCTTTAGGCTATTTAAAAAATGATTCCACAAAAGTGGTTTTATTAAATAATTGAATATCGTTGATGCCTTCTCCAACACCAATGTATTTTACTGGAATTTTAAATTGATCGCTAATGCCAATCACTACGCCACCTTTAGCGGTACCATCAAGTTTAGTTAAGGCAAGTGCATTTACTTCGGTTGCAGCAGTAAACTGTTTACATTGTTCAATGGCATTTTGACCAGTTGATGCATCAAGTACCAATAGTATTTCATGCGGTGCATTCGGAACAACTTTTTGCATTACGTTTTTGATTTTACTCAATTCGTTCATCAAGTTGATTTTATTATGCAAACGTCCGGCGGTGTCAATGATAACTACGTCTTCTCCGTTTGCAACCGCAGACTTTAAAGTATCAAAAGCAACGGCAGCAGGATCTGCACCCATTTTCTGAGAAACCACTCTTACATTTACGCGTTCACCCCATATGTGTAATTGCTCAACTGCTGCAGCTCTAAAGGTGTCTGCTGCACCTAATACTACTTTCTTTCCAGCTAAATTAAATTGGTTGGCTAATTTGCCAATGGTGGTTGTTTTACCCACTCCATTTACGCCAACAACCATAATTACATAGGGTTTAGCGTCATCCTTAATTTCAAAATGATTAAAGTCTACGTTGTTATTTTCTGCTAATAAAGCTGAAATTTCTTCATGTAAAACTTTGTTAAGTTCTGCGGTGTTGATGTATTTTTCTGCAGCCACTCTTTTTTCTACACGTGCAATTATTTTTAAAGTTGTTTCAACGCCCACATCTGCGCCAATTAAAATTTCTTCTAAATTATCAAGCACTTCAGCATCAACTTCGGTCTTGCCAATTATGGCGCGAGTAATTTTCCCAAAAATAGATTCTTTGGTTTTCTCAAGGCTTTGCGTCAGCTTCTCTTGTTTTTTTGATGAAAAAAAATCAAATATTCCCATGATGTGATATAAAAAAAGCTCCTTTCAAAAGAAAGAAGCTTCTGTTAATGTTGTAAATTAACTTATTTAGATGCGTTAATGATATCTTTTACGTGGTCATTGTGTACCACTTGTTCTTTGAAGCTGTAAGCGCCTGTTTTAGGAGACTTTACAGTAACAATCACTTTTGAATATTCTTTACCGTTTCCAGTTTTTAATGTTGCAACTACCTTCTTAGCCATGACTTAATATTTTATATTAATTACTTAATTTCTTTGTGAGTTGTTTTGCGTTTCAATACAGGATTGAATTTTTTCAATTCTAAACGCTCTGTTGTATTCTTTTTATTTTTAGTCGTGATATATCTCGACATGCCAGGTAAACCACTTTCTTTGTGCTCTGTGCATTCTAAAATTACCTGTACTCTATTGCCTTTCTTTGCCATTGCCTTCTTTTGCTAAATATTTTTAATTAGATCTTACCTGTTTTTACAAATTGATTGATACAAGCTGCAATCCCTTTTTTATCGATTGTTTTTAATGCTGAAGTAGATACTTTTAAAGTAATCCATTGGTCTTCTTCAGGAATGTAAAACTTTTTCAAAAACAAATTCGGTAAGAACTTTCTTTTCGTCTTACGATTTGAATTAGATACATTATATCCTTTTATCGCACTTTTTCCTGTTAAATCACAAACTTTTGACATGACTATATATTTTTATTGTATTCGTTCTTAAAGAGTTTGCAAATATCTTAAAAAATCTGTTAACCGCAAATAGTTTTTCAATAATTAATTCCATTTATTGGTAAAATAAAGCATCCTAGGCCTTTTAGATGTGCTAAAGCACACTAAATAAGCTATTTATATAAATTTTTTCAGCTTATAATCCACCTATCAAATTTTAGGACAAATCATTCAAATTGTTTAAAAAAGCGCAATATATGTGCTAAAAATACAATATAAGCTGATTTTTTGGTAATTTGCTATTATGGAATTCAAAATAGACACATTCGAACAATATCAATCAATTTATCAGTATTCTGTAGCGCAACCTGAGCAATTTTGGGCTCAAATTGCCAATGAGTTTCTGTGGAAGAAAAAGTGGGATAAAGTTTTGGATTGGAATTTTCAAGAACCCACTATAAAATGGTTTGATGGGGCGCAATTAAATATAACCGAAAACTGCTTAGATAGACATTTAGCTACTAAAGCCAATCAACCCGCAATAATATGGGAGCCCAACAACCCTGCAGAACAACATCGTACACTCACTTATCAAGAGCTTTATGAACAGGTTTGTCGTTTTTCTCATGTTTTACAAAGAAATGGAGTGAAAAAAGGGGATAGGGTTTGTATTTATCTGCCAATGGTGCCGGAATTAGCAATCGCGGTTTTAGCGTGTGCGAGAATTGGGGCAATACATTCTGTGGTTTTTGGTGGTTTCTCTGCCCAATCAATTGCAGATCGAATAATAGATGCTGCATGTGCTTTTGTTATTACAGCTGATGGAGGGTATCGTGGCAATAAAGAAATTCCTTTAAAATCTGTCATAGATGATGCTTTGATGCAATGTAAAACTGTACAGAAAGTCATCGTTTTAAACAGATCTAATACACCGGTTTCTATGATTAAAGGAAGAGATGTTTGGTGGGAAGAAGAAATAAAAATGGTGGAAGATTTAAAGCTAAAAGATTTTCCTGCTGTTACCATGGAAGCTGAAGACGAGTTGTTTATTCTTTATACTTCCGGGTCAACAGGAAAGCCTAAAGGTGTTGTTCATACCTGTGCTGGTTATATGGTGTATACTGGCTATACTTTTGCAACTGTTTTTCAATATCAACCCAAAGAAGTGTTTTTCTGTACGGCAGATATTGGTTGGATTACAGGTCATTCGTATATTGTTTACGGTCCGCTTTCTCAAGGTGCAACATCAGTTGTTTTTGAAGGTATTCCAACCTATCCAGACGCAGGTCGTTTTTGGGATGTAGTAGCAAAACACCATGTCAATATTTTATACACTGCACCAACTGCAATTCGTTCATTGATGCAATTTGGTGATGAATTTATTGACGGCAAAGATTTGAGTTCGCTGAGGGTTTTAGGCTCGGTTGGTGAACCCATAAACGAAGAAGCTTGGCACTGGTACCATCAAAAAATAGGCAAATCGAATTGTCCAATTGTTGATACGTGGTGGCAAACCGAAACAGGTGGAATGCTTATTTCTCCTATTGCGGGTGTAACTCCATTAAAACCTGCACATGCTACATTTCCATTGCCAGGTGTTCAGCCAATTTTAGTTGATGAAAATGGAGCTGAAATTTTTGGCAATAATGTAAGTGGGAATTTATGTATTAAGTTTCCATGGCCAGGTATGTTAAGGACTACATACGGAGACCATGAGCGATGTCGTCAAAATTATTTTTCAACTTATCCTAATTTATATTTTACTGGAGATGGCTGTTTGAGAGATGAATCGGGGAATTACCGAATTACTGGAAGAGTAGATGACGTGATGAATGTTTCAGGACATCGCATTGGAACTGCAGAAGTAGAAAATGCAATCAATGCGCATACTGGTGTAATTGAGTCTGCAGTGGTAGGATATCCGCATGATATCAAAGGGCAAGGAATTTATGCTTATGTAATTTGTGAACACGATTTCATAAATGATGAATTGATGCGAAAAGATATTTCACAAACTGTTGCAAGAATTATAGGTGCCATTGCAAAGCCAGATAAAATTCAATTTGTAAAAGGGTTGCCTAAAACTAGATCCGGAAAAATTATGCGTAGAATTTTGCGAAAAATTGCGGAAGGAGAATTGTCCAATTTGGGCGATACCAGCACATTGCTAGATCCAGATGTGGTAGCAAGTATAGCTGACGCAAGAATTAATTAAATTAAGGATTCGCTTCTGCCTAATTTAAAGCACAAAAATGTATTTTTGTGTTATGAATTCGAATCGACCAATTATTTTAGTCACCAATGACGATGGCATAACATCTTCAGGTATACAAAATTTAGCTTATTTGATGAAGGAGTTAGGCGATGTTGTTATTGTGGCTCCAGATAGCCCTCAATCTGCCATGGGTCATGCTATTACCATAGCTAAACCACTTCGTTTAGAAAAAGTAGATTTATATGATGGCATTCAAAGTTTTCAATGCAGTGGCACTCCAGTTGATTGCGTGAAACTAGCAGTGAATAAAATACTTCATCGTAAACCTGACTTATTAGTTTCAGGTATCAATCATGGCTCGAATTCTTCCATTAATATTTTGTATTCAGGCACTATGTCTGCTGCAATGGAAGGAGCAATTGAAGGCATTCCTTCTATTGGTTTTTCGCTTTCAGATTTTTCGTCAAATGCAAATTTTCAACCTACTCATAAGTATATTTTAGCTATTGCTAAAAATGTTTTAGCAAATGGTTTGCCAAAATCAACTTTGTTAAATGTTAATTTTCCATTGGTTCAAAATTTTGAAGCGCTCCAGGGAGTTAAAATTTGCAGGCAAGCGGTAGCTAAATGGCAAGAAGAGTTTGACGAAAGGTTAGATCCACATAAACGTAAATATTATTGGCTCACTGGTGTTTTCGAATCAAACGATGAAGGTCAAGATACCGACGAATGGGCATTGAAAAATAATTTTGTATCAGTTGTTCCTGTTCAGTTTGACTTAACAGCATACGATGCAATTGATGAATTATCAAATTGGAAATTTAATATTTAAAATATGAAAGATAAATTTTATTTAGGTGTTTTATATGGAATGGCATTGCCATTGTTGGCCTATATTTTTGGTGATTATATTCAATCAAAAATAGCTTTTCATTTGCGCCCAAATTTCTTTCAGATTTTATGTGTTGGAGTGAATATGATCATTTTTCAAATTGCTATCAAAAAACAATTCGATGCTTTGGCAAAAGGAGTGTTGTTTAGCACTTTTTTCTATGCCATTATTTTTGCTTATTTCTTTTTGAGATAAATCATGAAGTATTTTTTAATAGCAGGCGAAGCTTCTGGCGATTTACATGGTGCTAATTTAATGCGCAGTATAAAAACGCTCGATCCATCTGCAACTTTTCAGTTTTATGGTGGCGACTTAATGAAAGCGCAAGGAGGAGCGCTGCTAAAGCATTTCTCGGAAATGGCATTCATGGGTTTTGTAGAAGTAGTTGCCAATCTTTCTGCTATTAACCAAAATTTGGCTAGTTGCAAACAAGCCATCATTGATGCTAAACCTGATGTATTAATTTTAATTGATTATCCAGGGTTTAATATGAGAATTGCTGCCTTTGCTAAAAGCATGGGAATAAAAGTATCTTATTTTATTTCACCAAAAATCTGGGCTTGGAATCAGAGTCGAGTTCATAAAATTAAAAAGATAGTAGATCAGATGTTATGCATTCTTCCATTCGAAGTAGATTTTTATAAAAAATTTGCAATGGATGTTGTTTATGTTGGCAATCCATTGAAAGATGCCATTGCGAATTATTCATTTCAAAATGATTTTAAATTAGCAAATGGGTTGTCTTCAAAGCCAATCATTGCTATACTTCCAGGAAGTCGTAAAATGGAGTTGCTTAAAATTTTACCAACCATGCTAGCAGTTCAAAATCACTTTCCTGATCATCAGTTTGTCGTTGCAGCAGCACCTGGTTTACCTACAAACTTTTACCAGCAATTTCAATTGTCTGGCGCAAAAATATTATATAACTGCACTTACGATATTTTAGCCAATGCCGAATTAGCCATTGTTACTTCAGGTACGGCTACGCTTGAAACAGCATTGTTTAATGTGCCGCAAGTAGTATGTTATAAAGCAAATGCGGTATCGGTTTTTATTGCAAGGATGTTAGTTAAAATAAAATTCATTTCATTAGTGAACCTCATTGCAGATGAAAAAATTGTAACAGAATTAATTCAACAAGACTGCACGGTTGTCAATATTGCCAAGGAACTAAAAATGTTATTAGCGGGTAGTTCTGGCAGAACGGAAATGTTGGCTAAGTACCAACATTTACAATCATTGGTTGGTCCAGAAGGTGCATCTTTAAGGGCGGCACAAGCGATTTGTCAGTTCATTCAACCCATTGCGCATGTTTAAGAAATATATACTTTCTGTTTTTTTATTATTGTTAATTCTGAATGGAATAAATGCCAAGGATATACAAGTTTCTATTTTAGGTGAATACAATCCAGTTCAATTAAATTTAGCTATAATTTCGGGAGACTATTACATTTCCTTAGATGATGAAAAGATATTAAAAGTAGATAACGCAGATAATGTAAGATTAACTGCAATTGGCACTAAAGTTTCTGTTGAAAAAAATGGACAATTTATGGCTTTGGTAGAGAACCTGCAATTGATCAGTTCTGATTCGCTGTCAAGCTTTAAAATCAACATAATTAGAGCAAATTCAAAAACCAGTATTTATCCAAATTCACTTTTTGTAAGTGTAAAAAATGGCACCTTTAGGTTAATTAATTCAGTTGGAATCAATCAATATGTTGCTGGTGTAATTGAGTCAGAAATTGGAAATGTAAAAAATATTGAATTACTAAAAGTGCAAGCGGTCATTTCTAGGTCATATGTTTTGAGGAATCTAGATAAACATAAAGCCGAGGGTTTTCAAATGTGCGATAAAGTACATTGTCAAGTTTACCATGGTAAATGCCGTTTTAATTTATTGATTAATCAAGCAGTGGATAGCACTGGTTATATCGTTATTTTCGATGATCTAAATGAAGTAATTGATGCCGTTTTTCATGCCAATTGTGGTGGACAAACTATCAATTCAGAAGATCTTTGGTCCAAAAGTAAATCCTATTTAAGGGCTGTATCGGATACTTTTTGTTCCGCGGGGAAACAAGCCAATTGGCAAAAAGAAATCGCTAAATCGGAATGGCTTCAGTATTTGAGTAGAAAAACGGGTCAAAGAATCGAAGACCCTTGTTTGTTTGCCGATTGGAATCGACGAACGCAATTACCATGCTGTTCAGTTTCATTAAAAGATATTCGCACAGATTGGAAATTAAGGTCGACGTTATTTATTATTTCTGAACAAGATGGTAAAATAGTTTTCAATGGCAAAGGGTTTGGTCATGGAGTGGGCATGTGTCAAGAAGGTGCAATTAATATGGCTAATAATGGATATACATATGATCAAATAATTAAATTTTATTATACAAATATTCACCTGTTTCCATATCAATTTAAAACTGAATAATTTTTTTTAATATTACAATTATGGCTGTTCCATACTGGTTATCTCGAATGTCTTTGATGCTCCCTGAAGAGCAAGTTGAAAAATTAATGAATGCCAATGTGCTTGTTGTTGGTTTAGGTGGCGTTGGTGGTATATGCGCTGAAATGATTGCCAGGGCTGGCGTTGGTAAGATGACCATTGTAGATGGGGATACAGTTGATGCAAGTAATATAAATAGGCAGATACCTGCTTTGACTTCAACAGTGGGTCAAAATAAAGTAGAAGTAATGGCCGCTAGAATTAAAGATATCAATCCTGATATTCAATTGCGTGTATTAAATGAATTTGTAAAAGACCACCGTACGGATGAGATTTTAGAGGAAGAAAAATTTGATTATGCGGTAGATTGTATAGATACACTTTCACCAAAAGTTTTTTTTATCAAAGCTTGTTTAGATAGAAAAATTCCAATTGTAAGTTCGATGGGTGCAGGTGGCAAAGTTGATCCTTCAAAAATTAAAGTGGTAGATATTTCTAAAACTTACCAGTGTAATTTGGCAAAATACGTGCGCAAAAGGTTGTATCATTTAGGCACTAGAAAAGGTGTAAAAGTTGTTTTCTCTCCAGAAGCAGCCGACCAAACCAAGATTGTGGAAAGCCCAAAAGCCTTTCCTAAAAAGTCTTTAATAGGCACGGTTTCTTATATGCCAGCCATGTTTGGCTGTACATTGGCTTCGGTAGTGATCAGAGATTTAATAGATTCTTAAAAAATTAAAGCGCTGTAAATCAGCTTATATTTTTGTTAATCAATTCAAATAAGCTTAAAAATAGGCCTTTTCAGGCTTGGTGTGGAAATCTTTTCCTGTTCTTAATTCACTAAAATTTTAGATTTGTGCAAACCTGTGCCTATAAGAATAGGTTAGGTTTGTTGATTTTTCACCGCTTTTATTCAAAAAGAGGTTGGTCGGCATTTGATAATAAATTAACGAAAATGGCAAATAGTAATTATAGTGAAGACGATATCCGATCACTCGATTGGAAAGAACATATTCGATTAAGACCCGGAATGTATATCGGTAAACTTGGCGATGGTTCAAGTTTAGACGATGGTATTTATATTTTATTAAAAGAAATTATTGACAATTCCAT
>JAHEGO010000011.1:36767-40353 GCA_024645045.1 Sphingobacteriaceae bacterium
GATAGAAAAACAGATGAGACCATTCGTTATCCAATTATTCATTTAAAAGGAGATGATATAGAAATCGCGATGACGCATAATAGTCAATATGGCGAAGAGTATTATTCATTTGTGAATGGACAACATACAACCCAAGGAGGTACGCACCAAGCGGCTTTCAGAGAAGCGGTAGTAAAAACCATTAGAGAATATTATAAAAAGGATTTCGATGCTTCTGATATTAGGGCATCTATTGTTGCGGCTATTAGCATTCGTATTCAAGAGCCAGTTTTTGAATCTCAAACAAAAACCAAATTAGGTTCTATCAATGCGGCACCAGAGGGTCCAACAATTCGAAATTGGATCAATGACTTTTTGAAAAAGGAGTTAGATAATTATTTACATAAACACAGTGATGCAGCAGATGCTTTGCTTAAAAGAATTTTACAATCTGAGCGAGAGCGTAAAGAAATTGCGGGCATCAAAAAACTTGCAAATGAACGTGCAAAAAAAGCAGCACTTCACAATAAAAAATTAAGAGATTGCAAAGTGCATTTAGACGACGAAAAACATGTTCGCAGATTTGACACTACTTTATTTATTACCGAAGGTGATTCTGCAAGTGGTTCTATAACTAAATCTAGAGATGTAGAAACGCAAGCAGTATTTAGTCTGAAAGGTAAGCCACTTAACTGTTTCAGCTTAACTAAAAAAATAGTTTACGAAAACGAAGAGTTCAATTTATTGCAACATGCTTTAAATATTGAAGACGGAATAGAAAACTTACGTTACAATAATATTGTAATTGCAACTGATGCCGACGTGGATGGAATGCACATTCGATTATTGATGATGACGTTCTTTTTACAATTCTTTCCTGATATTGTAAAAGCAGGTCATGTGTACATTTTGCAAACTCCTTTGTTTAGGGTTCGTAACAAAAAAGAAACCATTTATTGTTATTCAGAACAAGAGCGAAAAAATGCGTTAGATAAATTAGGTCAAAAGTCAGAAATCACTCGTTTCAAAGGATTGGGAGAAATTTCTCCAGAAGAATTTGAATTGTTTATTGGAAAAGACATTCGCATTGATCCTGTAATCATTCCAAAAGATCAAAAAATGCAACAATTGTTGGAATATTATATGGGTAAAAACACCCCTGCACGACAAGAGTTTATCGTGAAGAATTTAAGATTTGAAAAAGAAGAAATTGTTGCTGAATTGCCCGAAGTTGCTGGCGAATTAGCAGAATAATTTGGAGAAGGATTGTTGAAAAAGAAATTATGGAAACACCAAACGAAGAAGCATTAAATCATAATATCATACCCATAACAGGTTTGTACGAGAACTGGTTCTTAGATTACGCATCATATGTAATTTTAGACAGGGCTGTTCCAAATATGTACGATGGTTTAAAGCCAGTACAAAGAAGAATCCTTCATTCATTAAAAGAGATGGATGATGGCAGGTACAATAAAGCTGCCAACGTAATAGGAAATACCATGAAGTATCATCCACATGGAGACGCTTCAATTGGTGATGCCATGGTACAAATTGGTCAGAAAAATTTATTAATAGATTGTCAAGGTAACTGGGGTGACCCCGTTACTGGTGATAGCGCAGCTGCACCCAGATACATTGAAGCAAGGTTATCAAAATTTGCATTAGATGTTGTATTTAACCCGCAAACAACCAATTGGCAATTGTCTTACGACGGAAGAAATAGAGAACCTATTACTTTGCCAGTTAAATTTCCTTTATTGCTTGCGCATGGTGCAGAGGGTATTGCTGTTGGTTTAGCGACCAAGGTGCTTCCTCATAATTTCGTAGAATTAATCAATGCATCTATTGAAATTTTAAATGGAAATCGCCCTAATTTATTACCTGATTTTTTAACAGGTGGTTTGGCAGATTTTACCAATTACAACGAAGGCCAAAGAGGCGGTAGGGTTAGGGTTCGTGCAAGAATTGTCGAAAAAGATAAAAAGACTTTAGCCATAACAGAAGTTCCTTTTTCTACTACAACGGGTAGTTTAATTGACAGTATCATTTCTGCAAATGATAAAGGAAAAATTAAAATCAAGAAAATTGAAGATAATACTGCAAAGAATGTAGAAATCATTGTACACTTGGCACCTGGCATTTCACCAGATGTGACCATCGATGCGCTTTATGCATTCACAGATTGTGAAGTCTCTGTATCGCCAAACACTTGCGTCATTAAAAATGACAAGCCTTATTTTATGAGTGTCAACGATATTTTAGTGGAGAGCACTAATCATACAAAGGCCTTATTAAAACAAGAATTAACCATTCGTTTAAATGAACTAAACGAAAAATGGCATGCTTCTTCATTAGAAAAAATATTCATTGAAGAAAAAATTTACAGAGACATTGAAGAGTGTACTACATTCGAAGCAGTCCTTCAAACAATAGATAAAGGCTTAACTCCTTTTAAAAGTAAGCTTTTGAGAGAGGTAACTAAAGATGATATTTTAAATTTAACAGAGATTAAAATCAAACGTATTTCAAAATACGATGCATTCAAAGCAGATGAAATCTTAAAAGGAATTGAAAAAGAAATCAAAGAAGTTAAAGCAAATCTTAAAAACTTAACAGAATATGCCATTGCTTATTTCAGTCGTTTATTAGAGAAATACGGCAAAGGAAAAGAACGAAAAACGGAAATCAAGTTATTCGATAAAGTTTCAGCTACACAAGTAGCGCTCGCAAATCAAAAGCTGTATATCAATAGGGCTGAAGGTTTTGTTGGTTTGGGCTTGAAGAAAGATGAATACGTTTGCGATTGTTCCGACATCGATGATATTATTGTGTTTTGTGGCAATGGAAAGTTTAAGGTGATTAAAGTTGCGGAGAAAACATTTGTTGGTAAGGATATTATTCATGCAGCCGTGTTTAAGAAAAATGATGACCGCACAGTTTATCATTTGATTTATAGAGATGGTGCATCTGGAAAATCATTTGTAAAAAGATTTTCAATTACTGGTATAACTAGAGACAAAGAATACGATTTATCACAAGGCTCGAAAGGCACGGAGGTGCTCTATTTCACCGCTAATCCAAATGGTGAATCAGAAATTGTTACCGTTAACCTTAAGCCAATGTCTAAATTAAGAAAGTTAGCTTTCGATTTAGATTTTGCCGAAATCGCAATCAAAGGAAGGGCATCTCAAGGAAATATCATTACTAAATTCCCTGTTAAGAAAGTCCTTTTAAAATCAAAAGGAGTTAGTACATTGGGTGGAAGAGAGATTTGGTTTGACGACGCTATACACAGGTTAAATACAGATGGAAGAGGGCGGTTCTTGGGTACTTTCCAAGGAGATGATAAAATATTAGTGATTTATGTAGATGGTTCATATGAGTTAACTAATTTCGATATCAGCAACCATTATGACGATAAATATTTCTTACTAGAAAAATATGATTCCGAACGTGTAATTGCTGCAATTCACATGGATGGCGAAAGCAAAGCATCATATGTAAAACGTTTCCAAGTAGAAAGTCCAACCATCAACAAAAAGTTTTCTTTCATTATGGAAACAGCTGGTTCTAAATGTTGGTATGCAACTACCAAAGTAGAGCC
>JAHEGO010000012.1 GCA_024645045.1 Sphingobacteriaceae bacterium
GTTGTATTTGTTCCAGATTCTTGCCAATTAGCATAAATACCATTTGTTGTTGTTACTGGTGCTGCTAAAAATCGATAAGCTCTTCTAGTAGCTGGAATATATCTTTCAACGACAACATCGCCACTAATTGTTCCCGATGAATTGGCAACCCTAGCTGCACCTGTTGCATTTGATTTAATAATTAATTTACCATCTGAATTTAAAGTGGTACCCGTTCCTAAAAGCACAGTACCTGCATTTGCACCTGCTGTAATATTTATAGTATTACCAAGTGTTGCAGTTGTACTTCCAGCTAATGTCAGATTCTTCAAAACATTAGTTGTACCAAGCGTTGTTTGGTCAAAGTAATATGTACCTGTGGTACTTGTACCACCAATAATTAAATTAGAAGTGGCAGAACCCTTTATCACACCTGTTCCAGTTGCACCTCCATTGAGCGTTGCAGTTGCACCAGCAGCAATAGTTAATGTTCCAGAATTATTGACTTGCTCTGAAGTGGTAAACTGTTCTGATGGAGCAATATAAAGTTCTGTACCAGATGAAATATACAATTGCGCTGAAGCATCAAGCGAACAATAGTTCAAAATAAAAAGTATACAGTATTTAAATATTTTCATGTTTTATTTATAAATAAATGATATAAAAATGTGTTATTAGGATTTAGAAATACCTAATTGCCCTAACTCTTGCATTTATATTAAATGCAAGTACCCTATAAATGTTTGTTGTGTTTGTATTATAACTAACAATTGCATCAAAATCATCTTCACAACTAGAACTCCAATAAAAAGTACTTGGGGTAAATCCTCCAATTGCTGCACTATTAAGCATTAAAACATACAACTCTCCACTGCTTGGTAAAACCCAATCAGAATAACCTCCTTGCACTAAATCATAACAAATCCTTGCTGCATTGGATTCAGCTCCATATTTTGCAACAATAGCGTTAGTATTTGTTACACCAGAACCAATTGAAGTTGCTTTAGCGCCAGATACTTCAGTGCTCCATAAAACCCTTTCAAAATGCCAAATTATACCAGCACTTTGATCAGCAGATGCTGCTATAAATCCATGAATTCCTGTATTATCTAAATATGCTACGACTCCACCTCGATATGGTGTACCAATAGTCAGAACTAAAATAGTGGTAAAAGAAATTTCTGGACCATATGCTGTGCCTACACTTGTGGTTGCATATGCTCTTACATAATACGTTTGTTCTGCTATTAAGCCAGTTATACTACTTGTAAAACTTCCAGTACCAGAACCATCAGAAGTTTTATCATTTGCAATACTAGGATTGTGTGATGTACTCCAGCAAACACCTCTACTAGTAACAGTAGCATCTCCTGCTGAAGATATTGTACCACCTGCTGTTGCTGTAGTACCAGTAATTAAGCTAGCCGCAGCAGTTGCACTAACTGTTGCGCCAACAGCACCAGAATTTGCACCTGAAATATGTTTCCATGAAGCTCCATTGTATATTTGCATCTCTCCAGCTGCTCCACAATTATTACACCAAATTTGCAATCCTGTTGCAGGATTCAGAATTGCAAGCTTTTCATCGTTACTCATACGAGGAGGTAATAAAACTTTATTGGTAGCACTTACTTCCAATATAGCAGAAGAATTTGGTGTACTTGTTCCTATTCCTATTTGAGCAAACAAATTACTTTGCAAAAAAATCAATACGATTAAAATTATTTTTTTCATTGATATTAATTTTTAAAAATTCCTAGCAAATCGACAACGATGTAGGTTGTTTTTTGGTTGGTTAAATTGCACTTCATTATTATATAAATTCATTCTAGTGGCTGTAGATATAGTATTTTCAGAAGAAGTCCAATAATAGTCACCATAAAAACCTAACAGAGTCTTACTAATTGCTATTTTTTGCAGTTCAACATAATTTGGCAAATACCAATCTGTATATCCATTTAAAGTACTTATCCTAGCTAATCTTGCTGCATATTGGCCAGAACTATATGCATTATAAATTAAAATGGAGTTTGATAAACCAGCACCAAAAGCATTTGAACTTGCTCCAGTTAAAATGGAGTTTGGCGCCCACTCAACTGGCAGTTGATCAGCAATTGCAACAACAATCCCGTGTTTTACATTTGCATCATATCCTGGATCTGTAGCTGTTAAAATATAAGCTACTTTTCCTCCTAGACCAATTGCATTTACTGCTAATTTTTTGGTTAAGAAAAATGTTTCAGCTCCATAAACGGTAACACCTAAATTATTAGTAGCGTAAGACCTTACATAATACTTAGTCGTATCAAGCAAAGAAGTTAAATTACTTGTAAAAGTTCCAGCCCCAGAACCCTCTGTTGTTTTGGTTGACAATGCGATGGTTGGATTGGTAGATGTACTCCAACAAATTCCTTTTTGTATAATACTCTGGCCATTATCCGAAGTTATATTACCACCTGAAGTTGCCGAAAAAAAAGAGATATTAGAGGCAGTAGATGTAGCAGCAATGGTTGGATAAACTGTACTGACAGTTGCTCCATCAAAAGCAATCCAAGCTGTGCCGTTAAAATATTCCATGGCACCTAAATTTGTTCCGCAATTCGTACACCAAACTTGCAAACCTGAAGCAGGGGTTATAATTGCTTGCATTTGTGTATAAGTCATTCGAGGCACTAAAAAACCTTTAGAGGTAGACTGCAATTCTAATGCAGCAGTTGGCGTAGCGTTAGCATTACCTATTATCGTTTGTGCATTTGAATTAAAAAACACAAACCACAACATTAACATTAATATTATTTTTTTAAAATTCATTTTTTTCAATTTAAAAATACCTGATTGCTCTTACAAATTCTGGAGCAACTTTAGCCGATTGATTTTGCAAACCTGAATTCGTATTAATTTGTCTCCAAGCATAATCACTGTCAATTTCAGTAGAACTCCAATAATATTCGCTATCTGTTAAGCCACCAGCACTAACAGAAATTACAGACCTCAATGCAATTAGTTTATTTAATTCGTCTTTACTAGGTAAAAACCAATCGCTATAACCTCCACCTGCATAAGATCTTGCGGCTCCAGCAGCATAAGTGGTACTTAATCCGTATCTAGTAACTAAAATATTGGTATTACTTAATCCTGTTCCTAAAATTATACCAGTTGCACCAGTTGCTTCATAAGCATTTGACCATTCTTTTCCTGGGCTCAACGCTTGATTTTCTGTTGCCATAATAAAACCATGTTGTTGACCAACAACATAACCTGGGTCTGTTGCGCTATATATGTAAGCAACTTTACCTCCTTGAAAAGCATTTCCAATTGCAACACTTGTAGTTGTAAAAGAAATTTCAGGCCCATAGCTAGTCCCTACAGCATTTGTAGCATAGGCTCTCAGATAATAGGTAGTTATTGGAAGTAAATTAATCAAGGAACTTGAAAAGGTTGTTGTGCCCGTTCCATCATTGGTTTTAGTACTTAAAGCGATAGTTGGATTTGTAGCAGTACTCCAACAAATTCCTTTTGCTGTTATGTTGGAACCTCCATCATTTGAAATACTACCACCAGAAGTTGCCACGTTATAACTAATAGCAGAAACAGAAATAGTTGTACTAACATCTGCTAAAGCATTTGCAGCAGCGGCACCAGAAATATGCGTCCACTGAATATTATTAAAGACTTGCATTTCACCTGTTGATCCACAATTGGTACACCAAATTTGTGCACCAATAGGCGGATTACTAATTGATAATTTTTGAGTGTAGGTTAATCTTGGAGGTAAGAAACCTTTCGTAGTTGAATTCAATGTTAATTTAGCACTCTCATTTGCAAGACCAACACCAATAAGGTTTTGAGCATGCAGTGTTTGTATTAAAAAAATGAAGCAACTAATATAAATCAGCTTTATTTTAAACATTTTAATCTATTAAATTGATAAAAGTTAAGACATAATAAATCATAACGATTACAATTCTAGAAAGAAAAAAATCAAACAAAGAAAAATGGGTGGTACATGAAAGTGTACTAATTTTTATGATGATGGTATTTCGCAATTAATTCTCCTTTGCTATTGATCTGTAGTTTTCGATACACACTTTTAATGTATTTTCTAACCGTATCAATAGAAACATGGTATTCTATTGCAATCAACTTATAACTTAATCCATTTACGATACCTTTTACGACTTGCTTTTCTCTGTCGTTTAAATCTTCGATTACTGTATTTTGAGAATTAAAAAAATCAAACACTTTTCTAGCAATTACTGGAGTAATGGGAGAACCTCCATTTTTTAAATCAATGATTGCTTCTTTTATTTTATCAAGTGAGGATTCTTTGCCTAAATATCCATCTGCACCGGCTTGCAATGAAAGAAAAACACTTTCATTGTCATTATTGACACTTAACATTAGAATTGAAACTTCTGGAAACCTATTTTTAATGACAGGAATTAATTCAATTCCTGATTTGATGGGTAAATTGATATCTAATACAATAATATTAGGCTGATAAATTTGATTTGCCTTTTCAAACTCTTCTGCAGAACCATAAATTACGATGTTATCAAATTCTGGTTGTGCAAGTAAATATTGACTTAATGCCAATTGAATATTGACTTCGTCTTCTATTAAGATTAAATTCATTTCGCAATTTACAGCTTTCGTGCTTGGGAAAAGGATATGTTAGCATACATAAGTATGTACTAATTAAATGCGCTTGATTAAAAGTATATTATAAAAATCGTCAATACGTAAATCGGCATTCATTTTAATCGATCTTGCTTTCATATTTCTTAAGCCCATCCCCTCTTTAACTTGATATACAGTTGATCCATCAGATTGAATCATTAATGTCATTGTTTTGTCTTTTACCGATAAACTAATCGAAACTTTTTGCACATTGGCATGTTTCACAATATTGTTCATGGCTTCTTTAAAAATAAGATAGGTGTTTTGCTTCGTGATTAAATCAATATAATTATAATTTGATGCTATTTGATGTTCAAATGTTACATCTATATTTGTGTCATCAAAAATTACATTAACAAAATCTTTCATCCGATCTAGCAAATCTATATACCGTTCTTGTTTTGCATCAATGCTCCAAATCACATCACGCATAGTTGCTACTGCTTCTCTACTCAAAAGTGATATCTTTTTTAATTGCGCTGCTTTATTGGTCAAATCACTATTTAAAAGTAATTCGGCCTGCATTCCAACAGCAGTCAAAACCCCACCAACTTCATCATGTAAATCAGTAGATATTTGCATTCTTAAAAAATGAACTGTTTTAATTTTATTTATTTTTAGATAGGAATACAAGGCAATGAGTGATATAATAAGTAATGAAACCAAAACAAAAAACCATTTGGTTTGATAGAAAATCGGAGTAATTTCAAATGATATGGGAGATTTCATCTCTACCCAATTACCATTACTTCCTGCTGCTTTTACATGTAAGGTATATTTACCAGCAGCTAGATTTATTAAACGCAAATAATTTCGATTACCAATAAAGACCCAATCTTTATCTACTCCATCTAATTTATATGCATAAATATTTTTTTCAGGTTGATTAAAATCTGTTAATCCAAATTCAATTTCAATTACCCTGTTATCACTCGGTATTTTTTTAACTAATTGAGAAAAATCAGAATAAATTCTATTTTCAACATTACCATTCAAAGTATAAAATGAAGCTATAAATGGCGCTTTTAAATGATGCTTAATTTGATTATTTAAATTGAAATCAATAAGGTTATAACCATTAATTCCACCCATAAACAGTTTTTTATCTGCAGTAAGATATGTAGCCCCATTATTAAATTCATTATGCGTTAAACCTTGATCTGTATGAAAATTTGTAAACGTATTAATGGAAATATCAAAACACGAAAGCCCAAAATACGTAGCAATAAATAGCTTATTTGCATGCAATGTTAAACTTACAATTCTATTATCAGCTAAACCATCTTGGTAATTATAGTTTTTATAAATTGCATTTTCTTTAAATTGATAAAAGCCTTCACCCAATGTTCCTACCCAAAAACAGTTGTTTACACTATCAATAATAAAACTACTAATAGATTGATTTTTAAAGCTGAAAACAGCTTCAATATTCATATTGGCATCACATTTGAAAAGTCCTTTATTACTTGCCAACCAATATTGGCTTTTCAATTTTACAATTTGAAAAATTGTTGCATCGTTATAATTTTTACCTTTAAAATTTAATTCAAATGGTAAAATTGTTTCATTTTTCTTATTAAAAACATATAAGCCACCGTATGTTCCTAATAGTAATCGATTAGATTCATTATATAATGAAATTACAAATCGATTGCTCCTAACATTTGCTGCTGCATTGTAAATTTTAAGTTTTTTGTTTTTTATATCAAATGAACCCAATAAACCACCTTCTGATCCAATCCATAATTTACCCTTTTCATATGCTAATGCATAGGGAATATAATTACTCACACTATCAACTAATAAAGGTTCTGGCCTGTGCCTGTCATATGGATAAGCTAACTTATATAAGCCCATATAGGAAGCAAAATACAGGTTCTTATTTTCATCTTCTGTCATTCCCCTCACACTTGAGTTGAATTGCTTATTTCTAATTAAAGAATGACTAAAAAATTGTTGAATCTTAAACTGGTTATAACTGGCTTTAACCAATCCATTATTAGTAGCTATCCAAAAATGATTTCTGGATTGATGAACACTATTAATTCTTATGTTTTCTTCATTCATTTTATCAAAAACACCTTGAAATGTTAGGTCTTTTTGTGACGAATGATGCACGAAATCTAGGTTTCGCTTCAACAACCACAAATCATTGTTCTTTTCAAAAAATAGATCAATTGCGTCATTATAAAAAGAGGGTAAATTTGGTTGTAGTTTTCTTCTTAAAGTATCAACACTTGCAAAGGTTTTTTCGGTGAGCACTAATAATCCGTAGGTATTATTAAAATATAATTTATCTAAATTCTGTTTAAACTTTTGATAATAATTGATTGCATTTTTCTTTAAACTAAAGGCATATAATTCATCAAAACTTGTAGTAAACCAAATGTTTTGATTAGCGTCTTCAACAATACTTAATACAGGTTGAAAATTATTTGATTGATTAAAAGGGTTTTTAATTGTGATGATTTCATTTTCTTTATTCACTATCCAACATAAACTTTGATTGCTACCTACAGCAATACGATCACGGCTGAGTAACTTTAGTACATTTATTTTAATAGCGCTATTATTTATTCCAGGCAATGAAATTTTCTTAACCTGATAGGTTTGTATATTTAAAGTAAACAGCCCTTCATCTGTAGCTATCCATAATGATTGGCCAATCTCTACAATACTATTGATCGATAAATAAGCTAATTCAGATTGAGCATCAAACAATTTAAAAGGAACAAATGATTCACCGTCAAAACGACTTAAGCCTGATTGCGTGCCTAACCAAAGAAAACCATCATTTGCTTCAAAGGTGGTGTTGACATTTCTTGAAGTTAATCCTTGGTCTAGTCCGTATACTTTGATATTGCTTAATTGTTGAGCATTCAATTGAATTGTATACAATATAAAAACCAAAAAAACGCTTAAGAATACATTTATATATTTCATTTATGCTTTATATAAATGGCAAGCTAACAATTACATTTTAATGTTAATCCATATTTGAAATATTATTAATCAAAGTCAATAAAATAATAATAAATAAATATCCATTTTAATCCATACTTAGTTTTTAATACATTAAAATCATAAATTGGAGCATGAATCAAGAAAAACTGAAGCAGTTAATTGAAAATAGATATGGTAAATCAATTTCATTTTCAAATGAATGTGAAGAACTATCGATGCATATCAAAAAAACAATTCATGCCATCATTAGCCCTCAAACACTAAGAAGAATTCTAGGATTTATAAATGATGATGTGGTTCCATCTAAACGAACCATGCATTACATCAGTTTATATTGTGGATTCGAAAATATTCAACAGCTAACAGAATGTTTTTCGCAAAATTTAAAAAATTCATCTGCCGAAGCTGAAAACATGGAATTAATTAAAGAGTTTTATAATATTGAATTATATGAAAGCCTAGATATAAATTACCAAAGAGCATGTGGTAATATTGCAAAGTTGATAATCAAAAACCCGAAATTATTTCAACAATTATCTGGGTATTTAAGTAAAAATCCGGTAAGTCAAGTTTATTTTTTTGAACGCTACCCTTATATTTCGGGCTTATGCAGTGGCTACGAAATACATTTGAAAAAATATTTACAAGAAAAGAAAACCAATGAAGCAAAACTCTTTGGAAATTGTTTGCTTTTTTTAGGCGCCTATTTATCTAATAATTTAAAAGACCAAAAAAAATATTTAGATATTATAAATTCGATTGAAAAAATTGATACAATTCACCCTTTCCCAAGGGCAAGAAAAATTATGTCTAACTTATTGTATGCTCATCAATGCAATGATTTAGACACTATCAAATTTTGGACTAAAAAATCTTTTGAAGAAGAAAAAACAATGCAAAAGGAATGGAAAAACAAGAATGTTTTTCCATTTTATCACTATTTAATGGTGGATTGTTTTAATTTAATTGGAGATTTCGAATCATCTTTTCAATTTATAAAAATAGCCGAGTTAGATTATAAAAGCTATAATGATGGCACAATTGAAATTGGATATTTTGAGAGCTTCGATTTAATGAAAGCAATTTGTTTTTATCATATTGGATTAAAAAGTGACGCAAAACGAATTTTAAGTAGAATTGAAAATAGCGCTTTCCAATTTACTTTCAGAAATTACCATTTGATACATCGTTTAAAATTAGAAATTATGTTTTGTGCTAAAACTCAAAGCGCTAAAAAACAAAAATTACAAATGGAATTAGCAAATCTAATTTCACAAACCGGCTTTATTAAATTAGCGCTATAATTTGTTGATTCTATTCAGATTTTCCTACTTTTGTGATATGGAAAAATTTAATATTTCTGGCGAATACATTCATTTAAATCAATTATTAAAAGTTATTGGCTGGGTGGAAGATGGCGCACAGGCTAATCAATTAATTGATGATGGACATGTAAAAGTGAATGGCGAAGTTGAATTCAGACGCAGAAATAAACTATTTCCAAGCTACAATGTAGCTTTTAATGGAAAAAAAGTAGAAATTTTAGCTTCAGAAGCCGAATAATTGAATTATTTTGGGTTTTTAAATTTTGGCAGCAATTTTGCTGTAAATAAAGCTTAAAACCCATTTTATGAAGAAAATTGTACTCAGTTTATTTTTATCATTCGCTGTATTTAGCGTTTTTAACTTACTGGCACCCAATGCCATTTCAGAACCTACAGGTTCACCAGCATCAAATACAGGGTCTCCTGCAGACGGAACCACATGCGCAGAATCTTGCCACGGCGGATCAGCTGTAACTCAAGCAGGTTTAATTACTTCAAACATTCCAACAGCAGGATATACACCTGGAACCACTTATACCATTACAGCAACTATTTCTGGGTCTGGTAAAAAAGGATTTCAAGTATCACCACAAAATACTGCTGGTACATTATTAGGCTCTTTAATTGCGGGAAGTGGAAATAAAATTGTCGGCACTAAATATGTAACACATTCATCTGCAAAAACAGCTACAACTGCAACTTGGACTTTCCAATGGATTGCTCCTGCAGCTGGAACAGGTGCTGTAACATTCTATGGTGCATTTGCAATAACTACAAATTCAACAAAGAAAAGCACTTTAGTTGTTAATGAAGCAGTTGTAATGAGTACTCCAACTATTACTTCTTTCAGTCCAACAAATGCTGCTGCCGGTACAACAGTAACAATAACTGGTACAGGATTTACTGGAGCATCGGCTGTTAGTTTTGGAGGAACAGCTGCTACTTCATTTACTGTAGTAAACGCTACTACAATTCAAGCAATTGTAGGATCTGGAGCTTCAGGTGATGTTATCGTAACAAACCCATCAGGATCAGCAAATAAATCTGGATTTGTTTTTGTAGTACCACCAACAATTACACAATTCACGCCTACTTCGGCTAAAAGTGGCGAAACTGTTACCATATTAGGTAGCAATTTTACAAATGCAATTTCAGTAAAATTTGGTGGTGTTGTTTCAAAATCATTTACGGTACAAAATGATAACTTAATTACTGCAGTTGTTGCAGGAGGTGCATCAGGTGATGTAAATGTTGTTACACCAGATGGCACGGCATCATTAGCTGGATTTACGTTTGTTAAATCAATCAAAATAAAATCATTTACACCTGATTCTGCAAAAACAAATGATACCATTACCATTGTAGGTGAAAATTTAACAGCAGTAATTGATGTAACATTTGGAGGAACGGCAGCATCTAGTTTCTCAGTTTTAAACGACACAATGATTGTTGCTGCTATAGGTGCAGGCTCAACCGGCGATGTAGGTATTTCTGATAAATTTGGATCTGTTTTCGCAAGTGGCTTTGTATACTTAGCAATCCCTACAATTGGATCTTTTAGTCCAACTACAGCTAGAAGAGATGAAGTTGTTACAATTTATGGTAACGAATTAATTGATGTTAGCAATGTGCTATTTGGTGGTGTTGCAGCAAATAGCTTCAATGTGATATCTAATACTCAAATAGAGGCTCATGTTGGTAATGGCAATAGTGGAAATGTAACAGTTGTTTCACCAAATGGTAGTGATACTAAACCTGGATTTATATTTAATACAAGCATTGGAATTGAGAATCAATCTAATGCGATTAATTTATTAAATGCATATCCTAATCCGGCTAAAGATCAAATTCAAATTAAACTACCAAGAAATAGCGCTAACAGCGAAATAGCAATTTACAATATACTTGGAGAGAAAGTATTTAGTAAAGAAATTGAAAAAGACAACGAATCAATTACCATTTCGTTAAATAATTGGAATGCTGGCAGCTACTTAATTAGATGGAATGATCAAAGTGGAACCATCACAAGTACATTTGTAAAATCGAATTAATTATAAAAAATATTAATTATAAAAAAAGAGGGATGGTTTACTATCCCTCTTTTTTTTCTTCTAATAAAAAACGATGTAGCAAACCCATAGATACATAAAGGGTTGGTGCAATTAAAAATTCGTTTAAGTCAAATAATATAACACGAATATTTAATGCAAGTGGATGAACCAACCAATCAAATGCTCCGAAGCTAGTAATAATAAGTATTCCAGAGATATGAACTAGATGCCAAATTGTTTGCATCCATTTTATTTGTTCTAAATGCAATTGACGCAATCCAATTAAATAGACAGTAATTAACATCGAAAATTTTATCAAATGTCTGAGTTTGCGCGGTATTAATTCAAAGTTTGGTGACTCAAAAAAGAAGATATAATAAGCTGAGTAAAGTAGAAACAATACAATTAATCCAATCCAAAACTTCCTAGGCATGATGGTTGTTTTTTTTGTTAATTTGAGTAAATCGAACCCATAAATAAAATACAATTCCGTATACCATTACTTTGAACAAATAATGATGGGCAAAAAATAAAACTTTTGGGTTATAATAGGAAAACATGGCGAGTCCTGTACACCTTAAAATATTAACTAATACAATTAAAATTAAACCTAAAATAGCATATCTTAATTTTAATATGTTTGGTGCTGGATATGCAATTATAAAACCAATAAAAAGCATGAATAAACTTAATCCATTGCATCCATCAGCTATTCCAATTAATTTAATTCCATCTGCAAAAATGGTGGTTTTTAAGTAATCGAATTCCATTGCTTCGACCTGTTCTTTTTGTAATACTTCTTTGACTACGATAGAATGTGATGGCATCAATTGTTTAACACACCAAGCCGTAGCTTTTCCAGTAAACATTGACAAAGGTTGATCAATGACACGATTAGGAGCTAAAAATCCTAAATATAGCACCTGCCAAATCACTAATAAAAACAGCGCCTTTGTCGCAAAAACCCTAATGGGTTTAGGAATATCTTTAATGGCTTGCAAAGCTGATTGTATGATTTTCATTAGCTAAAATTGAACGTACAATGATAAGCATTTATATCAATATGTGATTTCACCGACTGTTTGTCTATTTTATTTTAATTTTTTTGGAAAAAATCATACTTTAGAAAAAAAACATCAAATGAAAAAAATTGTAATCCTTTCAAGTTTGACTTTAATTGTAACATTTGCAATAAGTCTATCTTCACATAAAGCTATTTCAAATCCATCAGGAGGGCCAGCAGGAAATACAGGATCACCTGCAGACGGTCAAACATGTGCTCATTCTGGATGTCATTCAGGGACTGCAACTACTGTTGCAAGTGGTATATTATCTAGCTCTGTGCCTTCGGCAGGTTATACCCCAGGAACAACATATAATATTATGGTTTCACATACAGGTACTGGAAAAAAAGGATTTCAAGTTTCACCTCAAACAACCGCTGGCTTATTACAAGGCAGTTTAATTGCTGGAACAGGAAATAAAATAGTAAGTACAAAATATGTAACTCATAACGCATCTAACTCTGCAAACCCTTGCACATGGACTTTTAAATGGGTTGCTCCTGCTGCAGGAACAGGTGATGTTACTTTTTATGGTGTTGTAGTATTAGGCACAAACTCTACTAAGAAAACAACATTAGTTGTTCATGAAGCAAGTACTACTCAAGGTGTAAGCAACGAATCTTCAACAAAATTAAGCGTATACCCTAACCCAGTTATCGATCAAATTAACATTAAATTAACTGATGAAACCAATGCAGGAAAAGCAATGTTATTTGACTTAAATGGAGAGTTAATTCTAACAGAAAATTTTGAATCTAACGAATTTAGTATGAATGTAAGTAACATTTCTGCTGGAAGTTATTACCTAAGAATTAATGATGGCAAAAATCAATATTTTAAACATATTGTAATAAAATAATTTTTCCAATAATTAAAAAAGACCAATCAATTGATTGGTCTTTTTTTTGCTTTATTTTTCTTCTGAAAGCGCAATGATACGATCAAATTCTGTAACTTTTAAAGGCATTACAGACAGTCGACCTTGTTTTATTAGTCCGACATCTTTTAATTGTTTATCGGCTTTTATTTGTGCCAATGTAATGGGCTTTTTTAATGTTTTATATGGTTTAAGATCAACTACAACCCAATTTGCATCATCTGTAGTTGGATCTTGGTAAAATTCTTTATGAACAATGGCAATACCGACAACACATTTTCCTTCGTTGCTATGGTAAAACAAAACCAAATCACCTTTTTTCATGTCGCGTAAATTATTTCTTGCTTGGTAATTACGCACTCCATCCCAAAAAGTTTTTTTGTCTTTTAAGAATTGTTCCCAAGCATATTTATGCGGTTCTGATTTTACTAACCAATAATTCATAGTCTATTATTAATGTAATATTTGCCAAACTAACTCTTTCATCAATTCACCATCTTCTGTATTTCCAGTACTATCTACCCCTTTTGACTTTAAGTCATATGACCTTAACAATGAAATAATCGAACATGTTTTTTCAAAAGAAAAATTTCTTCCGGCAATTTCATAATCTTGAACAAAATATGGGTTTACCTTTAAGACAGATGCTACATTAGCCCTAGATTTATCCGGCAGAAAATGATACATCAATAATTTACTAAAGTATCCATTCAAAACACCTAATACCATTACCAATGGATGGTCTTTTTTGTTTGCTGCAAAGTAATCTATGATTTTATTTGCTTTTAAGACATCTCTTTTACCTAAAGCAGCTGTTAATTCAAAACTATTGAAATCTTTACTTATGCCAATATTGCGCTCGATGTCGTCTGCTGTAATGGCTTTACCTGGAGGTGTGTTGATGGCTAATTTAGAAAGTTCATTGGCTACTTTTGATAAATCATTCCCTAAAAATTCTGGAATAAGCGCAGCCGCTTTGGGTTCAATTTTTAAATTTAATCCATGTACATATTGTTGAACCCATTCTGCAATTTGATTGTCATATAGCTTTTTAGATTCGAATAATACGCCATGTTTATCGATGAGTTTTGCAACCTTTAAACGTTTATCGAGCGAACCATGTTTATGACAAAAAACTAGAACAGTACTCCTCAAAGGATTTTCTAAATATGCAGCAAATGGATCCTGGTCTTTTTTATCTTCTTTTCCGAATTTAATGTTTTGAGCTTCCTTTACAATAACCAATTGAAATTCGGACATCATTGGAAAGCGTTTTGCGGCTGAAAGCAGCGTTATAATATCAGTTTCTTTTCCGTATAAAATAGTTTGATTAAACCCTTTTTCCGCTTCTGTTAAAACAGTCTTTTCTAATTCATCCGCAATTAAATCAATATAATAAGATTCATCACCATGTAAAAAATATACAGGCTGAAATTTCCTTTGCTTGATATCTGCTAAAATTTGCGCAATCGTCATGTCTCAAAGTTAAAAAGTTTAGCAAAATAATGCCATTAAATTGCTTGATATTCGGGTATTTCAGAAATAAAATTAAATTGGTTGGTTTCGTAATCTACCGCACAACAAAAATGGGTTAAACCATTACTCAACACTAAATATTTGGCTTGATGCACATAATTGTAGCGGATAATTTGCTCAAATACTGCTTGGTCTATGTTTACCGATGGCGCTTTGCATTCAACTATTAAAAGTGGTTTTGTATCTGCATTATAGACCACTATATCGGTGCGCTTATTTCGCTCATGTAAGGTCAATCCTTTTTCAATGGCAAAAAATGCTTTAGGATATTTTTTTTGATTTATTAGAAATTGAATAAAATGTTGACGTACCCATTCTTCTGGTGTTATAAGTATGTCTTTTTTTCTTAAAGCATCGAACAAATATAAACCACTTTCCTTTTTTTTAATTTGAAAAGGAAATGGCGGTAAATTTAATGCTTGAAGTGACATAACCTAAAGCAGTTTTTTTAACAATGCAATTTTTGTTTCTGCATCTGCTCTTTTCTTTTGCTCATTGGCAATAACTTCTGGCTTCGCATTTTGTACAAACTTTTCGTTGCTGAGTTTTTTATCTACTGAGATTAAAAACCCTTTTAAATACGCTATTTCATCTATTGCCTTTTTTCTTTCTGCTGCTGCATCTACATTGCCTCCAAGATTAACAAAAAACTCATGAGTTGCAACCATAAAACTTATAGAGGATGCAGGATTTTCATTCACCTCTAAGAATTCAGAAAGATTTGCCAATTTCACAATAACATTTCCTGTTTCTTTGAAATAGCTCATGGTATTGGCTTTCATAGCCAAAGGCAATGAAACTTTAGGCGCAATTTGCTTGCTATTTCTGATCATTCTTATTTCAGAAATTAATAATTTCAACTGCTCAACTTTTTGCAATAATTCGTTATTGATTGCTCCTACTTTTGGATAAGAAGATACAATACAACAATCTGAAGTTCCACGTTTACCAAACAACTCTTCGTCATGCCATAATTCCTCGGTTAAAAATGGCATGAAAGGATGTAGTAATGATAAAATTTTACTTAATTGCAATTTCATAAAGTCGTATGTTGCAGTATCGATGGGGTCTTGCACGCCTTCACCATTTTCATTTTTAACGAAAGCAGGTTTGACCATTTCTAAATACCAAGAACAAAAATCGTCCCATACTAATTTATAAGTTGCCATTAAAGCATCTGATAATTTATATTGCTGAAAATTATTTTCAATTTCTTTTAAAGCTTCGTTAAATCGAGACTCAAACCATTCGTTTGCAAGTGTATTTTTATTTGGTAATATTGGATCTACTCTTAATCCTTTCACCATTCTAAATGCATTCCAAATTTTATTTGCAAAATTTCTACCTTGCTCACAATAACTTTCATCAAACATTAAATCGTTACCTGCAGGAGCGCAAAGTAGCATACCTACACGCACTCCGTCTGCACCAAACTGATCCATTAAGTCTAGTGGATCGGGTGAATTACCCAAGCTTTTCGACATTTTTCTGCCAATTTTATCTCGAACAATACCTGTTAAATAAACATTTTTAAAAGGTATCTCTTGCTTAAATTCTTGACCTGCCATGATCATTCTAGCTACCCAGAAAAATAAAATATCTGGACCTGTAACTAGATCGTTGGTTGGATAATAATAATTTAAATCCGCATTGCCTTTTTTTTGCTTACCGTCAAATACAGTAGTGTCAAAAACAGCAATTGGCCATAACCACGATGAAAACCAGGTGTCAACCACGTCCTCATCTTGCTTGATATCTTCGATTGTTAATTGCGCAAATGCATCTCCTTTTTGATGAAATAATTGCAAAGCCAATGCTGCTGTTTTAGCTACAACTACTTCTCCATTGGGTGCATAGAATGCTGGAATTTGTTGCCCCCACCATAGCTGACGAGAGATACACCAATCCTTAACATTATCCATCCAATGCTTGTAAGTGTTGGTATATTTTTCAGGAATTAATTTTACCTCTCCATTCAAAACAACATCTAATGCAGGCTTAGCCATTTCTGTCATTTTGCAAAACCATTGCATAGACAACTTTGGCTCAATCACCGCATCTGTTCTTTCTGAAAATCCTACTTGCGATTTATATTCTTCAATTTTAGCTAAGTGACCTGCATCTTCTAATAACTGAATGATTTTTTTTCTGGCAATAAATCGATCTTCGTTAACTAAAATAGTCGCCTTTTCGTTTAATGTGCCATTGTCATTTAAAATATCTATTACCGGCAAATGGTGTTTTATCCCTAACTCATAATCGTTCAAATCATGTGCAGGCGTAACCTTCAAACAGCCTGTACCAAATTCAACATCAACATATTCATCTAAAATAATTGGAATTTCTTTTTGAATCAAAGGAATGAAAACGCTTTTTCCATGTAAATCAAAATACCTTTCATCCTTAGGGTTAATACATATTGCGGCATCAGCCATAATAGTTTCAGGACGAGTGGTAGCAATTGTTAAAAATTTATTATCAGCTCCAACAATTTGATAATTGATGTAAACTAATTTTTGATTGACTTCTTTACGAATAACTTCTTCATCGGAAACCGCAGTTAATCCTTTTGGATCCCAATTAACCATTCTCACTCCACGGTATATCAATCCCTTTTCGAATAAATTAACAAATGCATCAATTACACCCTCAGATAGATCTGGATCCATGGTAAATTTGGTTCGATCCCAATCACATGAAGCACCTAATTTTTTCAATTGGTCTAAAATGATGCCTCCATATTTATTTTTCCAGTCGTAAGCGTGTGCTAAAAATTCTGCTCTGGTAATATCTTTTTTCTCAATTCCCTGCTCTCGCAATAAATTAACAACCTTACTTTCAGTTGCGATCGACGCATGGTCTGTACCTGGAACCCAACAAGCATTTTTACCCATCATTCGGGCTCTGCGAATCAAAACATCTTGAATGGTATTATTTAACATATGGCCCATATGCAACATACCCGTCACGTTTGGTGGCGGAATGACAATGGTATAAGGTTCTCTGTGGTCAGGAACAGATTTAAAAAACTGCTGTTCCATCCAATAGCTATACCATTTATTTTCAAACTCTTGCGGGCTATAGGTCTTTGAGATACTCATTTAACAATTTTATTGGGGGTCGATAAAGTTCAAAAATAACAAAATATCGATTTCTTTCGGCATTTTAAGGATTGGATATTACCATTAAGCAAAATTAAAATGAAATTGTATGCATTTACCTTTCAAATGCTGCTAATTATATATATTTGAGTTCCTGAAAAGGAAGAAATTTGATTTAAAATTAAAACCATATGAAAAAAATAACCTTATTGTTTGCAGCAGTATTATTAGGCAGCATAATGACTGGCTGTAAAACTAAAAAAGTTGAACGCATCGACCCCACCCAACAAACAGATTTAAGCGGTCGTTGGAATGATACTGACTCAAGATTAGTTTCTAACGAAATGATCAGTGACTGTATGTCTAGACCTTGGAGAACAGAGTTTACAGCTGTTAAAGGGAAAAAACCAATGGTGATTGTAGGTAACATTAAAAACAAAACAACAGAGCATATTGAGTCTGAAACTTTCATCAAGGATATCGAAAAAGCATATATCAATTCTGGTTTAGTTGGAGTGGTTCAAGCGGCTGAAGCTAGAAAAGAATTAAGAGAAGAACGCAACGACCAACAAACCTATTCTTCTGAAGAAACCAAAAAGAAATGGGGCTTAGAAAAAGGTGCCGATTACATGTTGAATGGCGTCATCACTTCTATTGTAGATCAATATGGAAAAAACAAAGTTGTTTTTTATCAAATTGATTTAGAATTAACCGATTTACAAACCAATGAAAAGGTTTGGATTGGTGATAAAAAAATCAAAAAGGCCATTACTAATTGAGCAAATTCTATCGCATTATACTGTGCATTTTAGCTGCTAATTTATTAACGGCATGCGCTAGCTATTATCAAAAATTAGCTGCATTCAATGCCGATTTTGAAAGTGGAAATTTAATAAAAGCAAATGATTTTTTAACCAAAGACAAAAAAGGTCAAAGTGGTAAAAATGAATTATTATTTCATTTAAATAAAGGTACAATTGAACATTTATTAGGCAACTATTCTGAAAGCAACAATCAATTCAACCAAGCAGACATGATGGTTGAAGACTATCAGAAAAAACTTGGAGACCAAGCACTTGCAATGGTTACCAACCAAATGAATACCCCTTATCAAGGTGAAGACTTTGAAAAAGTGATGATCCATTATTATAAAGCCATTAATTATTTAAAATTGAACGACAATGAAAATGCATTAATTGAAGCGCGAAGGTTAAATTTAAAATTGCAAAGTTTAAATGATAAATATAAAAACAAAAATAAATACCATGTAGATGCTTTTGGTTTGAATTTAATTGGCCTTATTTATCAAGCTGACCATGATTACAACAATGCGTTTATTGCCTATAGAAATGCGCTAGAAGCCTATGAAAACAGCTATTCTAAGCAATTCAACATAAGTGCACCATTACAATTAAAAAAGGATCTGATATATTGTGCTCACAAAAGCGGATTCCCAGAAGAAGTTTCATTTTATGAAAATAAATTTCAATTAAAATATGAGTCTAAAAATGCAGAAAACGGTGACCTATTATTTTTCTGGAATAATGGACTGGGTCCTGTAAAATCTGAAAATAGTATCAATTTCACCAAAACGGGATCAAATGAAAATTACCTTACTTTTGTTAATCAAGAATATAACCTAAACTTCACTGTACCTTATCGATCAAATAAAAACAAAAAAGAAGAAGAGGGATTTGCTTCACTTGAATTAATTAGGGTAGCTTTTCCAAAATACATCGCTAGAATACCATACTACGAATCTAGTAGTTTAATTTATGGACAAACCACTCAAGATTTAGAATTAGCAGAAGACCTAAACGGCATTGCATTTAAAACCTTAGAGGATAGAATGCAAAGAGAAATAGGAAATGCACTCATCAGACTTGCGACTAAGAAAGCGGCTGAATATGCCATGAGGGACCAAAATCAAAACTTAGGAGCTTTAGTGGGTGTAGTAAATGCAGTAACAGAAAAAGCAGATACCAGAAATTGGCAAACTTTGCCTTATCAAATTTCCTATACAAGAATGAGTTTGCCAGCTGGTAAACAAAGCGTTAAGTGGACAGGAAAAGCATTAAAAGGTGGTCAAAATAAAGAACAATTGTTTACCTTTGAAATAGGAAAAGGCCTTACAACATTTCAGCTTTTTCAATCGTTAGAGGTTGCAAAATCTGTTAATTAATTTGCGCTATTAGACTTATGAAAAAATATCTACTTTTTATTGGCTTATTACTATTCGGCACAATGGTGCTAGCGCAGTCGGCTTTAAAAGTAAACTCCATTGAATTCAAAGCTAATTTCTATAAATTTAAAGGTCAACTGATTGATGTTCGAACTCCGCAAGAATTTTCGGAGGGACATATTGAAGGCGCAAAAAACATCGATATCACCAGTGAAAATTTTGAAGCTGAAATTGAAAAAATAGATAAAAACCAAGCCTTATTTGTGTATTGCGCCATTGGTGTTAGAAGCGGAAGAGCAGCGGCTTTGCTTCGAAAAAAAGGGTTCAAAAATGTTATTGACCTCAATGGTGGATATGAAGACCTTTTAAAAGTTGGCATGAAAAATGCAAGTAAATGAAAGCTGTAAACATTAGTGCTATAGCCACTTCTGATGGTTCTACTACATTTTTTCATTCCACACTCAATGAACATTATCATTCAATCAATGGAGCCTTTCAAGAAGCAGAACATGTTTATATAAATAGTGGACTATCCTATTTTCATCACAAAGAAGCAACAACAAAAATTGCTGTTTTGGAGATAGGATTCGGAACTGGATTAAACTATTTATTAAGTATAGATTATGCAATCAAAAACAATATCGCAATTGAGTACACTGGCATAGAGGCTTTCCCGCTTCCGCTTGATTACATTCAACAAACAAACTATCAAAACTTTTTAGCCACAGCTAATTTAACTTCAATTTTTCAGCAACAATACCTTGCAGCATTTGAAACAGAACAGCATATATCTGCTAATCAAAGTTTGAAAATTGAAGAAATAAACCTTGCAGATTTCTCAACTGATAAAAAATTTGATATCATTTATTTTGATGCTTTTGCAGCCAGTAAACAACCTGAAATGTGGACTGCAGAAATGATCCAGCATGTTTGTCAATTTTTAAAAGATAAAGGTATATTTGTAACCTACAGTGTAACGGGTAATTTAAAAAGATGTTTACGTGACCTAGGTTTCACCATAGAACGCCCAATAGGCGCCTTAGGCAAGCGCGAAATGATGAGAGCAACATTAACTCGATAAAAATGTATCAATCGATTATAAGACCAATTTTATTCTGTTTCGATCCCGAAAAAATTCACCATTTTGTTTTTGCAGGCATTAAATTAATGAACCGCATTCCAGGTGTTGCTAATTTAATTAAATTGAATTACCGCGTCACTCACCCAACCTTACACAGAACAGTTTTTGGAATAGATTTTCCAAATCCTGTTGGATTAGCTGCAGGTTTTGACAAAGACGCAAAACTGTTCAACGAATTGAGCCATTTTGGATTTGGATTTATTGAGGTTGGCACGCTTACTCCAGTTGCACAACCAGGAAACCCAAAACCCCGCATGTTCCGTTTGCCTCAAGATGCAGGCTTGATTAATAGAATGGGATTCAACAATGAAGGCGTTGCTGCAGCTGCTATTCGCTTACGAAAAAGAAATGCAAATATTATCATTGGAGGAAATATTGGTAAAAATAAAATTACTGAAAACGAAAATGCAATTCAAGACTATGAAAAATGTTTTGAGGCATTGTTCGATGTAGTAGACTATTTCGTTGTCAATGTTAGCTCGCCAAACACGCCAAATTTAAGGGCACTTCAAGAAAAAGAACCATTAAAAGCCTTACTAAATCATTTACAACAAATCAATCAATTAAAAACAAATCCAAAACCCATTGCACTAAAAATTGCTCCAGATTTAAGCAAAGAACAATTAGACGATGTGGTAGAAATAATGCTAGAAACTAAATTAGCTGGATTGATTGCAACCAACACAACCATTGATAGAAGTGGTTTAAAAACAGATTCGGCTTTGCTAGAAAAGATTGGTGCGGGCGGTTTAAGTGGAAAACCATTGCGAAATAGAGCTACGGAGGTGATCCGTTATTTACATGAGCAAAGTAATGGTCAGTTTCCTATTATCGCAGTTGGTGGTATTCATTCGGCTGAAGACGCATTGGAAAAATTGGATGCAGGCGCCAGTTTAATTCAGTTATATACTGGATTTATTTACGAAGGACCCGGTTTAATCAAAAAAATAAACCAAGCGATTCTGAAAAAATCTAAATAAAAAAAGCCGTTTAAGTTTCCTTAAACAGCTTCAAATATGGTATGTAATAACTTATTCTGCTGAGTTATTTTCTTCCGTACGAGCAACTGGCTTCTTGATAGATTTATCTGTAGCCATTTTCTTATGTTGTACTTTCAATCTAGAAACAGTTTTATTTTTTCTGTCTTTTCTTTTTAATCTTGTAACTGCCATTTTCTTAAAATTAATTTTTTTAAATAAGTTTTTTGAGGTCGAGAGCGGATTCGAACCGCTGTACAAGGTTTTGCAGACCTCTGCCTAGCCACTCGGCCACTCGACCTTTTTTTAGCGTCTGCAAATGTAGCAAAATATTATTTGAACACAAGAATTAATGCGTTTTTTAAGCTAATCAGGTGTTAAAATGCTGCCCTTTTGTATTCTGAACATATAACTGCAGTTGCAATGGCCACATTTAGGCTTTCTGCGCCTCCAAATGAAGGAATGGTAATGGGTTTGGTAATATAAGGCATCAAAGCCGCAGAAATGCCCTGAGACTCACTGCCCATCAAAATAAAACCACCTAATTGCCATTGATGCTCATAAATATTTGTTCCATCTAACATAGCACCATAAACTGGCAATTCTTGGTTTTGACTAAAAAAATCTATTAAATTATGGGTTGTAACTCCCACCCTAGTGATCGAACCCATGGTTGCTTGCACTACCTTAGGATTGTATAAATCAACACAGTTTTCAGAACAAATAATGTTTTTAAAGCCAAACCAATCTGCAATCCTAATAATTGTTCCCAAATTCCCTGGATCTTTAATATCATCTAAAACCAAGGTCATTTGCTTTGAATAGTCAATTTTATCTATATTTTCTGCTTTAATCGAAGGAATCTGAACGATTGCTAAAACTTCCGAGGGAGTTTTAAGTGCCGAAATTCGTTCCATTTCTGCTTCAGAAACTAAGCCTATTTCTATATTTTTCGATACCTTTGAAAGCAAAGAAGATAACCACTGCTCTTTTGAAGCAGTACAATAGATACGATCGATATGCAATGCAGATGCAATGATTTCGGCAACCAACTTATCTCCTTCGGCAATGAATACTTGATATTCTTGTCTAAACTTTTTTTGATGGATAGACTTTATAAAACTGATTTGTGCTTTTGAAATCATTGAATAAAAATACTTTTCGAAATACAATAATACTCATTTCTATTGTTTTGTTAGCAAGCAGTTGCAGTACTACGCGTAATTTTTCTGAAGGACAAAGCTTATTAAAGAAATATGAAATAACTGGTCTGGATGCTGCTTTAAAGGAAAAAATAAATCCTTATATCAGACAAAAACCAAACCGTAAACTTTTTGGAATTAGTAAAATTCGCTTAAATCTATACCAATTAGCTAATGTAAAGCACCCTGGTCGAATTAGTAATTTAATCCAAAATAATTTAGGAGAAGCTCCCGTATTATACGATAGCAGTATATCACGCATTTCAGCAATGCAAATTCAACAAGTTTTGAATAGTTATGGGTATTTCTTAGCAAAAGTAAATTTCAAAGACAGCACAAGAAACCGAAAAACATCGGTTATATATCAAATTGAATTAGGAAAAGCCTATCATATCAGAAATATTCAATATAGTATTAAAGACAGTACCATTCAATCTATTTATTTCTATAAATTAAATGAAAGTCATTTAAAGATTGGAAGCCAATACGACCAAGCTAATTTAGCTAATGAAAGGGATCGAATAACTAAAGATTTAAGAAATTTTGGTTATTATTTTTTCAATAGAGAATACATCCACTTTGATATTGATACTGCATTAAAATCGAATCAATTAGATTTAAATATAATCATTGAGAACCCTGAAAATACTAATAAACACCAGTCTTATAAGCTGAAAAATATTGAAGCTAAAATTTTAAGCGACCATATAAATGATAGCACGATTCAAGATTCTGTTCTTCTCTCAAAAGTTAATTTTATTAATACCAAACATAAAATTCATCCAAAAACCTTGCGTCGGATGCTTTTTTTAGAAAAGGAAAAGAAATTCAATGAAGATGATTTAATCTTAACCTACAATCGATTAGGTGACCTTGGTATATTCAAATACATAAACATCGATTTTGAAAAAGATAGCATTGATAGTACTTTATTAAATGCAAAAATTCAATTGAGTTTAGCCAAAAGGCAAAGTACAAACACCGAATTAGAAGGATATGTTGCTTCTGAAAATGTGGGCACATCTGCCAATTTTATTTATAGTAATCGAAACATTTTTAAAGGTGCAGAAGTATTTGAATTTAAAATAAGAGCAGGTATTGAAACACAAGCGTTTGTTGATGCTGGGAGTGCTAGCATCCCGGTTTTTAATAGTAAGGAAACGAACACTTCGGCTAGTTTGACCTTCCCTGGATTTATCTTTTTTAGGGACAAACCAACATATGTACTATTCTCTAATCCAAAGTCAAGAATTGGCTTAAATTATATCAGTGAAAATAGGCCAGAATATAGTAGAAGTACTTTAAACAGTACGTTCAGTTATGAATGGAAACAGAACAATTTTATTAGTCATTCCCTTTCTCCTATGACAATCAATTTTGTGAACTCAAATTTATCTTTAGAAGCCAATAATTTATTAGATAGTTTAAATAATGTTTATTTAAGAGAAAGTTTTGAACCCCATATTACATTGGGTTTGAGGTATTCTGTTGTTATTAGCAACCAACAACTTAACCAAATCAAAAATTATTATTACCTCAAATTTAATTTGGAAATAATGGGAACTGGATTGTATGCAACCAGTAAATTATTTAACGAGAAAAAAAATAGTTTAGGACAATTCGAATTTTTCAATCTTCCCTATTATAATTATACAAGACCTGAAATTGATTTGAGGTATTTTAAAAATTTTGGCAGTAGAAATCAATTGGTTTACCGTTTCAATACAGGTATTGGATTTGCATATTGGAATTCAAAAGTATTGCCTTTTGAAAAACAATTCTTTACCGGTGGCGCTAATAGTATTAGGGCTTTCAGAGCTCGTTCTGTTGGGCCGGGTGGCTATAATAATATTGACCTTTCTTCTTTAAACTTAGACCAAACGGGAAATTTAAAAGTAGAGGGTAACGTAGAATATAGGTTCGATATATTAGAACGCTTTATTGGTGCAAAACTCAAAGGTGCGAGTTTCGTTGACTTTGGAAATGTTTGGGATATCAAAAAGAAATCAACAGAAATTGAAGGTTTTAATCCCAGTGCATTTTATAAAGAACTAGCAATTGGAACAGGTTTTGGTCTAAGATTAGATTATCGATTCCTTCTATTTAGGTTTGACCTTGGATTAAAATTAAGAGATCCTCGATTTGAAAATTCGAATAGATGGGTTATTCAAAAAATCAATAATTCAGATTGGAAAAATACGAATGACTATAGTTTCTTCAACTTTAATTTTGGAATAGGTTACCCATTCTAAAATAGGCTAAAACAAAGAGTGGTAAGCTGATGTCATTAAATTGACAAATGAAGAAAAATCAATTCCTTGAGTCATAAAAAACAAAACAAATAAGACGATAAATATTAACATAATTATTCGTTTGATAAGTAATGCAAGGATAACAATAATTAGCGGAATGATAATTAGCAACCAAAGCGGTATTGGAATTACAAAACCTGCTAATATATAATACAAATGATAGATAGACGTATTTGTGGCTTCGTGTTTAATAAATAAAATATCACTTTTCATTTCTGCTGGTAATACAGCTTTCCCATTTTTAAAATCTACTTTTTCTATAAATCCGTTAATAACAAATTCATATTTACCCTCTATACTTTTATCTAAATTTTCATCAGACTGAATGGCTTCAATGCTTAGTTTTGATTGACCATTTTCAGTTGACTTGGTTAATTGAAAATCATGGATTGGAAAAAGCTCTGAAAGGTTAAAATACACTGTATGTTGCGCTTGCAACTGAAATGTTATCAAAAAAGTAAATAGAATTGTTAAAAATTTGCGCATATTTAGGGGTATTATAAATACAAAAATGAAAAAAATATTGGGATTTCTTAGTATTCTCTTAAATCTAGCCTTTTCTGGCTATTCCCAATATATTCTTGACTTTAAACCCTATAACACACAAAAAGCAGCAATTGAAGTAACAGAAAATGGCAAAAAATTAGCCAACCCTTTTGCTGGAGGTTTAGATGCTGCACAATTTGCCAGTTGCGACATAGATTTAGATGGGAAAAAAGACATTGTTGTTCATGATAAAGAGGGTGCAATACTTTCTTGTTTTATAAATGAAGGTGGCTATAATGAAATTAAATACCGCTATGATATTCGCTATGTAAATAAATTTCCTCCAATTGGTGAGTGGTTGTTGATGGCAGATTTCAATGGCGACGGTAAAGAGGATTTATTTTGCGATAAAAATGGTGGTATTGCTTGTTACCAAAACATTTCAACAGATTCAACTGGTTTAAAATTTAAACTAATCATAGAAAATATATTATTTAGTACGAGCCAATTTACCATTGCTATTGGCGTACCTTCTAATGATATACCAAGCATTGCAGATGTAGATGGAGATGGTGATTTAGATATATTGAGATTTGGAACAGCAACCATTACCCCAGGTGAACCCATTGAATGGTTTAAAAATTTAACGGTTGAGAAAACAGGTGTAGCAGGAATAGATACTTTTGTAATTTGGAAAAGATGTTGGGGCAGGTTTATCGAAGATAATAATGGTTGCACTATTTTATTGAATTATGCAGGCACTCCTTGTAGCACAGGCAGTAAAGAAGCAAATACTTTAAGCTTGAGTGAGTATCAAAATAATATTTCAAATATCAATAAATCTAATAAACACTCAGGGTCAACTTGTTTGGTGTATGATTTTACAGGTGATGGTAAAAGTGATGTATTGATTGGAGATGCGGGTTGTAACCAAATGTATTTGGCGATAAATGGCACTGATAATTCAAATGCCATCATGAACCAAGTTACCAATAACTTTCCTACTTCACTTCCTATTAATTTTGCTACGTTCCCTGCTGCTTTTTTATTAGATGTAAATAACGATGGCTTAAAAGATTTAATTGCGTGCCCAAATACGCCTAATGCAAGTCTTAATTTTGGGAATGTATATTTATACCTTAACAGAGGAACCAGTACTATTCCTTATTTTGTTTTTGATAATGCAAGCTTTTTAGTTGATGAACAAATAGATGTCGGAGAGGGCGCATGTCCTAGCTTTGTCGACTACAATCAAGATGGATTAATGGACATCATAATTGGTAGTACCGGATATTTTCAAAGTAATGGGACATACTTAAGCTCCCTTACATTATATAAAAATATTGGTACAAGTAACAACCCTAAATTTGAATTACAAACAAGAGATTATGGCAATTTCTCAAGCTTAGGAATACAAAAAATGTCGCCAGTATTTTTTGATGCAGACGGAGATGCTGATATAGATATGATTTGTGGCAGTGGAGATGGTAATTTTTATTATTTTCAAAATACCGCTGGTGCAGGTCAAACATTTAATTTAACATTTATTCCAAACAGCTTTCCTAATTTAGATATTGGAAATAATGCAAGCCCAAGTGTGTATGATCTTGACAAAGATGGCATTCAAGATTTAATTACTGGTGAAAATTTTTATAATATCAATTTCCTTAAAGGGCAATCGAATACACAACCTTCTTATGTCTTAGCCACCGATTCTCTCTATAAAATTAATTTAAGTAAGCTTTTTAATTACCCAAGTAGCCGAGCAGCTGTATGTATAAAAAAACTATTTAAAAATGATAAAGAACGGCTTTGTTTCAGTGATGGAAATAGCTATTTATATGTCTTAGATAGCTTATATAACGACCCAAATAATGCTAATGTAAAGGTGAGTGGTTTAGTAAATTTAATGCAAGGTGAATTTAGCTATGCCAATGGTGGATTTAAAATTGATTTAGCAGATATTGACAATGATGATAAAGCAGAATTAATTATTGGAACTCCAAGAGGTGGAATTGCGCTATATTGGAATGCAAGCCCTCCCCCTCCTGTTGGTATTGATTATAAACGTGTACAGCAATTAAATGCTTTTCCAAATCCAAGTCATACAGAATTTTATCTAAATTTACCATTGAACGAATATGCTTTGAACATTCGCATCACCAATTTATTTGGAGAAGCAATAGAAGCACCCGTTAAGATTGAAAGAAATTCCATTTATATTAACAGCCTAAATTTAGCTCAAGGCTTTTATTTAGTGGATATACAGACCAATCAAAAAAATTATTCAGCAAAAATCATCAAACAATAAATGAAAAAATATTTAATTTTTACACTTTTTTTATTCAGCAAAACAGTTGATGCCCAAAATTTTACAGGCAATTTTATACCGTATCCAAATACCATTCCTGTAACTCAAACCAATAAATCTATAAACTTAGCATTTGCTGGAGGCATTGATGTGCCGCAGTTTTCTGCATGCGACTTAGATTTTGATGGTAAAAAAGACTTAGTAATTTTTGACAGAGAAGGTGGAAAATTTAGCTGTTTTTTAAATAAAGGTAATACTGGTCAAATTGCATATGAATATGCTCCTCAATACGCAATAAAATTTCCTAAAAAACTATCAGAATGGGTGCTAATGGTTGATTATAATGGCGATGGCAAAGAAGATATTTTTACAGCAATTCCGGGTGGCGTTAAAATTTATAAGAATACTTCAAGTATTCAAAATGGCATTTCTTTCGAATTAGTAAACGGCGATGTACAAGCAGATTTTGGAACATTTCTAACTAGGCTTTACAGCGGCCCTGCAGACATACCAGCAATTTTAGACGTAGATGATGATGGAGATGTAGATATCTTAAGTATGGAGCTAGGAATTGATACAGCAGGCGATGGGATTTATATGTATAAAAACATGTCAATGGAAACCTATGGTGTAAAAGATTCCGTTAATAATTTTATTGTTCATAAAAGATGTTGGGGAAGATTTAGAGAATCATATCAAAATTGCAATGTGTCCTTACAATATCAAAGTGGTCCTTGTGCCACTGGTAATAGATATATTCCAGAATTCACTAAATCAGAATTTGAAACTTTAGTTAGCAATAAATTAAACGGCGGAAAACATTCTGGGTCAACATTATTGGTTTTTGACTCAAATGGTGACGGTAAAAAAGACATTCTAATTGGTGATATTGGTTGTAATAATATGTATTTATTGGTGAATAGCGAAAGTAATTCAAACCCAATATTTACGCAATTTTTCAGGTATTACCCGGCAACAGATCCTATACTTGTGGAGAGTTTTCCTGCCGCATTTTTCATAGACGTAAACAATGATAATAAAAGAGATTTAATTGCTGTTCCAAATACGACTGGAAATGCTGATAATTTTGAAAACATAAAATTATACTTAAATCAAGGAACCGATGCAGCTCCAGATTTTGTGTTAACTACTAACGCATTTTTAGAAGAGGAAATGATTGAAGTTGGTGAAGGCTCCCACCCTGTTTTTGTTGACTTTGACCAAAATGGACTCATGGATTTTGTAGTCAGTACCACAGGGTATTTTCAATCAAATGGCACTTATAAATCTGGATTAACTGCTTATAAAAATGTTGGAACTATTAATAGCCCGGCATTTGAGCTCGTAAGCAGAGACATGTGGTCTTTAGCTAATTTTAACATTTCTAATATGGTTCCTACTTTTGGAGATGTAGATCATGACAATGATTTAGACATGATTACTGGTGCAAATGATGGCACCTTTTACTATTTTGAAAATACAGCAGGTGCGAATAATCCTTTTCAATTTAATTTTAAGTCTAACTATTTAACTGGTTTAGATGTAGGCAATTTATCTACCCCATTTTTAAACAATACCTTAAGCGCAAATTCAAGACTGGCAATGATTTCGGGCGAAAGATTTGACAATATCAATTATTGGCAAGACACTTCTTCTACAGCCGAACCTAAATTTAAATTAATCACAGATTCCCTTTTTAAAATTAATATGAGAGCCGTTTCAGGATTTCCTAGTGGTAGGACAACGGCAGTGATTCAAAAATTATTTAGCGCAGACCGTGAGCGATTAGTAGTTTCAAATGCCAATGGAAAAGTTTATATTTTTAATCATATTGACCAACTTTTATTGTCATTAGGCCCTGTATTGATAGACTCTATCAATTTAATTCAAGGACAATATACTTTGAGCAATGGTGGATTTGGAATAAGCATGGCAGATATTGATGGCGATAACAAGCCAGAACTGTTAGCAGGTAACCCTCAAGGCGGTTTGGTGTTGTTTAAAAATCAAACTATTCCTGATGGTATCCAACAAGCTGATCAATTTAAAAAACATATAATTTGTTATCCTAATCCAAGTAAAAATTTCATTAAACTATATAGTACCGAGCATATTAAAATCAATGCCTTCACAATATTGAATCAATTGGGGCAAATTATTTTACAAGAGCAAATAAATGCAAATGCAGTTGAGATAAATTTAACCACAATACCTAATGGAATTTACACTTTGAGCATTTCAACAGAAGCAGGAATTCAATTTGAAAAAATAATCAAACAATAAATTATTTTTTGAAAGGATTTTGGTATGCTGGATTATGTGTAAAGGAAGTGTCTGTTAATGTATTTAAGAATGCAATTAATTGTTGCTTCTCAACTGTAGTTAACCCCAAGCCACCATATTGCTCTAACCTTTCAGGAGATTTAGTGAAATTGATATCTAAATTCCTGTTTTGCTTTATACCTGAACTGTAAAAATCCATCACTTGCATTAAATTCTCAAAACGGCCATCGTGCATGTATGGACCTGTAAGTGCTATATTCCTTAAAGTTGGCACTTTGAACTTTCCATCATCTGTGGTCTTCTTTGTAACAAACGAAAGTCCTTTTCCGATCATTTCTTGATCAGTTAGTAATCCATTATTTCTAAAAATAGTATCTAGATTATGAGCGAGTAAAGTACCATTCGCTCCATGACAATGAAAGCACTGGCCTCTTTCTGTAAAGAAAATTCTAAATCCTGCATATTCATCTGCGGTAAAGGCTCGCTCTTGAATTTCATAAAACTTATCGTAGGTCGATTGATTAGAAACAATGATTCGCTCAAATTGTGAAATTGCTTTAGCAATCATTTCTGGAGTAACAGTAGCTGTACCAAATGCCTTTTTAAATAATGGCGCGTATATTTTTGAATGGGTTAGTTTTGCAGCCACATTTTCACTTGTCTCGTGCATTTCTAATGGATTATTAACAGGCCCCAATGCTTGCTCCTCTAAGCTTCCTGCACGTCCGTTCCAAAAGAATTTTCTTTGCCATGCTAAATTTATTATTGCCATCGCATTGACATCACCTGTAGCGCCTGCAACACCAACACTGTATTTTTTATTTTCAGCAAATGAACTCGATATGTTATGGCAACTTGCACAACTAATGGTACTGTCACTAGATAAAATTGGATCATAAAACAACATCCTTCCCAAGCTAACACCTGATTTAGTCAAAGGATTATTAGTTGGTGAAATTAGTTGAGGGAAATAAGCAGGTGCTTGAAAATCATAAGAATCATCTGGGGCTGCAGTATGCTCTTCACAAGCCTGCATAATGAATATTGATATCAATAACAATATTACTATTGTTGTATACTTTTTCATTTTTTATTTAAGTGTAAATACACCCACTCCGTTTTGTTTAAACAATAACTGTTTTTGCTGATCTTCCATCATATATCCATAACCATCATTTAAATTAATCTGATTGATACCATTAAACCATTGGTCAATATTAGCTTGAAATGTTATACTTTGGTCGTTTCCGTTCACATTCAAATCTAAAGGATATTCGTTATAAATCTGATTAGGTGTTTTACCCAAATGAATTGCATAACCTACCGTGTCATTAGATGAATTTTGGAAAACACCTTCCATCATCATAAAATGATACCCTCCACCTAATGTATAAGGCCATTCCATTGAATTGTTTTCAGAATTATTTGGCAAGCCAAATGGAAATATATTTCTTGCAGAATCTACACCAAATTGAAAAGATATTTTGGTGTATTTTCCTTCAGGAATATTGCTTAAAGTATAGTTTTGATAATTAACATTTGCTTCCATTGGGTTTATCAATTTCACCATGTTTACATCATATTTAACCCCATTAGATTGATATAATGTTAATTTAGAAATGTAATATTTTAAAGTTTTAATATTGAACTTATTCCCTGTTGCAGTTGTATATATTAATTGATTGTTTTCAGAAATTACCAATGTCGAGTTTTGAAAAGTATGTTGAAAATTAACTTGTAATGTTCCATTTGTATTTTGATTTCCCCAAGTACAACCTGCTAAACTGAAAAACAAAAAAACGAGGAATAATTGAACTTTCATGTCTTGGTATTTTAATCAAATTTAAACTAAAAAAAACGGATAAAACAGCGTTTTATAGGTATTTTTTAATATGTGAATAAAAAACAAAAAAAGCTCGATTTGGTTCTGATATAAATGAATATTTTTAGTTTTTAAATGCAAATATGGCTAGGGCAAGATTAAACAGCAGTAATACACCTGAGGAAGAGCTTCCTAAGGCAAAAATCAATAAAGAATCATTAAAAAACGTCAAAGTTTTAGTTAAATACCTTCAGCCTCATCGTAGAAAATTTTTCGTTGGAATACTATTCTTGATTTTTTCTAGTGTCGCATCTTTGGCTTTTCCAAAAGCAATGGGTATGTTAATAGATGCAGCAACTAAAGGCTTTGGAAACATCAACCAAATTGCGATGTTACTTATGAGTGTTTTACTGCTCCAGGCTACGTTTTCTTTCTTTAGGGTTATATGGTTTGTAGAAGTATCAGAAAGGTCATTAGCTGGCTTAAGAAAAGATACCTATTTTAAACTAATTACACTACCGATGACCTTCTTCTCACAAAGAAGAGTCGGCGAACTTAATTCAAGGATTTCGGCAGATTTAGCACAAATTCAAGATAGTATAACCGGTACAATTGCCGAACTGCTTCGTCAGATTATTGTTTTTATAGGAGGTGTAATTGCGCTGAGTTTAGTTTCAGGCAAACTTACTTTAATGATGTTGAGTATCTTTCCAGTATTGGTGATTGTTGCGGTTGTTTTCGGAAAATTTATTAGAACACTTTCAAAAAAAGCACAAGATAAATTAGCTGAATCAAATGTAGTGGTCGAAGAAACGCTACAAGGAATTGCAAATGTTAAAGCTTTTGTGAATGAAAGTTACGAAACCAATCGCTATGCAAATTCGGTTGACCAAGTAGTTTTACTAGCATTAAAAGGCGCAAAATACAGAGGTGCATTTGCTTCATTTATTATTTTCTGTTTATTCGGATCTATTGTTGCAGTAGTTTGGTATGGCGCTAGCCTTGTTCAAATTGGAGAAATTACAGTAGGACAACTTACTTCCTTTATTCTGTATTCTACATTTGTTGGCGCTGCGATGGGCAGTTTTGCTGAGCTTTATGCACAACTACAAAAAATTGTTGGCGCAAGCGAAAGAGTAGTTGAACTATTAAATGAGTCAAATGAAGATTTACCATTGTTAAAAGATGCGCATCAAGTTGATAAAAAAATTGTAGGTGCTGTTCGATTTGAAAAGTTAAGCTTCAACTACCCATCTAGAAAAGAAATTAAAGTATTAAACGAAATTTCTTTTGAAGCTAAAGTAGGCGAAAGGGTTGCAATAGTTGGGCCTAGCGGTGCTGGAAAATCTACATTAGCAGCAATGATATTAAGATTTTATGAGCCCGATTCAGGCATTATATTATTTGACAACCAGCCTTCCACTTCCTATTCTTTAACAGACATTAGAAATCAAGTAGCCATTGTGCCTCAAGATGTATTATTATTTGGCGGTAGTATTGAAGAAAATATTGCTTACGGTAAAATTAATGCAACAAAAGAGGAAATTAAATTAGCTGCTCAAAGAGCAAATGCCGATAGCTTTATTCAAGGATTTCCAGAAGGCTATCAAACCATTGTTGGTGAAAGAGGTGTAAAATTGTCTGGCGGACAAAGACAAAGAATTGCCATCGCAAGGGCATTGCTTAAAAATCCTGCTATTTTAATTTTAGATGAAGCAACTAGCTCGCTTGATTCAGAATCTGAAAGATTGGTACAAGAAGCATTAGAGGAATTAATGAAAGGCAGAACCTCAATCATCATTGCACATAGATTATCTACTATAAGAGCCGCAGACCGCATTGTTGTGATTGAGAACGGTGAAGTGATTGAAAATGGAAGCCATGAGGAACTTATGCAAACCGAAGGTGGTTTATATAAATACCTAAGTCAATTACAAACAGAAAAACAATAAATGAATTTCACAAGTTGGGGCGCCGCAGAACAAGTTACTGGAAGCATGCATTTGATAGAATTGCAAGATGGCTACCGTGTGCTCATTGATTGTGGATTAGATTATGAAAAAGACAGAGCGAGTGTAGAAAATGAATTGTTTCCTTTCGAACCCAGCAGCATCGATTTAGTTATACTTACCCATGCACATATTGACCATTCAGGAAATTTACCTACCCTAGTTAAAAATGGTTATAATGGCCAAATACTATGTACATCTGCAACTGCAGACCTAAGTCAATTATTATTAACAGATTCGGTCAATGTTTTCTTAGCAAAAAACAAAGGCGATAAAAAAAGTCGTCGACATAAAAATGAATTCAAACAAGCACCATTGTATTTACATAAGCATGTTATGGATACCATGGATCGTTTTTTCTGTATTCCATTTCATAAAAAATTTGAGGCACGCCCAAATTTAAGCATCACACTTATACCTGCTGGTCATTTGCTTGGTGCAGCTGCTATATTACTTGAAATTAAAGAAGCGGAAAGCATTAAAAGAGTTGCTTTTTCAGGTGACATTGGTCGATACAACTACCCTATTTTAGCCGATCCAGAAACCATTCCAGATGTTGATTATTTAATTTGTGAATCAACTTATGGAGGGAGATTACATTCACAAGACAAAACAGTAGAGGAAGTACTCATTGAAAACATTAAACACAGTTGTATTGATACACCAGGGAGATTGATCATTCCTGCATTTAGCGTAGGTAGAACACAAGCGTTGGTTTATAGTATCAATAAAATATTTGCAAGTAAAAAACTACCACCAGTAAAAGTATTCGTCGATAGTCCTTTAGGGATGGCTGGTACAGATGTTTATCGCAAACACCATCATTTATTGAACGACAGCGCAAAAGAATTTTACCATAGTAATGGTGATGAATTTACTTTTGACACATTAGATTATGTCGAAAACCTGAATGAAAGCAAACAAATTTCAGATTATTTTGAACCCTGTATCATCATTTCATCTGCTGGAATGCTTGAAGGTGGGCGTATTCAAGACCACTTATATTTCAACTTACAAAATTACTATTGCACTATTTTATTCATAGGTTATTGTGCAAAAGGAACGCTTGGTAGGAAATTGTTAGATGGTATTCCGATGGTAAAAATTTATGGCCGAGAACTCTACGTTTTTGCTAGCATCAAGCAAACAGACCTTTTCAGTGCACATGCTGATCAAAATGGATTGTTAAATTTCATTGAGGCAACACCATCAACTAAATTAAAAAAAGTATTTTTGGTACATGGGGAAAAAGATTCTATGAATCAATTAGCGAACAAACTTAGAACAAAGAACTACGAAGTTACGATCCCGCAAAAAGGAGAAAAATTTATTTTATAAATTGCAACATGAAAACATTCAAAAAATATTACGAATTACCAACCAGTCCAGATCAAGTATATTTAGCACTTACGAACCCTATAACCATTCAATTATGGTCTGGAGCGGAAGCGCAAATGAGCACGGAAGAAGGCAGCGAATTTTCGTTATTTGAAGGTGATATTTGCGGCAAAAACTTAGCATTTGAAACAAATAAAAAAATAGTACAACATTGGTATTTCGATGGTGAACCTGAAGAATCTATTGTTACCTTTAAATTACACCCAGGGAAAAGACCAGATTCTACTTCTATTGAACTTACACAAACAAACATACCAGACGAAGCATTTGAAGACATGATTGATGGTTGGAATGATATTTATTTTGCTTCCTTAGAAGAATTTTTCGAGGAAGAAATATAAAATGGATACGCAAAAAAACAACCCATTACATGGCATTACGCTTGCGCAAATTCTAGAATTTTTGGTTGCTAATTATGGCTGGGAGTACCTAGACCAAGCCATTAGCATCAATTGTTTCAAGCACGATCCAAGCATAAAATCTTCCTTGACTTTTCTTAGAAAAACACCATGGGCAAGAACTAAAGTGGAAGCGCTGTATATCGAATTGAAAGGAAAAAAAACTAAACCTTATGAACCACCAAGCCGCAAGGCATTTTAGGTTCAAACCAAGTTGATTTAGGAGGCATTACAGAACCTGCATCAGAAACGGCAACTAATTCCTGAATTGACGTTGGATATAATATAAATGCTGCCTTATTTTCACCAGCATCTATCCCATTCGTTATTTCTTCAATTGGAATAATACCACCAACAAAAGAAATTCGAGGATCTCTTCTTGGATTTTCAATTCCCAAAATGGGATGCAATATTTGTTCTTGTAAAATACTCACGTCTAGCATGTCAACTGGCTCTGTAAGTGCATTATCCAATGACTTTGGCGATAGCTGATACCAATTTTTATCTAGGTATAATTTAAAAATTCTTTGCTGTGTTGGTTTTTGATCGTCACTTTTGATGACTTCAAAACCTTCAGAAAGTTTCGCTAAAAATGCATCACTTGTTAGACCATTTAAGTCTTTTAAAACTCTTTGAAATTCAAAAATATGTAATTGATCAAAGCTGAAATAGATGGTGCTGAAGAAATTATATTCTTCTGTTCCATTGTGTTTAAAATTATTTTTTCTTCGCTGTGTGCCCGCAAGTGCAGCTGCAGCAGCACGGTGATGCCCGTCTGCAATATAAGTTGCTTTAAACTTTTGAAATTCTGAAACTAAAGTTTGAATTTGCGCTGTTGAATCGATGTGCCACAATTGATGTTGTTGCTCATTGGCATGGTAATCAAAATCTGGCGTGGTCGCCATCACTTGATTTAAAATTGTTTGAATTGTTTGATTGCCTTCGTAGGTTACCAATACAGGATTCGCATCTATTCCGGTATTATCCAAATATTCTATCAAATCTTTTTCGCGTTCGGTACGCGTCAACTCATGCTTCTTTAATGAATTATTTAGATAATCATCAATACAGGTTAAACACCATATTCCCTGTTGCCATTGGCCCCTATTTAAAGTACGGTAAGCATATATGCTTTCTGTAGGATCGCTTTGCAATACACCATCCTCCATGAATTCGTCAAAAAATTCTTTTGCCTTTTTAAAAACTATCTCTTCGCGAGAACCTTGTTGAAAAGGATTCGCTATTAAAGGCTCAATGGTATGCAAAAAAGAAATTGGATTACGCTTTAAAATCACGCTTGCTGCTTCGGTATAAAATTTTTCAAATGGTTTTGCAACCACTTGTTCTACCAAATCTTTTCTAGGTCTAATTCCTTTAAATGCTTTTATTTGAGCCATTACTATTGCTTAAAAAATTGAATAATTAAGCTAGCTAACTCAACACCAATGCGCTCTTGCGCTTCATTTGTTGCGGCACCAATATGTGGCGTTAAAGAGATTTTTGGATGATGTAAAATATTATTTGAAGGAACAGGCTCATTGTCAAAAACATCTAATCCTGCAAATGAAATATGTTGTTGATCAAGTGCTGTTATTAATGCTTGCTCATCAACTACACCACCTCTAGCACAATTTACAATTGCCGCTCCCTTTTTCATCATAGCGAATTCTGCTGCACCAATAACTGGTTTTCCATCAATAGCAGGCACGTGAAGTGTAATAAAATCAGCTGTTTGAAGCAAAACCTCTTTACTAGCTACTTGAACTGATAATGGTAATTTAATATCACCTGAAAATTGTAATTCGACAACCGGATTAAAATCAAATAGATCGTATGCTACTACATCCATTCCCAATCCAAATGCAATTTTAGCTACTTCTCTACCAATGCGGCCGAAACCTAAAATTCCTAAAGTTTTTCCTTTTAATTCAACTCCTTTAGCATAATTTTTTTTCAATTCATTGAAATTGCTATCACCTGTCAAAGGCATTGCCCTATTAGCTTGTGCCAAAAATCGAACACCAGAAAATAAATGTGCAAATACCAATTCTGCAACGGAAATTGATGATGCTGCAGGTGTATTAATTACTGTTTTGCCAACAGATTTAGCATAGTCAACATCTATATTATCCATTCCAACTCCACCTCTACCAATCAATTTTAAATTTGGACATGCGTCTATTAATTCCTTACGAATTTTTGTAGCAGAACGAACTGTTACTGCATCGTATGCATTTAATTTACTGGATAATTGATCCTGAGGGATTGTTTCTGTATCTACTGTAAAACCTGCATCTTCGAGCATTTTTTTACCGATTGGATCAATGCCATCGTTAGCTAATATTTTCATGTTTTATTTTTTTAATGCTTCGAATTGTTTCATCACATCTACTAATACTTGCACACTTGAGAGTGGTAATGCATTGTACATCGAAGCTCTAAATCCACCCACACTTCTGTGTCCTTTTAATCCTACACACCCTGCTGCTACAGCCATTTGTAAAAACTCTTTTTCTAAATTGGCATCATTCATTACAAAACAAATATTCATTTTTGAACGGTCTTCAACCGCGCAAGTACCTTTAAATAAAGAGTTACGGTCTATTTCACTATAAAGTAAATTTGCTTTTTCGATGTTCCTTCTCTCCATTTCTTTTACGCCACCTTGTTTTTTAAGCCAACGTAAATTCAACATCGCAACATAAATAGAAAATACTGGAGGAGTATTATACATCGAACCTCCTTCAATATGAATTTGGTAATCGAGCATCGAAGTAATTTTTCTAGTTACTTTTCCAAGAATACTTGATTTTACAATGACCACGGTATTACCCGCAGGGCCAATGTTTTTCTGTGCTCCAGCATATATCAAATCAAAATCTGCAACATTTACTTCTCTACTTAAAATATCAGAAGACATATCACAAACCATACTTACAGGCGATTTTGGGAATGACTGCAATTGCGTTCCGTATATTGTATTATTTGATGTACAATGAAAATATTTTAAATCTGAAGGGATATCAAAATCCTTAGGAATGAAAGAATAATTTGCATCTTTTGAACTTGCTAGCACATTCACCTGACCAAATAATTTAGCTTCTTTTAAAGCTTTATTTGCCCAAACACCAGTATCTAAATAACCAGCTGTTTCGTTGTCATTTAATAAGTTCATAGGCAACATACCAAATTGTAAACTTGCACCACCTTGAACAAAAATTACTTCATAACCATCTGGCACCTGCATCAAATCTTTAATCAATTGCACAGACTCTGCAACAACAGATTCAAATTCTGGTGTACGATGTGAAATTTCTAAAATAGAAAGGCCGGTATTTCCCCAGCTCAATACAGCTTGTGCTGCTTCTTCAAATACTTCTTGTGGAAGGATGCAAGGACCTGCACCGAAATTGTGTTTGTTTGGCATTTTTTATAGGTTAAAATACCATACAAAGTTAAAAACTATCAACTCTTAAACAAGTACTTAAAACTTACCAACCAAACGAATGTTAATTTGCCTTGAAGTAAGGTAATTAGGCACAGCATATTGTTGCGCATTGACGTCCCTAATCCATAGATAGGATATGGTGTTGGAGCGCTTAAACAAGTTAAAAACTTCGGTATAAAGCATCAGAGATTTAAAGGGGCCAATTTGCGAATTACCCCCATTTTTCTTACTCACAAACTCTTTACTAAACCCAACATCAGCTCTCCAATATGGTGGCATACGAAGCGTATCTTTATACCTAGCAAAATCTGGTGGACCAAAGGGTAATCTAG